>CAJTMC010000004.1 GCA_910577115.1 uncultured Lachnospiraceae bacterium
CTTGTCCGTATAGCTATCTGACCAGTTATCACTGGTTTTCGGTATTTCGTTATCCATACTAAATGGTATTTTATATCATATGTGCAATGGGACGACTTCCTATAATTCTCCATAATATTCACCTCAAGTTTTAGTATCTCTGTTTTCTTTTTTTCTAAACTTGAAGCTATGGGGTTGACCTAAAGGTTTCGCCTTAAGGCGAGGGTTTTAACCCCATTATACAGACAATAAAAAAATAGCCTACATAATAAACCGGCGTCTGCATAGAATGAACTAAACAAATCTTAAATACGAGGTTTCTTATGTGGGCTAAATTTAAACCATACATCATTTCTATAGCGATTGCACTCGCTGTCGGAGGTCTTGGCACTTTTCTCATACGAAACAATTTGTATCTTTACGCCATAATCGACAAACCTGCCTTTTCCCCTCCCGCATTCCTTTTTCCTATCGTGTGGACAATTCTTTATGTTCTTATGGGAATCAGCAGCGCCCGCATATGGCTGCAAAGAGATATCCACGCCTATGAAGCTATGGACTCCCTGCTTTCCTATGCGCTGCAGCTGACCCTCAACTTTTTCTGGCCGATTATCTTTTTTAACATGCGCACTTTCCTGTTTGCTTTTATATGGATTGTTGTTCTTTGGGCTTCCATTTTAAAAATGGTTTTTAAATTCAGCGTACTTGACAAAACGGCCGCCTATCTCAATATCCCCTATGTTTTGTGGGTGACATTTGCCGGATATTTGAATTTTATGATTTATCTGCTCAATTAAACCATCAATAGGTTCGGCACGCCCCATAGGGCAATGCCACTTAGATTTTTCCGCACTCCGGAAAAAGGTTTTTCATACGCGCTTTGACATTTGCATCAAACTCCTCATCGGAATACTTGGGATCTCTCGTTTTCATCCAAATATCGCATGGAGCCGCAGCGCACTCTCCGCAGTTTTTATAGCCTTTGTTATGTACTGTGCAGTCATAAATCGCACAGGCCTGTCCATCGGGCGCATGAAAAACCTTTCCCTCACATTCGTTGCAGCCTATACACATGTTACCGTAGCAGTAGCATGCGCTACAATCCGTCCCACATACGCTTAAATTTTCGTTTTTTAATGTTTCCATAGCCTTTCCCATTCCTTTCAATAAAAAATACATGCAACTGTATTTTTATACTATTATGACTGTTCGGAAAAGTCTTGTATATTTTCGACATTCCTGCCGACATGTTGATAAGCATGCCGTTTTGCCGTTTGGATATCCATTGCATGATAACGTTTAAATTCCCGCATTAAATGGGACTGATCCGTATATCCGTATTTACAAACCGCATCTAAAACACGAAACTCCGGATTTGTTATAATCTCACTCCATAAATACTGATAACGCACAAGACTGCAAAGTTTTTTTGGCGTAATCCCGATATATTCATGAAACAGCCGCTCCAGCTGTCTGCCGCTGACAAAGCATTCCTTTGCCAACTCAGTGACACTTTGTGTTCCTTTCTGCAAAATAATCTGTTCCGTTGCACTGCTGATTATGTTATTTTGCCGGATTTTGGACAACCTGCCAAGAAGAATTTCCTCAACCGCCCTTCCCCGTTCCTCCAAAGAACGCTTTTCAAACAACTGCTGCCGCAGCATGATATCCAGCCGGTGAAATCTCGTCTGTACATCATAGCTGCCATTTATGGTATCCTTCATGGAATCTTCCGAAAAAACATATGCATTCCATGCAAAAAAACGAATTGCAAATACAGAAACAAGGTGCCCGTTCCCAGCACAGTCATATGCCAGAAAACTGGTATCATTGATGCCGCAAAAGCCTCCGGTAATCGTATTCTCGGTATAATCAATGTGGTAAATAATATCTACACAGGTATCGGGCACAACGATGCTCACATCAGCATCTTTTTCTTTTTGCAGGTAAGGCTGCTCGCTTCCCCAAAAACAGCGGATATAGTTTGCCAGCCTGGGATTTTGCGGCAGCTGTTCCTTGTACTTTTTATTCTGCCAAAACGGTGTCGCCGTCAACGGTACATAAGTTTTATATTTCATTGGAATTTATACCTTTTTCTGATAAGCAATTCTCGGACTGCCGTCTGCGACGTAAATGGTGCCGCACTTTTGGTATCCGCTGCTCTCAAGCAAATGCTGCATGATACGGTTGTTCTCGTGTGTATCCACTCTGACATTCGGCATTTTTGATTCGCAATATGCAAGACAATGCTTGAGAACCCCCTTTTGTTTTCCGCTGCCTGCAACCCTGTGTACTGTTCCATATGCGTCATCATTTAACCAGTGTCCGTTCTCAATTTTCCGGTAGGTAGGATCCACTCCGATCACAAACACAAATACCGCACAAATCTCATTTTTTTCGTCTGTTATCACATAACTGCTGCCATATGTTATATCCTTTTGCACAATCTCCATAGAAGGATAATGCTCCCCCCACTGGTCCGGATTTCCCGACAGCCGCATCTGTTCCCTTGCATATGCATAGATTGCAAGAATGTTATCCATATCCTCAAATGTCGCCTTACGTATTGTCATCTTCTGCTCCTTGTTAAATTTTTCACTTTCTATTTGCAATACAGACAAAAAGAGTGTAAAGCCTTGCTTGTTCCATAAGACTTTACACCCTGATTGATCATCTGCTTCTATGGGTGCTACTCTTTGATTAAATCAATATCAATTAAATTGACACCTATGACATTTAACAATGCTTTTAAAGAAAGATATTCTTTCTTTAATTTATCATATGTTTTTGTTGCATTCTCCTCTTTTGCCAATGCCATATAGTCTTGGATTTTTTTAAATTGTTCCAGTGTATCTTTTGCAATTTCTGCATTACTCGGCATACAATCACCCACTTTCCACATACCGTTTGCTGTTATCTGATATTTTTATTATATCAAACGGTCTGCAAAGTGTAAACAAAAATCATTTTTCTGATTTTCATCCTATTCCTAATTTTATATCTTATCAAACGGATCAAGATATTTCGATACGATATCAATCTCCTCTTCAATCCGAAGTAACTGATTATATTTTGCCACTCTGTCACTCCGGCAAGGCGCTCCTGTCTTAATCTGTCCTGCATTCATTGCCACTGCAAGGTCTGCGATAAACGGGTCTTCGGTCTCGCCGCTTCGGTGGCTGATCACCGCCTTATACGCATTGTGCTGCGCCATCTCCACTGCCTCAATCGCCTCGCTGACCGTACCGATCTGATTGACCTTGACAAGAATTGCATTTGCAACTTGCTTCTTGATTCCGGCATCAAGCCGCTTCGTGTTCGTGACAAACAAATCATCGCCTACAAGCTGTACTTTATCACCAATACGCTTTGTCAGCTCTGCCCAGCCTTCCCAGTCATCCTCCGCAAGACCGTCCTCAATCGAAACAATCGGATACCGTTCAATCAGTTTTTCATAATATGCAATCATCTCTTCTGTCGTTCTCTTAATAACCTGTTCGCCTGATTTTGCTCCGGAAGCCTCTCCTGCCTCATAACACTCATCGACGTTGCTTCCGTCCACCTGTGCCCTTCTGCGTTTAAGCTCTGTTTCCCCGCTGAAATGATACGTTCCGTCCTCCTCGTTATAAAGCTCCGAAGCCGCCACATCAAGGGCTATCTTTACCTCATTTCCCGGCATATATCCTGCCGCCTTGATTGCCTCCACAATCAAATCAAGCACTGCAAACGCATCGGGAAGATCCGGCGCAAAACCGCCCTCGTCGCCGACGCCTGTGGAAAGCCCCCTGCTATGGCAGATTTTTTTCAGGTTGTGATAAATCTCTGCACAAATCCGAAGCGCCTCGCGGAAGTTCGCCGCCTTTACAGGCATAATCATAAACTCCTGAAAATCCACTGTATTTGTGGCATGGCGTCCTCCGTTTAAAATATTCATCATCGGAACCGGAAGTCTGTCTGTCTTAACACCGCCTAAGTATCGGTAAAGCGGCATTCCAAGCGCCTCTGCGGCAGCCCTTGCAGCAGCCATTGATACGGAAAGCGTCGCATTTGCGCCTAAATTATTTTTGTTGTCGGTACCGTCCGTATCCACTAAAATATGGTCAATCAGTTTTTGATTGCATACGTCAACGCCAATCAGTTTATCCTTAATTTTTGTGTTGACATTGTTTACCGCCTTCTCCACGCCAAGTCCCATATAGCGCATCTCGCCATCACGAAGCTCCACCGCCTCAAATTTTCCTGTACTTGCACCGGAAGGAACACTTGCCCTTCCCTCATAACAGTCGTCAACCGTTACAACAGCCTCCACAGTCGGATTTCCTCTTGAATCAAGCACTTCTCTTGCATGTACGTCCGTAATCTTTAAATACATTTTTTCCATCTCTCCTCCATTCAAATCGTTTTAATCCTTTTTCTCCTGTTATTTTGGATATCTTTCACATCAAAATTATTATTGCCATATAAAAACAAAAAATTCAGGACAAACTGTAAATTACAAGTAAAATTACAGTTGTCCTGAATATTATATTCGAATTTTATTGCAAAAACCTGTATTATCTAAAAAGAAAGCACAGCTTTTGTAAAACAGCCTGCATCTTCTTAGAAATTGCAACGCCGGATAACATTTTATTTACGCACCAATAGCGACTTTCCTGTCATCTCCGCAGGCTGCTGCATTCCCATTGTTTCGATTAAAGTCGGAACAATATCCGCAAGGCATCCATCCTCTCTCAAGGTATAATCCTTGTCATAATTTACAAGGATAAACGGTACCGGATTTGTCGTATGCGCCGTAAACGGTGCACCTGTTTCATAATCAACAAGCTGCTCTGCATTTCCATGATCGGCACAGATAAACATTGTTCCGTCTACCGAAAGCAGTGCATCAACTGCCTTTCCGACGCACTCGTCAACTGCCTCAACCGCCTTGATTGCAGCCTCCTCAACACCTGTATGTCCTACCATGTCAGGATTTGCAAAGTTGATAATAATCACATCGTATTTTCCGGACGTAATTGCCTCGCAGAGCTTGTCACATACCGTATACGCACTCATCTCCGGCTTTAGGTCATACGTTGCCACTTCCTTTGGCGAAGGAACAAGCACTCTGTCCTCACCCTTATTCGGCTCCTCTACACCGCCGTTAAAGAAGAACGTAACATGCGCATACTTCTCTGTCTCCGCAATTCTTGCCTGTGTCATATTGTTTGCTGCAAGCCACTCTCCGAACGTATTCGTAACCGAAATCTTGTGGAATGCTACGGACTTATTCGGGATTGTCGGGTCATAATCCGAAAAGCATACAAATTTTACATCTAATCTTTTTCTGTCAAAGCCCTTGAAATCATCATCGCAGAATGCTCTTGTAATCTCTCTTGCGCGGTCAGGACGGAAATTAAAGAACACAATCGAATCCTTATCCTGAATCAAACCAACAGGCGCTCCGTTTTCCACAACAACCGTAGGAAGCACAAACTCGTCCGTCTTGTCATTGTCATAAGACTGCTGAATTGCCGCAGGACCTGTGGAAGCCTGCTCGCCCTTTCCTAATGTCATCGCCTCATACGCCTTCTGCACGCGATCATAATTATTATCCCTGTCCATTGCATAGTAGCGTCCCATTACCGATGCAATCTTTCCGACACCGATTTCCGCCATCTTTGCGTCCAAAGCTTGTGCAAATTCCTTACCTGATGCAGGCGGTGTATCACGTCCGTCAAGGAAACAGTGTACATATACCTTAGAAAGATTATTTCTCTTTGCAAGCTCTAACAATCCGTAAAGGTGTGTATTGTGGCTGTGTACGCCGCCGTCTGATAACAGTCCGAATAAATGCAGCGCCGAATCATTCTTTTTGCAATTCTCAACCGCCTCTAACAGTGCAGGATTTTCAAAGAATGCACCGTCCTGAATCTCCTTTGTGATTCTTGTAAGCTCCTGATAAACAATTCTTCCGGCACCCATATTTAGATGGCCAACCTCGGAATTTCCCATCTGCCCGTCAGGAAGCCCTACTGCCATTCCGCTCGCATTTCCCTTAACGCAGGGATATTCTTTCATCAGTCTGTCCATTACAGGCGTTCTGCCCAATGCAACGGCATTATGCTCCGATTTCTCATTTAATCCGTAACCGTCAAGAATCATTAATACAGTCGTTTTTTTACTCATTTCTCTATTCTCCTTTTACTTTCATGCTAACTATTCCCGCATAAAGTATACACTTTTTTCTAAATTTAAGCAATATGATATGTGGAAATCCTTACCTTTTTCCCACGCCGCGTTCCTTCATGATTTCCAAAAACTCCAAAAAAGCCTTTTCATGCATCTTCGAAACCGCGTGCGGATTTCTGCCAAGCAGCGAACTGATGTTTTTATACGTTCTCTTTGTCCTTGCCCGCTCAACACGCTCCATAATACTCGCTTTTACGTTTTCGCCCTTTTCCTTGCCGGCGCCGAGTGCAGAATTAATTTTTTTGAGTCCCGCCTCCGACTTTTCTTTCAGCTCGCTTCCATAAAATGCATAAGCAACCTCGATTCCTTTTTGCAAATGCCGAAACTCCCCGCTGCTGCTCTCCAGTCCAAGCAAAAGCTCTTTTAAGCTGAATGCTTCTCTCATACTCTCCGCCATGTCAACCGAGAGATACACCGTCAAAAGAAATACGATAAACTCAAGAAGATTTTGGTTTATGGAAAGCGCAAACCGTTCAATCGGGTTGTGCATAAAAAGTGTCAGCAGCACAGAAAAGACTCCCCACGCAAACGACGAGAGCGCACAGATATGTCCGTTTAAGTTCAGCGGCCGGTTGCTGTAATCCCAATACCGCACATGAAACATCTTCTCCATTGCAGCGCCCGTAAAATACTCAAGAAGTGTCGCGCTTACCATTCCCGTAAGAAACACAAGCCCTGCATTTGTACGAAAATGCAGGGTAAAAATCAACACAGCAATCGCACCCGAGCCGTAAATCGGCAGAAAAGGACCATGAATGAATCCCCTGTTTACCCACCTTTCCTGACACACAGACACATAGCAGGTCTCCCATATCCAACCCAGAAAGCAGTAAAAATAAAAGAAAAACAGCCATGTTGAAAAGGTATAAATCATTCCTGCAAATCCTCCACGCAAACCAAAAGCGTCCCGTCCTTTACCTCGACAAAACTTTCACAATCCATAAATTCGTTGCTGATTCCAATCGGAAAATCCGTCGTTACAACTGCATGATCCAGCGCATATTTCAGCCCTTTCTCCGTCACGCCGCAGGCATCTTTGCCAAGTGCAAAAACAGAAATCCTCCTGTTTTTTTGATACATCTCCTTTGAAAAACAAATGCGGGAATTTCTCACAAGCTCTATCCGCTGCCCTTTTCCATACAAGACCCCATAAGCTCCCTGATTCAGCAAAAACTGCAGGCACTGGATATTGGCCAGTGTATGGTCAATACGCCCTCCTAATGCCCCGTATAACTCAAAATAATCACAGCCTGCCGCGAGCCCTTCCCGAATTGCCGCAAGCATATCCGTATCGTCCTTCTCTTCCGGAAGTCTTTTGATCCGGACTGCCTTATTTTGAGAAAAACGCGCAAGGAGGCTGTCTCCTTCCAGCGAATCCATGTCCCCGATAATCAGATCCGGTACAATCTGATACGCTTGTATAAAATTCAATCCGCCATCTGCGGCGATGCAGAAACTGTCATTACACTGCGCCACTATCGTATTTTTTGTCTTTCCGATAACTGCATCTGCATCAAAATCGCCCGCCGCAAATATCATACATCTTTTCACTCTGCTAATATATCCCTTTAAAAATTTTTAAACACATCCGTCTCTTTCTGTAATGCCGCGGCAATCTCCTGATTTTCTTCCATTCTGCTGCTGATATTCTCCATATCCGACACAAGCACCTGCGTGCTCTCCGCCGCGCCAGTAACGCCGTTTGCACCCTCTTCAATCGCATCCGTAATCGTGCCTATCGACTCTGCAATCTCATCTACCGCATTCCTCAAATCGTCCGTCTTTGCAGAAAATTCATTCATTACCGACTCAATATAGGTCGCATTATCCCGATATTGCACACCACTGCTCACAAAGTTCTCAAATTCCGGAAGAATGGAATCATTCACATACTCCACTAAATTATTTGCATTTCCGGCAAGGTTATACACTGCATTTGTAACCACGCTGTTAATCTGCTGAATATGATTTGCCGTTTCGCGGCTTGAATCCGCAAGCTGTCTGATTTCATCTGCAACGACCGAAAAGCCTTTCCCTGCTTCGCCTGCCCTTGCCGCTTCAATTGATGCATTGAGCGCAAGAAGATTTGTCTGACTTGAAATACTTAAAATATCATTTGTCAGGCCATTTACCTGTTCCACACTCTTGCTTTCCTCAATTGCCTTGTTTAGTACATCAAGAATTTCCTGTACCTTTGCGCTTGTCTCCTGCATATTTGTACGCGCATTGGACTCCATCTCGTCCGCATTTACTTTCATCTGCTTTGAATATTCATTGATGCTGTTTGATTTGTCTGCAATGATTTCCACCTCGCTGCGCACAGAATCCGCATTGTGATTAATCGCTGTGGCAGAATTTCCAACCTCCTGCATCGTTGCGGAAAGCTCCTGTGTCACTGCCGATAAGTCGGACGCACTGTCATTTGAAGTTCTGACGCTCTCCTGTACCTTATTAACCACATCTTCAAGCCGCCTTGAATTCTCAATAATTAGTTTCATAATATGCTGCAGCTTTTCCATAAAGGTGTTGATACCGATTCCCAAGTCGGAAATCTCGTCGTTTGACAGAATGCTGATACGCTTTGTCAAATCCCCTTCATTATGATCAATGTCTGCAATAATAGCATGAATTTCCCGATTTGCAACACTCAGCTTCTTAATCACCAGTACAAACACGCTATACAACGCACCGCCAATTACAAGCACGCAGACAATAATGCCTGCTATATTTTTAACAAGCGCCCACCGATATGCCGCATTCAGTTCACGGCTCGCATTCTCTGCACTCTCGCGCGCAATATTTTCCATTATTGTAATTTGTGTCTGTATGTCGTTGCTATAATCCCGAATCAACCCGTTTGCAAGCGCAAACGCCTGCTCCTTTTCATCATTTCCGCTATACGCAAGAAGGTTTGCAATCTCGTACTTTAGATTCTCATAGCTTGCCGTCAGTTGATTATATGCCGCTTCATCTGTTGCAACCAGCGCATCTTTGTACGTTTCAAGATACCCTTCAATGACCTCCTGTTCCTGTCTCACACTGTCAACCAGACCAATGAGTGTATCAAGGTCTGTGGCAATGATATGCGATAATGCAAGCCTATGAATCTCTTGCGTTTCCCTTTGAATGTCACTCAGCTGTGAGATATTAACCATATGCTCCTCTGAAATTTCAACAGCCGTTTGGTTGACGTTTCTTAAATTTCTGATTGCCTCCACATTGGAAAGAACTGCCACAATTCCAAGAATACATACGGGAATCAGAATAATTAGTTTTATGCTTATTCGTCTTTTTTTCTCCATTTTATCTCCCTCTATTGTACTGCTGATGCTGCTATTGTGTTTGCAAGATTATCCATTAAGTCCTGTAATGATATGTTATCGGGATTGCCCGCTGCAATAATATCGGCAAATTTTGTACATGGATCCCAATAGCTGTTTCCGACACGCTGCAAAACGCCGTATTGTGACTGTTCAATCACTGCTGCAATCGCCGGAACAGCAGCAACTTCATCGGACGCCGCCGCATTTTTGTTGGAAGGTCCCTGACTTCTTTCCACAAACCGCAAAGTTTGATTTTCCTCGTTTGTAAGCCAGTCCGCAAGCTTATGCGCCCAGCCGGGATGCTTGGAATAAGCATTCACGCCCATCATTTTATATCCTGTAAACGACGCCATCTGAATCTGTTCTCCGTTTACCGTATAAGTGGGTAGCTTACATGCACCGTAATCCTTTCCCCACGCTTCCTGTACTGCAACTGCGTTCCATACACCGCTAATACCCGCAATCACCTCACCGGACGCCACACTTTCCACAAAGCTGGCATCCGGCTGAGATAAAAACGCCGGATTTTGCGCCACATTCAGCAGCGCAGCCGCCACGTCGACGCCTTTAATCGGTCCTTCCGTACTGTTCCAACTGCAGTAGTTTGTCACACCATCATCGTTAATGCCAAACTCAAGCCCTGTATTTCCAAAAAAAGAATACAAATACCAGCCAGAATTAAACTCCATTGATATTTTTTTATCATTCTCGCCCGCAACTTCAAGGATTCTGTCAAGCGTCTGCACGTCCTCCTGTGTAAAATAGTTTTTATCATAATAAAGGAAATAACCGTTGTCTGCCGAATACGGATATGCATAAAGGATATCACCGTATGACGCAGCCTGCACCGCCTCCTCAAGGTTTGCATTTTTTACTTCGTCCTGATTTACCACAGGAGACAACGCTCCTCCCGCAATCATACTGTAAAGCTGGTCATCGGGCATACAAAAAACGTCTGCCGCATTATGTATATCACCGAGCACGCTGTTTCTCGTCTGCGCATCCGCGGAGTCTTCAAGCGTAATTGTAAAATCTGCCTGCCCTGCATACTCCTGTTTAAAGCTTTCAATCATTTTGGAAAGGGTATCAAAATTTGCCTCTTCCGCCCACACTGTCAAAATAACCTCTCCTGATTCCAGCTCGTCTTCATCATTTTGAAGTTCCACATGTGCTGTCTTTGTTTCGCCCCCACAGCCCGCAAGTGATACGGACACAATCGAAGCAGCCAATACTGTTATCAATATTTTCTTCCTCACGCTCTCATTCCTTTCTGTCATTTCGTATTTTTCACATGATTCATTTGTCTGTATTTTCTGACAAATCATAAATATATTGTATCCTTTTCGCCTGTTTATTTCAATATGAAGTTTCATTTTATCTTCTATTTTGACAGACCTCGTCCATGCCATCTTTCATCGACGACCATAGAACTCCCGTCTGTCATCTCCTGTACCGTTTCTATATCCGTAAACAGCACTCTTGGCGTTATTCCGATGATATTTCTGACTGCCGCTATCACGCTGTTTTTGACCAGCTCCTCCTCCGCAGCGCGCATTTCGCCAAAGTCCTCCAGCGCTACCATCACATCAACCATATCAAGATTCGATTCCCGATAAATGCGCATTCGGTACTGCGCACGAATCTGCTCCAATTCGGCAAGCATATTTTCAAGCTGAAACCGGAATACACTCACACCTCTTATGATAATGGTTTCATCTTCTTTGTATTCAAGCCGCCCTATTCTCGCAGTTGTCCTTCCGCATTGGCACCGTTCGTAAGCAATTGTCGTTATATCACCCGTTCTGTACCTTATGAGCGGCATTCCTTCCCTACGCAGTGTTGTAAATACCAGTTCCCCTTTTTCTCCGTCCTTTACCACAGCATCAGTATCTATTTGTAAAACTTCCGGTATGAAAAAATCTTCCTGCACGTGAAGCCCTTTACGGCATTCACAGTCACAAGCCACGCCAAGACCTGCAAACTCACTCATTCCGTATACGTCATACGTGCATATACCGAGCATGTCCTCAATTTTGTTCCTCATTTTTTCGGACCACGTTTCTGTTCCACAAATTGCAGCCCTTAATTTCAGGTTATTCACTTCTCTCATGTTTTCAATCATCTGCGCAATATGCAGAAGATATGACGGAGTACACATGATTCCCGTAACATTTAACGTCTTCATAATTTTAACCAGTCTGTCAATACTGCACGTCGATGACGGTACAACTGCCGCACCGACTCTTTCCGCTCCATAATGTGCTCCTAAGCCTCCTGTAAAAAGACCGTAATTATGGGCAATCTGTATCGTGTCATTCCTTCCCAGTCCCGCCATACAGATACACCTTGCCACACATTCCGCCCATATCTCAATATCGTTTCTTGTGCAGCCGACAGTAATCTCTGTGCCTGTTGTTGCATTTGAGCTGTGATAACGGATTATCTCACTTTGTGGTACTGCCATAAAGTCAAAGAGACTATTTTGTATCAAGTCCTCCTTTGTCGTATAGGGCAGCTTGTTCAAATCCTCTATTTTGCGTATGTCACCTGGTTCAATTCCTTCCTGCTGCATTTTTTTCCTATAATACACAACGCTATGGTAAACTTTCTTTACCATTTTGACAAGACGCTTTTCCTGTAAAGTCATTCGTTCATCACGACTCATGCACTCTCTTGCCTCATTCCATATCATAATTGCAACCTCTAACCTCCTGTCTGTCTAATTTCTATTCCCCGCTTCATTCCTCATAATCCTGTCTCCATAAACCTTATAATAAAAAAGAAACCTGCCAGCTAACTGCGCAAGTTTCTTTTTTAGGAATTATTTTTAGGATTATTTAGGAGCTGGTCTATTGTGAGTTTTCCTCACACATATTATATCGGTCTCAATGGTTCTATTCTTTAGTGTATTGTCTGAATTTTTTTCATTTTTACCTAATTTAATATATAATTCGATAAATTCTCCATTTTGAACCCGCCACCCGTAATAATCTCCCTTTGGTGTCCCATATTCTTCCATGATCGCCATAATCGTTCCACCATGTACGACAAACGCTGCTGTTTCCATCTCTTGACTGCTTTGCCGTACATGCTGAATACACGCCCGAAATGCATTTTGACAACGGCATACGAAATCTTTTTTCCGTTCCCCATTTGGAAACGCAATCTCTCCGCCGCTCTCAATCCAGTTGATATAATCCGGATTATCCTTTAACTCCTCATAGCTTTTGCCCTCAAAGTCTCCAAAATCCATTTCCTTAAATCCTTCGCAGAGAATCATTTCCTGATTTGGATAAATCGCTTCTGCCGTCATAATGCAACGCTTCATGGGACTTGCAAAAACAATATCTGCTTTGGGATAATGTTTCGTCTGAAGCTGTGCCATGCCTTTTGCGCAAAGCGGCTCATCTGTGCGTGCACCTATATATGCTTTCCTCTTATTGCCCTCGGTTGTCCCATGCCGTATCAAATACAGTTTCATAATTCAATTCCTGCTCTTGCATGGATGCCTTTTTCATACGGGTGTCTTTCATTTTTCATTTCCGTAATATAATCTGCCCTGCTCAAAATCTCCTTCGCAGGATTTCGTCCGGTAAACACAAGTTCTGTCGTTCCTTTGCACAGCTGCATCAGTTCCATTACTGCCGCCTTATCCACAAAGCCGCCCTGATACGCCGACATCATTTCGTCAACCACAAGCATCTGATACGTTTCTTCCTTCACCGCCTTAATCAACGCTTTTATCGCCCTGTCGTTGCGCATTCTCAGCTGAATCCTGTCGTCGTCTGCCATATTCCATGTAAAACCATATGTATTTTGGACCGTATGCACTTCTATCTGCTCTATTCTTCTCAGCACCGCAAGCTCTGCAGAATTACCGTCCTTCATAAGCTGTATAAATGATACCTGCATACCCGCCCCCGCTGCACGCACCGCAAGTCCCACTGCTGCCGTCGTCTTTCCCTTACCATCCCCATGATAAATATGTATCAATCCTTTTTCCATTTTCATTCCCCTTCATTCCTTTTATCATTCTATACCGCAAAGAACCGCAAAAAAGTCCAACAGCATATCACATACCATTGGACTTTTTCAATTTACTCTAAAACTCTGACATATCCTGTGAAGCATTCACAGACTGCGCCTGATCCTGCGGAGCATTTGCGTTCACTACCATATTTACACCGTCAAGACCGTTTACGGTAATATTTCTGTTTACCTTTGCATCATACGACTCTGCATTGATAATATTCGCAAGATCAATGCCCGTAGTCTCCTTCATCGACTCAAACAGCTTCGTCATAACCGCAGGCACGTTTCCGGCAACCTGCTCTACGCCGTTTACGCCGCCGTCACCGCCGATAATTGTAATCTTATCAATCTGTGCAAGCGGCTCTGCAATCTTTCCCGCAATCTCAGGAAGCACCTTAATCATCATCTCGGCTACGGCTGCCTTATTGTACTTTGCATAAGCCTCCGCCTTCTTCTCCATTGCCTCCGCTTCCGCAAGACCTCTTGCCTGAATCGCCTCTGCCTCTGCGAGACCTTTCGCCTTCACCGCTGCTGCCTCTGCTTCTCCGTATGCCTTGACACCCTGCGCCTCCTGCTCCTTTGAGAAACGGTCTGCCTCCGCCTGTGCTTTTCTTGCCTCCGCCTCTCTCTGTGCCTCAAACTGCTGTGCCTCTGCCTGCTTCTGTCTCTGGTAAAGCGTTGCGTCTGCCTTTTGCTGTGCCGCATACTTTTCTGCTTCTGCCTGCTTCTTGACCTCCGCCTCAAGTGCACGCTCTTTTACGGCTACCTCATTCTGCTTTAATTCAATCTCACGTTCCTGCCTTGCGATATCGGCATTTACCGTCGTAATCTCAATTGTCTTACGCTGCTCTTCCTTTTGGATTTCATAGGCAGCGTCTGCCATAGCGCGCTTGGTATCTGCCTCCATTTGCAGCTCTGACTTTTTGATTGCAAGCTCGTTTTGCTTTTTCGCAATCTCTGTCTGCGCTGCGACTGCCGCATCATTCGAATCCTTGTCTGCTGCCGCTTGTGCGACTTTAATATCTCTCTCGCTCTCTGCTCTTGCGATTGCTGCTGCCTTCTTAATTTTTACAATGTTGTCAATACCCAGATTCTCAATGACATCGTTGCCGTCCACAAAATTCTGCACATTAAAGCTGATGACATCAAGTCCCATTGCTGCAAGATCCGGCTCTGCGTTTTCCTTTACCAGCTCCGCAAACTTCTGGCGGTCGGAAACCATCTCCTCAAGACGCATACGTCCCACGATTTCACGCACATTACCTTCAAGCACTTCACGCGCCACACTTGCTATGTATTCCGTATTCTTATTTAGAAAGTTCTCCGCCGCAAGCCTCAGCTTATCCGGCTGGTTGCTAATCTTAATATTGACTGTCGCATCTACATTGATATTGATGTAATCTGCTGTCGGGACGGCGTTGCTCGTCTTTACGTCAATCGGAATCAAACGCAGATTCAGCTTATCCAGCCGTTCAAAAAACGGGATACGAATGCTCGCCTTTCCGATTACAACCTTTGATTTTGTTTTGATACCCGAAATAATAAATGCCATATCCGGCGGCGCTTTTACATATCCCAAGCATAGCAATATGATAATCAGTACTACAACAATAATGCCTATAACGATTCCTGCGATTCCTTTCATTTTTGCTCTCTCCTTTGTTTTCATTTTGTTTGCAAACATTCGTTCTTTGTAAAGTATTATACTATCATAAACAGTATAGCACACAGGCAATCGTATGTCACTTGATTTTTCTTTCCAAAATGTCCCCGTTATCCTATTTACAAGCCCTCCACAAAGGCTGCGTATTCCTGCTTGACGTTCTGATATCGCGCCTTGGGAACGGAGAGCTCCTCCCCTGTCGTAAGTGTCAGCACATAGCTGCTGATTTTCTGCACATACCGCATATTTACAAGAAAACTTTGATGTGTCCGCATAAAGCCAAGTCCTTTCAGCTCTTCCTGCAGCTCTCCGATTTTTCGATAGATACTATAGCTCTCGTTCTTCGTGTGGAAAATATTTTTATGCCGGTTCGTCTCAATATAGATAACATCCTCCATATTAATTGTCTTTTTTCCCTCCACGAACGGAAAGGTCCGCAGGAAAAATGCATTACTGCCGTCTTTCATTTCGTCCTCCTCATTATTGTAACGGCACCAAACATTAGACAAAAAAGGACAGCACGAATATGCCTATTCGTTGCTGTCCCTAGCATTTTTGTTACATCCATGTACCGTATTATTTTATTCAAATATCTTTTATCCAAAAATTATATCGGACCGTCTTTTGAAGTTATACAACGGTATTGCATAAATCGACTATGCACCTCATAAAACGACTATTCTCATTTTCAGAGCACTAAATGCTATAGTCAAACTGTCGTCCGACCTTCTGTTCCATTTCACTTATTTTGTCCTCCGGACGCTGAACATAATCCATATTTTCTATCTTTTTTAACAGCTCTTCAATCGAGTCTGCCTCAAAAGTAATTTCGTCGCTTTCCCTGCTCTCCTTACTCTCTTTTCGGCCCTCTTCAATCTTCTCCTGCTGCTTTTTCTTTTGCGCCTTCTTCTCGTCTGCCTTCTTCTGCGCCTTCTTCTGCGCCTGTTTCTCGGCACGCTTTTTATTCTGCGTCTTAAAGCTCTTGTCCATTGTCGCAAAGAACGAAGATGCACCGTTGTCATTCACCTTAATGCCGCAGCTCTTCACGCTCATGCCCATCTGTGCAAGCTTCGTCTTCATCTGCGTCAGCCCGCTTGCCCCGTTTGCAATAATCTGCTCATACTGCTTGCGGTATTTTTCGTCCTCCGCCATGCGCTCTATCTTTTCCTCATCTATCAGCACGACCATCTTGTTGGAATTGCCGTATTTTGACGCATTTGCTTTAGCATATTCCTTCTGATCCTTACTCACCAAAATGAAGTCCATGTTTCCATACTTTTTCTTTAATTCCTCGTAATACTTCGCTGCCTTTTCGCTAAGCATGGGATTACCGACAGTTCTGCCGCTGACTCTTACCTTTTGCGTGGTATCCTCGTTTTTTACAATTTCCATTTTTCCTTCTGTCGTGGAATTTTTGTCTTGAGATTTTTTGTCCTGAGTTTTTTTATCCTGACTGGATGTGTTGTTGTAGATTGCTACGCTTTCCGCGTAGTTTGTCATGGTATTAGATATTGTACTCATAGCTGTCCCTCCCTGACTTTTGAGTATGCCGATGTCCGGCATGGCGAAAATCCATTTTGCCATTTTCTTTGTTTATTGTAGCGATTCTTTTTGCTAATATAGTTTCATTTTAATTTATATCGGTCTAAACAAATGTCTTCTTTACCGCGATAGCATAAATCGACTATAAAATCTCTTTCATCCGCATTTTATGCCATATAATCAATATTGGCTCCTTCTGCCATAATCGGAATATCCGCTGTCATCTCTGCATCAATCGGAATCTCAGCGCCGCCCAGCTCCAGTGATACACCTCCTGAATCCGCATTGGAATATGCTCCTGCACTGGAATTTGCCTCTTTCTCTCTTTGGAGCTTGTTAAAGATTGCCTTTAAATATTTCATGTCGGCTTCCAGAATCTCCTTTAACTCCTCACTCCGGTGCTTCTTTTTCATTTCCTCCAAATCTTCCGGATCCATATCCGCAGAAAAATCCGAAGCCAGCTCCTCATAAAGCTCGTCAAGCCCGCTCTCCTCTGTGGCTTCCTTTAACATCTGCTGCATCTCTTCCTGCATGGATTCCATCATTTTCTGCTGCATTTCACGTTGCAGCTCCTGCTTGATTTCCTGTACAGGATCACTGCCATAAGCCCCTGTATCCCCTGTATCCTCCGTATCATCGGTAAGCAGCTCCTCCACAGATATTTCTTCCTCCGCATCAACCTGACTGCCGCTGCATACACCGCCCTGCTTTGCCGCTTCCTCCTCCTGAAGGTGTTTTAGCTTCTTTTTGGCAACGCGTGCAATCTTTGCGGCATGGATAATGGCATGCTCCAGCTCATATCGGTCGACACCGTCATCGTAAAGCTGCCGCTTTAACTGCGCTACCTTGCTTCGTGCCCCCGTCAGTGCCATCCTTGCACTGCCGGAAGTCTTACATTTTAAAATTCTTGCCGAAATCTGGCGCATATTGTAATTAATTTTTTTGGGCAGTTTTTTGCCTGATTTGGAACTGCCAGAATACCGCCCTACAACACTTACGCCTGTGTTCTTTTTGGCATTTGAACGATTATAGATGCTTGCGACTCCGATCCCTGTTATCATACAAGCCCTCCTTTATTTGTTTACGCCTTCATATCAAACGGCGTATATTTTGTTTCCAGATACTCTTGTGTAAGCTCCTCCTGCTGCACAATCCCGGGCACCATTTCCGCGTTTTCCATGCTCTCCATATTCTCTAAATCTTCCTCGGAAACCTCCTCTGCAAGTTCTTCCTCCAAAAGAATCATTTTATCAAGCGACTCCTCAAGCACCTCTGTAAGCAAACCGTCCTCGTCCTCGATTCCAAGAGCCTCTTCTATTTGCTCGCGTTTTCTCTCTTCCGGTGTCTTTGCCTCAAGCTTCTCTGCTGCCTCTGCAATCTTCTCGCCAAACTCTCTTGCCTCATCCATTGTATGCATCATCTGCTCTTGGTTATATTGCTGCTTGACCGCCATAATCTGTGCATTATAATTATTAAAAAGCTCAAGCTTGCGCCCAATCTCCTCCAAAGTCTCACACTTCATATTCTTTAGATTCGCTTTCTGCGCTTCGAAAAAATCAATCTGCGACTGCGCCTTCTGCTGTCGCTCCTGCTTTTCCTCCGTACTTTTTAACCCGCTCCCCGGCCTCTGCAAAAGCATCGACTGACTGTTTAGTGAAATGTTCATAGCAATAATCCTGCTCCTTTCTATCCTTCATGCTTGTGCCCTTGCCGCCCCCAACACAAACGTTCTGTAAAAATGGGCACATGCATAAGATGCACACATGCAGCACGCTGCATGGCGCGTGTACCCCCAGCGCAGCAAGTGCGCAGAGCTGTTTCTAAGTTTTTCTTCACGCTTGTCAATTTACACATGTAAATAATTTATTTTTAAGATAAGGCGGCACGCTGTCCGCCCATATCATAATGACCATTATATAATGTACTTTAAGAAAATTTCCGCAAGACGGTTTTCAATGGAATGCGATGCCAAATAAACCATATTATCCACATCGGCCTCCTCGTCTGTACCGATTATCACAGCATCCCCACAGCCGCCAAAGCCCGGAAGCTTCATCACAGTTCCAAACGAAACATATACATACGCATCTGAAATCTGCTCTTCCTGTAAAAAAGATGCAAAACCTTCCGCATCAATATAAAGCTTTTTTCCTTCCACGCGAAATGCCCTGTTTACAGCCGGCGTATCACATGCAATCAGCCGCATATCTTCACCGTAAACATAAAGCTCTTCTATCACCGTATATTTGGGATAAGAAGTCATCACAATGACTGCGGATAACATAAAAACAATTGTCAGCGCCAATAAAATTCCTGTGCGCCTCTGCCGAAAAACCCTGTCCTTATCCGCTTTGCCCGCACCAATATATTTGATTCGTTCCTTCAATGTATCAAAATCCGTCCTGTCTATGAAGGACGCTGCAACAACCTTCGTGTTTTGGCTGAAATGCTCCGCCAGTCCAAGCAAGACACAGCCATATGCATATTTTGTAATCCCTGTGTCGGCAATCGTGTATTCATCACATGCATGCTCAATGTCTTCCTTCAGCTTCCGCTCACAGAGGTAGACCATTGGATTTATCCACCACAAAAACGTAATCAGCCGAAACACAATGAGCAATGGGATATGCCCTAATTTGATGTGCGTCAGCTCATGGCGGATAATCACGTCCCTGCTTTTTTCATCAAGACTTTCCCACACACCCTTTGGCACCACAATATACGGACTTATAATACCACCCGAAAACGGGCTTGCGTCAATCTCCGAGGCATAAACCTTTACTCTTTGATTTATGACACTTGTGTCATAAATTTGCGGCATTTTTTTTAATGCACACCGGAAACTGATATTCTTGACAAGAAAAAGCGACATTAGCGCAAACATCACGCCAAAATAAAGATACCCATGCCATGCCTTTCCATATTTCCCAAGATATCCCGTAACGTAGACAAAATATTTTAGGTAAAAAAGCCTGCTCATTCCCATAAACACCATCGGGACAAGCAAAAGCCACAGGTAACAGCAAAAAATCGCATTCTTCTTTTGAAACGCCCTGCGTATCAGCAAAATCACAGGCATCAGACAAAACCCGCAAAGGAGCGTTTTCATGCATTTTGAAAAACAATAGATTGAGGTAAATTCCGCTATGCTTTTTAACATGGTAACTACTTTTCCTCCTCAAGCTGCGCAACAAGGCTTTTCAGTTCACTCAGTTCTTCTTTTGAAATCTTTGCCGATTTCAAAAAGCTCGCCACAGCAAGCGAGGCCTTCCCTCCAAAATAGTTGTTCACAAAGCGCTCGCTCTTTAGGCTAAGGCATTCTTCTTTGCCTTTTAAGGGATAATAATGATATATCCTGGCATCATGCGGGTCCACATCATAATTTATAATGTTCTTACCAAGAAGCCTGTTAATCATCACTCTGATCGTATTTTTGTTAATATCTAAAACGCCTTTTAAAGCCTCAATGATCTCTGTTGCCGTCATAGCGCTGCCATGCTCCCACAAGACTTCCATAATCAGCCACTCGTTCTCGCTGGGTGTCAGTTCTCCCACTCTGTCTCTCCTCCTGTTTTGTTTTCAATCGGGATTACTTCTACGTAATTTATATCGGTTTACATTCGTAAATAATTAACCCTGACTGTAGAAAGATTTCGAATTTATGTCTGGCAATATTATACACAGACTGCACCGACAGCCCGAATATTCATCGGATATACATTATTGTTCCCTACATATTTTGCAATATAGTTTACATAATTTTCTGTCTCGGCAATCGGTACAAGACACGCAATCACGCCCGCAAATCCGCCGCCATGCACACGACAGATTCCGTCACCAATCTGATTTAAGAACAGCTGTGTCAGCGCAAGAACAAGTGTAATCTTCTGCTCCTTGCAGTTTTGCAAAGAATAGCAGTTTTGCAAAAGTTCCCATGAAGAGGTACCTGACTCTTGTATCAGACGCATGATTTTTGCCGTATCGTCCTTCGCAATGGCATCTGCCACCTCGCCCACACGTCTGTCCTCCTCAAAGAAATGAATCGCCCGAAGCACTGCCCTGTCATTTGGAATTTTATCTACATTCTCAAGAAGTTTATCCAAACTCGTCTCACAAAGGCGCTCTGCACCAAGCACTTTCGCTGCCTCCTTCATCTCGTTTGGAATGCCCGAATACTCGTCACTCAAATCAGCATGTCCCTTGCCTGTATTTACGATAACAAGCCGGTATCCCTTGCTTTGGAACGAAAAATCAAGCGGTCTGTATTCCGGCTGGCTTCCGTTGGCAAAGCTAAAAAGCACAGGACCGCCGACCGCACATGCCATCTGATCCATCATGCCTGATGCTTTATTCCAAAAAACATTTTCGGAATACTGTCCGATTCTTGCATAATCCGACACACGCATCGCTGCGTCATTAAACAGGTGATTTATGATCGTACAAATCAGCATTTCAAAAGAAGCGGACGAGCTGACGCCTGCTGCTGCAATCACATTTGTTGACACATACGCATCAAATCCTCCTGTCTGAAATCCAAACTTTTTTGCCGCCTCCATCATTCCCGCAACAAGAGACGGTGTACCAACCACCTTCGGTATACTGTCAAGTTTTGTGATATCAACCACGATTTCATCACGATACCCTTCACTTGTGATATGTATGACATTACTGTCATTTTTTGCCGCCGCACCAATCGTATCAAGGTCGATGCTTCCCGCAATCACCCTGCCGCCGTTATGATCCGTATGATTTCCGATAATCTCCGTTCTTCCGGGTGAGGTGAAAAACACCGCTTCGTCATGACCGTATTTTTCCTGAAAATGATCCGCAAGCGCACGAAAACGCGCCGCACTCTTTGTACTCTCACCATAAATTGCTTCTAACCGCTCACTGTTTGGGATATTCATATTGCAATTCCTCCTGTTCCGAAGAAAACTTCAACTCCAATCCCTGCATCATCGCAGGAACGGAGGAATTTTCCTCCTTGAAAAATTTTGTGTCTTCTGTTAATTTTCATTATACACAGACCAATCTTTTTTTGCAACGAACAAAAATCCCGTTTCCAAATCTCATTAAAAATGCGTCCTAATCAAGCAAAAATGCGCGTTTTACACCTGCATCGCATACCCGATTGCCGCTGTATCCGAAATCGGGACAGGAAAAACTTTCCCTACTTGCCGCGCGCCCCATGCGTCGTCTTAATGACAGGTTTCCACTGTATGGGGCTGTGCATAAAAAGGCGCTCTGACGAATGCAGAACGCCCTTGTTTAAAAAATGATTTTGTTACACCTTCACATCAATATTGCTGCCAATCTCCGCCGATCGTTTTGCTGATGCAGAATCGGATACAGATGCCGTTTCCTCCGGTTCTGTTACAGTAGTCACTGCTGCACTGACTGCCTCAGCTGCAACTGTCACTTCCGTTCCCGCTGCAGTCTGCGCTTCTTCACCTTCTGCCTCCGCCTTCTTTGCACCTTTCTCCTGCGTTTTTGCATTCGTGCTGTCTTGTGCATTTGCCTCGCTCAGCTTGGTCTGTGTTTCGGCAAGCAGTGACATTTGAGACGCTGTCGCTGCCCTTGCGTGCTGTTCCATGCTTTCCACATCGTCCCATTTACTGCTGATTGCAGCATTATCGTCTAAAGACCTTTTTGAACTGCCGCCGTCGCGCTTAATTTCTGACCGCTTGATGTCGGCGCCGTTTCGCATCTGATTTGCAGTATCACCCTGTACCTTCGCCTGATTGAGCGAATTGTCGGCTGATATCATTGCCTCCATGCTGTTCTTTGACAAGCCCGTCGCGTTTTTCTCTGACTTTCGAGGCTGGTCTTTTTGCTGCTTTTCCTGCTGCGCCTTTCTGCGTTCCTCCATCTGATGCTGGCGAAGCTGCATATTCAAGTCGCTAATCTGCTTTTGGAGTTCCTGTCGTTTTTTCATCTTTGTATCAGGGTCCATTTCGTTATTTTGCCCAAGCTCCTGAAGCTGCTTTTGCGCATCTGCGATTTGCTTCTGCAGACTTTTACTGTAAGAATCCATATTGGAATTCTCCATGTTGACTGCGCCTGCACCCGCATTTGTGTTTCCACCGATGCCGCCTATTGTCATAGCTCATTCCTCCTTTTTATTTTTTGTATGCAGACCGTTTTTAACCAATCCGCATCTAAACAATATTTCGGAGGGCTGTTTTTGGGACTGAACCGACTTGTTGTGAACGGGATTTTTTTTGTTGTCAGTTCTTGCTATATCTTTATTGAACAAGCATCACACTCAGCTTAAACACACCGTCCACACGTTCAATCAGCATATCGCCGCAGTACTTCCGCGACACCTTCTGAATATTTAACAATCCATATCCATGTTCTCCACGGTCTTTCTCATCTGTCATCCGGTCTTTGTCAAAGTCATTTTCAATCTCCAGCATATAGATATCATTTTTTGCGTAAGACCGTACTCTGATTTGTGCACGTGCGCCTTTCTGCACAACACGTTTCGCTGCCCTTATGGCGTTATCAAGAGCGTTATTTAAAATGACACTGATATCAAATGCGTTAATTTTTTCACTTTTGGGATAGTGGAAGGCACACTCAAACACAATTCCCTCCTCCTGCGCTTCCTGCTTTCGTTCGGAAAGAATGACATCTGTTACAGGATTTCCGCTTTTTACCTCATTATCCAACAGCCAGAGTTTTTGTTTCAGCTTCTCCATGTACTCCCCTGCAGCCGCACTTTTGCCGGTTTCATACAATGCTTCCAAGGTGGTGATATGATTTCCCATGTCATGACGAAGCCCCCTGATGTCCGTATAAAGGTGTTCTACTCTGCTGATATGATGCTTCATGCTCTCAATCTGACCATTTAACAGCTCATTCTGCTTTACCTCCTCCTGCTTCTCCTTAATGCTCTGATACAATACAATCAGCACAATAATCGTAATCAGCGATATCACATAATAACAGAGGCACATCAAATTGAACTGCGTTGAAATTTCCGACAGGTCATAGCCTGCATCTGTTCTATAATTATAATCATAATACTTCATCATGGCATAACCGACCAGTCCGGACAGGGAAGGCAGCAGCATCAGCAGAAATTCGTTGCGGTTCATATCCTCATCACTGTATTTATACACTTTTCCTATCAGCCACGAAATCACAAGCAGCAGTGTCAAATCAACAACCGAATTCAACACGATATTGAGCACAAACAGTTGAAACTGCAATGCTATACTTTCCCTGTAATGCGGTACTTCCATACATATCTTATTCAACCATATGTACATGCAGTTTCCGATTGCCATCGTAAGCCACCTGACACTAAAAAATGTTACTGCAAGAAAGACTTTCTGTAAAATGCGCTTTGAATCCAGCACACACAACACCAAAAGTCCTGTAAGCACGCACAGACTATATACCGTAAAATTACCGATCACAACAGGAATGTACCACAAAAATATCAGCATACCGGAAAGAGCTGCCCCCGCAGCCATAGCATGTTTTCTCTTTTTTACAAACGGCATACAGAAATAAGAAAATACGACTCCGTAAATGAAGCAGATTCCAAGCTCGTGTATGATGCTTGCAAGCTCATAAAGACTTTCCCAATCGGTCATATGAAATTCCTCCCAATCCTTTAACCGTCAGACCTGCCATTATCAGGCATTCCTCCGCACTCGCGTTTCATATATGACATATATGCCTTTACAAATCCCGCATAATTCTGCTTTGCCATCATCACTTGTCCTCCCCGCAAAAATATGACACTGCTGTCATATTTAGTAACATATTTCAGATTGACAAGATACGCCCTGTGCGGTCTGTAAAAATCACTTCCAAGCTCGTCCTCAAGACTTTTAAGCTTTCCATAATATTCAATATTTTCTGCTGTCGTATGGAGAACTACTTTTCGATTAAATACCTCCGCATATATGATGTCGGATGCCTTTATGGTTGTGTGAACACCGCCGCTTTTTACGGTGATTCGTTTTTCATCGTTTCTATCTGTGCCTGCATTATCAAGCTCCGCGTTTTCCTGACAAAACTGCTCCGCCGCTTTGCGCAAAACCTCCTCCAGTTTTTTGTCGGAAACAGGCTTTACCAAATAATGAAACGCCCCCACATCAAAAGCGTCAAACACATAATCGGCATATGCCGTAATAAAGATTAAAACTGTTTTCCATCCGATACTCCGCAATTTCCGCGCAAGTTCCATGCCGTTCATGCGGTTCATTTGGATATCCAGCAGCAAAATATCCGGCGCTCTCTTTGGTTCTTTTCTCGCTGTATTCCAAAGGTCGTCTGCGTCATAAAAACTTTTAATGTCTGCATTCTGATAAACGGACTTAATCTTTTCTTCAAAAAATGCGCATATTTTTTTGTCATCATCACAAATCGCAATGTTCATAATTCCTCCCCCTTATCCTTTTGTTATCAGCGCGTGCTGCTTCGCAGATATTGATATTATCTCCACCATCCCGAACACACGATACAGGATTTTGTCCGTCTGCCACCTTTAACTGTATTGATCTTATGCACAGCTTACCATTTCATAATGTGTCCGTCAACCGTGTCATTTGCTTTTGAGAAAGAGTTGAACGAAAATGACTCCTTGTTTTTCCGTCCGATTTATTGTAATATAGTAAAGATTACGATTACAAATGAGCAGAAATGGAGGATTATCATGATTTTATCATGCAGTAACATTGACAAAACCTTTGTGGATAATCACGTAATTAAAAATGCATCATTTCATATAGAGGACTATGAAAAGGCGGCTATCGTCGGCATCAATGGCGCGGGAAAATCTACTTTGCTAAAAATTATTGTCGGAGATTTACCATCAGACGCTGGGCTTGTGACATTTGCCAAAGACAAAAGCTTTGGCTATTTGGCGCAGCATCAGGCTGTGGATAGTGAAAACACCCTTTTCGATGAGCTTTTGACCGTAAAGCAGGAAGTTTTGGAACTAGAGTCATCTATACGACAATGTGAACTTGATATGAAAAGTGCAGACGGCGATGCGCTTGAACTTTTATTAAAAAAATATACCAATATGACACACCGCTTTGAAGCCATCAACGGATACGCCTATAAAAGCGAAATCACAGGAATTTTAAAAGGACTTGGATTTGCGGAAGCAGAATTTGACAAAAAAGTTGCGACGCTTTCCGGCGGTCAGAAAACACGTATCGCACTCGGAAAACTGCTGTTGCAAAAGCCTGACCTAATCATGCTCGACGAGCCTACCAACCATTTGGATTTAAACGCAATCACATGGCTGGAGACTTATCTGCTGAATTATAAAGGCGCTGTTATCATCGTTTCGCACGACCGATATTTTCTTGACAAAATCACCACAAAAATTATTGAACTTGACAACGGCATTGTCTCGTCTTTCAAGGGAAATTATTCAGACTATGCGATTCAGAAAGAACATTTGCGCACAGAGCAGATGAATGCCTACTTAAACCAGCAGCGCGAAATCAAGCATCAGGAAGCCGTCATTGACAAGCTAAAACAGTTTAACCGCGAAAAATCCATCCGGCGCGCGGAAAGCCGCGAAAAAATGCTGGATAAAATCGAACGTCTTGAAAAACCTGTTGAAGTCAACGCGGACATGAAGCTAAAGCTTACTCCGTACAGGACAAGCGGAAACGATGTCATGCGGATTCAGGGACTTTCCAAAGGTTTCGGGCAAAACACGCTTTTTACAGATGTTTCCTTTGAAATTAAGCGCGGCGAGCATGTCGCAATTATCGGAGATAACGGAACGGGAAAAACAACCTTACTAAAAATTATCAACGAATTAATTCCTGCCGACAAGGGAGAAATCAAGCTTGGCGCCAATGTCGAGATTGGCTATTACGATCAGGAGCATCATGTGCTTCACATGGACAAGACATTGTTTGAGGAAATCAGCGATGAATACCCCTACCTGACAAACACAGAAATCAGAAATACCCTTGCGGCGTTTCTATTTACGGGAGAAGATGTTTTTAAGAAAATAAGCGCACTCAGCGGCGGTGAACGCGGACGCGTATCGCTTGCAAAGCTGATGCTCTCGGAAGCAAATTTCCTGATTCTCGACGAGCCAACAAACCACCTTGATATTACGTCAAAAGAAATTCTTGAGGCGGCTCTGAATGCATACGAGGGCACTGTACTCTACGTTTCGCATGACCGATATTTTATCAATAAAACGGCGTCCAGAATCCTGGAGCTTACGCAGAAAGAATTTGTCAATTACATCGGGAACTATGACTACTATCTTGAAAAGCGTGAAATTCTGACACCTGTGTCAGTTTCTGAAACTGCTGCACCCGCTGACAAACCGTCCACACAAAAGCTGGATTGGAAACAGCAAAAAGAATCACAGGCGCAGGCACGCAAACGGGAAAACGATTTAAAGAAAACCGAAACGCGCATCGAAGAACTCGAACAGAAATGCGCATCACTTGACGAAGAAATGACAAAGCCTGAGAATGCCATCAATTCCGCTAAATTACAGAAATTATCCAAAGAAAAAGAAACACTTTCATCAGAGCTTGAAACACTCTATGAAAAATGGGAGGAGCTTTCCGAGTAAAGCTCCTCCATTCTTTATGCACACACCGATGCCAAAGAAATATGCCATTAAAATATGCTATTGAAGCGGCACAGCAACAACGCGGCTTTAAATCGCGTCAAACGTTGCCCTGACTGTCTTGATAAAGTCCTCGCTGTTGAGTACTGTTACGTCTTTTAATGATGTAATAAGCGCCAAATCTTTTGTCATCTTTCCGTCTTCAATTGTCTTGAGTGTTGCCTTTTCAAGTTTGTCTGCAAACTCCACAAGCGCACCAATTTTGTCCAGCTCACCGCGCTTTCTGAGTGCGCCTGTCCATGCAAAGATTGTTGCAACAGAGTTTGTAGAAGTTTCCTCGCCTTTTAAGTGCTTGTAATAATGTCTCTGCACCGTACCATGTGCCGCCTCATACTCATACACGCCTGTCGGTGAAACCAGCACCGAAGTCATCATTGCAAGCGAACCAAATGCAGAACTTACCATGTCACTCATGACATCTCCATCATAATTCTTACATGCCCAGATAAATCCGCCCTTCGCCTTCATGACACGCGCTACCGCATCGTCAATTAAAGTATAGAAATATTCAATGCCTGCCGCCTCAAACTGCTTTGCATACTCCGCATCGTAAATATCCTGAAAAATATCCTTAAAATTATGGTCATACTTCTTGGAAATTGTATCCTTTGTCGCAAACCACAAATCCTGCTTTGTATCCAGCGCATATTGAAAACATGCATGTGCAAAGCTTGTGATCGACTGGTCTGTATTATGGATTCCCTGAAGGATACCGGCGCCGTCAAAATTGTGGATTAACTCTCTGATTTCCGTTCCGTCCTCACCGGTAAACACAAGCTCCGCTTTCCCGGCACCCGAAACCTTAATCTCCGTATTCTTATACACATCACCGTACGCATGTCTTGCAAGCGTAATCGGCTTTTCCCAATTCCTGACGCAAGGCTCAATTCCTTTTACGACAATCGGTGTTCTAAATACCGTACCGTCAAGAATTGCCCTGATTGTGCCGTTTGGACTTTTCCACATTTCCTTCAGATTATATTCTGTCATTCTGGCTGCATTCGGCGTGATTGTCGCACATTTTACGGCAACGCCATACTTCTTTGTCGCCTCCGCAGAATCTACAGTCACCTTATCATTTGTTTCGTTTCTGTACTCCAGTCCCAAATCATAATATTCTGACTTCAAATCAATGTAGGGAAGAATCAGCTCATCCTTTATCATTTTCCAAAGAATACGCGTCATCTCGTCTCCGTCCATCTCTACAAGCGGTGTCGTCATTTGAATTTTTGCCATTTTTTCTCCTCCTTATTCTTTGGCTGCGTTCTTTGCAGCCTTAATGTTTCTTAATGTTTTATACCCAATCCGCATTTTACCATATTTTTGTATGCATTACAAATATGTTCGTCCGCAAGCCGTTCGGCAAGCTGCGCATTCCCGTCGCGGATTGCCTCCATAATGCTTTTATGCTCTGCCACCGCCGCTCTGCTCCGTTCTCTGTCGGAAAGCGTTTTCTGCCGCTCCTTCTGCACATATTGGTGGAAATCCTTTAACAGATGAATCAGCATCTTGCTCTCGCAGGCCTCATAAAGCTGCATATGGAACCGGTTGTCAAGCTCGGTCAACTGGTCAAAGTGCCCTTTCGACAAATGAAATTCGCTCAGAAGAATGGTTTCTTCCATCTCCCCGATTGCGTCCTTTGATATTTTTTTCGTCGCCCATTTCGCACACAGCCCTTCCAAGAGCGAACGTATTTCGTAAATATCCGCCACATCGGAAGCGGATATTCCCGTTACATATGCCCCCTTGTTTGGCACAATATGGATTAACCCCTCCAGCTCAAGCTGTCGAAACGCTTCTCGAACAGGAGTTCTGCTTACGCCAAGTTCTTCCGCAACCGCCGCCTCTTTCAACTCATCCTTTTCATTGTACCTGCCGCCTAAAATATCTTCTCTCAGTTTGTTAAACACTCTGCTCCCCAACGAATATTTATCTGATGTGTCATGATTGACATCATATTCGCCCATTTTTGTATCCATGCTCCTTTCCCAACACGCTCTCATTCATCCTTTTTGAGTGTGATGCCAAGCGTTTTGCATCCTTCGTCGATAACCGCCAAAAGCTCGTTGTCCGTAAGAACAGTGACACGTCCACTCTCATACTCTGCATCAACCCATGTTTTTACATACGCAACAAGCTCGGAACCCTTTTCAATTTTATCTGCATCTGAAAGTTTAAAGTAAGTGTTAATCCAATGTGCGATGCCTGCGAGACCGGAAGTATTGGAAACAGCACAAAGTACAGGCCTGCGAAGGAATTTCTCGGTATCAAAAATATTGTAAATTTCCTCGTTCTTTAACAATCCGTCCGCATGGATACCAGCTCGTGTAATATTAAAATTCTTTCCGACAAACGGTGTTCTCGGCGGAATGTGATAGCCGATTTCTTTCTCATAATATTCGGCAAGCTCCGTAATCACAGTCGTATCCATACCGTTTAGCGTTCCGCGCAGCTGCGCATACTCAAACACCATCGCTTCAAGCGGTGTATTTCCCGTCCGCTCTCCAATGCCAAAGAGCGACGTATTGACTCCCGAACAACCGTAAAGCCATGCCGTCGTCGAATTTGTGACTGCCTTGTAAAAATCATTGTGACCATGCCATTCGATCCACTCCTGCGGCACACCGGCATGTGTATGAATCGCATAGATGATACCCTGAACGCTTCTTGGAATAACCGCACCGGGGAAGTTGACACCATACCCCATTGTATCACAGGCACGCACAATAATCGGCAGCTTATACCGCTGCGACAGCTTCATCAATTCCTGACAAAACGGCACGACATATCCGTAAATATCCGCTCTTGTGATATCCTCCAAATGGCATCTTGCGCTGATTCCCTCGTCAAGACACTCCTTCACAACAGAAAGGTAATGTTCCATCGCCTGTCTTCTTGTCATCTTTAACTTCATAAAAATATGGTAATCGGAACAGCTCACAAGGATTCCCGTCTGCTTCATGCCAATATCCTTCACCAGCTTGAAGTCCTCCCTGCTTGCCCGAATCCACGAAGTAACCTCCGGAAACTGATAACCGCGTTCCATACACTTATATACAGCGTCCCTGTCCTTTTTGCTGTATAAGAAAAACTCGCTTTGACGAATCATGCCGTTTGGACCGCCAAGTTTGTGCAGGTAATCGTAAATAGTTACAATCTGCTCTGTGCTGTAAGGCGCTCGTGACTGCTGTCCGTCGCGGAAAGTCGTGTCCGTAATCCAAATCTCTTTCGGCATATTGTGCGGAACCATTCTGTCATTAAACGGTATTTTCGGTATCTCGTCATAGGGAAACATGTTTCGAAACGCGTTCGGTTTTTCGACATCCTGCAATTGATACATATGCTCCTCGATTTGCAGCAGGTTGTTGTGCTCGTTCATTGTAACCGGGCGATTTTCAAAATATCCGGTATTATTTTCCATTGGCAACTCATCTCCTTTATTTTGTATGTCCTTTTTGATGCGCTTTGCATTTCTGCATTTCTGCATTTTTGTATTATTGTATACGATAATACATTGTGTGTCAATAATTTTTCCCTTTCGTTATTCGTTTCTGCAAATTGTAATTGAAAAACGGATACCTCTATCCAAAGCAGCGCTTCGTGTCTTGCCCGCCAGAGCAAATCCGTTTATGAAATGGTAACTAATAGGATTACAGATCCTTTCGGAAACAACGTTATACTGTGGGAAAAGCCTTGAACAAGAATAAGAATCAGGACATCGAACAGAAACTGATGGGCAAAAAAGACCATATGTTTGCTGTGTGAAATGTGTAAATTTATTTAATTTTTTCGGCGGTCTTAATTGACCGCCATATTTATTGTATAAAGCTCAGTCAAACGGTAATTCCTCCCCATAAGAGCACTGGATTCTATAGGAGATTCTTATGCAGGAGAAGGAGCTAAAAATCAACATTAACCGACAGCCCCTTCTTTTTTATGAAAACAAACATCATCTCAAAATATTGTCAATTTTCGTTGTATACTCGTCTTCTGAAATAATACCCATTTGAAGCTGCATGTCAATTTTTCCAAGCTGCACATAATTATCAAATTTTTTCTGCACCACTGTCATCTTTTCATCATACTCTTCCGGCGAAATAATATCCATTTCTAAAGCCTTATCCAGCTTTGCTTTCTCAGCATCATACGTATCCCGTGCTTTTTTTTGCTGTTTCTCTTCTTCTTCCCTCTTGGAATTAATTTCCCGCTGCGCAACGGCTCCTGCGATTTCTTCAAGTTTATCCAGCTCAGGCTGCATCGCAGCAATAACATCAGAAACATCAAATGCCTCTTCTGCATCTGATGTTGTGATATACTCTACATACCTTTTTCCAATCTCAGCATATGATTCCTGAAGTTTTTTCTCAATAACGGACTTTTGAACCTTCAAGCCAGCCAGCTCACTTTGTTCTTTAGACAAACTGTAAATTGACGTTCCCAGATTTTTTGCCGAATCAAACATTGTACCACCAACCTCTTTTACTGCCTTTGTTGCTTTTTCAAACATATCCACTTTTTTATACCTCCGTTTTCTTATTTATGCAGATAAATTCCTAACAATCAAATTATATCATACCAGTCCTGCCTTATTCTGATTTTAAGAATAATTTAATCAATATAAACTCCCTGTAAATAAATAACATTTACCGAAATTTTATAATGCTTTATCATGAATTAATTTACATCTTTTTCAGGTCACCTGTTATCTGATCATTTGCGGTATCTCTATATATGATACAACCCTTTCACTCCTATCCTGTTCCCAGCTGACATCCTTTCCAAGCAGTTTATTTAATGCAATATTAGGAATATTGATATCTGCAGCAAGACAAGCCATCTGCAATCCTCCTGACATTCTTGTATTAATTTCAAGCAAATATGGAATCCCTTCTTTAATCTTAAATTGGATATTGCATGGAAATTTCAACTGAACTTTATCCATAATTCCCTGTGCCATTTTAAGAATGTCTTCATCATAAAGTATATGTTCATGCCTTGAAGAACTCTTAAATCTTGGGATTGCTATCAATCCGGACTGTGTGTCTAAGCAGTCAACACTTATTTCATTCCCCGGCAAATATGGCATAACCATTAAATCATCAAACCTGTCAACCTCTTTTAAAGCATTCTTATAATCGTCATATGTAATCTCCGCTCCTGAATAAATTCTAAGACGACTGAACCTGTCAGAAGCTTCAACAATTCTTCTATAACTCATTGCACCTTCATCCTGCACAAATTTCACACAAACCTGCTCATCATGCTTCTTAAGCCTGCAATAAGCCTCCTCAAATTCTTCAACCGTATTTACCATATAATAATCCGGAATATGAATATCTTCACATCCACGAAGCAAATCATAGGCAGCAGCTTTATCATTCAAAATTTTAATGGTCGCATAATTGTCAACCATAACTTTTACGCCAATCTCATTAAAACGTTGTATATTTTTGCTAATTTCAACCATATCTCTTCTCGGAACAAATACATCTACATTATGTTTCTTGCAAAAGTCAAGGCAATATTGTATATATTCTTCACCTTCTGCCAAAGAATCCTGATACCACTCATCGCAAACATTTTGAATAACAGAGTCCACTTGCTTGTTACTCGCTATAACAAACACCTGTTCTTCATTATTTTTCTTCATCAGTTCTATTATCCCATATGAAGTACTGAACCAATGATTAAACCACACCTTGATCATATTTTATCCCCTATGCATCTGCAATTTTCTTAATTATCCCACAACATTTATAGTGCTTAAGCGGGTAATACGCAATCGGAACATTTTTCTCTTCCGCCAGCCGCACAAGATGTGCAAGCTGAAGACTTCCTTTATATCTCGGATCAATAAGCACTTTCCATGGAACGCGTCTTAATAAAACTCTCGTCGTCTCCCCTATACCCGGCTTAATAAAATTAATGTCTGTGACACCAAACTCATCAGCAAGTTCCCTCACTTCATCCATTCCATGACTGTTAATGTTTCTTTCCTCTTGTTTATTTTCCATACAAAATTCTTTTTCTATTGCATTAATAAAATCATATGAAAGATCGGAACCGCTCAGCTCCCCATAATATGCCGCACCATGAAAATCATCTTCCCCAATGATATCAGCCCTGAGAAATGTTCTGCTTATCAGCCCTGATACCGTACTGTTTAAACATGAACTTGGAATAAGAATGTCTTCATGCGTTCCACAAAGTTCTGTTACGTTTGCCGGATCCGCTATGACTGCTATCTCAGAAGAAATACCTGCATAAACAGCAAGGTCTTTCTTCAACTCATTCAATATAGCCCCTTTTCCAATCCACCCATCCACAAACAGCAACCGGCCGGCATCGTATCTTTCCAGAAGATATTTCATAGCATTATTATCAATTCCTCTGCCTCTTATAATCGAAATAGAATAATGCGGACAATCAATTTTGTATTTAGTCTTAATATATCTCTTTAAGAGAATTCCAATCGGTATTCCCGCTCTTGCCAGTGAGACCAATACTACGCTCTTTCCTCTTTGACTTATTACTTTATCAGCTAATACACCGACTGCTCTTGCCACATCGCCGGCAAAATTTTTTAGAGTTTCATGATATACCTGCATATACCTGTCTGTTGGTACATACTCTATCGGAAGCATTTCACTATAATGACTGCCAGACTGAATCAACTTTTCCCGCACTTCCGTTGATTGGGGTTCAACCATTCCGGTTATATCTTTTAACAGGAGAATAACATCATCCTCTGCGTATGAACTTCTCAAATCAAATCCACCTCACTAAAGTTATATTATTATTTTGAACCTTCAAAGCATTTATCAGTGTCCGCATTCCGCCTTCGTCATTATCCGCAGCATCCGTAACGATAAATACTTTGTCATATTTTCCTATATCATATAAAAATGTCTTTCTTTCCTTATCATATAAGCTTCTTAACTCGTATCTGTTATGGAGCGGATACTCTTTCTCCATACTCACGGCTATGGGGCTTCTTGTTGTTGAATGACACCAAACATCATTGCCATACTCTTCCAGTTTCTTTCCTACAAATAATGCAGGATACATAAATTCCTCCGTTCCAACGACAAGAATCTTCTTTCCTGAAATACCTCCTATATTCTCCAAAACACTTTCCCAAAGTTTATTACACGCAGCTTCATAGTGCAATGCGTTTACTAGTCTTCGCGCATCCATTTTACCTTGTATGTTAAGCAATGTTATACTGCCGCAATCATTTTCCATGCACTCATAATAATTGCCATCTCCAATAAAATCATCCGCCCTGTCTTCGTATTTACTGTGATCCGTTTTGGCAAGATAATGCAAACTGATATTTTTATCAGCAAAACGTTTTAAATTTTCTTCTGACATTCCATTTAATAAAGATGCCACGGAAAAACACAGTTTCCCTGAATATAATTTCTCAAGAATTGAAATAATGTTTAATATTGTGTTTCCGGTAGTAACTTCGTCTTCCACAAATATGATTCTGTCTATTTCCCCAATCATTGAATCAATATCATTTTTAACCAGTTTTTGTTCTGTAGCATGACTATGCTCTTCCGAGAAAAAGAGATAGTCTGCATCTGCAACTATTTCTCTTGTAGTCTGGATATATTTTGCACCAACTGCAATTGCTGTCTGTGCCCCGATTGCAGTTGCCGTTTCTGCAAACCCCACAAGCAGAAGACGTTCATTTTTATATTGATTAACAAATGTCTTTGCAAGAGCGGAAAACAGCTCCAACGCCTTAGATGGTTTCACCGAAATATGTTTTCCCTGCAAAGGGTTCACCACGAGATAACCTCTCTTTGTATTATTTTCTCTTTTTGCTATTCTTACTAAATCGCTTTCTACATATTCCACAAATATTCCCTCGCTTGTTCATAATTTTTAGACTAAAATATATTAGCATGTTTTGGGTTATTTATAAACCAGTTCTACCACAATTTATCCGCATAAAAAACTGCCTGACAATTATTACATCGTGGCAGTTTTTTCATTACTTATATTCACTAATATCGCTGTACGTAACCATAATAATCATTGTATCCGCACGCCTGCCAATCGGTTTTATAGACAAACGGTACCACAAATCCGACACGACCTCATACTCCACCGGCTCAAAAAACTCGCCTTTGACAAGTTTTCCGAATTGCTCCAGCAAAATATTGCATTCATTTCTGACCCTGCGGTTATGCTCGTTCTCATCAATGCCCTTCTCAAACGAAATGTCGTTATCGTATTTTTTATTTGCCCGCAAAAGCTCAATTTTGTTGTTGCGATACTCATAAATGGCTATCGGAATATCAAGCATATCAAAGAAAATTCCTGTTTTAGAACGTGTGTTCCAAATTTCTCCGATAATATCTGCATTTTCATCTGTAAAGCTCCCCGTCACTCTCTCGTTTTCCTGCTCGAGAAACGCCTCATACTCCGCTACAGGCATCGGCTTTGCATAGTAAAAGCCCTGCGCGTACTCGCATCCGATGCACTTTAAAAAGTCCACCTGCTCAATCGTTTCCACGCCCTCCACAATTGAAGGCAGATGCAGCCACTTTGCCATACGGATTACAGAAGTAATTACCTTCTCGCCTTTGCTATTGAATTTCTGACTCTGCTGGAGAAACTTCATATCTACTTTAAGATAATCCACTTCCATATCCTTTAGCACATTCAGAGATGAATAACCGCTTCCGAAGTCGTCCATCATAATCTTAAATCCGATGTCGTGGAGCCTGCTCATGGTCTTCATCACGAGCGCCTGATCCTCCATAAACGCGCTCTCGGTCAGCTCCAGATTCAAAAGTCCCGCCGGTATGCGGTACTCCGTAATCAGTTTCTTTAAAATTTCCACCAAATGCGGATTATAAATATTCACGCGCGACACATTAACGGAAATCGGCGCAGGATTTTTGCCCTCATCAATCCACCTGCGAAGCAGAGCGCACACATGGCGCCACATATACTGGTCCAACCGCCCGATAATGCCGTTTCGCTCGTACACAGGAATAAATTCGCCCGGCGAGATCATCCCCCTGTCCGGGTGCTTCCACCGCACAAGCGCTTCTGCGCCGTAGGATTTATCAGTAACGAGGTTGATTTTGGGCTGCAAAAAAACCTCAAACTGCTCCTCGTCAATCGCCTTATTGACCTCATTGATAATAAACTGTTCCTGCCGCATGTTTTCTATCATGCTGTCGTCATAGTATGACACGCTCTCTACAAATTTTCCCTTGCAGTTTTTTGCCGCAAGAAACGCCCTGTCATACATTTCGGACACGTCCATAGCACGGTCCTTAATCACATAAACACCGCAGGAAACCTTGATATTATAATCCTTGTTGACTTTCTTTAATTTAATCTGAATCGCCTTTACCAACAGGTCTATGTTTTCCTCTTGATAAGGCAGACATACGGCAAATACATCGTTCTCAAGCCTGCCATAAGCAAAGTCGTCAAACACCATAGCAATACGGTTTAACTCCTTCGCCACACTGATAAGCACCTTATCGCCTTCCTTAATGCCATAAAAATTATTAATCATTTTAAATCTGTCAATATCAATTCTCACAAATGCAAAATCTCCGTCCTTTGCATCTGCCAAAAGCATGCGGACTTCCTGATAAAATTTAAACTTTGTATACAATCCCGTCACAGAATCGCGCTCTGCCATAATCATCCGGCTCTTATCAATCGCATTTTTAATCCGGAACTGCAAAAGTACAGGATTATAGGGCTTCATCACAAAATCCCATACACCTGCTTCCAAACACTTTTTCTCGGAATGCCAATCCTCATTTGAGGTTGCCACGATTACGGGAATATTGTCATATTCTTTATGGAGTCGAAATTCGTCCATAAACTCAAAGCCGTCCATGACAGGCATAATCAGATCCAGCACAATGACTGCAATTCTGTTAATATTCCGCTCAAGCAGTTCAAGAGCCTCCTTACCGTTACATGCACCGATTACCTCAAATTCACTGGTCAGTACATCTGTAAGAGATTTCTTTACAAGCTCTTCATCATCTACTACCAATATCGTATTCTTTATCTCCATGACAACCGCCCCTTTTGTATAAAATACCGAAATTCACTGGTATATTTTTAATATTACTGTCAAATTAGTACAGTTGTCAATAGTTTGCACAAAAAGGAACTGCTTTCGGTTCCTTTTTGTGCAATATTACTATATTTTATTTGGTTTTAAAGCTCTTAACAATTGGTTTACTCTTTGCGCCTGTCGTGACATTGGAGCCTGCTGACTTTACCTGCACGAAATATTGTTTTTTCGAAGCAAGTTTCTTTACATCGACTGCTTTTGTACAGTTCTTATCTTCAAAGAAAGCCATCTGATAATCCGTCTTGGACAATACATTCTTTCCGATTGCAACTGTAACAGTTGGTGTTGTACCATTCACTTTCACTGTTACCTTTAATTTTTTGATGTCAATTGGTGTTATGGTATAGGATTTACTTTCAATTACAGTGCTTCCTGTATAGTTTCCTTTACCTGTAATTTTTATGGTATATGTTCCAACCGCTGTCGGCTCTTTAGTCGTTTCCTTTTTCTCAGTCTCTGCGTTTACATATTCGTACTCAATGTCATAATCTTTCCCAGCCTTCAAACCGACTTTCTTTTTCCCGTTGATGTGTTTTACTGTAATCTTAGCCGGATTAACACCGCCGTTATATACCTTTGACGTCGCCTTTACAGCGCTTTCATCTACATTTAAAGCCAATGGCTTAATCGTGAAATCATAGGCAAGCTCACCGCCGCAGTTTCCTGTACCTGTAATCACTACTGACGCAGTGCCTGCATCTTTATTGTTTTTATAAACCACTTTATACTTGGCTTTCTTAGCTTTTCCTTCATCTGTAAGTACAACCTTCGGTTTATACGCCTTGCCTGTATAATCTACTTCTTGCTCATAGCCTACCAGTTCAAACCAGCTTTTACTAATTTTTTCACTTACGGTAAAATTCAATGTTGCCTTCTTTGTTCCAAAAAGAACGGTAATTGTTGTTTTTCCCATTCCCACAGGCGTTACAGCAAGGTCAATCGTATTTTCGCGTATTTCCTTTGTAACGGTTGCGACCTTTTCATTTGATGATGTCACCTTAAAATCATCAAACACCTTCCTTGCGGCAAGCTCCTCTGCCGTATATATGGGATTGGCTGCCTTTTGATTGACTGTTAATAAAATATGCTGTACCTCACCCTTGCCGTCTTCCATTCCACCTGAAGTCGTAAGATTTGATTTTCCTCCGTTTTCAAAAGTAAGCGACTGAATCTGATGTACGTTTACCGTACATGTCGCTGTCATGCCGCCCGCTGTCAGTGTGATTTGGGCAGAGCCTGCGCCCACTGCTGTCACTTTGCCGTTTTTGTCTACCTTTGCAACTTTCAGGTTACTGCTTGACCATACCTTTGCAACATTTTCATTTGATAAATATGTGCTGTCCTGATAAGTAAGTGTTGCTGTCTTTTTGGGCAAAAGATTCAGTTCTGTCTGTGAGAGTACAATTTGTTCACTTTCAGGCTTATAATCTGTAGTAGAACACTTTACAAATTCAAATATATCTGTAAAATCCGCATATCTGTTTCCTATCGGTAAATGATATATGTCATCTCCACATAAAAGATACTCTTCTGTTGAATGACCTGATTTCTCATCATCATTAAATGTAGTGTCCTGAAGGTACCATTTTCCGTTCGGCATCTGCACATAATTCCATGCGTGTCCACCGCTTGGTACTTGACCTAACGCATACATATTGGGAATACCAATCGCATCAAGAAGTCTTGTCATTGCAAGTGCATAACTTTCACATACACCATATCCCTTTAACAAAATACCATATGATGAATGACAATAATAGTAAATCTCCTGAACTTTCCCGTCTTTTGAATCCCCTCCGTCTACACCGGTCTGATGGTAATAATTATTTTCGCAGATCCAGTTATCAAAATACTTCACAATTCCGTATACCGGAGCATTGGGGTAATTTTTTAATGCATATTCCTGTGCCTTTGCTGCAAGCTCCAATACCTTCGCATCAGCCTCTTTATTGAGTGATGCATTATAATACTTTGACTTTCCAATATTTACTTCAAAGTCATATGTGGGATCGGATTTTGAGTAATAATAAGCCTTAATACTTAACTTCCCTGTTGACGATAAATCCATCCAGTCACATTTGTATGGCTCTGTCAAAATATATGCGGAAATTGCCTGACAGAAATCCTCATAAACAAGTTTGCTTGTCGCCGTAAACTTGAACTTATTTGTACCTTTCCCCATTGCTTTACTTGCATTATATATTTTTTTCTGATTGTCAGTAAGCTGCGAACTAAACCAGTCAGCTTTCGGCAAAATAGCGTTTGCCTGCTGTATATCAGAATTGTTATATCCTAAATCCACAATGAGGTCTGCCTTTACATCCTCAATTACGGCAAAATGCTCTTCCTCATACTCCGGAATCAGCTCCATATTTTCTGCCGTCAATACAAACGGTTCCGATGTGTTTTCTATCTGTTCTTCCGAAAGGGATTCCGTCTCTTCCACAGATGTTTCCTCTGTTAAAGGCTCATCTGTCTCCTCTGACGCCGTATCGACAACGGCAGATTCTTCTGTTGAAACAGACGCTTCTGAATCAGACTCTTCCATTGAAACATCTTCTGTCGTTGTTTCCTCAACGGAATTTTCCTCTTCCGAATCAGTTTCCGTTGTAGAGGCTTCTTCCATTGACGATTCTTCCGTCACTGTTTGCGTCTCCTGCTCTGTTGTTTCCTCTTCTGTCTGCGCATTATCATCCGCTACAGTCTGTACATCATTCTCTGTATCTTCTGCATTCGTTTCCGGTGTATCATCCACATGCTCCATAAAGTCTTCCGCAAGTTCATCCATAGCAGCCGCAACTGCTTTTACCGGAATCGCGTAATGAAATGCAAGCGTTCCATTTTCATCTACGGCAACAACAACATCCGATAAGTCACCACCCTCGTTTCGCACAGATGCAATATCATCACAAAATGCAAAATAAGCGTTTTGTGCATCGTCATTCAACGCATTTACGGTATCTGCTGACAAATATACGACATCGTCATAAACAACTCCGTCAGAACCAATCGCCTTGCCACTCTCCGATACGTTAAACGTATACAGACCATCTGCCTCCGAACCCAGCTCACTCATTTGCAGATCGGCGCTTTCAACCACTTCACCGCTTTCCTCTGTGTCAGTTGAAATCATGGCAGTGCCTTCTGCAACTTCTGCCGCATTTACTGTCATACCGGACGGAACACCAGTTACGACAAGCGTTAATGCAAGCAGCATTGAAATCATTTTCCTTTTCACAGCTTTTCCTCCTAAAAATAAATTTTTTAATTTTATGCAGGATATTACAACTGTTCGCCTTTGCATTATGTAAACTCTTGTTTATAAAATTGTAAATATCACCACCTATAAAATATATTATAGTGCATATTTTTTCTATAACAAGCTTCATTTTGCATAAAAATGAATAAAAATAATGAATCATTTATAACCTAATTGACAATAAATTCCACTTTTGCTACTATTTGATTAAAATAAACTTTTCATTAAACATAATGTGATAAACAACGGAGGATAATTATGAAAATTTGGCATATATTACCTGTCTCTGCCCTGTTAGTCGGCGCCGCTCTGCTCTTAACAGGCTGTAGTCTTTTTAAAAGCTCATACACCCTTGACACATCAGACAGCCCAATCAACGAGCTTGTCCCCAATACAGAGATAACCTTGGAGGCCAAAAGGGAAAACGCTGCAAATATGTGCAGCTTTTTAAAAACTTCTTACGAAAAAATGCAGGAGCTTGCCAGCGCAGACGGCGCGTCATCTGACGGCTTAAAAGCGGAAAAAGCGGTCGAAGAAGAATATGCCGACCGCTTAAAGGAACTCTTTTCCCTTGATTTTTCTGCAATGGAAGAAGATGAAATTGATTCTTATCTGCTCGAAATGACAGACTGCATCACGATAATCCGCGAAGCAATTGATGCGCTGACCTTAAATTAAACAAAGGGCAGCGCATCTCTTTTATTCTACCGAAAGAACCTTATAGTCCTGTTCCTCCACAGTCTTGGTAAGCACATTATCCTCCACCTCTGCATTCAGTGTCACGACTGCCGTCCCATTCTCATGACTTACAACTGCCTCCGATACCTCTGCAAGCGCTTCCAAACACTTCTTTACTCTCGCCTCGCAATGCCCGCACATCATTCCTTCGATTTTCATTGTCTTTGTCATGTTAAAATCCTCCTCTTTCTTTTGATTTTCTTCTTTTATTACCTGACGCACCTTTTTATCCTTTGCCGCGTCATGAATATCAATTAAATTCAGCCTAAGCGCATTCGTCACCACACAAAAGCTTGAAAGGCTCATCGCCGCCGCCGCAAACATCGGGTTTAACTGGATATGAAACAGCGGTATCCACAAGCCTGCCGCAAGCGGTATTCCAATCACATTGTAGAAAAATGCCCAGAACAAATTTTCGTGTATGTTCCGAAGCGTCCGCCGGCTTAACCGTATCGCCGCAGGCACATCCAAAAGCCCGCTCTTCATCAGCACAACGTCCGCCGCGTCAATCGCGATATCCGTACCTGCCCCAATCGCAATGCCGATATCTGCCCTTGTAAGCGCCGGTGCATCGTTGATGCCGTCCCCGACCATTGCAACCTTTCCCTTTTCTTTTAACGAACGTATCACACTCTCCTTGCCGTCGGGAAGAACCCCTGCAATTACCTCTGTCACACCCGCCTGCGCGCCAATCGCCTGCGCCGTATTTTCGTTGTCACCCGTAAGCATGACCACATGGATTCCCATATTTTCCAGTTCCCTGACTGCCTGCGCGCTGTCCTCCTTGATGACATCTGCCACAGCAATGATTCCGGCAAGCAAGTCCTGCCCGTCCTCATTCTCATGCGTGAAGAACAGCGGCGTCTTTCCCTGTCTGGAAAGCGCGTCTGCCTTTTGCGAAATCGTTTCAGGTATGCTGGCTTTTTTTCCGATAAAGGCTCCGCTTCCTCCAAAAAGCCGTTTTCCGCTGCACAAGGCCTTTACGCCATTTCCCGAAAGCGCCTCAAAATCAGTAACCTGCTCTGCGTACCTGTTTTTGTCCGCTTCGCTGTCAAAAAGCTCCTCTGCGTACTCACATACGGCACGCGCAAGCGGATGCTCGCTCTTTTCTTCAAGCGCATACGCAATCGCCACAAGCTCCCGTTCGTCAATACCCTCTACTGGTATCATATCCGTAACCCGCGGCTTCCCGCTTGTAATCGTTCCGGTTTTATCAAGCGCCACAATCTGTACCTTGCCTGTTTCCTCAAGAGAAACAGCCGTCTTAAACATAATGCCGCTTTTTGCGCCCACGCCGTTTCCGACCATAATCGCAACGGGCGTTGCAAGTCCAAGTGCACAAGGGCAGCTGATTACCAAAACGGAAATTCCCCTCGCAAGCGCAAAGCCGATGCTCTGTCCTGCAAAAAGCCATATCAAAATCGTGACCGCCGCAATCGCAATCACCGCAGGCACAAACACGCCCGATACACGATCCGCCACTTTTGCAATCGGCGCTTTCGTCGCAGCCGCATCACTCACCATCTTAATAATCTGGGAAAGCGTGGTGTCCTCTCCAACCCGCACAGCCTCGCATCGGATAAACCCCGACTGGTTGATTGTTGCGGCAGAAACCGCGTCGCCTGCCGCTTTGTCAACCGGAATACTCTCGCCTGTCAGCGCCGATTCGTCAACCGCGCTCGTGCCTTCGAGCACAATGCCGTCAACAGGAATGCTCTCTCCCGGTCTTACCACAAATACATCGCCCTTTGCCACTTCCTCAATGCCTACGGTGCATTCCGTCCCGTCCCGCACTACAACGGCGGTTTTGGGCGATATTTTCATAAGCCCCTTAAGGGCGTCAGTCGTCTTTCCTTTTGAGCGTGCCTCCAGCATTTTTCCTACCGTAATCAGTGTCAGTATCATTGCCGCCGACTCAAAATAAAACTCATGCATATAGCGCATCACCGCCTGCGCATCTCCTGCAAGCTGTGCGTCTGTCATTGCAAAAAGCGCATAAGTGCTGTAAACGAATGCCGCCGCGGAGCCAAGCGCCACAAGCGTATCCATATTTGGCGCTCTGTGGAAAAGACTTTTGAAACCGCTGATAAAAAACTTTTGATTAATGACCATGACTGTTCCGGTCAACAAAAGCTGGATCAGCCCCATTGCGATATGATTGTTCTCTAACGCAGAGGGTACAGGAAAGCCCCACATCATATGTCCCATTGAAAAGTACATCAGTACAATCAAAAAGCCGAGCGAGTAAAAAAGTCTCTGTTTGAGCAGAGGCGTTTCCTTATCCGCCAGCAAATCCTCCTGCTGCGCACTTGTCAAAGCGCTTTGCGCCGCACTGTTTTTTACGGAGGCGCCATAGCCGGCTTCCGCAACCGCCTTGATGATTTCGTCCGGCTTTGCGGTACCCTCCACGCCCATTGAATTCGTAAGAAGGCTGACGGAACATGCACTGACGCCGGCTACCTTTGATACCGCTTTTTCCACCCTGCTGCTGCAGGCGGCACAGCTCATTCCCGTAACTGTATACTGCTCCATTACAATCCCTCCTTCAAGTCTTCTAATTACATTTCGAAGAATGTCCGTCAGGGCATTCTTCCGATACGAAGCTTTAGAATTTCTTAGCCTATGTCTTTTACAGGGTTAGAAATTCTCTTCGGATTCATTTCATTAATTTTTTGACAGTCTCCACAAGCTCATCTACGGTTTCTTCCTTGCCGTCCAAAATGTCCTGTGTGACACAAGTCTTGATATGCTCGGAAAGCAGCACCCTGCTAAAGCTGTTCAAGGCTGCATTGACTGCTGCCACCTGAACAAGAATATCAATACAGTATGCGTCTCTCTCAACCATGCCTTTAATACCGCGCACCTGACCTTCAATACGGCTTAAACGGTTTACCAAATCCCGAAGCTCTTTCGGACCGCGGTCTTTTTTCTTGTGCGTGCATCCTTCACAGAATTCTTCCGTATTCAGAATTTCTCCGTTTGTTTCATTCATTTCCATATTCATTTTCTCCTTTTTTCGTATATTTATCACTAGACTATACCCCTGTATGGTATTTGTCAATACCCCCCGCATAATATTTTATAAAAAAGGAAACAATATGGAAAATCAGATGAAAAACCGGAAAGGCATATTACATGAACAAAAAGAACGTTTCCAAAAAAAATGCTTTCGAAGAAAGCGCTTCCAAAAAGCAAAAAGAGCTAACCCCCGTTTCGATAATTACCGGAATTTTACTCGCGATTATTTTTGGTGCGGCAAACGCGTATTTGGGTTTAAGGGTGGGAATGACGATCTCCGCGTCCATTCCTGCGGCGGTTGTTTCAATGGGCGTAATCCGCGTGATTTTGCGGCGTGACTCTTTGCTGGAAAGCAATATGGTGCAGACCATCGGCTCCGCAGGCGAATCCCTTGCGGCAGGCGCAATTTTCACGCTCCCTGTCCTCTTTTTGTGGTCTGTGGAGGGCGTTATTAACACGCCGAGTCTGATTACGATTGCCTTAATCTCGCTCTGCGGCGGTATTTTGGGCGTGTTGTTTATGGTGCCGCTGCGAGGTTCTTTGATTGTCAGGGAAGAGGACACGCTGCCCTATCCTGAGGGAAAAGCCTGCGCCGAGGTACTGCGTGCAGGCGAAGGCGGCGGTGCGGGTGCGCTTTTCGTCTTTGGCGGCATGGGCTTTTCTGCACTTATAAAGCTGATAACGGATGGGATGAAAATTGTTCCCGCCGCTGTTACGCTGAAAATAAACGCCTTAAAGACAGAGGTTTCCACACAGATTTATCCCGCCCTTTTGGGCGTCGGCTATCTATGCGGCGCAAAAATTGCCTCGTACATGTTTGCGGGCGGCATCATCGGCTGGCTTGTGCTTATTCCTATGATTAACACGTTCGGAGAATCGCTGACGCTCTACCCCGCCGTAAAACCAATTGCACAGCTCTATGCCGAGGGCGGCGCCTCTGCCATATGGAGCGCTTATATCCGTTATATCGGAGCAGGCGCTGTGGCGGCAGGCGGTATCATCAGCCTCATAAAATCCGTTCCGCTTATCGTAACAACTTTTATTACATCTATCAAAGGGCTTTCCGGCACGACACCAAACGAAGACCGCACACAACGCGATTTGTCCATGCGCACAATCCTGATAGGCATCGCGCTTATGACAATTGTCATATGGCTGCTCCCGCCCATTCCCGTCACGCTTCTTGGCGCCGTTTTGATTGTGCTGTTCGGCTTTTTCTTCGCTACGGTTTCCTCGCGCATGGTTGGTCTTGTCGGCAGCAGCAACAATCCGGTATCGGGCATGGCAATTGCAACGCTGTTATTTACCACGCTGATTTTAAAGGCAACGGGCGATAACGGTACGCGTGGCATGAAAGGGGCAATTGCAATCGGCTCCGTTATCTGTATTGTCGCCGCAATGGCGGGGGATACCTCGCAGGACTTAAAAACAGGATATCTTTTGGGCGCTACGCCGAAAAAACAACAGATTGGGGAGCTAATCGGGGCGTTTTTCTCTTCGCTTACAATCGGCGCTGTGCTCATTCTCTTAAATCGGGCGTGGGGCTTTGGCTCACAGGAGCTTTCTGCACCGCAGGCGACGTTGATGAAAATGATTATTGAGGGTATTATGGACGGCAGCCTGCCTTGGACGCTTGTCTTTATCGGCGTGTTTATCGCGCTCGCGGTGGAGGTGCTCCAAATCCCCGTACTCCCTGTGGCAATCGGTCTTTATCTGCCGCTTGAGCTGAGCTTTGCCATTATGCTTGGCGGTGTGGTGCGGTTTCTTGTTGACCGCAAAAAATCAGAATCAGAGGCGTCCGGCGGCGTTCTCTTCTGCTCGGGGCTTATCGCGGGGGAGGGCATTGTGGGAATTTTGCTTGCCGTACTTACGATTCTTGGTGTCGCAGATGTGCTTGACCTTTCAAAATATTTCTCTCTTTCTTTTTTTGGCGCCGGGGCGATTTTAATTATTTCCCTATTTCTCATTTATTGGGTGGCAAACCGAACAAAGGAGAGGCGCTAAGCCTCTCCCGTATCTCTTTGTTAAATTTTACACAAGCAACGCTTCCGTCAATGCCTCAAGCTGCGGCATGTCGCCCGGTTTGAGTGCGGACTTGATTGTCACTGTTTGCTCTACAATGTTGAGTTCCTTCATTCCCTCAAGCGCTGCCTTCATGCTCTTTGCAGCAGTAGGCGCCCATGTACCGTTCTCCAGTAAGCCTACTGTGCGCTTTTGATAATTTTTTGCCTTTAATTTATTGATAAAGCTCTCCATTACCGGGAATAAACCGGCATCATATGTTATTGTGGCGAGCACTAAATGACTGTATCGAAATGCATCTTCTACTGCTTCATGAATATCATCTCTGCAAAGATCTGCCAGTACTACCTTCTTTGCACCCTTCGCCTCCAGTATCTCCTTTAGCTTCTGCGCTGCCTCCAGCGTATTTCCATGAACAGATGCGCACGCAATTAAGATGCCCTCATCCTCAGGCTCATAGCTGCTCCATGTCTGATATTTTCCAATGTAATATTCCAAATTCTCTGTCAGCATTGTTCCATGAAGCGGGCAAATCATTGCAATATCAAGACCTGACGCCTTTTTGAGCAGCGCCTGCACCTGCGCCCCATACTTTCCGCAAATATTGACGTAGTATCTCCTTGCCTCACATGTCCATGCCTCGTCAGCATCGCGTGTTCCGAACTTTCCAAAACCGTCCGCGCTGAAAAGCACTTTTTCCGTACGCTCATATGTAACCATTACCTCCGGCCAATGAACCATTGGCGCCATGACAAACTGGAGTGTATGCGATCCAAGTGACAGGGTATCGCCCTCTTTGACCTCCACCGTCCTTCCTTCTATATCCACCTCATAAAACTGCTTGAGCATCGTAAAGGTTTTTGCATTTCCCACAAGCTTCATCGTGGGGAACTTTTCAATCAGATCCAAAATGCTTCCGCCATGATCCGGCTCCATATGCTGTATCACAAGATAATCGACCGCTGTTGTGCCAAGCGCTTCGTCAAGATTAGAAAGCCATTCCTGTGTTGCACGTTTATCTACCGTATCCATAACGGCAGTCTTCTCGTCCAAAATCAGGTACGAATTGTACGCCATTCCTTTCTCTACTGCATACTGTCCTTCAAACAATGTAATATCCCTGTCATTTACACCGATATTTATGATATCTTTTGTTACGTTCTCCATGTTTCTTTTCCTCCATTCCAAAACATTATACCCGTTCGGGCAAGTTTATGCCCATTCGGGCTAATAAAATGTCTAGCGCCATTTTATCACATCTACCACCAACTATGCAATGCTGTCATATTGTAATGAGAAAAAATATATACTGGATAAGGAAAAAAAGATTGATTTTAGCACAATAAAGTGCGATACTTGATATGTTGGATTTTCCCAATGGAAAAACAGCAGATGAGGAAAAAGGGAGGTAACTATGAAAAATCTGATCATTCCAAACGATTATCATTCGAAATTAGATTTACATGACACACAGATTGCAATCAAGACAGTCAAGGATTTCTTTCAAAACCAGCTTGCACAGCACTTGCATCTAACCCGCGTTTCCGCGCCGCTTTTCGTTGATCCCACATCAGGGCTTAACGACAACTTAAACGGTGTGGAACGTCCTGTCGCTTTTGACATTAAGGAGCAGGACGGGCGCATTGCAGAGGTTGTACAGTCACTTGCAAAATGGAAACGCTACGCATTGAAAAAGTATGGTTTTACCTATGGCGAAGGAATTTACACCGATATGAATGCCATTCGCCGCGATGAAGATACGGACAATATCCATTCCATTTTTGTAGATCAGTGGGACTGGGAAAAGGTGATCAGGCAGGAGGAGCGCAATACGGATACTTTGAGGGCAGTTGTCAGAAATGTATACCGATGCCTCAAAAATACGGAAAAATTTATGTCCATTCAATATGACTACATAGAGGAAATTCTGCCCGATGAAATTTACTTTGTCACCACAGAAGAGCTTGCGCAGATTTTCCCCGACAACACGCCGAAGGAGCGCGAATATTATATCGCAAAGGCTAAGGGCGCTGCCTGCATAATGAAAATCGGTGATAAGCTGGAAAACGGAAAATCTCATGACGGTCGTTCACCGGACTACGACGACTGGCAGTTAAACTGCGATATTGTTGTTTACTATCCTGTGCTTGATATCGGGCTTGAGCTTTCCTCAATGGGTATTCGTGTAGACAAGGACGCACTGCTCTCCCAGCTTGATAAAGCAGGCTGTCCGGAGCGCGCAAAGCTGCCGTATCAGAAATCCATTATCGACGGTGAGCTGCCGTTCACTATTGGCGGTGGTATCGGGCAGTCGCGCATTTGTATGTTCTTTTTGAGAAAGGCGCATATCGGCGAGGTTCAATCCTCTTTATGGCCTGATGAAATGGTTTCGGAGTGTGCCAAGCATCAGATGCATTTATTATAAATAACAAGATTGTAAAACAACAATCCAAGCACTTGCAACGGCAGATAATCTATTAGCAAAATTAAAGCCACTGAATAGGTACTATAATTTTTTATTATGATATCTATTTAGTGGTTTTTTTCAGTTAACTTTTTTCAAAGAATGTGATAAATTTATTAAAATAGCATGTTTTTAATGTTCTTCCGGCAGCAAATACTCCCCATAATGCGACTGAACTGACATTTGATAAACCGGAAATTTTTTCAAATTTATTGAATTCCGAGTAAGTCTTTGGAAATATTACTCTCTCGTTATTGTATTTGAACTTCCATTTAATCTTCATAAAAACTGTTTTTAATTCCTTTATTATTAAGATGAGATACTATTTTATCAAGAATGTTTTTCCAAAATATTTTGAACCACGACAATTCTCCAAAATATGTAACCAAAACAGGACTTATTGAATAATAACATTTTATAAAAAATTTTCCATACCAGGTTCTGTTTAAATAATAATCCCGATATCTTCTTAATGTCCAGACCTGAGGACAATCATATGAACCATATACACATGTTGCTATATAACATCTGTTTCTTTCTGCCCCCTCTCCTCCGTTATTGGGAGATATTAAGTTATTTGGTAAAGAATATGGGGTAATTTTGTTCTTATAAGTTGCTATTATAAAAGCATTTTCATAGCATTGGTCAGCAAAATTTCCTCTCAATGTATAACATCCATATGTATTATTACTACCGTACTTTTTCGTTTGTGAATCTAAAATAGAAATTGCAAAATCACATTGTGGTACAATTATATTTTCTATTTCTTTATAATCATTCGCTAGGGTAAATTCAAAATCAATCAAGTGTTTAATTGCCCAAACAGAATCCCTGCATGCAAGTAAGAAAGTTACGTAAGAGTCATTGATAATTTTCCCATTTGTAATACATTGATTTCTTTTTTTATAATAAAACTCAGATATTACATTTTTACAATCTTGACAAGCTGATTGTATCGTGTTCAGTTTTTCCATATAACTTAAATCAGATAAATTAATATGTTCACAATAAGGCTTCAATATTTTAGGGAAATATGTATATGCTAATTGATTTAAATTACTTAATTGATCCATTATTTTTCTTTTAAAAATACACTCATGATCTTCACTTACTTCTAATACTTCACTAAAATATTCATATGCTTTAGCATAGTTACCCTTTTGATATTCTTCATTTCCAAGCCTTTTTAAATTACTGATATTTTTAGGCAGAACGGTTAAATTTGCGTTTTGTATATTATATGTGTTATTTATCATATAATTGCTGATTGCTTTTTCGGTTATAAACGCAGTCCCACAATATTTGCATATTCCAGCTTCTTTGCTATCATCAACTTCAAGATTGGCACCACACTGAGTACATATTGCTGCTACTAATGGCATAATAATCCTCCAAAAATTTACATTATTTAATAAAATGATACATAAAAAATAACATGGAAATAATGTGATTCACAAAAACTTAAAATGTTCCCCCACTATTGTTATGTGCTGATTTTTTATCTACCAGATGTAACAACAGGGGGGATTTTTCATCTTTAATTTAATTTTTTAGCCCGACATAAATATGTATTTCGGCGTCCTCCATGCGGTCGTCCTGATACTCCTCAAAATCACACTGGAATGTTCTTGGCAGATCCATGTTCCAAATCTCCTGCCACGCCGCCGCAACTGCCTGTACCATATCCCCATGAACAACAAATTTCGCATATCTGCCTGCGGGGATTTTGCAAACGGTATAGTCGCCCGTTTGGGGCTCCTGCGCTGTTTCACAGGCAACGATTGTTGTGTAATCCGATTTTTCATCTCCTGCGTATTCGGTGTAAATTCCCAGCGCTTTTTGGGTTGTTTTTTGCGGAATGGACGCATACACGCCCTCATTGAAAAAGCGGTTCCAAAGTCCTCCGATTACGGCGCCCATATCAGGCGAGGTATTATTTGTCCGCGCCGATATCCCTACCGCAATTTTTTCTTCCAACATTACAATTTCATAATCCATATTCATGACCATCCTTTCATTTGATGTCTTTATTCTATCAGAACAATCATGACATCAGCGTGGCATGTTTTAGAAAAATGTAAATTCACTTTGATTGCAATTTTGTTAATAATTTCACAATTCCTGCCCTGTTTTTTGCCGTTTTCATAAAAGCCAGAAGCATATCGGACTGGGACCGCATTGTCTTGTATGTTTCATGGAAATCTGACTGTACTGTGCGCAGGTCCGCCGACAAATACGCAATCATGTATTGCAGGTGCGCTCTGTTTAATGCCCATATTGTTTTTCCCCGGTAGCTTGCCTGAAAATAAAGCGGATAATGAAAATACGGATCCTCTGCATGACGTATGTCTTCTAATACAACAATCCGGCGATTCCCTGTATCCGAAACCTCTCCCATGACAAATTCTTCGCAGTAAGGACACGAAACCTTAAGCTTTTGTCCGCGAATTTTATTGTCAGGCACCGAAGTACGAAAATATTTTCCGGTCGATGTACATTGTGCAGTTACTTCATAGGCATTCTTTCCAACCGGCACCGTTTCTTTTTTCAGGTAACACGACGCACATTGAAAACGCGCAATACGATGTTCTTTATCAAAATGAACTGTTCCCGCTTTACCACACTTTGGACAGATTACAACCATATCTGACAACAAGGAAAAAGTGTGATATGGAACATCGTGAAATCTTTTTACCATATCAGTCCCCCTAAAAACAAGTCCTTAACACTCCCTAATCGTGACTGCAATTTCATCTCCAAATGTTTTGCATATTTTATTTCGAATCACTTTCGTCACGCCGATATTGTAACAATGCTTCTGACTACACTGAAACTGATATCTTGTGTCATGCGAAAGTGACAATCCGTCTGCTAATGCAATGCATAGAATGAAGCAATGTATCACTCCGTTTTCCTAATCGGGTGTCTTATCACTGTTTTTAATTTCCGAACATCACATTTTCTTGGATCACTTAAATATATTTCGTGATGCAGTCTTGTATCCGTTATATCTAATTCATATCCATTATCTTTTGCATATTTATGCATTAAGGTAACTGTTGCCAGTTCATCATCATAACTGCCAATGTGCATACATTGAACACAAATCCCCTCATCATAGGTTAGAAATTCAATTTTTGAAAAATCTTGTTTCTTTTTTCTTGCTGCTTCTTCAACAGCCCATTCAAAATCTTTTTTTAATACGAAATCCGGCAGTCTGATCACAGAGATAAAGTTCATTTCATCTTTCCTGTTATAATCAATGCTATCCTTCCTGCCATTCTGCCACCAAAATCCCTCTAATGGCGGAACAACATATTCAAAAAATCCCTCTATCTGATATGCACCCTTATAACTCATTTTAATCGTAAAAGCAATGCCATATAATAACCTTATCGCTTGCTTATACTCCCCCATTTCGTCATTAGGGTTTCCTTTCCCCCTAACTGCAATATAATTCATTTTGGGTACTTCAACGATACTGGGTTTATTCTTGGGCATGTACAACTCTTTATATTCTTTTTTGAAATCAAAAGCCATAATAAGAACTCCAATCTTTTCAATATTTTCTGCAAATCCCTTCCGCAAATTCCAAAATATCTTTCCGAAACTGTACCGGCTCCAAAAGCTCTGCGCCGTCACCAAAGGAAGCAATCCAACAAACAATGCTGGTTTTATCCGTAAAGCCGGACGAAAACAGCAGGCTTCCGTCGGGCTGCTGCGTAAAGCTTTCCGGTCCGTATTCTTCAATCAGCCGCCACTGATACTGCGGCTGAATTTTGGCTTTTACCTGATATACATCAGGAAAAATCTGTTTTGGTGACAAATCCGGTAGCGGAACAGGACGTTTTTCAAACGAAGCTTCTATTTGCAGACTGGTCATACGGTTAAGCTTAAACAGGCGAAAATCCTGACGTTCGGTACACCACCCCCATACGTACCAGCTTGACCACTGGAAAATTAAATGATATGGCTCTATAATGCGAAGGGATTCTCCCTTTGGCGCAAAATAAGAAAAGCGAACTGTTTTCGCGGAAAGAATTGCGCTGTGCAGAAGCTCGATTTTGGGAGATAATGACTCCTTATGCCATGCGGAAAGATCAATTAAAATATGGGAATCCCCCGACAGAAGATTCGATGCACCCACAGACAGTTTTTCCATTAGCCGGGCATAGCGGTTCGTACCGCTGACGCTGTCAAGACTTCGCAGCCCTGCCAAAATCGCCTGCATGTCCGACATGCTAAGCAGCGTCTTGTCAATTTTGTAGTTTTCCATAATGGAAATGCCGCCGTTTTTCCCCTGCTCCGTCACAAGTGGAATCCCTGCCATGCATAATGCTTCAATATCCCTGTTTATGGTGCGGCGCGACACTTCGAATTTCTCCGCCAAATAAGGCGCCGTTACTTTTTCCCTCTGTAAAAGAATCGACAAGATTCCTATCATTCTGTCAAGTTTCATTTTCTCTCCATTCAAAAATCGGGAATTTCTATCAACAAATTTGAAAATTTTTCTTCACGCTTATTCCGTTAATTTTTTCACAAGCTTTTCAAATTTCGGAACAGACAAAATCTCATTACTTACAAAGCTGCCATTATAAAACACTGCATATGTTGTCACCGCAGCAGGCGCATTCTGCGCCTTCTCCCTGCTGTCAATCAAAACACTCCGGAAAGGAAGCTTTTGCGCTCTTGCCGCTTCTTCCACCAGCGGTACATACTTTGCGTTAAACGGACACTGGTTTGTCCAATAAAGTACAAATCCCGTTTCATCAATATGAGGATTTTTAACCTGTGGTTTAAAATTCGGTTTTGGCGACTCTGTATCAAACGGCAGATAGAGCAGCTCAAAGGAAGGCTCTGCTGTATCTGCTGTCTGAAATCCTTTATGCTTCAAATAATCCGGATCAGACAAAAAAGACATCTTTTTAGCAGACGACAGGACACAGAGACCTTTCCTGCCTTTTTCCTTGCTGTCCCGTATGCATTCGTCAAGAAGCAGATTGGCGTTTCCATGCCCCTTAAACTGTCCCGATACCCAAAAACAGTCAATATACATATACCCCTCCGCCTCAATCGGCGCCCATGCATATTCGGCAGGCAGATACTCAATAAAGCATTTTCCGCGCACATTCCCCTTAAGAAATACAAGCCCCTCGTCAAACCGCTCCCGAAGCCATGCCTTCTTGCTCACTACCTGCGGATCGCTCTCTTTTGAGATTGCACAGCAAATGTGTTCTTTTTCGATATTTTCCGAAGTTACACGAATTAGTTCCATTCTTTCTTAACCTCCATACTGTCAAACTCTTTTCAGATATTCCATATACAGATTAGCACAAAACAATGACAACTGTATGTCATGTTAAAAAAATAGAAAAGCTGTTTCAACATCTGCGTCAATACCTTTCATTCCAAATTGGCAAATATTCCAATCACTCTGTCAAGTTCCATCATACTTATCCACATTTTTGTATTTAATCATCACAGCGCATCCTAAACCCAAGAAATTGTTCTAAACTTTTTAATATATTCCCAATATGCATATTACCTTCACTGTATTCGCTTGTGATTATGGATACATAATTTGTCTCATCCTCATTATAATCAAGACAACTCCATGAATCCACATCTTTTACTTTCATCAGAGAAATACTCAGATACGGAGTTTCACTGTAAAATATTCCATTCAACTCTTCCTCAAAAAACCCTAATTTACACAAAAAATCCCGTATCTCAAATGTATTCCATGTATTTGAAAGACAGTCCGTTTTTATGTAATAATAATTGTACATCTGCGTCGCCTACAATTCTGCAAGCATCTGTGCCGGATTTTCCGCCGCCTTGACTTTGCCAAACGCTTTCACAATCATGCCTTCCTCGTCAATCAGATAGGTTGTCCGCACCACACCCATACTGACTTTTCCATAATTTTTCTTCTCCTGCCAAACACCATACGCCTGAATGCAGGAAAGCTCCGGATCCGAAAGCAAGGTGAACGGAAGTCCGTACTTTTCCTCAAATTTCTTATGCGATGCAACACTGTCCTTGCTGACACCGAGTACCACTGCGCCTTTTTCCTGAAACTGAGGATACAACTCACCAAAATTACACGCCTGTTTCGTGCAACCCGGCGTATTATCCTTTGGATAAAAATATAAAATCACTTTCTTTCCCTTGTATTCCTCCAATGTGTGCATCTGCCCGTTTTGGTCAGGCAGCGAAAATGTCGGTGCTTTTGTTCCAATTTGAAGCATTTCGTTCTCCTCCTATCCGACTGCCGGATTCCTTGGTCAATCACAGCAGGTCTTCACAAATTATTTTATAAACAATCTTATTATACTATTGAAATCATAAAATATCTACCGCTATATACCAGAACAACAATTTGTCATAAATTAAATGATTCCATTTTCAAAAGCAATCTTGACTTGTTCCAAATCATCAAACTTTCCTATAATAATTTGCAATATTTCTTCATCAGGCTGCCATAAATCAGGTATCATAACCGTTTTACACCCCGCCCTGTACGCTGACAGCAAACCATTCTTCGAATCCTCCAATGCATATGTGTCCTTGGGTGCAGCATTTAAGAGTGCACACGCTTTCAAATAAATTTCCGGATTCGGCTTTGATTGTTCAATCATATCACCGCAGACAATTTCCGTAAAATACTCATATATTTTGGCATCCCGCAAATGTTTCTCTACCTCCCACTTTGGCGAAGATGAAGCTACTGCCATTTCTGCACTGTTTTCCTTTAAATATGTCAAAAGAACATGTAATCCTTTTTTAACAGGCACCTGATTCTTCGCATAATAATCCGCCAAAAATTCTTTTGTATATTTTCTAAGCTGCTGCTCATTGTATCGTTCGCCAAATTCCGAAATCCATATTTCTTTTGATGCCGCTATATTCATTCCCAATGTTTTTAATGTCATATATCCGGCTTTCCCAATTCCCATCTGTTCACCGGCGTAATCCCATGCCTTGACAAATACGCTTTCGGTATCAAACATCAGACCGTCCATATCAAAAATAACGTTCATAACCTATATTCCCCCTCTTTCACTCTTGATCTATGTTCTTATGCAATACTTTTTTAATATTATAGCATACAAAACGAAATCATAGAGATTAATTGTAAGATCTCACATCCAAAACAGACATTAAAGAATGAAGCATGGCATTGTGATACAATACGCAATATGTTATAATTTCAGTGTCCTTTATAGCAATAAATCATATTTTTCAAGGAGAAAGATTCAATGAAAAAATATACAATTTTTAAACATCTAGGTGCTTTATCTCAATCAAACAATGGTTGGACAAAAGAACTAAATTATATTTCATGGAGTAACAGAGAACCTGTTTACGACATCAGAACATGGAACGAAGATCACACCGAGTATGGCAAAGGGGTTACGCTTACCATGCTACAAATGGATGCACTAAAAAAATTGCTTAATGAAATAAATATTAGAAATATAATGTCTTCTAATCAGAAAACTGCACAATGATATCTTCCAAAAACACAATAATATAACGGAGTTTACAATCAGCAAAGAACGGAGTTTGTATTATGTATTTTGAGGATTTAACAAAATATGAATATATGGCCACCGAAAATTCCCGAAACGTAGGTTGGTTAGAAAAAGGGCACTTTATCAATAAAGGTGCAGTGCCGGATGAATTTGTAAAAAAGCTTTGGAAATATTTGCGATATCCAGTACAGGTTTGTAGAGGATTCCATGTCTGCGATTTCTGCAAAATAACGAAAACAGGTGTCCCTACTGTTACATATAAAGGCGAAACGCGGGAAGTTGGTTATTATGAAATCCGCGTTTGGGACGAAAATGGAGACATGTATGCAGCTCCCAGTCTCATTCTTCATTACATTTTAGCGCATGGCTATAAACCGCCACAAGAATTTATTGATGCAGTAATCAATTCGCCAGATGCATCCTCTGAGGAATACTATCAGAAAATTTTAGCATATTCAAACGGTTACGATTTTTGGCTTGCGAGCGACTGTACCAAAAAGAAACATTCATCATTGTTTAAGAAATATTGGGCGCAGCTTAGAAACAAAATCAAAGGTGCAGAATCTTGATCTCTTGATAAAACTCTGCACCCTTGATTTGTTTATCACTATTTTCATTGACGGTTATTCTTTTATTGTAAAGCTATATGAAAGCCTTCCTGTTAAATCCCTTTAAAGCAAAAACTAAATTCCAGTTTTTTATCCGCAGCGATATGATATTCGTCATGAACCGGCGCACCCCAGCTATCGTCACCGCCCACGCCCATCTGCTGTTTTGCCACGCGCACTACCGTATAATGTACTTTGGGCAGTTCATATGGGTGCTTTGCATTCTCCATCTCATGCGGTGTATAAGGAAGCGCTGAGAAATTAATAACATCTTCAACCGCCTCAAACAAAATACCTCTGCCCTTTCTGTCCGTAACCTTCGCCCAGCGAACATCAGTTTTGTTTCCACACTCCTGCGGCACCATATATGCTGCCATATTGTCAGAAACCATATTTTGGTAAATGCCAAGCTTTGCGCCCATTTTCCTGTCCTCATAAGTTTCCGCAGGACCGTTTCCGTACCATTCCACGCGGTCATAATCGGCATTAAACTTAAAAATCACGCCAAACTCCGGCATATCGCTAAGCCCTTTCACAGGCTCATAAGAAAGCGCCGTTTGAATCCGTCCGTCGCCATAAACCTTGTATTCCAACTGACATTCCGAAGCTGGTGAAGTGGGAAGCTTATAGAAAAACCGCACGCTTACATGGTCTTTTTCCTCACGCACCACAGGATTTTCATAAACCGTATCACCCGTCCTGCCCTGCTTTGCAATTCCTGCCTCCTTATGCGTTGCATACATACTCGCCAATTTCCACTGCCCCTGCCGCACGCACATATCGTTGCCCATATCGTTATCCGTCGGCGCACGCCAGAAATTCGGCTTCGGGATTTCCTCAATCAGCTCTTTTCCCGCATACCGGTAAGAAGCAAGTCCGCCGTTTAACTCCGTAAAGAGCACGTCAAACTCTGCCCCGCGCACACCAATATTATGATTTCCGTAAATCACCGTAAACGGCTTGTCGACAGGCTTTACAGGCTCCTTCTGATTTGCAGTCACCGCCTGACCAAACGCCACTTCGTATCCCCTGTCTGCCCAAAGCGTATCTTCCCTTAACCGGAACGAAATAGTCAGCGCATATTCTCCGCTATCTGAAGGCACTTCAAACGGCATCGGAAACCGCTTTCTGCTCTCAGGCTCCACAGCAATATCCGCAAGCTCCTTTTTCCCAATCAAAACACCATCTCTTGCAAGCTCTGCCACACATGCAAAATCAGCCGTTGACACAAAGAGATTTTTATTCCAAACTTCAAAATCCTCTTTCCCAATCGTGACAGCAATATTCTGATAAAGATACTTCACTTCCTGCATCTTCGGCGATTCATCGCGGTTTCCGCCATAGGCGATTCCGTTACCGCTAAAATTGTAGTCGGTAGGCCGCTCGCCAAAATCGCCGCCATATGCCTGAAACCACTTTCCATACCTGTCCTTTTTATAAATCGACTGGTCAATATAGTCCCAAATAAAACCGCCCTGATATCCCGAATCCTCCTTGTCCGCAAGATCCGTATATTTCTGCACCGCGCCAAACGAGTTGCCCATCGCATGTGCATATTCACAACTGATAAAAGGTTTTGCGTTTTCGTCCTTTAAATATTCCGCAATCTCCGCCGCCTTTGCATACATGCGGCTTTCCATGTCGGAGCTGTCATTGTAACGTCTGTCCTGAAAAACACCTTCATAATGAACAAGTCTTGTATCGTCCAGCTTACGGAACAGATTTGACATCTCATAGATGGTTTCTCCTCCGAATGACTCGTTTCCCACAGACCAAATCACAATCGCGGGGTGATTCTTATCTCTTTGGAAGCAGGAATTGATGCGGTCAAGCATCATCGCCTTCCACTCCGGCTTCCCGTTTGGCAGAATGAAATCTTCCTCCTTTTTCCCGCGCAGATACGCGTCCCATGTTCCATGTGACTCAAGATTGTTCTCCGCAATCATATAAATTCCATAACGGTCACACAAATCATACACAGCCACATCATCGGGATAATGGCAGGTACGAATCGCATTAATATTGTTGCGCTTCATCGTGACAATATCCTTCTCAAGCTCCGCATAAGACACCTGTCTTCCCGAAACGGAGCTAAACTCATGGCGATTCGCTCCCTTAAACACAATACGCTTTCCGTTTATGAGCATACGGTTGTTTTTCATCTCAAATTTCCGAAAGCCTACATGCTGGGGAATGTATTCCACAACCTTTCCTTCGCTGTCAGAAACCTCAATTTCCAACTCATAGAGATAAGGCGACTCCGCACTCCATAATTTCGGCGCATTCACAGTTTCCTCAATTACAATCTCCAAAGCCGCGTCCACAGTGCGCTCAAAAACAATGCTTTCCTGATCCTTTAACACCACCTTTAAGCTGCCCGCCCCTATGACCTTAATCGCTGCCCAAAGCACTGCCTTGCTAAAGTCATCTCCGTCAAAAATTGTTTTTACAAAAAGATCCTCCACATGCGTCTTCGGTACCGCACGCAGCTCAACGCTACGATAAATTCCGGAAAAACGGAAGAAATCCTGATCCTCGCACCAGCTCGATGAAGTCCACTTAAACACCTGCACTGCAAGCTTATTTTCTCCGTCCTTAATATACGGCGTCAAATCAAACTCCGAAGGCGTAAAGCTGTCCTCACTGTAACCTACATACGCACCGTTGAGCCAAAGCGCCATACCGCTCTCCACACCTCTGAAATTGATATGAATATCCATTCCCTTCATATGCTCCGGTATTGTGAAATACTTCACATAACTTGCCACAGGATTAAATCGCTCCGGTATCTCTCCGGGCAAAAGCTCCTCGCGCCCGTCCCAGGGATACTGCACGTTGGCATACTGCGGGATATCATACCCCTCCATTTGGATATGCGCAGGGACGCGGATATCCGCCCAGCTCGTACAGTCATAATCTTCCGCCTCAAAGCCCTTAATCACAGAATTGTAATTGGGGGCATACGCAAATTTCCACACACCATCCAGCAAGGTGACAAGTGAGCTGTCGTTTAAAGACAGCTCACCTTTCCCCGCATAAGTCATGTGTGCAGAATGTGCCGCAAGTACATTCTCCTTAAAAAATGTCGGATCCTTTACCTTTTCATAATCAAACATTGCCATAACTTATCCTCTTATATTCCTATTTTCCCGGCTTGTGTTGAAACAAACCTGCCTTGTGAAACCTTAGCAATTTCTTAGCCAGCATCTTTTGCCGGCAAGAAATTCTTACCACACTATTTTACTGCACCTGTAATACCCTCTGCAAACTGCTTCTGCAAGATGAAGAAGATAATCATGGTCGGGCAAGAACAGAACAGTACGCCCATCATCAGCATACCATAATCAACAGTATAACCAGCTGCAAGATTTGCAATCAGCATCGGCATCGTCTGTGCGCGGTTGTCGCTCATTACAACCTTTGGCCACAAATAGGCGTTCCATGCGTTCATAAAAGTAATAACCGCTGCTGCCGCATATGTCGCCTTCATAACCGGCATATACATCTTAAAGAAAATCTTAAACTCGCTCAAGCCGTCAATACGCGCCGCCTCCATAATATCAATCGGAAAGCTTCGCGAATTCTGCCGGAACATCATAATCAAAAACGGCGTAGAAATCGAGGGAAGGATGAACGCCCAAACAGAATTCAAAAGCTTCATTTTTGATACCATTTTAAATAACGGGATAATTGTCGCAACCTGCGGTACCATCATCGCAAGCAGAAGGATCGAAAACAGGATATCCTTATACTTGTCATGGTAGAGCTCAAATCCATAGCCCGCAAGAGAACAAATCAAAAGCGCAATAATGGTCTGCACGCCTGCATACAGGAACGAATTTTTTAACGCGCCCCAAAGATTCTGCTGTGCTAAAAGATTGGTAAAATTTTCTATGGCATGGGAACCAAATATAATCTTACCTCTTGCAACCTCTAATGACGTATTTGTCGCCGCAGTAAGCATCCAATAAAACGGGAACACCGATATTAATGATACAATGATTAAAAATATGTACGTTGGTATTAATCTTCTTTGAATATTAGAATGTCCTTTTTTAGTCACGCTTATCACCTACTTTCATATTGATAGCCGAAAGTACGGCAACCATCACAAACACAACAAACGACAATGCAGATGCATAACCAAAGTTCGCGACGAAATCACCAAACGAATTCTGATAGATATAGTGTGACATCGTAATCGTAGAGTTCGCAGGACCTCCGCTGGTAAGGTTTACGGATTCGTCGAAGAGCTGTAATGTACCGTTGATTGACATGATACCTGTCATTACAATCGTCGGCTTTAAAAGAGGCACTGTAATTCTCCAAAACGTCTGCCATGCGTTCGCACCGTCAATCTTCGCCGCCTCATAAACAGAATACTCAATTCCCTGAAGACCTGCCAAATAAAATACCATATTATATCCGGTCCATCTCCAAATCAAAGCAATAATGATAATCATTCGTGCAGTACTCGTCGTTCCCAGAAAATTAATGTTTTCCTGAATCAGCCCCAAATTCAAAAGCACCGAATTTACCAAACCGGTCGTGGCAAACATCGACTTAAAAATCAAGGAATAAGAAACCAGTGACATTGCACATGGAAGGAATACGCAGGTACGGAAAAGTCCCTTAAATTTCAAATCCTTATTGTTGAGCATCTGCGCTAAAAGCATCGCGATAACCAACATAATCGGTACCTGAATAATCAGGTAAAGGAAGGTATTTCCTACAGAACGAATAAACAGCTTGTCAGCAAACATTCGTTTGTAGTTATAAATGATTGGATCTACCCATTGCATGTTTGCGCTTGAACCCGTTTTCAGCGATATCAGAAATGCCTGTATCATTGGCCAAAAACTCATAACCGCAATCAGCAATGCTGCCGGCGCCAGATAAATCCAGCCCGCTCTATGCTGTTTTGCAAGCACACTTGAACTTTTTTTACTCAATACAAAAACCTCCTTTAACCACAAACGGAGGAGCATACTATCTCCTCCGTTCAATTTTAAACAGCTTTACGAATAAGCACGTAATTAGTTGCCCATTGCAAAGTTCAGATTCTCCTCAGCAGTCTTAAGCTCCGTCATCAAATCAGCGCCCTGAATTGCATTCATAATTGCTGCTGCCATATGCGTACGTGCCGTATAATGCGCATCATTCTGCTCAACTACGTTAACATGAGAACCCATTTCAACAATCTGTGAATAAATTGGTGTATTGTTGAAATATTCAACACCCTCATTGTATACATCTGATGTACCTGCTGAAATGCAGCATGTGATCACACCGCCGTCACGAAGCGCTGCATCATATGTTTCTGTACTGCCGCCAAATGTATAAGCAAGGAACTTCTTTGCCAACTCAGGATTCTGGCAGTTTGATGTAACATAAAGGGAAGAACCGCCGTTTGACGCATAGCCCTCGCCGCCGTTTAAGGTAGGCATTGAAGTAATCTCCCACTTTCCGCTGTTCTCAGGAACATTCTGAATGGTAGGAATAATCCAGTTTCCATTCATAACGCCTGCTACCATGTCGCCCTGAATTGTCTGATCCGTATAATCTGACCAGTCATTTGCAAGATAGCATACCTTCTTCTGTGACATCTCTACGATTTTCTCACAAACGCTTACCAAATCAGCGTTCTCTGTAATATAAGGCTTTCCGTCCTTAAACTGGGAACCGCCCTCTGCCTGAAGCATCATGTAGATTAAGTCATTTCCATCACCGTCCATAGAAATCAGATACTTGCCGGTCTTTGCATATACTTCCTCGCCAATCTTAATAAAGTCGTCCCATGAAATGCCTGTCATATCGTCGATTGTGTATCCGCACTCCTCAAGAATATCTACTCTGTAAGCCATAATTACAGTACCGTTATCAACAGGGAAACCATAGTGAACACCATTTACAGTAGAGTAAGAAAGTTTCTCTGCACCAAAGTCAGACCAGTCAACATCTGCATCATCAACAGAAAGCCATGCATCCGGATAGTCGCTTGCATACTTCTGGAACCAGTGATCCTGGAACAATACGATATCAGGAAGCTGGCTGTAATCGCCTGATGAACCTGCAAGTGTGATTGCCTGCTCAACGTCTGATGACTGAGACTGCTCAATAATATTCAGTGAAAACGTATCGTCAACATTTGCCTTATAATCAGCCTCTGCTGCCTTTAATGCCGGAATGTTAAAGCTCGGATCCCATGCATAAACGGAAAGTGTATTGCCGCCTTCTGATGCATTGTCTGATGATGTATCCGCAGGCGTCTGTGTGTCAGCCGCAGGCGTCTGTGCATCTGCTGCGGGGGTCTGTGAATCTGAAGCAGGCGCCGATGAATTACCGCATCCTGCAAGCATTGCTGTTGACATCGCGCCAACAAGAACAAGTGATAGTAATTTCTTCTTCATATTTAGGTATTCCTCCCTATTTATTATTTTTTTGAGATTCTGATAATTTTCCATGCGCTTCGTCATTTTGCACACTTTTTATTATCTTTTCTCAACTTATATAAGCATTATACCAACTATCGTTCTTATGTGGTATGCATTTTCAACCAAGAAAAAGGCAAATTCGGTAATTTTGTGGCATAATTCACAATCTGCCTTTATTTGCCTTTTTCCCTATATTATATATGAAATCGTCTTTTTAATTCTACTCTTGCCCTTCTGCCACCGATAATAACCGTCCCAAGAAACAAGATCAACGACACATGAAACGCCACCGACAACATCACCGGATTTGTCACAATGCCAAATAAATATAAAATCAGCATCACACCACTGCAAAGCACCATGAAAATTTCAAGCATCATATAGCTTTGCCAGTTTTTTCTGTTGATTATCATAAACAGCAAAATACCTGCATCTATAAACAGAATACCTGAAGGGACGACATAATTGACCGACCAGCCGTTATATCCCACAGCAAAATCCGCCGCCACAAACAGCGCAAGCGCCAAAATTGTAAGCACTACCGTCTTCGCAATATAACCACTCTTTCCCAAGATCGCATAGCGTATCACCATATATCCGAAAAAAAATGCCATTCCGCTGATCAGATACACAATCGAACTCCAGTCTGAAAAAAGGCTTATATTTACCAAAACAATTTCCGCCACAATCGCAAGAAACAAATAAATCCTTGAAGCAAGCACCAGCTTTCTCGTCCGCATCCTGATGTCAGGATACATATTTTCCACCTCAATTGTATGCTCCAGCGCACACTGACACAAGGGACAGTGCTGTGCCTCATCAAGCACTTCTATATTACATTGTATACATCTACTCATAATTTACCCCGTTACTGTCTATCTCTACACTGATTCCGTCTGCCGCTGCCTTCCTGAAAAAACACCGTTGTATGGAAGCGTCGGCAAGATCATAGCTAAATGTAAAAACCAAGGTATCGCCATACGAACATATATTTCCCTTGATATGCTGCCCCTTTGACATGGCAAGACAGGAATGGAACATTTCCACATACGGCTGATACATTTCGTCAACCGTAAGATTTCCTATATTTGTAATGGTCGTCGTGTTTGCGAGCGCTGACTGTGTATAGATAATACGCATCGCTATATTTTTGATGATAAGCGGTACTGCCCTCGCGATAAACATTTTTTCGTTCGAAACATTGTAGGAAAAAAGCTTCTCAAGATTTCCCTTGTTTATCTGACTCTCCAAACTGGCTTTCACAGCCTCAACAACCTCCTCAAATGTATAGTCCTCCTTTACCGGATCAAATTCCGCCGATACCATGACAAAAAAATTTTTTGTCGTAATGGAATTAAAATATGGTCTTAAATTAACCGGAACTGCCACTCTGATTGGCCGCTTTGCCGGCATCTTATGCATACATTCCTGATAAACACTCCACACAAACACAGAAACCAAGTATTCATTAATACTAACACCATATCGTTTGCACACTGCCTTCAATTCCGGTATCTGCATATAGCCATGCATAATACCAAATTCTCCGGGGCTTAATTTTTCACCTTTAATCAGATATGCCTTTTGGGTCTGATATCCTCTCTCCGAGCTTTTGCGATAATTTTTCAGGAAACTGTCCTCGCGGTTTAAAGAGGTCGTACTGTTTAAATCATCACCCCTGTCGCCCTTTAGCTCAGGATGCACTAGCCGTAAATATTGATACGTAAGCTCCTTTAAAAAATTAATGCCTCCCATCCCATCAGTCAGTACATGAAATACCTCCAGATTGATACGATATTTATAATAGGTCACCCGAAACATATAACTGTTATTTCTGTTTTGATAAATAAAGCGACAAGGAAATGTATTCTCCTCCCGCACACGCGGCGCAGGTTTTCCGTTCTCCTCAAAATAGTACCAAAAAACACCTTGCCGCAGACGGAGATTAAAACCGTCAAACTTCGGCAGCACCATATCAAGAGCACGCTGCAAGAGTTCCGGTTGTATCAGCTCTGTGAGCGTCACACTGATGCGGTACACATTGCTCATGCTGTCACCTGCAATAACAGGGAACAGATGCGCCGTATTATCAAGCCTGTCCCAGCGAATTTCCCGATTTTTAGATGCTGTCTTTATTTTTTCTTTCTCTTCTTTCCCCGTATTCAAAGTATCAGTTGTCTTTTTCTTCATATACCACGCTCCCAAACACCGAAACACCCATGCAGTATGTCTATATCATCATAAGCAAAAGCAGGTGCTTCATAAAGATATGCAGCGCACTCCTGATTATAATTGATTGCTGCAATAGCCTGTATAGCAAAGAAGGACAACTATCTGATATAGCTGTCCTTTCCCCTTTGTATCAAATATATCAACTGATTGTATTACATTCCAGCCTGTGCTGCAACCTCTGCTGCAAAATCGTCAACCTTCTTCTCAATACCCTCGCCAGTCTCAAAACGTACAAATCTCTTGATTGTAATATCTGTACCATTTGCCTTAGATACTGCATCAACATACTGTTTAACAGTCTGTTTTCCGTCCTCAGCCTTAACATATACCTGCTCAAGCAGACATACTTCCTTAAGCTCTTTATTCAAACGTCCGATAACAGCACCCTCAATCACCTTATCCGGCTTGCCTGCCATCTTCGGATCATTCTTAATCTGCTCTGTAATGATTTCCTTCTCATGCGCCTTGTACTCCTCTGAAACCTCATCAGAAGATACATACTTCGGATAAAGCGCAGCAACCTGCATTGCAAGGTTTGTCAAAGCTTCCTTTACTGCATCGTTCACAACTGCCGTCTCAGCCTCTACGATAACGCCAATCTTTCCGCCGCCATGTGTATAAGTCACAACACAGCCGTTTGCAGCTTCAACCTTCTCAAAACGTCTGATGCTTAACTTCTCGCCAATCACTGCCACCTTATCTACAAGTGCATCGCTTACAGTCTTGGAAGCATCTTCATTCCACTTCTCTGCAAGGAACGCATCAATATCTGTCGCAGATGTCGCAAGCGCCTGCTTTGCCACTGCTTCCACAAAGCTCTGGAACTGCTCATTCTTTGCCACAAAGTCCGTCTCTGAGTTTACTTCTACAACTGCTGCTACTTTATCGCCGTCTGTTGCAACGCGGCAAAGCCCCTCTGCTGCAATACGGCTTGCCTTCTTCTCAGCCTTAGCCTGTCCGTTCTTTCTTAAATACTCAACAGCCTCATCCATATTTCCGTTTGTTTCGTTAAGAGCCTTCTTGCAGTCCATCATGCCTGCACCTGTCATCTCTCTGAGCTCTTTTACCATTGCTGCTGTAACTGCCATCTTTTCTCAAACCTCCATTTTCTATATCTGCACATTTGAGCTTTCCTCAAATTTCTTTTCTATAAATTACGCCTCTACAACTTCTTCCGCATCTGCATCAGCGCTCTCTTGCTCAGCATCTGTCATAATCTCACCCTGATTTGCCTCAATTACTGCATCTGCCATAGCGGAAACAATCAGCTTAACGGCTCTGATCGCATCATCATTTCCGGGAATCACATAGTCAAGCTCTTCCGGATCACAGTTTGTATCCGCAATACCAATCAAAGGAATACCAAGCGTATGTGCTTCCTGTACACAGATTCTCTCCTTCTTCGGATCAACAACAAAAATTGCGTCAGGAACCTTTGCCATTTCCTTGATACCGCCAAGATTCTTCTCAAGCTTTTCCCATTCCTTCTTGAGCTTAATAACTTCCTTCTTGGGAAGTACATCAAATGTACCGTCCTCTGCCATCTTCTCGATTGCTTTTAATCTCTGGATTCTGCTCTTAATCGTCTTAAAGTTTGTCAGCATTCCGCCAAGCCATCTCTCATTTACATAATACATGCCGCAACGCTCAGCCTCTGTCTTTACGGCATCCTGCGCCTGCTTTTTTGTACCTACAAAAAGAACGGTTCCGCCCTGTGCCGCAATATCTGCAACGGCCTTATATGCCTCGTCAACTTTTCCTACTGACTTCTGCAAGTCAATAATGTAAATACCGTTTCTCTCCGTGAAGATATAAGGAGCCATCTTAGGGTTCCATCTTCTTGTCTGATGTCCGAAATGAACACCGGCCTCCAACAACTGTTTCATTGAAATAACGCTCATTTTTTACCTCCATTTTCTGCGGTTCTCCCGCCACCTGTCTGCGTCAGCTCTGCGGGCTACCTCAAGCGCTACCGGCATGGACCGCAAATCAACAGACGTGAATAGTGTGTTAAATTATAATATTTTACTCTGCTGCAGCCGCAATACCCGAATACAGCCGCAACATGATTAGAATAACATAAAAAGACCTCCTGTGCAAGAGGTCTTTTCCATATTTTCCATTATTTTTTAGCCAGTTTTTCGGCAATATCCTGCCATGAATCCGTCGCATAAATTGTCTTTACCCCCGGATTGAGCCTTTTATCATAGCCATGCTGCATTAAAAACGCATCATACTCTGCCGCATTCTCCACAATTCCCGCGTTATAAAGCTTTCTCGCCACAGTCCCCGAATCGTCTCCTTTTAAAATCTCAATTGTGACAGCATTGCCTTGCTCCTCTGCTGCTGACATGTCTTTCGATTCCGTTTCTTCCTGTTGACTCCCCAAGTCATCACCAGATGCAGCGTCCGAAACATCAGCCTGTCCGCCCTGCTCCATCGTCTTTGCCGCATCAAGTGCCGATTGAATCTCCGATTCCAGTTCCTCATTATATGGTATGGTATCCGGCACTACATTTTCTCCGACAGTAGGCTCAATGACATTTTCATTCTCCTCCTCACTCAATCCGCTTTCTTCCACATCAACCAGCGTCTCTGCCAATACAGACTCCTCACCGATTCCGTATTCTTTGAGAATAGCCACCCGCGCGTCTGCCACAGCGCTCCTTGTATAAGCTCCCAGCACCACAGCAGTGATAATCATTCCAAGTCCAAGTCCCCTTAATATATATTTCGCCTTCATTTACACAGCCCCCTTGAACAGATTGATAACGAGCTTTACTTCACCGACTCCAAGTCCAAGCTCCTTTGCGATGTCTATATTGGAAACACCCTCCTTGTGGAGCCGCAAAATCCTGTCATTATTATTCTCCTTTAAATCTTCACCGGATTGCATCGTCTGCTCCTGCTGCTTTATCGTATTTACTGTATTTTCAAACGCCGCTGCCTGCGCTTCTTTTTTTACGGGTCTTTCCACTCTGGGCGCCTGCTCCGCAAACGAATATACTTCAACCGGTCTGATGTCTGCCGGCTTCACATCAACGACCTTCATATCCTCAGGGCGGGAACCTAATGTCTGTAAATCCTCCGTACTCACAGGATTGGTATTGATCTTTTCAGGTACCGGCTGCATATCCTTTGAATTGACAATATCCGCAGATACAATCTCCACACTCTTTACGATGAGCGGACGCAGCTCCGTTGGCTTTTCGTCTGTGCCGGAAGCTGCCGTATTTGTATCCTGTTTCACTGGGATTGCCTTCATCTCGCCAATCCGGTGAGTCGTCTGCTCCCGCTGCATCGGAAGAATCAGCCTTGCCATTTGTCTGCGTGCATATTCTTTTTCACGCGCTTCTTTGTCAAGCGCAGCACGCTCGAGCTCCTCTTTCCTTGCTGCCTCCGCATCAGTCATTTCTTTTGCCTTTGTTTCTGTCCCTTCCTTTGCCTTCGCGGCAAGCGCTATTGCAGCGGCATTTGCTGCCTCTTCCGCCTCCTTCGCCGTCTTGTCCACATGCTTTATGGTCTCTTTTAAATTGTTATGCTTATCATTGAGCATGTCATACAGAAACATTACTTCCTGATGTGATTTATTGATATCCGCAAGAACCGTCTCGGAATACTCACTAATCGCCATAATTTTCTCATTGGAGATACGTTCACAAGAACGCTCCGTTTTTTCCACAGCATAATCAAGCGTCTCGTCAACCACTTCTGCAACTCTTTCTTTTGCGTCTGCCATTTCCTTTTCGATAATGCTCCGAATCAGTTCAACATCAATCTGCTGCGCCGTATCCTCATTTTCGCTCTTTGCAGGTATGATAAAGCTTGCCGCCAATGCACCTGCCCCCAAAATAAGCAGTGCTACTTCAATCCAATTCATCTTCTCCCTAACCTTTCCCAAATAATTCTTTTCAAAAATCCTTTATTTCACGCTATATTTTCATATCGAAGCCGCCTTCCGGCTTTGACACAACTCTGCCGTCTCCCTTCGGCGATCTGCGCTTCTTTCCTCCATCCCCAAAATAGCCGTTTTTCCCTTTCTCCTTCGCATCAAAGCGGCCTTCCTTAAACAGCGTCTCATCGGAATGTACAACCTGTCTTGCCTTAAGCTCTTCTTTTTTTTCTTTCTGAACCTGTATGTTGCTCTGGTCTACCATTCCTTTTTCGACCTGCTTTATCTGATTCTGCAAAACATTGTCTGTTTGTTGTATGCTGCCGTTCAGCAGCACCGGACTTATCGCCATACGAACGCCTCCTTTTGATATTCACCTGAAAAGCCAATATTCGATTTATTGTAATATATTTTTATAAAAAATGCAATGGTTTTACAAATTTGTAGAAGCAACATCTGCGCCCTTTTTTATCAGTCTGCAAAATGTATACTCATTTTTAATGCTCATAACGGATCCCGATATTGCTACTGATACGCCTTGGTACATTGTTCCCCGTATATCAATATGAGCGTTGTCATCACCTCTTAAAAGTTTGTCTAACTTCTCAATTTCCTTTAATTCCTTCTGTATCTGTGTCTGTACATTTTCTAAAGTCGATTGGAGCATTCTGGCATGTTTCAGCTGCTCCGGCAAAAGTTTTGCGCCTGATTTAATCTTTCTTGCAGTCTCTTCGACCACCTTTTTCATCTGTGAAACACTCATTGATTTTTCTCCGACACTTTTTTGCAGCTCTGTAAGGCGTTTCTTCATTTCCGGATCGCTTCCTACCTCCATAATCGTGACAGAACCCATTGGCGAGCCAGCATTTTTTACGTTGATCGCACACTTTGCCGTCACTTTTCCGCCCGCGATAAGCCCTTTTCCGGCTTCAGCATTGATGCTGGAGCCTGCCGTAACCCGAGAATTTAAAATCTGTTCTGCCTCCACAAAACCGTCCGCCTCCACAACAGCCGCAGAAATAAACTTTGCAATGATATTGCCGCCTGCCTTCAGTTTTCCTTTGTTCTGCCCATGCATACCTCTTGCAATGACAATGTCGCCGCCTGCTTCAATCACAGCACCTTCCACAACGCCCTTTACAAACACATCACCGTCCGTCCGAACGCTAAAATTTTCACAAACGTTTCCTCTAACCTCTACATTTCCATGATAGTCTATATTTCCCGTAGCGGTACTGACATCTTCAACCGTATATACGTCCGAAACAAAAACCATACCATCTGCAAATTTTACATGCCCGTCTACCATGCTAATCAACTGTAACCCGTCCGGAGATACTTCAAGATTTTTTCCATATGAAAAAACCGCTTTGCTGACCTCTCTTGCCGATGACACTCCGCCAAACACATCAATGCCGTCCAATCCCCTCTCCTCCGGTATGATCTCAGCCAGCACCTGTCCCTGTGTACAGTGGTGCAATGTATTCAGCTTAAAAAAATCCACACTTCCGTCCTCATTAAGCTCCGGACGGGATTGATTACTGGTGTCAAAAAGATATACAATCGATGCATCTTTTCCGGCTGTCTGATTTTGTCCCCTCGCCACAACAATATCCGTACAATAATGCTTATCCTGCAGCAGACCGTCAATTGCCTCCTCGTCAATTCCAAAGCTGATTCCCTGTATCGCAAGCTGATCCAAAATCTGTCTTTTTCTAATCGGAAATCCGCCAACGCTTGGCGGATAAAGACGCAGCACTGCCGTCATACGGTCAGGCATAACTGCAATCTTACACTTTTCATTTACCGGAGCAATTTTATCCGAAGTTAAAAAAACAGCAATCTCATCCTCCCCTAATGAGTTCAGGGCTGAATTGATTGCCAGCGCATCATAAGAAATCCCTATTCTGTCAAGATACTCTCTTATCTCTGTCATGCCTGGCATTACTCCCCCCCCGATTGGAGGAGAGAGCAGCAGACTTACACCTTTCTCACTGTTCTGTATCTGAAAGCATCCATTCATATAATAACCATGCCTTTCCACAACCTGCGAATTTGGGCCGTTGGCACAAATTTGCCCTGTGAAAAATATTTTTTCACAGTATGTTCTCCTATTTAGTCCAATATACCAATATAATTCCCCATCTTTGTCTTCATTTTCTGTAAAGCCTTTGTGTGAAGCTGAGACACACGCGATTCAGATACCTCAAGCACACGACTAATCTCTTTCAAAGTAAGTTCTTCATAATAATAGAGAAGAATTACTTTTTTCTCCTTTTCCGTAAGAAGCTCCAACGCCTGTTCCAGCATATTTTTCAGCTCGCTCCGCTCTATCACGCCTTCCGGCGTGTCAAAGCCCGAACTCATGCCTTTGTCAGACGCAATATCATTTCCCTGCTCTAAATATTCGTTCAGAGAAATCATATTATCTGCCTTCACCTGATTTTGCCAGTCTAAAAATTCATCTTCACTGATTCCGATATAGGCAGCCAGTTCTGCATCTGTGGCAGGCTTTCCATTTTTCTGTTCTAACTCTTTGATGGCTGTATCAATCTGTTTTTGACGTTGCCTGATTGTTCGCGGTATCCAATCCATTTTTCTGATCTGATCCAGTATTGCACCGCGAATACGAAGGCTTGCGTAAGTTTCAAACTTAACCTCCTTGCCTGTGTCAAACTTGTCAATAGCATCAATCAGCCCAAATATACCATAACTTACCAAATCCTCATATTCCACATTGTAGCCAAGATACATGCTAAGTCGTCCGGCTACCACCTTTACCAATGGTGCATATTCCAAAATAAGTTTTTCGCGCAAATCCGCTGTCCTTAGTCTGGCATAGTCCTCCCATAGCCTTTTACGTGCTGTGTCATTCATGTTATTCCCCCGTTATACAATGTTGCCTTATTCATTTTCGTCAGTATATTCTCCTTCAAAATCCATATCTTCTTCGTTTCCGGCAAGCTCCTCCTCAGAATAGCCCTCCTCTGCGGAATAGCCTGCATTTTCCTCAGACATCAAACCATCTGCACTCAGCTCTTCTGAAAAACCTTCCCCTTCATTTGCTCCTTCACCGTCCGCAAATGCCACAACACTTCCTGTGAGGTCTCCGTTTCGCTTTGCCTTCTCTACCATCTCGGCAAGATCGCCCGTAGGTATAACACGAGGTCTGACAGACGCATAGAGATATCTTGCCACATCTCCTAATATGTAAAATATCACCAGCACAATTAACAGACCCCATAACATTCTATTCAAATCAAATTTCCTTATATACATAATAATTGATGCGATTGTCCCTGCAGTCAACATCAAAAACGGTGTAATAAGCTGTGTCTTATTTTCCATTTTATATCCCCTCTTGTAATGAACCCTCTATATCGTCTTTTCCGGCTTTCCAGCCGACCGGATGATCAAATCTCCCGTTTCCGGATAAAACACAATCGTACGTCCATAATTCAACCCCGTATCCTGTGCCTTCAAAGGAATCCCAAGCTCCCTGAGTTTTTTCTTGCTGGCCTCCACGTTGCGCTCCCCTACGCGCACCATATCCGACTTGTTCTGAAAAGCAAACATTTGTGCGCCGCCCGCAATTTTTGCTTCAAAACGCGCTTTTCTGCCTCCCATTGCAATTAATTTGTTTACCAAATCTTCAATACCTGTGTCTGCAAACTTAAACCGGTTTGAATTATTCTCTATCTGTGTACTGTCCGGCAGCATGGCATGCGCAAGTCCTCCTATTTTCGCAATCGGATCTCTTATGCATATTCCCACGCATGAGCCAAGTCCCAGTGTCGTAATGCCATCAGGACTTTTACACACATTCAAATCAGCCATTCCAACTTTTACTATATTTGCCATAGACTGTATGCCTCTTCCCTTTGCATTTTATTTCATTCATTTCGCATGCCCTGAAATCGGGCATGCATCATTTTAAACACTAATTCCAAGTGCCCCAAGCATTTTAGAGTAAGATTCCAAATCCGGCATCAGTATAAAATAGCCATTTAAGTCAACATCATCTGTAAACACTGTCTGAATCAGCAATATCTGATCGCCCATAATTCCAAACTCAATTGCCGGAACGCTCAAAATAGCATTCAACATATCAATACTCAAATCAGGCACTGATGGAAGTATCTTCAGGTTGGTCATCATCGCAATCGAATTTAAATATGCACCTGTAATGATATTCCCAATTTCTTTCATCGCAGAGATTTCCATCTCGTTAAATTCCCCTTCTGCGGGCGGCATTCCCATAAGCCTTGACACAAGATCCCGTCCTGCATGCTGCTCAAGAACAAACATAATGCTTCCCGTAATGTCTCCCTCTACGGCAAGATAAATGCCTACTACCATCTGCTCCTCACCGCCCATTACTTCTCCCACATCTTTAAAGTCGAGAAGACGAACCTGAGGCACCTTCATATCAACTTTTGCCTGAAGCATCTGGGCAAGCGCTGTCGTAGCGTTGCCTGCCCCAATGTTTCCAAGTTCCTTTAATACATCATAATATTCTGTCGTTACTTTCTCAAAGCTAATATTCTCTGCCATTACAAAACCTATGCCTTTCCTTAAAAATAGCTATTATTTACGACTCCATCACATCTGCAAGCACCGATGTGATATCAAGAAGCGAAATCAGTCTTCCCTCCGTTTTTCCGACGCCGGAAAGGAATCGTTCTTTCTCATCTTTCTCATATCCCATTTTTTCTATGTGTTCTTCATCAAGCGTAACTACTTCCTTCACCTCGTCCACAAGCACGCCGATTGACTCATGCTGCTCCAGTGTAAGAATTATAATACGTGTTTTCTTTGTAATCTCATCTTCCGGAAGTCCCATCTTAAGCCTGAGGCTGATTGTCGGAATAACGACACCCCTGACATTAATAACGCCCACAATATAATCAGAAACTTTAGGCACTCTCGTAATTCTGGACATCCTGATAATATTGGATATATATTTGATATCAATACCGTACTGTTCCCCCCCCAGCTGTGCTACGATGAACTGCATTGTATTGAGCTCTACATGCCGGTTAAGGCTCTCATTGCGCTGCTGCTCGTCCATTACTTTTACTTCATCCATTTTTATACCCTGCCTTTCCTTATCATTCCGATTAAATTAATGCATTGGTATCCAAGATCAGCGCAACTTCACCGTCTCCTAATATCGTAGCGCCGCTTATCATCTTCGGAACCTTAATATACTTACCCATAGACTTGATAACTACTTCCTGCTGACCAATAAGCTCATCTACTACAAGACCTGCAAGTTTGTCGCCCTTCTTAACAATAATTACCGTAAGATTTTGACCCTCTTCATCTCTTGGCGGGATATCAAGCACTCTGTTAAGTCTGATGATAGGAATAACAGTACCGCGGATGTGTATCACTTCTTTTGCCTGAACAAGCTTTATGTCATCAGGTGACACATCCTCTATTGTCTGGATAGAGCCAAGCGCAATTGCATACTTCTCATCACCGATCACAACCATCAATGCCTGAATAATCGCAAGGGTAAGCGGAAGCCGGATAATCCATGAAGAACCTTCCCCAAAGCTGTTCTTAACCTCTACCTCACCACTTAAAGACTCAATCTTCGACTTCACGACATCAAGACCCACACCGCGCCCTGATACGTCTGATACTTTCTTTGCAGTTGAAAAGCTGGGCATGAATAACAGGTCAATAACTTCCTTATCTGTCATTGTTTCTGCCTGTTCCGGTGTAATCGTGCCGCGCTCAATCCCCTTTTGTTTTACTGCTTCTACATTAATTCCGCCGCCGTCGTCCCTTACTTCAATCACGACGTTATTTCCATCCTGATACGCATCAAGGAAAATAGATCCAACCTCCGGCTTTCCGTTTGCCACTCTGACATCATTCGGCTCAAGTCCATGATCCGCAGAGTTTCTCAACATGTGCATCAAAGGATCGCCGATTTCATCAACCACTGTACGGTCAAGCTCCGTATCCTCACCTGTCATGTAAAGCTCCATCTTCTTACCAAGCTTTTTTGAAAGGTCTCTGATCATACGCGGGAACTTCGCTACAACGCTCTCAATAGGTACCATTCGCACCTTCATAACCGACTCATGAAGGTTTGTCGTAACGCTCTCAAGGTACTCTATCTGTTCATTTACCGAACCGTTATTGTCTCCCTTACCTTCGGCAGCCGTTGCCGCAATCAGGGAATTTTTTGCGATAATCAACTCGCTGACAAGATTCATCAAATTGTCAAGTTTTTCGATGTCCACACGAACCGTTCTGTTCATAACGGGCTTTCCGGCAGGCTTTGCAGCGGCTGGTTTCGCGGCTGCTGCTGCGGGAGCAGGGGAAGAAGCTGCTGCCGGCGCTGCTGCTTCGGCAGGCTTTGGCTGCTCTGAGGGCGCCTCTTCCTTGATCGGAGCTGCTTCCTGATGTTCCGGCTCCGGTGCGGCTTCTAACTGATATGCATCACAGAATACTTCTTCGATTTCCGACACGCTCTTTACCGCTGCCCGAACTTCGTCAGTCGTACTTCCTGAAATAAAAATCAAACTGAAAGTAAGGTCAAACTTTTCATCTTCTATATCCTGTGCGGTAGGACTTGACACAATCACCTCGCCAAGCTTTTCCAACGCTTTAAATACAAGGAATGCTCTTGCCGCCTTCAGGACACATGCTTCCTCCACGTACACTGTAATACCATATGCCTTAAGACCTTCCTTATATGCCTTTTCAACAAGCATTCTCTCCGTATCGGAGATTTTGATTCCTTCCCACTTTGAATGTTTCGTATCCCCACCAGATGCGGCCGGCTCCGCCTCTGTCTTTGCAGCGGATTCTGCTTTATTGACCGGCTTAATCTCTCCGTTATTCTTTAAAATGCTGTTTAATGCGTCAATCAAATCCTGATTGTCATTTGTGCCTTCCTCGGTCGTCTGCTGAATATTATCAACATATTCCTCCAGCGCATCAAGAGAACGGAAAAGAATGTCAATCATTCCCGGCCGAACCTTAAACGTACCGTTTCTAACCTCTGAAAAAACATTTTCCATATCATGGGTAAGCGTCTGCATTCTCTTATATCCCATCGTACCTGCCATACCCTTTAAGGAATGAGCCGCCCTGAATATCTCGTTTACGGTATCCATGTTGTCCGGATTTTGCTCCAGATCCATGATCTGGTCACTTAAGTTCTGTAAGTGTTCCTTGGATTCATCAAGGAAAATATCAAGATATTGACTTGTATCCATTTACCTGACCCCCACATTCATTATAATTTCCTGTGCCACGTCATCAAGGGCAACAACCTGATTGACAAGTCCTGTCGCTGCGATTGCCTTTGGCATACCGTAAACAGTTGATGTTTCCTCATCCTGTGCGATGACATGTATCTTTTTTGCAGTTTCCAAATTCACGATTCCCTTTGTTCCGTCAGCACCCATTCCGGTAAGCACCACACAGACAATCTGCGAATAATTACTTGTCTTTAAAGATTCATACATGTAATTCGCACAAGGCTTTACACCTTCTCTTGGAGGTTCATCCGTATATGTAATGGTAGGCTTTCCCGCTTTTGTAGCGACATTCATATGTTTACCGCCCATAGCGATATAAATCGTGCCGTTTTCAAGGACATCGCCCTCCGCTGCCTCCTTTACCTTCATCGGGCTGAGCGAATCAAGTCTCTCCGCAAGCGACTGTGTAAATCCCTTCGGCATATGCTGAACAATCAGAACAGGCGCCGCAAGCTCTGCCGGGAGTCTCGGTATAACGCTCTGAAGCGCTTTCGGACCTCCTGTCGAACATGCTAGTGCAACAATCTTTTGACCTCCGACAACAGGGGTGCTTCTCCTGACAAGACTGACAAGTTTTTGTGTATGCTCCACCTGTTTTTGTTTTGGCATAACCGGAAGCGAAGAAATATTTGTCTGGCGGCTTGTTACCACTGCCTGCAAAGTGTCCAAAAATTTCTGCTTAAACACATCGCCTTTTAAGTAGACAATATTGGCAGGCTTTTCGATAAAATCAATCGCTCCTAAGTCGAGCGCCTCCATTGTTACAGATGCGCCTTCTCTCGTATCTGTACTTGCCATCATAATACGTACACGTATTTTATCCTTCTGCAGAATGCGAAGAAGCTGTATTCCGTTTATCTTTGGCATATTTACATCCAGTATGACGCCGTCGTATTGATTTTTCTTTAAAAGCGCATATGCAGCTTCACCGTCAAATGCCTGTTCCACCACCTGGAACCGTTCATCTGAATTAATTATATCACACATAACCCTTCTCATGAGTGCAGAATCATCAACTATTAATATTTTTTTCTTACTTTTTGCAAACGCTTCCATAGTAAAACCTCAACCTCTTCCATTTTTTCTGTTTTTTCTTTCCGCATCAAAAATATATTTAATAATTTCCTCACGTGTCGCGCTGCTGATAAACTCAAATTTTACACGATTTTCATACTCTGCCTCACGATTTTCAATCTCTCCTGAGTAAATGACCCTTGCTGCAACGGAAAACGTTTTTTCCACCTCCTGTATGGGCAGTGAAAATTCCATTAACAGGATACTGTTTGGTTGATGAAACTCTCTTGACACAAATCTAAGACCGCCACCGCTGATATCTACGATAACACCTCTTGTCATTACCTCTTCCGATACCAGTTCTGCCAGTCCCTTACCAAGCGCATCGACTTCCTGCTCGCTGAGCGCTCTTACGTACATGTCGATTACACAATTAAATCTGTAATATTCACGTCTTTGAAATTTGTGAAGGTTCGTTATCATTTCCGCAACAACGATGTATGTATTGTTAATTTTCTGCCTGTCTGCAATTCGCACATTTGCTCTGTACATGCCTCCGTTCGAAAAAAAACACACATCATACTCACCGTCTACAGGGAGCAGAATCAGCTTCTGCTGCTCCATCGGCATAAGAAGCTCAAGTCTCCCGTCATCTAAAATATCATATACCGAAGATTTATATGTCTTTACACCTTCCGTACCATCAGGAAGCACAACGCTGACCGTTGATTTCAGCTCCAGCTTATCCCCCGGTGATATTAGCTTTTCAATCATAAATAACCTCCATTTAACCGCAACCTGCACATTTTTCGTTATAGCAGCTGTCCCGTTTTTTTATTGCCTGCCACAATGTGCGAAAAAAAGGCTGCCATTCCTCTCTTTACAAGAGATTTATCATATTCCTTGTCCATAAGGGCATATGCCATCTTTTCGTAGGCACGCGCCGATTTGGAATTAGGACTCTGCATACTGACAGGTTTTTGCTGCATTACGGCTTCTTCAAGACGAGAATCCTGAGGAATTGCTCCCAAATACGAAACCGGAAGCTTGAGATATCGATTCGCAACCGTATTAAGTTTATTATACATCGTTTCTCCCTCTGTGTCACTCGAAACCTTATTTGCAATCACTTTTATTTTTGAATCTTCCCGCAAAAAGCGCGGATGACGGTTCAATGCTTTTAGCAGTGAATAAGAATCCGTTATTGATGTAGGCTCCGGTGTTGCCACCAGAAGAATCTCACCGCTTGCCACCAAAAAATCAAGCACCGCATCTGATATACCTGCCCCTGTATCAATAATAACAATATCGGCAATTGCATCCAATTTTGTAAGATTCTGGATAATATAATTTAGATAGTCCTGACTTAGGTTAGACAGACCCGCTATGCCTGAACCGCCTGATATAAATCCTATGTCCATAGGTCCCCAAGTTATGATATCCGTAATACTTTTTCTCTGATAAATCAAATCGCAAAAATTATGTCTGGGCACAGTGCCGAACATAATTTCGATATTTGCCAGTCCAAAGTCTGCATCTAAAATTAATACCCGCTGCCCTAACTTTTTTAACTGGCAGGCAAGGTTAATTGATGTATTTGATTTTCCTACGCCTCCTTTACCACTCGTTACTGTGATAATTCTTGCAAGAGGCCGCGGCGCAGGATTTAATTTTATCACGTTTCTTAATTGTTCTGCCTGATCCATACTTTTAACCTCCATTAGCGCCTTCCGCCGAGTAACTGCTTTACAGTAGCCTGTGGATTGAAATATTCAATATCATCCGGCACATTCTGTCCGTATGTAACATAAGAAAGTGCAGCGCCTGTATAAAGCTTTATATTGTATATGTTTCCCATTGTAGATGTTTCATCAAGCTTCGTAAATATTAATTTGTAATCTGCGATTCCTTTATATGTATCTGCAATCTTCATCAGATCCTTATATTTTGTCGATGCCGACATCACCAAAAACACTTCCTTTGCGGCTGTCGTCTCCACCGAGCTGATCAGGTCATTCACACTTTCACACTGTGCTTCGTTATTCGGTGAATGCCCTGTTGTATCAACTAAAATATAGTCATAGTCCCGAAAATCCTCAATTGCCCCTGCAATTTCTCCCGCTGTATATACAACGCGGAAGGGAACCTCCAAAATATTTGCATATGTCCTAAGCTGTTCTGCCGCTGCTATTCTGTAAGTATCCGCTGTAAGGAGCGCCACTTTCTTTTTGTGCTCCACACGAAATGATGATGCGATTTTTGCGATTGTGGTCGTCTTTCCTACCCCTGTCGGCCCTATGAAAAAGAGAACGCGTGGGCGCTGCTCATCTTCCTCCATAACGTACGGCTTTCCAAGCTTTAAAATCATCCGCTGATAAATTTCCGAAAGCATAAAGTCCATTGTCACGTCTGCCTTGCAGTTTTTGTCAATTTCATCAATGATTTCATTGGCATACCTCTCATTGATTTCATTGTCTATCATTTTGTTGTACAAAAGCCTGAGGAAGTTTATCCGTTCCTTATTTTCGGCTCTTTTGCCGGCTTCCTCTGTCTTTGCTTCGTCAGATTGCGTCTTATGCTCCTGTCGGGAAAGCTGTCTTTCAATCAGGTTTTGGAGATTTTCAAGTTTTTCTTCAAGCTCGTTTGTCTTACTGTCTTCTCTGCTTTCCTTACCTGCATGTGCAAAAACCGGTTTTGCTTCCGTCTGTTCCTTTATTTGCGGGAAGGCTGACAAAATATCTGCCACTGCCTGTCCCACCGAAGCCGCGTCGGACTCTTTGCTGACATTCTTCTTTCTTTCCTGCTGTGGTTTTAATGCACCTGCCTGACTTAACGACATCGCCACACCATCTCTTTGGATTTCACCGGACTGTTCTTCTGCCATATACTTTTCGTTCTCTTCTTCCTTTGCCACAGTAACCTCTATTTTATTCCCCTGAAACATGCCAAGAAAGCCTTTCGCCTTAATTATCCTGACATTCATCTCAACAAGCCCGTCTCCAAGCTCCCGCTTTGCGCTCTCAAGCGCTTCTTCTTTTGTTTTTCCTTGAAATTTTTTTATTATCATGCTGTCACCATCCCTACCGATTGTAATTCAACATTGGAATCAATCTCATTATAAGATACAACAACCAAATCCTTATAGTAATCCTCCGTCAGACGCTTAAAGTACATTCTGACAATTGGTGATGTAATCACGATCGGATTTTTCCCGAGTTTCTCGAGCTTTCCGATTTCGGACTCCACAGACGACATAATCGACTTGGTCTTTTCCGGTTCGAGTGTTAAGTAAGCACCCTGTTCTGTCTGTTTCACGCTTCCCATAATTTCCTGTTCCAGTCCGGGATCCAGTGTCACGACACTTGTCGTTTCATTGATCGGGAAGTATTTATTGGAAATCGCCCTCTTTAAGCTCTGCCTTACATATTCCGTAAGGATATCGGTGTCTCTTGTCGCCGCTGCATGGTCTGCAAGCGTTTCAAAAATTGTGACAAGGTCTCTCACCGAAATACCTTCCTTTAATAAATTCTGCAATACCTTTTGAATATCGCCAAGTCCCAAAAGCTTCGGCACAAGCTCCTCCACAAGCGAAGGATTGGATTCTTTGACATTGTTGACAAGATTTTGTACGTCCTGTCTTGTAAGCAAATCTGCAAGGTACTGTCTGATAATCTCTGTCAGGTGTGTTGCAATAATGGAAGGCGGATCCACAACGGTATATCCTACACTCTCCGCACGTTCCCTCTGATTTTCCGTAATCCATATTGCCGGAAGGTGGAAAGACGGCTCAAAAGTCGGAATACCGGAAATCTCCTCCTCCACAAAGCCGGGATTCATTGCCATATAATGGTCAAATAAAATTTCACCCTCGCTCACCTGTATGCCTTTTATCTTAATAATATATTGATTCGGATTTAACTGGATATTGTCCCTCAGTCGTATAATCGGTACGACTGTACCAAGCTCCAAGGCAATCTGTCTGCGGATCATAACGACTCGATCCAGTAAGTCTCCGCCCTGATTGACGTCTGCAAGCGGAATAATACCATATCCAAACTCAAGTTCTATCGGATCAACCTGAAGGAGCGAGGTGACGTTTTCAGGTTTTCGTATCTCGTCGCCGATGTCCTCGTCTTCCTCTGTCTCTGCCTCTATTTTTGCCACTTCGATGGTATTTGCGATAATTCGTCCGCATACAATAAAGATAACACCCAACACTACAAAAATCAAAGGATTCAGCGGTGTTACAATACCTAAGAATGCCAAAACCGCACCTACCATATATAACACCTTGGGCATACCAAACAGCTGTCCCACAAGCACCGAGCCAAAATCGGCTTCCTTTGAGCCTTTCGTTACGAGGATACCTGTTGATAACGAAATAAGCAGTGAAGGAATCTGGCTTACCAGACCGTCACCGATTGTCAGAATAATATATTTATCAATCGCGGCATTGATATCCATTTGCTGTCTTACGACACCCATTATAATACCGCCTACAATATTAACGCCTGTTATGATAAGACCCGCTGTGGCATCTCCCTTTACATACTTTACAGCACCGTCCATAGAACCAAAAAAGCTTGATTCCTGCTGAAGCTTTTCTCTTTGCATTTTCGCCTCTGCATCTGTAATTGCTCCCGTATTCAGGTCTGCATCAATCGCCATCTGTTTACCGGGCATCGCATCCAGAGTAAATCTCGCCGTTACCTCGGCAACGCGCTCAGAACCTTTATTGATTACCACAAACTGTACAATAATCAAAATAATGAATACTACCACACCGATAACAATGTCACCGCCGCCAACGAAATTGCCAAAGGTTGCAACCACGTTTCCGGGATTACCTGTTGAAAGAATCAGCCTTGTCGATGATACGTTCAACGAGATTCTAAAAATCGTCGTGAACAGCAAAATCGTGGGATAAAATGACATATCCAATACTTCCTTTGCAAACATCGAGGTAAACATGATTGTAAATGCCAGCGATATATTGAGTGCAAGCAATATATCAAGCATGGTGCTGGTAATCGGTACAATTAACATGACGATGGCGCAGAGTAAATATAAGGCTACGCCTATGTCCGCTTTTTTCATCTGCATGTCCGCTTTCCCCCTTAAATCCTAAATAATAAAAATATATCCTTTTTTCTGATATTTTAAATTATCTCACAATTTACATAATTAGTCCACAATAATTTTAATTTTTTTCTTTTTTTTGCATTTTTCATAAAACTTGTACAAATAAAACAAAAGACCTATGTGCGTTTTTACCTCACAAAAAGTCTTCTGCATACAATTACACTGCGATTATGAAGTTTACATAATGAGAATACATATTATCCTTAATTGATACTTTATGTAAACCTTGTAAAAAACGAACATCTATAACCTGCCTTGCATCTTGTAAACCAGCGCAAGTACCTCGGCAACAGACTGATAAAGCTCAGGCGGTACCTCCTGCCCTATTTCGACATTGGCATAAAGCATACGCGCAAGCGGCTTATTCTCTACAATCTCCACATTGTTTTCTCTTGCAATCTCTTTAATCTTTTGTGCCACAAAATCCGCACCCTTTGCAAGCACCTTTGGCGCCGATCCTTCATTTGCATCATATCGTATCGCTACGGCATAATGCGTCGGGTTTGTAATAACAACATCTGCCTTTGGCACGTCCTGCATCATTCTGCGCTGGGACGCCTCACGCATTTTCTGTCGAATCTTACCTTTAATCTGCGGATCGCCTTCTGCATTCTTATACTCGTCCTTAACCTCTTGCTTTGACATCTTGATGTCCTCGTGGAACTTCCATCTTTGATAAAACAAATCTGCAAAAGCGATAACCATAAAAACCAGTGAAATCTTCAACCCCATATTAATCACAATGCTGCCGATAAGCTCAATTGCCTGTGTAAGCGGCATCTGATAAAACTTGACAAGATATACCCAGTCGCCCTTTATCGTGTTATATACAACCGCCATGATAAGAATAATCTTTGCGATTGACTTTATCAGCTCCACAATCTTTTCTTTAGAAAAAAGCTTTTTCATTCCCGATACAGGATTCAGCTTGCTGAACTTTGGCTGCAACGGCTTTGTCGATATCTGAAACTTAAACTGCAGCATATTGATGATTATGGAAGTCGCCACACCGATTAAAAAAAAGGGTAAAAGCTGCATCAAAAGTTCTGCATAAATACCGTCAAACAAAATTTTATAATCGGAGGAAACGACCCGCCCGCCCCAATAAGTTGTGTAAGCCGGCATCTTTTCATAAAGCTCGTCAAAAAGCTTCATAAAATTTTCTCCCATATGTCCCACCCAGAATTTGAGTATCAAAAACAACGAAATCAGCTGCACGCCGCTTGACATTTCCTTACTTTTGGCAACCTTACCTTCTTTACGTGTGTCTGCCTTTTTTTTGGAGGTAGGCTCCTCCGTCTTTTCACCGCCGGGGCCATCTTTTGCAAAATATTGTAAATCTAATTGTAATATCACATCAAACCCTCCACAGTCGCGACAATCATCTGCTGCATCTGCGTACTGATAAAACTGCAGATATCTGGCATCATTCTCATTGTTATCAGAAGAACACTCAGTCCCGCAAGGAGCTTTAACTGAATACCGACCGAAAACATATTCATCTGCGGCGCAAGCTTTGCCAAAAGTCCGAGCACAATATTCATTAGCGTAATACTTGCAAATACCGGAAGACAAATCCGAAAACCGATGATAATATAATTGCTCAAAAAGCCTGTCATATTGGCAAGCAGTCTGTCCGTATTGATATGAATGGCGTTAATCGGTATGAGCGTAAAGGTTTCCATAAGTGCCTTCAAAAGATACCGATGAAGCCCTGTTGTATAAAGAATCAACATTGTTCCGTACTGTAAAATAACACCCGAAATTGTTGATTGCTCATTTGTGGTAGGATCTAATACACTTGCCATTGACAGACCAATCTCCATATCAATGATACGGCCTGCAAATAAAACAACAGAAGTACACAATTGTGCCCCCAGTCCAATCAACAGGCCAACTGTCACTTCCTTCAAAACCACAACGCAATATGCAATAAATGTACCATATTGCGGATAATTGTGTTCCGGTCCGAATTGATACATAATGTATGCGACGAACACGCTAAGCGCAATTTTTACATTATTCGGTATTCCCCTTGTGCTGAAAAAGGGAGCCACATACACAAAACTAGCAATACGCACCAATACCAAAAGAAAATATTCCAACTCGGACAGCGGAAAAGATAAATTTGGCATCTCTTGTTACCTGTTCCCTTCTCTCATCTGATGTTTATCGGATATAAATCGAAAAATTCCCCCATAAGTCTGTCATAAAAGTTGTCATATTATTTAACATCCAATGGCCTAAGAGCATAAGACACGCAAACATTCCAACCACTTTGGGAACAAACGTCAATGTCTGCTCCTGAATGGATGTAACTGTTTGAAACACACTCACGATAAGACCTATTACCAAAGATACAAGGAGCGGAGGCGCGGCCGTTTTTAAAACTACCATAATCCCCTCCTGCATCATATCCGTAACCATTTCCACAGTCATTTTCGTCACCACCCCTTATATCAGTAAAACGTTCGCACCAAATTCACAATCACAAGATTCCAGCCGTCTGCAAGCACAAATAACAGAATTTTAAACGGCATTGAAATTGTTGTTGGCGGAAGCATCATCATACCCATACTCATCAACACAGACGCTACTACCATATCAATTACAATAAACGGTATATAAATAATAAATCCGATAATAAACGCCGTCCGCAGCTCACTCACAATAAAGCCCGGTATCAGTACAGACGTCGGAACCTGCTCCATACTTGCACCGTCCCATGCAGTATTGGAAATCTGCATAAATACATCAATATCCTTCATCTGCGTCTGTTCAAACATAAAATTCCGAAGAGGTGCAAGCGCTGTCTCATATGCCTCCTCAAAATCAATCTCCCCTGCATCATATGGCACAATCGCCTCTGTGTATACCTGTGAAAAAATCGGCTGCATAATGAAAAAAGTAAGAAACAAAGCAATCGCAATCAATACCTGATTCGGCGGCGCTGATTGCGTGTTTAAAGCTTGTCTCGTAAAATGCAGCACAATTAAAATTCTGGTAAAAGAAGTAATTGTTATGAGAAGAATCGGCAGCACTGCAATCGCCGTAAGAACAAGAAGTATTCTCAGTGTACCGTTTAATTCTCCATTACCGTTATCAAGCGTAATCGTAAGACTATTTGCAATATTCAGTTCTGCAAGATCTTCCGGTGTCTCGGCTGTCCCCGGATCATTGATTGTTGTCCGGTTTTCATCGGTAGGCTGATTATTTAAAATATGCTCTGCCGCGGCTTCGTCTTCACTTGTAGCGCTTGCAACAGCCACATCAGCTGCCACAAGCATGAGCACCATAGCAAGCGCATAAAACAGCTTTTTGAGTTCCCGCTTTATATCATAATTCTTATATCTGTTTCTCATCATCACTATTTCCTGAGTTTTTCAAAAATATCCTTAAAGCTTACTGCCAATGCATTTTCACCGTCTTTAGCAAACTCTGTAATATCGTCCTTTGCAAGTTCGCCAAGCAAGGTAACCGTATCCTTGCATACTACATAAGAAAAATATTTTTCACCAATTCTTACTACCTGAATATACTTGGTTGGCGCTATTTTTAAGGTTTCAACAATCTCCACATTTGCGCTTTGATACCGCCCCTTTTGCAAGCCTGCCGTAAGCTTCGTCGTTATGTAAGCAAGCGCCAACACAAATACAAATATCAGTAATACCGTAAACAATTGTACTATCGAATCCAGCATTATTAACCAACTACCTTCTTGACTGCCTCTAATACACGCTCTGCCTGAAAAGGTTTTACAATAAAGTCTTTGGCACCTGACTGTATCGCCTCAATAACCATTGCCTGCTGTCCCATAGCAGAACACATAATCACATTTGCAGCGGGATCAAGTTGTTTGATTGCTTTCAATGCCTGAATCCCATCCATTTCAGGCATTGTAATATCAAGTAGCGTAAGGTCTGGTGAAGCCTCTTTATACTTGTCAACGGCAATTTTGCCGTTTTCAGCTTCTGCTGCGACTTCATATCCGTTTTTGGTCAGGATATCCTTGATCATCATCCTCATAAATGCCGCATCATCCACGATAAGAACTCTCTTTCCCATATTTAACCTAATCCTTTCTAAATAAAACTTCCTTATTTAATAATTTCCATAATTCTGACACCGAAGCTCTCCTCAATTACAACGACCTCACCCTTTGCAACAAACTTGCCGTTCACAAGTACATCAATCGGTTCACCCGCAATTTTGTCAAGCTCAATAATCGTACCGGGGGCAAACTCCAGAATATCGGAAATGGATTTGCTTGTACGTCCAAGCTCTACCGTTACTTCCAACGGTACATCTTTGATTAGCTCGATGCTCTCGGCGCTTACCATTTCGCCCTGTCCTGCCGCCGCAAAATTCTGGAACTGTGCGGGCTGTATATTTACATTGGGCATTCCATAACCCATTTGAGGCATTCCCATACCCATTTGAGGCATTCCCATCTGCTGCTGCATTCCCATGTTCATTTGAGGCATTCCCATATTCATTTGGGGCATTCCCATCTGCTGCTGCATTCCCATGTTCATATCCATACCGCCCTGTGGCATCCCCATATTCATTTGAGGCTGCTGCATGCTGCTCATATCCGGTGCAGGCGCTGCGGGCATTGGCGCTGCGGGCGCTGGTGCCGGTGCTTCAGGCGCTGCTGCTTCTCCGCCCATCATCTGCTTCATGAAAGTATCTGACACATCTTTTGCAAACTCTAACGGATAGAGCTGCATCAGTGTGGAATCCACCAAATCTTCAATCTGCATTCTAAAGGAAATCTTAACAAAATTATCCTCAAGAAACGGCGAAAGCTCCTTAGGCTCCTTTGTCTGCAAATCTACAAGACTTGCCTCTGGCGGACTGATATCAATTGTTTTTCCAAGCATTGAGGAAAGTGATGTCGAAGAAGAACCCATCATCTGATTCATCGCCTCAGAGATTGCGCTCAGATGAAGCTCTGTCAACTCGCCGTCAACATTTGTACCATCACCGCCCATCATCAGATCCGTAATAACCTTTACGTCGTGCTCTTTCAATACCAGAATGTTTGTTCCATTCAAACCTACTGTGTACTTAATCTGAATAAATACACAAGGTCTTTCATACTCCTTAATCACATCCGCCCATGACGTCATCTTGACAATAGGTGTCGTGATATTAACCTTCTTATTTACCAGTGAATAAAGTGTCGTAGCAGAAGTACCCATACTGATGTTTGCAACTTCTCCTATCGCGTCTTTTTCCACATCTGACAAAGGATCTTCCTCTGTCATCGTTGCTGTCGCCGTATCTGCACCGGAATCGCTTCCGCTGTCTGCTGACAGGTCTACACCGTTCAACAACGCATTTATTTCATCCTGAGATAACATACCATCCATTATCCTATTCCTCCTCCCTAAATACAGATGTCACCCTCACTGCATACGCTTCCTTGCTTGCGCCCGGAACTGCACTGAATTTCTTTATATTCCCCACATATACATTCAGCTCATCATCAACTTTTGAGTCAAGCCGTATGATGTCTCCCACCTGTATGTTAACAAAATCATTGACTGTAATAACGCTCTTTCCAAGCACTGCTTTCACAGGTACATCCACTCTGCGCACCATGCTTTCCACAAACTGCTCGTAAGACTCGTCATCCACATTCTGCATGCTTGAGTACCAGAACTTGGTATTCAATCTGTCCATCACTGACTCCAGTGTAAAGAAGGGCAGACACACATTCATCAAACCTTCCACTTCGCCGATTTTTACGTTCATCGTGACAAGCGCTACCATATCGCTCGGCGAAATAATCTGTGCGAACTGCGGATTGGTCTCGATTCGCTCCAAAAACGGATCGACCTCTGCCACATTCTTCCAAGGTTCTCTTAATAACTGCATACAGATTACCATGATTCGCTCAATAATGCTCATCTCAATTTCCGAGAATTCTCTCGGTTTTTCCAATGCGTCACCTCTGCCTCCCAGCATCCTGTCTATAATCGCATACCCCAGGCCGCTTGTCAACTCCATAATGATGTTGCCGGGCATTGGAGAAAAATTAACGACTGTAAGCAATACCGGATTTGATAACGCGTTTGAGAACTCGGCAAATGTTACTGTCTCGGAACTCGCCACACTCACCTGTACATTTTTTCTTAAATAAACCGGTAAGTTTGTTGACAATAACCTTCCATAGTTGTCAAAAATCATGTTTAATGTTCGCAAGTGCTCCTTCGAGAATTTTGCAGGCCTGCTAAAGTCATAATTCTTGACCTGTCGCTCGTCCTTCTCCTGCATATCCTCCACATCCAGCTCACCGCTGCTTAACGCTGCCAGCAAACTGTCAATCTCACTTTGAGATAATACCTCTCCCATTCGCTATTCACCCCCTGTAGCATTTTTCAAAAGAGGTTTTTAGTTTCATAACCCTAAAAATATATCAATTCCCCTTAATACTCATACAAGCCCCTTAAACTTTATGAATATAAGAAGCTAAATGATACGTCATAAATGACATCTGAGCCAAACCGCTCCTGAATCTTTTGCAGAATCTCTGCCTTCGTCTGCTTATCATTGCTTCTTGCCTCGTCCATCGTGTACTCACCCAATACAGAGTATATGATGTCCTTGATAATTCCTTCGCTTGTCGCAAGTGTTTCCTCATTGTATGTTTTGTAATCATCATGGTTTTTGTTGAGCGAAAGCGATACATTTCCCACTGCGTAATGGCCTGTACCGTCCTCGTCATTCTTTAACGGAATTGTCATCTCGTCCGTAATGTTATAAACTGCCGTATCCGCCATCGTAACTGTCGTTGTTCCCACATCCGATGCAGGCAGTCCGTTAATTTCAAGCCCTATAATTGTGGAAATGTCTGATACAAGCGCTGCTGTCTTTCTTGATGCGCTAGATACTGTTACCATCATGATTGCTGACAATACAATATTTACTACCAGCAATGCAAGGATAATGATAGATAATAAATTTCTTTTCATTGTTAGTCCCCCTTATTTATATTAATTCATCAAATCGGAGCTTAATGAATTATATACTTTTATCTCAACGCGTCTGTTTTTCGCCCTTCCTTCGGGTGTCGCATTGTCTGCGATTGGCATATACTCTCCGCGTCCGGAATGCTTTACCGTTCCCGGATCAATGCTTGAATTTTCCTTGAGATAGTCAAATACCGCAAGCGCTCTGTAGCTGCTGAGCACATCGTTATTCTCATAGCGTCCTCCGTTTAACGGAACCGAATCTGTGTGTCCTTCTATCTCAATATCCCATTCGGCATATCTTGCAAGTATCATGCCCACTTTATTTAATACCGGAAGCGCATCCGCTTTTAAGTCGGCTCTTCCTGAATCAAACAGGAATGCACCATTAAAGGTAAGCAGTACATAATCCGCATTGACTGATACATCCACTTTGTCTGCAATCATATTTTCCTCAAGCGCTTCTTCAATTTTTTCTGCAAGCGCTTCGGAAACTTTTAGTTTTTCTTCCTCAATCTGTTCTACGGTTTCTTTTAAATCCTGAAGCTCCTGCTCTGTCATTCCCAAAAGCTCCGCAGCGTCCATAGCCGCCGCCGTAGTCGCATCCGTAGGTTCAACATCTGCTGATGCCTGCTCTGTCTTATCCAACTGTTCCGGATCCTTTGCATCTGAATCCGCGGTCTTTCCGCTTGAATTAATATATTCATCAAGCATATTTAACTGACTCACACCATTGCTGACCAAAATACCGTCACCGATTGCCTGTGCACCGCCGTTAAAAATACTAAAAGTTGATTGAAAGGATTTTGCCACTTCCTCAAATTTCGCCGCATCGACGGTTGACATCGAGAACAACAGTACGAAGAAACACATCAGCAAGGTCATCATATCCGAGAAAGTACTCATCCAAGGCGCCGGGGTACCGGGCGGGAGTTTAAATTCTTCCTTTTTCTTACCCATTAAGCCTCACCTCCACCGCCTTCTTCTGATGTTCCTCTATCCTTTGGTGCAAGGAAAGATTTCAGCTTTTCTTCAATAACTCTTGGATTCTCTCCTGCCTGTATCGAGAGAAGTCCTTCTATCATAATTTCCTTTGCACTAATTTCCGTTGAATTGTTTGCCTGCAGCTTGCTCGAGCAAGGTGTGCAAATCCAGTTTGCAAGCATGGAACCATAGAATGTTGTAATCAAGGCAACACCCATCTTTGGACCAATGGAAGTCGGATCCGACATGTTTTGAAGCATACAGATTAAACCAACGAGTGTACCAATCATACCCCATGCAGGCCCCATCGCGCCAAGCGAATCCCAAAAGCCTGACCTTAGCTTGTGACGCTCATCAATACTGTTAAGCTCTGTCTCAAGAATACCTCTTACAAGCTCAGGATCTGTACCATCGACAATCAGCATAATTCCTTTCTTCATAAAATCATCATCAAGGTTTCCCGCTGCCTCCTCCAATGAGAGAAGTCCCTCTTTTCTTGCAATGTTGGAGAGCTCAATAATCTTCGTAATCATTTCCGGAATGTTTACATTTACCGGCTTAAAAATCAAGGTGATACTTTTCAGACCACCGACGAAGTTTGCCATCGTGCAGGAGGCCATTGTCGCAAAGATTGATCCTCCAAAGGTAATTAACGCCGACGGCGCATCAAGGAACCATACAAGACCTGACACAGAACCCGCTCCCTGTAAAATACCAAACACAACCAAAACGAAACCGATTATCAAACCCAATAAAGACGCTAAATCCACTTTTTACACACTCCTTTATCTTTTTCTCTTTCTGCGTATATCAAGCATCCTGTCAAAGCACATCAAAGCAAATCCATGATTTGCCTGCGCCATGTATTTTTCTCATATATATATAATACTGTAAGGTTACATAAATTGCAACAATTTTCTGAATATTTTCTGTAATTTTGTCAATTTCCCCTATTTTGCACGTTATTTATGTAAACTTATGCCATATCTATCGACTTTACGCTTCTTGCAAATTTATGCCTCTGCACAAATTTGCCGATTCTTACTCTCTGGGATGAAAATACTCTTGTCTGGTTGTTTTAATCAGATTTTTGATTTCCAGCCTTGATTCCTTCACAATATACTTTTTCCCGTCTGTCAGTGTCAGCACCGTATCCGGCGTCTCCTCCACAATTCCGATCAGATTGGAATTGATTAAAAATTTTGTGCCGTTGAGCTTTGTTACCTCTATCATTTATAATCCCCCTTTATAAATATGTTTTATCTTAGAAAAGCCCGCACTGTCCTGTGCGGGCCTTTTTTCTTCTATAATCAAATGCCACCTTGCGTACCGCTTTTGTTTCCCAAATGCTAATGAATCATGACGATGTCCGTCATTATCTCTTAAGGTTTACAAGCTCTTCAAGAAGGGAATCTGATGTTGTGATAATACGGCTGTTTGCCTGAAAACCTCTCTGTGTTGTAATCATATCCGTAAACTCCTGTGAGAGGTCTACGTTTGACATTTCAAGCACACCGGTTGTCATGTAGCCTGTTCCGCTTGCCTTGATATCTACCGTACGGCACTCGCCCGAGTTTGCTGTCTCGGAATAGAGGTTGTCGCCTTCGTTCTGGAGTCCCATTGCATTTGCAAAGGTACCAACGCAGATCTGTCCTACGATTGCTGACATACCGTTGCTGTAATTTGCCGTAATCATACCATCATTTGCAATGGATACGCCTGTCATGGTACCTACCATACGTCCGTCGTCCTTCTCAGCCGTTAAGTTTGACTTGCCTTCGTTAAACTGGCCTGTGGTGTCAGACATATCAATTGACACATTTGAAAACTTTGTGTCGATAGAGCTTAATGCAAGATTAAATGTATTGCTTCCTGCCTCTCCTACATAATCAAATGCACCCGTACCAGCATTGTATACTACATCCCATGAGGTCGTTCCATTATTTAACAATGCGTCAATGTTTACCGGCTCCCCGTATGAGCTCATGCCAAGAAGCGTAAGCGTATACTTTCCGGGATCAACGGAAGTTGTATTCTTCGGCTCCTGTGTGATATAGCTGTCCTGTAACTCACTTTTCTGTCCAAGATTCATGATTTTCATAATGTCGGTATACAAATCACTCGGAATCTCTCCTCCGCCAACCGCAGTAATTACATTGCCTTGACTATCTTTGAAAATATATTCCGTAATTGCATTGCCTTCATCATCTTCATAGTCCTGTTTAATTGTTGTGATCTTATCAAAGTTAGTTTTCCTGGTGTATGTCTTCACTCCGTTTGCTGCAGTTCCGCTAGCGCCATCGTAGAAAATGTCGATCGCATCATCACTGATCTTACTTACAGCCACATCTGATCCCAGCGGATATGTCGGTGGCGCAGTAGCGCTCACATATCCCGTATCGCCGGAAAGCGCTATGTGAAGCGTCGTCCCTTTAAGGTTACTATACGTAAGCAAATCCAAGCCATAAGCATTTAAAAAGTCATCATTTATCTCTATTGTCAAATCATTTACAGCAGGCGTAGCAGTCGTGTTCGTAGCAGTTCCAAAAGTATATGCGCCACCAACAGTCACGCCCTGTTTAGGAGTACCGCCTATAAAATTCCAAACTGCATCATCTAACGCTTCTATCAGCTTAGGGCTGTCTGCCGAAGAAAGTATTCTGTTTTCTGTTCCAACGGTATAATTGTATGTAAGCTTTGATGTATCCACTTTATACAAGTTTTGCTCAAGCGCGTATTCATTCTCCGTATTATGAATATCTCTTGTCCCGTTTGTTGTAATCGTCTGCGGCAAAATACCAAACTGCAGATTATACTCATAACCAAGATTATCAAGCACTTGCAGATTCATAATCTTGCCGTTTTTTGATTGAAGATTAGGATCTGTGGAATCAATAATACCGGAAACCGTAGCCGATGTTGTAGCTGCCGCAGTATATGAATTCTTAGCCATTACATTCAGATTACTTACAGAGCCCTGAATAATATCTCCATTCGCATCTACACCCCAGCCCTGTACAAGATATCCGGTACTTGCCATACAAAGGTTTCCCGCCTCGTCAACGTCAAACGATCCGTCTCTTGTATAATACGTGCTTGTTCCGTCGCTTACCACAAAGAACGCCTCGCCTGTCAATTTTAAGTCAAACGGATTCCCTGTTGACTGTGTTGAACCTTCCTGTGTAATCGTTGTATTGATTGCCGCTGTCTTTACGCCAAGACCAATCTGTCTTGGGTTAATACCGCCTGTGCCTGCATCCTCATTCGGTCCCGATGCGGCCTGTGTAGTTTGATAAAGCATATCCGAAAAGTTTAATTTCTTTGACTTATATCCTGTTGTGTTTACGTTTGCAATGTTGTTACCAATAACATCCATTCTTGTCTGGTGCGCCTTTAAGCCTGATACACCAGAAAAAAGTGATCTCATCATAATTAAGTGACCTCCTAAATCATATTTGCCGTATACGCTTCATGCTGCCGGCAACCCGTAAATTGGGGCAGCACAATCTGTCCTCTCTGTCAGTCAAGGACTGTAAGCCTCCTTAAAAGGTCCGGCTCTAAATAATTACGGCTCCGTCAATGTTTGTAAAAATATTTTCGTCTGTTTCTGTCTGATCCATTGCTGTGATTACCATATTGTTTTTGGTGTTTACGATAAATGCAAGCTCATCTACCAGCACAAGGGATTCCCTGATGCCTTTCTCACCCGCTTTTTTCGTACCGTCATTGAGCCTTTCCATTTGCTCGTCTGTCAGCTCAATCTGCCTGTCGCTGAGTCTGCCTGCTGCATGCTTTGAAAATTTTACCCATCCGGCAGCTTGTGTTTCCTTTGCCTGCTGCTTTTGTAAAACTTCTTCAAAGCTCATACCTGCCGGCGCCTTCGCGTTTGTGCCGACCTTTTGCTGTCTGTTTAAATACTGGTCCTGTAATTGTTCCATGGAAAGGAATTGACTGTTCTTTACATTCATATACCTTCCTCCCTGCATAAAATACATCCGTACATCAGACAATAAAGCCATTTACTCTGTGTCCTTATCACCCTCCGTATCCTTATCGTCCTCTGTATCCTTATCGCCTTCTGTGTTTGTCAAAAGATTCAGCTTGTCAATGATTGCATCCATTTTTGTATTAAAACTCTTCATAATGTCGTCGAGTGTTACCGGATCCTCTTCTTCCTCTTCGTTTGGTGTTACGTCACTGAAATCAACACCCAGCTTTGTAAGCTTTTCTTTCCATTCACTAAGCGACTTGAGCAGATCCGAACCATATGTAGCCATAAAATTCTTCTCGTAATCATTCATGGTATTATAATACTTAAGCGCACCCTTGATTACATTCTCATATGATTTATCTGCAAACTTGATATTCGGAAGTCCCTTCAGCATTGCTGTCAATGTATCATACTTATCATATGCTGATGAATAATCGCCGCTGACTACCGTATCCAAATCCGACATTGAATACTGCTTATCATCAATCCAGATAATCGGCTTTCCGTTTTCAACCGTAATAAAGTCAACCGTACCTCTTGCATAAGAAACATCACCTGTGGACTCGCTTGTTACCTTCATGATAACTTCCTTGCCAACCAAATCATTTGCTCTTAACAAGTCAACGGATTCCGCCATCTCACTCATCTTCTGAACCTGTGTAAAGGTTGCATACTGTGATACCCATTCGGTATTGCTTGTCGGCTCCAAGGGATCCTGATTCTGCATCTCCGCTACCAAAAGTGAAAGGAACATATCACTGTCAATTGTGCTGTTATCCTTTTTGCTCTTACTGCTCAGGGAATCTCCCGATGTTGAGCGTGTCTGTAATTTTCCATCTTCTCCTATCGGCGCTACTAAACTGCCCATTTCATCATCCTCCTTTTCCTGTTTTCATCATTTTTGGCATTATGCCATTAAATCCATAGAATTTCCGTTTGCTGCCATCATTTCCATAGCAATCCTTGTCGCATCATCTGCTCCCTGCATTTCCTCAGCGATCTCGTCGCTGTCAACGAAAGCGTTAAAGTTAATGCTGTTTCTGCGTGTTCCCTGAACGCGCTGTCTTTCTTCCTGCTCCTGCCTGCTTTGTTCATTTTGGCTGTCCTCTTCCAGATTCCGTTCCATCTGATGACTTGCTACGGATACCTCGACTGCCTCTACTTTAACACCCTGTTCCTCCAAGTTGGTAATCAACTGTGAAACCTGTGACTCAATCGCCGCACGCACTGCCTCGTTCTGTGTCGTAAACTCCGCTGTCACTGCTCCTCCCTTTGTGACGAGAGATACATTCACTGTTCCAAGACTTGCCGGATGTAACTGAAGCTCCATCTCTGTAAGATTTTCATTTCTGACAATCTTCACAACGTCTGCAAGCTGTTTTAAAATACTGTCCACGTTTTCCGAGGTGTATCTGAATGCTGTCTCTGCCGTAACCTGTGTTGTCTCATTAAAATTCTCCCCAAAATTCTGTAACACGCCCTGCTGTCCGTTAAAATCGTTCGATTTTTCCTGTCCATGCGTGTCATGCTCTGATTTCTGAGGCTGAACTTTTGCTGCGCCTTCCGTAGGACTCTCCTGCTGATTTTCCGGCAGCTCCTCATACTGAGTTTGTGTCTGTTGATTTTCCGGAGTTTTTGTCTGCTGAGACGCTCCGTTCTCCTCCACAATCACTGTCGGTACATCTGACGCGCCCGTGTTGACTCCTTCAGTCATTCCCGATTCTTCTCCGGTTCCTGCTGATGGTACCGGTTCTTCGCTGACAGCATTCTCCATCTGAGTATACTTTTCAAGCAGTGCTTCAAACTCCTCCTGTGTAAGTCCCATATCCTCCAAAAGCTGTGACGATATGGTTTCCACTGTCGCAGTCATTTCCTGCAATGCAGCGTACAAATCCTCATTTGTGACAAAGCTGATCGCCTCACCTTCGCCCGCAACCGCTGTCAAAAGCTGCGCCATATTGTCTGCGTTTAACAAATCAGCCGGCTGTATGCCGATGCTTTCCATTCCCGCAAGCAATTCCTCGTCACTGATACCAAGCAGCTCCTTGATCTGTTCGATAATCTGTGCCAGCGCATCTGCAATCTGCTCCGTTGTCATTTTATCGGGTTCCTCATTTGTCCCTGCTGCATTCAGCTTTTCATCAAACACATTTTTCTTGTCAACAGTTTCTTCCGTCACAGCATCAGACGAATTCTCCTGTGTTTTGTTGATTTGCTCCGGCTTATCATTCGACGCCTCTGCCTTTTCGCTGTTTGTGTTTGTTTCCGGCTGTTTGGAACCTGCATTTGGGGTAACCGGCTGTTTTTTGTCTGCAACCTTATTACCCGCTTTATTCAGGACTTCGCCAAAGCTCTGTGCGTTGTTATTGACACCCTGCCTTACCTCAGCCGTTCTGCCAAGCGCCATTGTCGCGTCAAAGCCCTGAACATTTACGGTCTTAACCGCCATTGTCATTCCTCCTTTCTTAACTTTTCAAGGTTCTTTTTTATATGTAACGCGCCGACGCTGTACCATATACCACGCCGGCAGCGTTTACACCATATATATCGACGAATTTACATAAATGCATTAGTTTTTCTTTCAAGCTTTTTGACTGTACATAAATGTTATTGTATTTAACTGTTTGGATTCATAATCTTTGTCAGTTTTGCCGCGATCGAGGGATCCATTTCCGCCATAATTGCCGCTCTTGATGAAGACGAAAGGCTTTCGAGAATTTCTGCTGCAAGGTTTAAATTGTCTGTCATTGCACTTAATATTGCTGCTGCCTTTGCTGCGTCCATGCTGCTGTAAGTCGCCACATAGTCCTTCATCCTGTTGTTGACTGCTTCCTCCTGAATTACCTGTTTATATAAAGCTTCCGCGGTCGTCGGGTCCATTTCCTCATAATAAATGCGATATGCCTCCGCTCCGGGACCATTCTCTGCATATACAACTTCTTCATAAAATTGCTCTTTGATTCTTTGAAAATCAACCTGATTATCCTCAAAGGTCTGCAAACGCTGTACTTCTGCCTTGAGTGCCTCGATCTGTTCCGAATACGAGGCATTCGTATTCTGCAGCTGCTCGATCTGCTGCTCTAGGCTGTGAACCTGATCAACGGCATCCTTGATGCTGTTATATCCGCCATATGCTTTATCCTTTGTGGTTTCTATGCCGGATTCGGAGGGAAGTATTTTATTGATGATTGGCACATCCTTTAAAATCGGTGTTAGGACATTAGAGCCAAACCCTCCTACGTCCATTTTTACAAGCAGGCACAAGATACCAAGCCATATCACAATAATAAATATGGTTACTACCACAACCGAGGCATTTGTCCCGTCTATCTGTTCATCAAGCTCCCTCTCCTGATTTTCAAGCTCTTTGGCGCGCTTTTTCGCCTCTTTCTTTTGATTTTTCTGCTCCTGTTTAAAAGCCTTCTGGCTTTGTTTGAGCTGTTTGAGCTGCTCCTCCTCAGGGCTTAAGTTTTCATCTTTACGTGCCATCCCTCTACTTATACTCCTTTCATCCCCAGCGAATTTCTAATTTTCCTCCATTAGTTTCTGTCCATATGTATACGAGGTGAGCTGGTCGATCTCCTTACTCTCTGCAGCCTGCTCCTCCTTCAAAAATTCCTCGAATGCACTTTCCTTTAACTTTTCATGCGCTTTTCTCTCCTGCATGACTTCCTGCAGTGCCGCCCTTGCCTTCTCCACAGCCTTTGCCGCACGTGCAATCTCCCTTTTCTGATCCGCAATATACTCATCCATCTTAAGTACTGCGATCTTGTTTTCCCTTATCTTGCGCACGTCAATAATTTCCATGCGCAGCTTTACTCCCTCCTGCATGTAGAAAAAACGTTTTGCCTGCAGTTCATCCAGCTTTTTCTTCTCGGCGTCCAGTCGCATATTTGCCTCGGCAAAGTCCTGTTTCGCCTTGTTCTCAAGCTTTTCCTTGATATCAAGAATGCTCTGCATCTTATAACGAAAAACTGCCATTCTATTCCTCCATGATGCCGACAATCTGCATCTGTTCTATTAATTTTCCTCGAATAGACTCTCTAACTGTTCTACTGCTTCTTCAAAACTGAATTTGTCATCAGTAGACTGCAAAAGGTACTCATTTACTTCATCAATCATATCAATTGCCCGATCAATGTTCACATTGCTTCCCTTCTTGTAGGCGCCGATATTAATCAAATCCTCCGCCTCATTATAGGTTGCCATGATGTTCTTTAGCTTTCCTGCCGCCTTCTTATGGTCGCGGTCCGCGATCATCGACATACATCTTGAAATACTCTGTAATACGTCAATCGCCGGATAATGATTTTTGTTTGCGAGTTTTCTGGTAAGCATGATATGTCCGTCCAAAATACTTCGTGCCGTATCCGTAATCGGCTCGTTAAAATCTTCACCTTCTACGAGAACCGTATAAAGTCCCGTAATCGAACCCTTTTCGGAACAGCCCGCACGCTCCAGAAGTTTTGGCATTTCGGAATACACGCTTGGCGGATATCCTCTTGTAACCGGCGGCTCACCCGTTGCAAGACCAATCTCTCTTTGCGCCATTGAGAAACGCGTAAGCGAATCCATCATGAGAAGAACGTCTTTTCCCTGATCCCTGAAATACTCGGCAATTGCCGTCGCTGTCTTGGCAGCTTTATTTCGCTCAAGCGCCGGCCTGTCGGAGGTTGCTACCACGACAATCGAGCGCTGCATACCTTCCTCACCCAAGTCTCTCTCAATAAACTCTCTGACCTCACGTCCACGCTCTCCAATCAACGCAATAACGTTGATATCAGCTTTTGTGTTTCGCGCAAACATTCCCATAAGCGTCGATTTTCCAACACCGGAACCTGCGAAGATTCCGATACGCTGCCCCTTACCGACAGTGATTAATCCGTCTACCGCCTTGACACCAAGAGAAAGCACGTCGCTGATAATCGTCCTGCTCATCGGATCCGGCGGCGGCGCTTCCAGCGGATAACGCTTTATGGTATGCGGATCCGGCACATAGCCGTCCACGCACCGTCCAAGACCATCTAAGGTCTTCCCAAGAAGGCTGTCTCCCACCGACACGCTCAGCGGATAATTCATATTTTCAACAATACAGCCAAGCCCTATCCCCTCCGTATCCTCATATGGCATTAAGAGTGTTTTCTTATCTTTAAAGCCTACGACCTCCGCAAGGACACCATGCTTTTTTTCCGGGTCCGTATAAATTTTACACATATCCCCTAATTTGGCATCCGGTCCTGAAGATTCAATTGTAAGTCCTACAACGTTCTCAACCTTGCCAAGTTTTTTGAAAAAACTTTTGTTGACAACCATCTTATATTTCTCAAAGGATATTGTATCTTCCATTGACTTCATTCCTTTTTTCATTCATTTTACAGCCCCGCCCTGACTATGGCTCATAAGACAGCAGCCGAAGCTCTTCATTTAACGCCTCCAACTGTGTACCAAGACTGCAGTCAAACACACCGCTGCCTGTTTCTATCATACACTCGTTTTTGCCAAGTGTCGCATCTTCCAAAAGCTCCACATCATCAATATTGATGTTTGTATTTTTAATCAGCTCTCTCTTCTGCATACTCGCAAAAGGATAATCTTCCTTTGAGACATGAACGAGATATGTATTGCCGCCCTCGATATTGCGCAAGGTGTTCTGTATCAGATAAACAATCAGTTCTCTTGAATTCCGAAAGCTCACATGGAAAATATGCTCATAAATTCCGGTAAGCGTATCAATAAATTTCGGCTCCAATTCCTTGACCTTTTTCTGATATTCCTGTTCCAGCTTTTCCGCCTTTCGCGTCACCTCAGCGAGCGCCTGTTCCCTTGCCTCGGCAACACTGTTTAATCCATCCTGATGTCCCTGCGCAAAGCCTTCCTGTTTTCCCTGCTCAAGACCTTCCTGATAGCCTTGATTTCTGCTTTCTTCTGCTGTCTGCGCACGCATTGCCTCGATTTCCGCAACAGCCTTCTGCTTCATATCCTCAATTTCCGCCTGTGCCTGCGCGATGATTTCCTCATACGACGGGCCGGCTGCTGCCGGCTGCTGCTCAGGCATCTGTTCTCCCGCAAATCCGTCCTCCTGCTCATAGCCTATGATATTGCCTTCGTCGTCACGCATCAGCTCGGAAACTTCCACAGCGTTAATGCCTTGTGTAAAGCCTTCTATAAACTCCGGTTCCTCGCCGCACTGCCTTGCAAGCTCCAAGGCAATCTCTTTTAGCTTTGCCTCGGCTCTTGCATTGGAGTCTATGATTCTTGTATTTTCCGGATTGACTACAACCCAGCCTGATTTTAATACACCGCCATTATTATACAACGATCTCGTCACCTCCGCCTCGAGAAATAACGATTTCAGCAGAATCCTCGAGCTTTCTAATGATATTTACAATCTTCTGCTGCGCTTCCTCAACGTCCTTCATACGGACAGGTCCCATAAATTCCATATCCTCACGAATCATCTCAGCAAGACGCTTTGACATATTGTTGAAAATCGCGTTCTGCACTTCTTCGGCAGAACCCTTACATGCAATCGCAAGGTCATTGTTGTCAACATCTCTAAGCACACGCTGGATCGAACGATCGTCGAGCAGCAGGATATCCTCGAATACGAACATCTTCTTTCTGATCTCGTCTGCCAATTCGGGCTCCTCGACCTCGAGTGTTTCCATGATATGCTTTTCTGTTCCTCTGTCTACCGTATTCAAAATCTCTACGACTGCATCGACACCGCCGATAATCGTGTAATCCTGATTTACCAGTGAAGAAAGCTTTGACTCTAACACGCGCTCCACTTCCTTAATAACGTCCGGACTTGTTCTGTCCATTGTCGCGATACGTCTTGCCACGTCTGCCTGCTTTTCGGGAGCCAGCGCACCTAAGATTGTGGCCGACTGCGCTGCTGACAGATAAGAAAGAATTAACGCGATTGTCTGCGGATGCTCATCCTGTATAAAGTTCAGCAGCTGTGATGCATCTGTCTTCTTAACAAACTCAAACGGCTTTACCTGCAGCGATGCAGTCAGTTTTCCAATAACGTCCATCGCCTTGTCTGTACCGAGTGCTTTCTCAAGAAGCTCCTTCGCATAGCCGATACCACCCTCTGCGATATACTGCTGCGCAAGGCAGACCTCATAAAACTCATTGATTACTTTTTCCTTGACCTGTATGGTCACACTCTTTGTATTTGCAATTTCAAGTGTCAAATCCTCAATTTCGTCTTCCTTTAAGTGCTTGAATATCAGAGAGGACTTTTCCGGTCCCAACGCGATCAGCAATATCGCCGCTTTCTGTATTCCTTTTAATTCCTCTTTATCCGCCATGATAAATTACCCCCAATCCTCTTCAAGCCAGTTCCGCAAAAGTATTGCAACTGCCTCGGGATTTTCTTCCACAAATGTTTCGATCAGCTTCCTTGCATCCGATTTCTGCTCAGTTGAGATAGATTCTAACTGATCAGCCTGATTTGACTGTAATAAATCCTCAACTGCAAGCTCTTCTTCCTCCTCGACCTCTCTCTTGGTTCTCAGGCTCATAATTACCACGAATGCCAAGAGTGCAAGGATAATGACGATCAGCACGATCTGAATGATATCTTTATAAGAAACCGTCTCGTGAACCGCATCAATAAACTGTACTTCCTCATATGCCACGAACGTAACATTTCTTACCGGAATACCGGTTGCGTTTGCCACCATGCTGATGAGCTCGTCGTCTAACTCTATTTTTGTCTTTGCATTATTTGCAAGCTTATATTCTTCCCATGTGATACCTTCTAAGAGTCCCTGAAGCCTTACATCATCCTCTCTTACGATACGGTATTTTACTGCTGCTACCGATACGGTACTGCTGTCATATACAATCGTTCCCGTAGCTGCTGTTGTCTTGATAATCTCCTCATTGGGGAGATAATCTCTCTTGTGTTCATATGAACTTGTGTTTGTGCCGGTCTGCTCGCTGATGAGGTAGTCTGTCTCAGAGTTTGAGTCTGTTCCCGGCACTCCGGCCAAACCTTCCTGCGCATTTGAGGTGTAGAGTTCTTCATGCGAGAAAACGCCCTGCTCCTGTCCTTCTGCCGGTGTATAGTTATGCTGGGTAATTTCCTTCTGCGAGAAATCCATTGAGATATTGGTTCCAACCTCAATCTGATTAAACTCGTTTGTTCCCAAAAGTACCTGTCTTACCTCATTCTTAATCAGGCTTTCTGCTTCCTGCTTGAGCATCAGCATCGTATCTGCCTTCTCAATCGTCGAATATGTCTTTTCTACCGGAAACCAAATCGTTCCGTCTACGTCTGTAATTGTAATATTGTCTGTCGTGTCGTTTCCGAGTCCTGTCGCCACAAGCCTTGCAATCGCTGCCGCATTGTCCTCGGTAAACTCTGCGCCTTCGTCGAGCTCCAAAAGTACGCTCGCATATGTATCAAGGTTTTGTGCGATTAATGTTCCGTTATCCTCCGGAATTGTGAGCTGGCATGATGCAGTCTTAACCGCTCTCATGCTTTCTACGTCTTCCTCAATCTGTGTTTCAAGATAGAGCTTGTAACGCTTCTGTTTATCTGCCTCTGTGGTAGAGAAACTGCCGTCAAGCACATCATCAAGCGTATATGCCGCCGTCGGAATATTGTTTGCGCCAAGCAGCAGGTTTGCATCTGCTACCTGTGTTGACAGTATATCAAACTGTAACCCGTCTGTCGATACTTCATAGGTCAAATTTTCTCCGTCAAGCAAATCTCTGATTGTGGCAGCTTCCTTTGTGGATTCACAAGTTACAAGCGGCTCATATTTCTTCATTGTAAGCACCGCAACCAGAATACCGATTGCAAGCAGTACAACTGCTACCACTCCGATTATCAATGTTTTCTGCTTCGGCTGGAATTTGTTCCACCATTCTTTAAACTTTTCTAAAAGCTTCTTTCCAAAATCCAATACCTTGTCAACCATCTTAAGTCTCCTTCTCCTAATCCCCTATCGTTTTTGCACAACTCCTTTTCACCCCAAAAGGAGTTGTGCGTTTTTATTCACCCTTATTAAATCTGCATCTGCATAATTTCCCTGTATGCCTCAAGCAGCTTATCGCGCAGCGCCACAGTATAGTTCAAGGCTGCCTCCGCTTTTCCGACTGCAATCGTAAGATCATGTGTATTCTCGGAAATTCCCATTGCCCACTTCAACTGTTCATTTTCCTTATTCGAAAGCGCAATATTCGTATCATTGATATTACACACTGCCGCGTCCAAAAAGGTACTGAATATATCGCTGTCTTCTGTTTCCTGCGTTTTGTTTCCAAACAGCGTGTTTCGTACGGCATCCGAGCTTACATTATATAAACTGTCAATATCATTTGCTGCTGTAACTGTCATATCAATACTCCTCCATTCCTACCCCTATGCATTAATTCATCTCAAGGCCTTTGAGCGCCATTGCCTTTGTCGCCTCAAAAGCTGCCTGATTTGCCTCATATCCGCGGCTTGCATCAATCATATTGGTCATCTCTGTAATGATATTTACATTTGGATAATGCACATAGCCGTTCTCGTCAGCGTCGGGATGCTCAGGATCGTATGCCATTACTTCTTCTGTCCATGTATCCTCATAGACACCGCCGATTTTTACGCCCTTTCCCTGCACAGAAAGCTCCGCAGAGTTTACATAACCAAGCGGTCTGCCGCTTAAATTGCTGAACGCTGTATCAAGCATATGCGAAAAGTTCCGTTCTTTTACATTCGTTTTTTCCTGAAACGTCACAACCTTTCTTACATATGGTGTGCCATCTTCCGTTCTTGTCGTATTGGCATTTGCCATATTCTGCGAGATAATATCCATACGATACCGCTCAGCCGACATGCCGGATGCACTGATGTCAAATGTATCAAAAATTCCCATTCTCCAATAACCTCCTTTTCCTGCCAAGCCCACGAATTTGGGCGTTAGCACAAATTTGCCGATTGAAAAATCTATGATTTTTCAATCTAACTCCATTCTCACGCAGAAGATAAATTTTTCCCCTTACATTACTTAAGCACTGACTGCAGCATTGTAAAATCTTTGTTGACAAGCTCCATAAGTCCGTTGTACTTAATCTGATTTTCGGCAGCGATGCCGTTTTCTGTGTTGATATCCACGTTATTCCCGTCATACCGGTAAGAAAGCTCTGCATAGTCTGTGTAAGTCTCCGGATTGCCAAGCGCCTCAAGGTCAATGTCCTTTACCTTGAAATCCACATCTTCACCATTCGCCCTTACAAATGCATGCTTCAGTTCTGTCTCAAAGCGGATATCTTTTCTTTTGTAGTTTGGTGTGTTTACATTTGCAATGTTATTTGCAATCAGCGCTTCTCTCTTTGCAGTTGCGTCAAGTGTCGCGCTCATAACATTGATGTAATCAAACACATTGGAATTACTTAACATGCTTTTTCCTCCTCTTTTTTTAAACTGTTTCCTGTAAACCATTTTTTGGATTTACATAATATTTTTATTTCCTTACTCTATTATAGTTTATTTTCAGAATATTTCAAGTATTTTTTTATTATTTCTATGATATTATGTAAATTTTGTTTATTTTGTTATGTAAATCACTCTATTTTTTCGTTTTTTGCACAAAAAAGCTTGTTTCCTATCCAAAACAAGCTTTTTTTCTTATTATTAATATTTTTTTAAATATTCTGCAAATTGCAGCAATTGCAATTCGCATTACTTATTCAGCTGGCGCTTCAACGCTTCAACTTCCTCAAACACCACATCATTTAACACTTTGATATAGGTGCCCTTCATGCCTGATGAACGTGACTCAATAACGCCCGCGCTCTCAAACTTGCGAAGCGCATTGACAATTACGCTTCTTGTAATACCTACGCGGTCTGCAATTTTACTTGCAACCAAAATGCCTTCCGTACCGTTTAATTCGTCAAAGATATGCGTGATTGCCTCCATCTCTGAGAACGAAAGAGTAGAGATTGCCGACTTTACTACTGCCACCTTGCGGTTTTCTTCTGCGCTCTCCTCACTTACCGCGCGAAGCATCTCAAGACCTACCACCGTCACGCCATACTCGCACAGAATGATGTCATCAATATCATACTGCTCATTGCATTTGTAGATAAAGAGCGTCCCCAGTCTTTCTCCCGCAATCTCAATCGGGGTAATCACAGCCTGAAACTTTCTGATATCAGGACTCTCAAAGCCGAGCGTCGCAAGATTGACATTTTCTTTTGTGGAAAGCACGCCTAAAAGCCGCTCATTTAACATCGGATCAACAAATCCGCCCACTGTGCCTTCAACAAGCTCCTTAAGCTCCTCAACGCCCTCGCATTTTCCGACGCCGAGCACTTTTCCTTTTTTACTAATCACCAAAACATTTGAACTGACGATATCGCGGATTACCTTGCAAATATCACTAAACACAACCTTACTGGAATTGGTATTGTGCAATAGCTTCCCGATTTTTCTTGTTTTGTCCAACAGTTGTACACTACTCATAATAACGAACCTCCAAGTTATCTATTATAATATTTGCTGAAAATCCCTTATATATAAGTAGAATTTTATCACACTAATTTTTATTTTTCAATAGTTGGCGGCAATTTCCGGCTGTTTTTCATAAATAAATAATAATTTCCGTCATTTTAAGAATTTTGCAAACAGGAGCTATTTTTTCTGCAATCCGAAATTTATGCTTCCTGCTGTTTTTCTTCTATTTTTTTCACAAAACCACACTGTTCATCGGCACAGACTAACTTATTCCCTTTTACGAGCATCACGCCGCCGCAGCGCTCGCACTTTTGTGTGGAAGGACGCTGCCATACCATAAAGTCACAGTCGGGAATCGCCTCACAGCCGTAATACTTTCTGCCCTTTTTCGTCTTTCGGATAACGACTTCTTTTCCGCACTTCGGGCAGGAAACACCGATTTTTTCAAAATACGGCTTGGTAAACCGACACTCTGGAAAACCGGGGCAGGCAAGGAATTTCCCATGCGGGCCATATTTGATAACCATGTTTTTTCCGCAGACATCACACAGCTCATCCGATACTTCGTCTGCAATTTCCACCTCGTCAAGCTCTTTTTCAGCCTTTAATACGGCTTTCTCCAAATCCGGATAGAAGTTCGACACGACAGCCTTCCAATCCAGCGTGCCTTCCTCCACTTTATCAAGAAGCGCTTCCAGATTCGCCGTAAAATTTACATCCACAATGGTGGGAAACGCATCTTTCATCATATTGTTGACTACTTCGCCAAGCTCCGACATATACAGGTTTTTATCTTCCTTGATGACGTAACGCCTTGCGATAATTGTCGTAATGGTCGGCGCATAGGTACTTGGACGTCCGATGCCAAGCTCCTCCAGCGCCCGCACGAGAGACGCTTCTGTGTAATGTGCGGGAGGCTGCGTAAAATGCTGTTTTGGGTCAAAGCCTTCCAATTTGAGCGGCATTCCCTTTGTGATATCTTTCACAAAGGTATTCCCTTCTGTTTTATCTTCCTCATCGTCCTTATATACACTCATAAATCCGTCAAAGACCAGCTTTGATGCCGCTATGGTAAAACGGTGTCCGTTTGCGTCAATCTTGACAGATGTCGTCTCATAATTTGCATTTGTCATGCGGCTTGCCACAAAACGCTTCCAGATCAGCTGATACAGGCGAAACTGGTCCCTGCTCAGCGACTCTTTCATCGCCGCAGGCGTATTCGCGATATCCGTCGGTCTGATTGCTTCATGCGCGTCCTGTATCTTTTTCCCGTTTTTCTTCTCCGCAGCCAATTCGGCTGCATACTGCTCTCCGTAATTTGTACTAATATAATTCTTGGAAGCAATCACTGCCTCGTCCGAAACACGTGTAGAATCCGTTCGAAGATATGTGATAATACCAACGGTACCCTGCCCCTTAAGTTCCACACCCTCATAGAGCTGCTGTGCAATCCGCATGGTTTTTTGTGTTGAAAAGTTTAATGTTTTACTTGCTTCCTGCTGCAGTGTAGAAGTCGTAAACGGAAGCGGCGCTTTCTTTGTGCGTTCGCCCTTTTTGACATCCGCCACTGAAAATTCTGCTTTGTCAAGTTCTAAAAGAATTGCGTCCATTTCATCTTTTGAAGTAATATCGGTCTTTTTATCGCCTTTTCCGTAATACTTTGCAATCAGAGGCTTTTTTTCACCCTTAATTTTGAGCGCGGCATCAAGCGTCCAGTACTCCTCAGGAATAAAAGCATTAATTTCTTCCTCGCGGTCACAGATAATGCGAAGCGCCACAGACTGCACACGACCGGCGCTTAATCCCCGTTTGATTTTTGCCCACAAAAGCGGTGATATGCGATAGCCTACCATTCTGTCAAGCATACGCCTTGCCTGTTGTGCATCTACAAGGCTCATATCAATCTCTCTCGGATTTTTGAGCGACTCTTTTACTGCGTTTTTTGTAATCTCGTTAAACGTAATGCGGTAGACTTTTTTGTCCTCCAGCTTTAATGCGATGTATAAATGCCATGAAATTGCCTCACCCTCCCGGTCAGGGTCCGTTGCGAGATAGATTTTATCTGCTTTCTTGACTTCCTTTCGAAGCTTCGCTAAAATATCACCCTTGCCCCTTATGGTTATATATTTCGGTTCATAATTGTTTGCGGCGTCAAAGCCTAGCTGGCTTTTCGGCATATCCCTCACATGACCATTGCTTGCAAGCACTTCATAATTTGTACCCAGAAATTTCTTAATCGTTTTGACCTTAGCAGGTGACTCCACGATAACCAAATACTTTGCCATACTGTTCCCCCACTCTGTTCCCGAACGTTTCCGTCCCTTCTATCTTCTTTCGATTCACCACTATAAACTAATTTTTTATCTATGGCAAGTAAAATTTTTATTTTTTATAACATTTTAAAAATTTTTATCTTTGGCTGTCAGTGTTTCAGCGCGATATCGTCCCTTAATTTGTATTGCCCGCCTGCCCTTTCAATCATGCCGCGCAATTCCAGTTCTACAAGCTCCCTACAGATGCCTGAAACCGTTTCCGTAAATCCCTGCTCCCGCAAAAGCATGATAATCGTATCCTGTGTCACAGGAAGGATATCCAACAGCCCGCAGATTGCCTGCGGCAATGGCTTTAGGTCCTTTATATTTATATAGGAAGAAACACCTTCCTTTTTTTCGTTCTGCGCTCCGGTTAAAGATTGCTCCCACCCCATATCGCTTATAATGTCTTCCGCGCATAGCGCCACTGACGCTCCCTGCCTTAACAGCATATTGCAGCCGCAGCTTAAGTTATCGGTACAACGTCCCGGAACGACATAAACCTCACGCCCCTGCTCAAGCGCCATGTCTACAGTAATCAGCGTGCCGCTCTTTTCCCGCGCCTCCACGACAAGAACCACATCTGACAATGCGCTGATAATTCTGTTTCTTGGCGGAAACAGCATCGGCTTTGGCTCTGTTGCGATCGGATACTCTGACAATACGCCCCCGCACGCGATCAGTTGTTCATATAACGGCTGGTTGGATTTCGGATAAACCACGTCAACGCCGCACCCTAACACGCCGTAGGAGCGCGCACCAACTTCCAGCGTTGCCCTTTGGCTGACTCCATCTATGCCAAGCGCCATGCCGCTAATAATGTTAACGCCTCGTTTCCCAAGCTCCTGTGCAAATTTTTTTGCCATACAATGTCCGTATTCACTGCACTTCCTTGCTCCTATGACTGCTACCGCGGGCACATTTTGATCCGGAAGACTGCCTCTGTAAAATAGTCCAAACGGCGGATCCGGTATCGAAAGCAGTCTTGCCGGAAAATCATCGGCATTGCAAAAAGTATACTTTATTTTTAACTTTTGCAGCATTTCATATACCATTTCCGGACTTTGTTCTTTTTTTGCCTGTTGGATTCGTTCACTGTTTTTTGCACCAATCAGAAATAAAGTATCACGCTCCTGCATACGGTAAATGTTTTCCGCTGTCTTTGCCGCTTCTAAGAGCTTATATTTGCTTGCGCTTGAGAGATAGCGGACTGAATCGAGCCAACAGGCATATATTGTTTCGCGTTTGTTCATTGTCATAAACCATGCTCCTTTTTTGGTCTGTCAGTTACGGTATTTCGTGTCATTTATTCGGTAGCATGCCGCCTCGCTTAAATGGCCGCAGTCAATCTCATTTGCACCTTCCAAATCCGCTATCGTTCTTGCAACCTTGATCATTTTATGATATGCCCTTGCGGACAAGTTCATGCGTGCAAAAATCTGCTCCAACAGTTCCTGCTCTTTTGTTCCAAGCGGGCAAAAGCGATTGATGTCCCCTCCGGAAAGCTCTGCATTGAAGTGATATTTTGTGCCCTTGTATCGTTTTCGCTGCAAATTTCTGGCTGCCAGAACACGCGCTCTGATGTCAGCGCTGCTCTCGTTTTTCACTGTTACGGACAGCTGTTTTATGTCAACCTTTGGCGCTTCGATTGTGACATCAATGCGATCTAAAATCGGACCGGATATTTTCGATAAATAACGCTTTACCTCGCCTTCCGAACAGGTACATTGATTTCTGTCAGGGAAATATCCGCAGGGACAGGGATTCATCGCCGCCACCAGCATAAAATCCGCGGGATAAATAAAATTTCCCTGTGTGCGTGCAATATGGATTTTCTTGTCCTCTAACGGCTGTCTGAGAATTTCGAGTGTGCTCCTTCGAAACTCGGGGAGCTCGTCCATAAAAAGTACACCGCGATGTGCCAGCGAAATGATACCGGGTTTTGGAATCCGTCCCCCACCTGCAAGAGCCTGTTCCGAGATTGTATGATGCGGGTCCATAAACGGTCTTTTTGCAATGAGCGGATTGCCGTTTTCCAGCATTCCTGCCACACTGTAAATTGTGGATACCTCAAGTCCTTCTTCCATTGAAAGGTCGGGAAGTATGGAAGGAATGCGTTTTGCAATCATGGTCTTCCCCGAGCCCGGCGGGCCAATCATCAAAATATGGTGAAATCCTGCCGCTGCAATCTCTACTGCGCGCTTTACCGCCTCCTGCCCGTTGATATCCGCAAAGTCGGGAATCTGTTCTTCCTTTCCCAAAAAATCAGATTCTGTGCATTCCGCAGGCGGTATGAGCGATAATTTTTTCTCCTCGTCTGCTTTTAAGTAATTGATTGCCTCTAAAAGCGTAGAAACGCCGATGACTTCTATGCCCTTTTCCCCTGCCGCTTTGGATAAAACAGCGCCCTCGCGCACATTTTCCTTTGGAACGATACAACGTCTTAATCCATTGTTTTTTGCACAGTTCACGATTGGGAGCACGCCTTTCACCGGCTTAATCTCGCCGTTTAATCCAAGCTCACCGATGATAAGCGTGCCGTTTACGTTCTCCTCTGGTATGACGCCAAGCCCTATCAGAACCCCGACTGCGATTGGCAGATCGTAGGAAGCGCCTTCCTTGCGCAGGTCAGCCGGCGAAATACTGACTGTTAAATGAATTGCCGGAATTTCCACCTTCGCGTTTTTAAGTGCCACCTTTACGCGCTCCCTCGCCTCGCGCACTTCATTGCCAAGCTGTCCTACCATCTCAAAGCCCGGCATTCCTTTTGCAACATCTGCCTCTACAAGGCAGAGCGTGCTCTCAATGCCTGTCACTGCTCCTGTTATTACACTGCTGTACATAAAAATGTTATCCTCCGTTTGCTGTGCTGTTACTGTTTTGTCACAGCAGGGAGAATAACATACTATTTTTCTTTTGGCAATGTTTCCGCCAAAAAACGCATCTGAAATGTCAAAATTAATACAGTTTTGCATCTTCTAATCCGGCTTTTAGTTTTCCTAGCGCCTTTTTTTCGATTCTTGATACGTAGCTTCTTGAGATGCCAAGCAGCTTGCCGATATCCCTTTGGGTAAGCTCCTCTCCTCCCAGCGATCCGTCAAGCACGCCGTAGCGCAGTTTTATGATATAGCGCTCACGCTCATCGAGCCGTTCGTCAATCAGCGTATAGAGGCATTTCAGCTTTGCTGCCATATCCATGTCTTCTATGATGTCTGTCTGTTCCTGTTCGCAGACATCAATGAGGTTAATCTCGTTTCCCTCCTTATCGGTACCTATGGGCTCGTAGAGCGATATTTCCCGCGTAATTTTCTTTCTTGACCGGAACATCATCAAAAGCTCGTTGTCAATACATTTTGCAGCGTATGTCGCAAGGCGGCTGCCCTTCTCAGGCTTAAACGTGTTTACTGCCTTAATCAGCCCGATTGTGCCTATGGAAATCAAATCCTCTATATCCTCACCGCAGCCCATATATTTCTTTGCCACATGTGCCACAAGGCGGAGATTTCGCTCGATCAAAATCTGTCTGGCATCATGGGAGGCTGCTTCGTCGTCACCGTACATTATGCCTAAGTACCGGATTTCCTCCTCTGCGGATAGCGGTTGCTCAAAGGTCTTCAAAAGAGCGCCTCCTGACTTATTTATCTTATTCTATGTCAGTGGGCGCTCCTAAGTGCCTTTCCAAATTAAATTTTCATAAATTAGGGATTTCTACAAAATCCGACAATATGACATTGCTGATGTCAATTCCCTGTTCCGTCAAAAACCAAAAACCGTCTTTTTCGTCAAGATATCCTGCATCTTTCCATTTTTTTAAGACTTTTGGATAAATGCTGTCAAGTCTTACGGCAAAAGTCCGCTCAAACTCTGCCATGGAAATACCCTGCATTCTCCGAAGTCCTAAAAACAGAAATTCCGCTATCAACTCCTGTCGGGATAACTGCACCTGGTCCCGTCTTAATTTATCCGGCGTTTTGCAGTCCTCCATATATTCCGAAAGGTTGTCCGTATTGCGATACCTGCGGCTGCCTACTGTTGACGCCGCTCCAAGTCCCAAACCGATATAGTCCCTGATATGGTCGCAGCCTCTCTGCCAGTAGATTTGATTGTGGCGGCTTTCAAACCCTTTTTTGGCATAGTTTGAAATCTCATAGCGCACATAACCATACTCCGACAAAAGCCGCTTTGTTTCGTAGTACATTAGACGGTCTGTCTCCTCATCGGGCAAAGGCGGATATTGACTGATACAGTCAAACAGCTTTGTTCCTTCCTCAACAATCAGGCTGTACGCCGAAATATGCTCCGGCTCCAGCATGCATACAGCATGCAGCGTGTTTTGCCATGTTTTAAGGCTTTGTCCGGGCAGGGCGGAAATTAAATCAATGTTGATGTTTGAAAACCCCGCATTCCTTGCCCACATGTAAGTTGTCAGGAAATCTTTAAAAGTATGAATGCGCCCCAACAGCTTTAATTCATTGTCATTTGCCGATTGAAGACCAATACTGAGGCGGTTGATGCCTGCCGCCCGCAAATACTCCAGCTTTTCCGGAGAAGCGGTTTTGGGATTGAGCTCCAAAGAAATTTCCGCATTATCCGCTATATGAAAATGCGTTTGTATCGTCGAAAGGCAGTCTTTTATCAGCTCTTTTGCGATACAGGAAGGTGTGCCGCCGCCAAAAAAGATTGTCTGCACCTGATATTCGGCGTAATCCTCTGCCGTAGCTTTGATTTCCTCATTTAACGCTGCCATATAGGCGCTTTTTGCCGCATCGTCCGCAGGAAACGACAAAAAATCGCAGTATATGCACTTTTTTACGCAAAACGGGATATGAATATAAATGCCTAACTGATTCATGTGTTTACTTGCCGCTGTCAAGCTTTAGCACCGACATAAACGCCTTTTGCGGAATTTCCACATTGCCGACCTGCCGCATACGCTTCTTGCCCTCCTTCTGCTTTTCGAGAAGTTTCTTCTTACGCGTTATATCGCCACCATAACACTTGGCAAGCACGTCCTTTCGCATCGCCTTTACGGTCTCACGCGCGATAACCTTTCCGCCGACTGCCGCCTGAATGGGAATTTCAAACAAATGGCGCGGAATTTCGTCCTTTAGCTTCTCGCACATCTTTCTGCCGCGCTCATACGCCGAATCCTTGTGCACAATAAAGGACAGCGCATCAACTTCTTCCTTGTTAATCAGGATATCGAGTTTCACAAGCGATGCCTGCTCATACCCTTTAATATCATAGTCAAACGATGCATAACCGCGGGAACGCGATTTGAGTGCGTCGAAAAAGTCGTAGATAATCTCATTTAACGGCAGCTCATACTTTAAGAGCGCCCTTGTCTCCTCCACATAATCCATGCCGAGATAGCGTCCGCGCCGTTCCTGACAAAGCTCCATAATCGAGCCGATAAACTCCGTCGTCACCATAATTTCCGCACTGACAATCGGCTCTTCCATATAGTCAATTTCAGACGGATCCGGAAGATTTGAGGGGTTGGTAAGCGTGGTCACCTCACCGTTTGTCTTATATACTTTATAAATAACGCCCGGCGCTGTCGTGACAAGGTCAAGATTGTACTCGCGCTCAAGCCGTTCCTGAATAATTTCAAGATGCAGCAATCCTAAAAATCCGCAGCGAAAGCCAAATCCCAAAGCAGCAGAAGTCTCCGGTTCATAAAACAGTGAGGCATCGTTTAGCTGCAGCTTCTCCAACGCGTCGCGCAAATCCGTATATTTGGCACTGTCGGCAGGATACAGGCCGCAATAAACCATCGAAAGCACCTTCTTGTAGCCCGGAAGCGGTTGCGCACATGGATTTTCGGCATCTGTAACCGTATCTCCGACCGCCGTATCCTTCACATTCTTAATTGACGCAGTGATATATCCCACCATACCGGCAGACAGCTCTTCGCAGGGGATAAACTGTCCGGCGCCAAAATAGCCTACCTCTACCACATCTGACGTCGCACCGGTTGCCATCATTCGAATCTTTGTTCCCTTCGCAACACGTCCTTCCTTAATGCGGCAAAATACAATGACACCTTTGTATGAATCATAAAGTGAATCAAATACAAGCGCCTGAAGAGGGTTTTCCCTGCTGCCGCCCGGAGCCGGAATCTTATGGACGATCGCCTCAAGCACCTCCTCAATTCCCACACCGTTCTTTGCGGAAATCAACGGTGCATCCTGCGCCTCAATTCCGATGACATCCTCAATCTCATTTTTCACCCAGTCAGGACGCGCACTCGGAAGGTCGATCTTGTTAATGACAGGGAAAACGTCCAAATCGTGATCCAACGCCAAATAGACATTGGCAAGCGTCTGCGCCTCAATGCCCTGCGCCGCATCCACAACTAAAACGGCGCCGTCGCACGCCGCAAGTGCGCGGCTTACCTCGTAATTAAAGTCAACGTGTCCCGGCGTATCAATCAGGTTAAAAATATATTCGTTCCCGTCCTGTGCCTGATAAACGGTGCGCACCGTCTGCGCCTTAATCGTAATCCCACGCTCACGCTCCAAATCCATATTATCAAGCACCTGATCCTGCATCTCACGACTTGTCAAAAGTCCTGTTTTTTCGATAATCCGATCTGCAAGCGTCGATTTGCCATGATCAATATGTGCAACAATGCAAAAATTCCTGATTTTGCTCTGATCTATATTTGACATACTTTTCCTCCAAGCTTGGTTTTTACATTTATTTCACTTTAACACAAATTTTTCGCACAAGCAATATAAATACAGCAAGCACAGCAAGCCAGACAACGAAAGGAACATCATTGATATCGAAGCAGCGAACATTAATCCACATTCTGTTGATTGCTTTGCTTGTGTCCTCATCAAAATAGCGCATGACGACCGTTCTTTTTAATACTTCCTGCGACGGATACTGTGCATAAAGCTGCCTGTCAATTTGCTCCAAAGACGCCGTTACAATATAATTTTCGTCCCCACTGCTGCCGCTAAAGAAATACCCCAAAGGATACTCTATCGTATCTGTATCGGATTCGTCGGCGCCATAGCACCAGTTAATGTATTCAAAAACCGTATCATCTCCCTCGGCGCCGGCAATGGAAGATGTATAACCAATATAATACATATTCCGCACAGCGTTATCCGGCCTTGACATAAAATTCACAAATGCCTCCGCCGCATGCTTTTGCAAAACATCGTCACCGATTCCGTCCTTGAGCATCACCCAACCGTCAAACCAGAGATTTGCGCCTTCTTTTGGTACGGAAAACCGAAGCTCCAAACCGTCCTCATCTGCCTGATCCATTGCATAGACCGCATCTCCCGACCACTGATAATCCGCCACGATTTTTCCGCTTACCATATCTGCCTTTCCGCTGTCCGTCTCAAGCGAATAAATATTGTCCATAAGGCGCTCTAACAGCTCCTGTGCCTGAGCAATCGTTGTCAGATTTGTATCATTCATCTCATCTTCAAGCCGCTTTGCATAATCCGGCGCATTTTGAAAGGCTTCCTCAGTGAGCTGATCTGCCTTTAAAATCCCTAGTGCGGCAAAGTATGAATCACGCACGTTATCCTTTAGCGCAACCTGTCTTTTAAACTGCTCCTTTTCAAAAATCTTCCAAGTGGATGCCTCATCCTGCGTTACCTTTGCAGGATTATAAAGAACGCCTGTTATCCCCCACATGTAACCAGCCGCATATTTGCTCCATTGCTCCCCATGAATCTCATTTTCGTTCATCACTTTATAAATGTAAGGAGAAACGTTATTGATATAAAAATTGCACTCGTTACTTTTATCATAAAATGCTTCGGAATACGGTTCCAGCCTGCCCTCCGCCATCAGCTTCATAATCATATATTCCGACGGGCAGACAAGGTCATACGTATCACCGAGATTAAGCTGGTTATACAAATCTTCGTTTGTCCCGAAGCAAGAATATTCTACCCTTACCCGTTTCCCGTAGGTTTCTAAGTACCAGTCCTCGAACTCTTTGTAAAGCGGATTTTCGCCAAAAATTGTAACACCGTTATCAAGCATTATCCGCTCTTCCTCGTCCCAGTCACCCATATCAATATATTCTTCCCAATTGCATACGCGAAGAACGATTGTGTCATCCGACTTTGCAAAAGCGGTCCTGCTGTTCCCCGTAAAACAAACCGAAAAAGTCGTTATTGCTGTTATAATCGTGAGCGCAGGCTTCCACATTTTTCTATGCATTCTTCTTCTCAATTTCATTTGTCCTCCTTGCATTCCTGCTTCCTGTGAGGTTCATCACAAGCACCAACAAAATCACAGCCAAAAAGATAATTGTGGAAAGCGCCCAGAGCGCTGTCTTAATCTCTGTCTGCGAACCCTTTGTCGCGTTCACAACATATGTGCTGATTGTGTCAAACGTAGCGGGCTTTGTATAACTTGTGATAAAGTAATCGTCCAGCGAAAGCGTAACCGCCAGTGCAAAGCCGGAAACAATCCCCGGAAAAATCTGTGGTATCACCACGCATCTAATCGCAGTCTGTGATGATGCCCCAAGATCAAGTGCCGCCTCATACAGACTGTTGTCCATCTGTTTGAGCTTTGGTACGACAGACAAATAAACAAAAGGAGATTGTAATACCACATGACCAATCAACAGCGGCACAAAGCTGCTCTTATCCACACTGCATACTTCGATGAGAAGAATACACAGTGAAAATGCCGTCACAACCTCCGCATTGACCACAGGCACCTGATTGGCCGCGCCAATGAATGTTTTTCCGAAACGTCCGGCGTAGTGTACACCCACTGCGCCGAGTGTGCCAAGCACCGTTGACAAAACCGCCGAACCGATTGCAAGCAGGAGCGTGCCTATAATCATATCACGAAGCTCCGGCTTTGTGAAAAGCGTAACATAGTTTTGAAGCGAAAAACTGTGGATTGCACCGATGTTCACAGAATCGGTAAAGCTATATAGCGCAAGCACAAAAATTGGCAGATACAGCGCTAACAGCACAAGGCATAAAAAAGCTGTTGAAATCGTCTTTTTCATCGGCTCACCACACCTCCTCTGCTGTTTCCCGCATCCTCGTCCGCATAACGGTTCGTAAAGAGCGTAAATACAAGGATAATCGCAAGAAGTACAAGCGCGATCATGGAACCGCCATGCCAGTCATAGGCGGCAAAGTAGGCACCAATCAGGCTTCCCATAATATAAGTGCTGTTGTAGAGCATATCCAGCACCACATAGTTTGTCATCGATGGCAAAAACACCATAAAAATACCGCTGATAATGCCCGGAACGGACAACGGCAGCGTCACCTGAAAAAAGGTCTGCACATGATCAGCGCCAAGATCAGACGACGCCTCCAGCAAGCTCTTATCAATCTTTAAAAGCGTTGTATAAATCGGCAATATCATAAACGGAAGAAAATCATATGTCATTCCAATGATCGTATTCAAAAACGGGTGAAAAGAAAGATTTCCCTCTATTACAGTGAGGATTTCTTTCAATGCCGTTATTCTTAGCGTAAAATTAATCCACATGGGCATGATAAACAGCATCAGCACAACGGATTTATGCCGTAATTTTCCTCTTGCAAGAATATATGCAATGGGATAAGCCAACAACAGGCACACGCTTGTTGTGACAACCGCAATTCCCAAACTGTATAAAAGCGTGCCTGTGGTTTTGGGATTCCCAAAAAAACCTGTCAGGTTTTCTATTGTAAATCTGCCCTCACCGTTTGTCAATGCATAATAGATAATGACAAACAGAGGCGCAAGCACAAAGCATACTAAAAACACGCTGTATGGCAGACAAAGCATCTTTTTATTTCTTAACTGCATATTCAAAGCTCTCCTTCGGTATGATCAGGCTCACATAGTCGTCCATATTCCACAAATATTCATCGTCCACGATAAAATCCTCATCCTCGTCGGTACGCACGACATAACTGTAATGATCTCCTTTGTAAATCAGGTTGATAATATGTCCGCATAAAAGGCCTGCCTCTTTGTCATCACTCATTTCAATACATTCCGGCTTGACAGATACAATGATTCTGACCGCTTCCGCATCAATCACGTCCCCATGTGCATCTACCAGCACACCATTGGAATTATAAGACGCATTCGGAAACAACTCCGTCAGGTCGCAGGAAAGCGCTCCGTCCAAAAACTGCAGGCTGTAATCCTTGTTTAATCCGGTTTCAATACGATTCACCACATCCTCAGCAAGCATGATATGTATCCCCTCCGGCTCAATCAGAATACCTACCTCGCTTCCTTCTTCCGCTTTTTTCGTAGACTGCACCACAATCTCATTTTTGCCTGATAAAACAGTAATTTCGTAATGCACTCCCTTAAAAATAACAGATGTTACTTTTCCTTTTACCGTCCCTTTTTCAGGCGTTGTTATAATGACATCCTCCGGACGCACAACTGCATCAATCATTGTACCATGCTCAACATCATCCACACATGCAAACTCCGCACCACAAAAACGCACCCTGAATTTTCCCGTCATAATGCCGCTAAAAATGTTGCTTTCCCCGATAAAATCGGCAACAAAGGCATTTTTCGGTTCATTGTAGATATCCTCCGGCGTACCGGTCTGTTGGATTTTCCCTTCCGACATCACGACAATCTTATCGGACATTGTGAGCGCCTCTTCCTGATCATGCGTCACATAAATAAATGTAATTCCCAGCTTTTGATGCATGCTTTTAAGCTCCAGCTGCATCTCCTTACGCATCTTTAAATCCAGTGCGCCAAGCGGCTCGTCCAAGAGCAGGATTTCAGGCTCATTCACAATCGCGCGTGCGATTGCGATACGCTGTTGCTGTCCGCCCGAAAGCGTTCCAATCGTCCTGTCCTCAAAGCCCTCAAGATCTACCATTTCAAGTGCTTTTTTCACCTTTTTTATGATTTCAGTCTTTGCAAACTTCTTAAGCTTTAAGCCAAACGCAATATTATCAAACACATTCAGATGCGGAAACAGCGCATAGCGCTGAAATACCGTATTGATGGGACGCTTATTGGGCGGAAGGTCGCGGATATCCCTGCCGTTTAGCAGCAGTTCCCCTTCCGTCGGCTTATCAAAACCTGCAATCATACGCAGCGTCGTCGTTTTACCGCAACCGGACGGTCCCAAAAAGGTAACAAATTCTCCCCTTTTGATTGTGAGATTAAAATCCTCCACCACACGAAAGCCGTCATCGAAAGTACGGCTGATGTGCTTTAATTCTATGATGTTTTCCCTTGATGCATTCTGCTCCAACGTTTCTCCTCCTTTATTATATACTCACAGCTAATTTTATGAGCCGTAAATATTGCGCCAGCCACAGCCGCAAAGCGGCAAAATTCCACATGTGGCTATGTGCATCCGAATATTCAAAGCGACCGATTTATCTGACGCTTAATATACTTCCCTTATACGCTATGAGAGCTGCCGCATTAGCGGCAGCTCCTTTTTTTCTGAATTATTTGCCGGGTCGATACAAATGACGCGGAATGCCGTCTACCATAATCGGCGCTACATCCCCCTGTATGAGCGGGCGCACATAAGTGATAAAGTCCTCCGTCACATAATCGCCCTCACTATTTAACCAATTCCTCGGCACAAGCTTTTCATCGTTTGCGATTTTATGCACATCTTTTACTTCCGTTCCGCACTGATACGGATCGTCTGACTGACGCACAAGAACAACCATTTTTCCCGAATCACCCTCGTCAGCTGCCTTGACAGCTGCACCGCCTACCTGATAGGCTTCCAGAATATCCACTCTCGATGAAAGGTGCGATGCCGAACGCTGCAACGTGCTCAGCTCAATAGCTCTTGTCTTGCAGCCAAGCTCTGCCGCAATAAAACCTGCAAGGTAACTTGCCGTACCTGTAAGCTGCTTGTGGCCGAACGCATCAACAAAGTCTGCGCTGTTTCCAAGCTCACAAACATATTTTCCATCGGCCGTCTTAATGCCCTCAGAAACGGCTACAACAACCGAATATTTCTTTGCCAAAAGTTTTTTTACTTTTTCCTTAAATTTCTTGATGTCAAAGGAAAGCTCCGGAAGATAAATCATATCAGGCCCTACACAGTCCTCTCCCTTTGCAAGCACTGCCGCTCCGGTCAGCCATCCGGCATTTCTTCCCATTACTTCGATAATAGTAACAAGTCCTTTTTCATACTTTAAGCACAGACTGTCGCGCACAATTTCCTTTACCGAAGTGCCGATATATTTTGCAGCGCTTCCATACCCTGGTGTATGGTCTGTCAGCGCAAGGTCATTGTCGATTGTCTTAGGGCATCCGATAAACCGAATCGGGCTTCCTGTAATAATCGCATAGTCAGACAACTTTTTGATCGTATCCATTGAATCATTTCCGCCAATATAGATGAGCGCCTCGATATCAAGCTTTGTAAGAATTGCAAAAATCTTCTCATACACAGACATATCCTTATGGATATCCGGAAGCTTGTAGCGGCAGGAACCAAGATACGCAGCCGGCGTTCTCTTTAAAAGTTCCACATCCAAATCATTTGTGATATGTTCCGACAGATCGACATAGGTCTCCTCCATAAGCCCTTGTATTCCGTTCAGCATTCCGTAAACCTTCTTTGCTCCACGATCAATCGCTGTCCGGTATACCCCCGCGAGACTTGAGTTAATCGCAGCGGTAGGCCCGCCTGACTGTCCGACAATTACATTACCCTTCATTTTGTTCATCCTCCATCTTGTTCATTTTTATTTATATACCAATGCATATGCCGCAGATGGCGTATTTGTGGCAAATGTGATGGTACCATCATCTAAATCCAAATCATCATAAACGTTTACAACACCATCTCCGATGCCAAGAAGTCGGAAACTTCTTCCCTGCAGCCTGAGCTCTTGCGGAATCGTGAGCACATACTTGAGCTCGTTTTCGGTCTGCACAACCTTATTTTCGACAATAATATCATAAGACCGCGTTACAACACGCGCGTTTTTATTAACGGAAACATTAAAAGCTGCACCGAACGTATAATCCTCAATAAATGCCGCATATGCCTCAAGGCATGCTCTTCCCTGATATCTTTTTTGCGCCGAAACAATCAAAGATGCATCCGGGGTCTGCGCCGAAAGCCTGCATATCGGCGTTGCAACATTTCCATTGCTGTACGTTTCAATATTTTCCCAAGGAACATCATTTTCAGGCGCTATATCCGTCACTTCATTTGGCAGTCTCTTCACCTTTTCCGTTGCGTAATACACATTCGGAACCGTAGGATTTGTGCTGTTTTGAAACTCCTGCGCTTTTGCAGGCGAATCCATAATCCAGCATGCGCCGTTGTAGTTTGTCTGCGCAATGGCTTTAATGCTGTCAAAGCTTGTATAGGGAATCGTTCCGATCATTTCCGTATTCACCGGCCTGTCATATATGCGGTAAATCGGCTTATAGCATATCTTGTCAAAACATGTCATATCTTTCACAAAAGTGCTGGAGTACATATTGATACGACGCAATTTAGGCATATCGTAAAAGGCATACCTTCCAATCGAAGTAATTGTTTCTGCAATATACACGCTCTCTGCATCGGTATTTGCCCAAGGTCTTTCGTAAAGCTTCCAATAATCACAGTCAGGAATTTCGCCTGTGCCGTAAACATATACTGCTTTATTTTCTATTTTCACACTGATATCCGTTCCTTCAAGGTAGTGCCATCCGTTTCCGGGATGTGACCATGTAAGCTCCTGTGCCTGTACCGTAACCGGATTATTGCCTGCCAAAACCGTCGCTGCCATTGCCACTGCAAAAGCTGCCGCCAAAATCCGTTTAAAAGTTTGTCTGAATCTTTTTTTCATAACGGTTATCCTCCTTCCATGAATTTACTGTAAGCTACTGCTTTTAGTGTATAATTTTCCAAAAATTTTGTCAACTGTATTAAGATTAAAGTTTCCTTAATCTTATCTCATTTCTCTGTCAATTTATCCATCAATCAATTCTTCCCGCTCTCCAGCCAGTAATTCATATATATATCGTCTATTGTATAAATTGCTTTTCCTTTTCATGTATCTATTTTATAAATAGATTCTTTTCAGAAATTTTATCTCAAATACTGTGCAATACTTTCATTAATCCGATCATAAGACTGCCAGTCTTGCTTTTTCACATTTATTCCGGCTTTCCCTATTAAATATTGAATAATTTGAAATATATCCCTTGCATTTTTTCCCGTTCTATCCTGAAACCATTCCTCAGTAACCGACACAATTTCATGTGCTGCAACATTCCGAACCTTTCCTTCTATCTCTATCACATCATTTACTTTCTGAATCAAATCCGTATCCTGACATTTATAATTTATTATTTTTGCAATTTGACCGGAATAAACAGGACCGCACTTGAAACCACCTGAACTTTTATATTCACTATCAAGAAAGCTTATCAGACCTATACGTTTTAATTTCTCCCGATCCCATTTTATGATACTATCTTTACCATTAACAGTACAACAGTCTTTCAGCACAATTTTACATTTATTTTCCATTAGCTCTTCCAATAAATCTACTACCAACGGTGTAATTCCACGAATAAAATCTGCATACTCCTGTTTTTTTATTTTCATCTGCAAAACAAGTGCATACTCAAATATTTTTTGCTTATCTCCCTCTTTCACAGGATAAATATCATATGATTTTCCAGCCATCAGCTTACTGATTTTCCGACGGTTCAGCTTCACTCTTGCATCCATAATCTGTAGCAAAATATATGCATCCTCCGGAATATCTTCTTTCATTTCGGAAGCAACCGTTAAGGCCGCAGCATAATCATATGCCATAACATGCTTTTTTATCATCTCTGCCTTAATCATTTTCATTAAATTTAAGCTTTTAACTTCCGTACAGCGATTCGGAGCATCAGCCAAATTATCTTCATTCAATTCCCAATTTATTTCATTATCATATTCTTCCCGCTCCTCATACTCTGCATTTATCCCTTTTTTAGGAGTAGATACTTGTATTGGTTTAAAACGATACTCTGCAAATGTTGCCATTACAAACAATGCACTCTTCATCGCCGGTGTTCCCGATGCCATATTCAGCAACAGTTCATCACTATCCTCCATTGCGTTTTCGATTTTAATTATCTCCTCCCTAAAATCTTGGTAAAATACATCATACTGCTGCACATCAACCAAAGCATCCCTCTCGATGATATTTACTTCAAAAATATGCCCCAAATGTCTTCCTAACCTTTCGATTGCATCTATGTACCTATTATCTTTTTTATGATGCTCCATCATCTCGTGAGAAATATAGAGATACACAATATCAGGTCTATAGTGTCTGCAAATATGAAGCATCGAACCATCCCGCAAATACTTAATCGGATCGGTTCCTCCTACCGGGCTAAATAAAACTTTTTTACTCATGCTTCATTCTCCTCTAAATAACAATAATATCCTCGTTTTCCTCTTCTGTTCTCTTTCCAAAAGACATTACTTGCCCTTTTCCAATAATCTTATACACTCGTATACTATCTTCTGATGAAGTATACGCCGGTAAACGCTCCAGCAGTTCTTTGTATTTCCTCTTTGTAATCATTGCTTCAAAAGCTGATTTCTGTATTCGAAAGCCGTAGCCTAGCAATAATTTAGATAATTTCAGTCTCTTTTTATTGTCTGTTATATCATAAATAATCAGCACAAATACTTTATCGCTTTCTATATTTTCGTCTATATGAAAAAAATAATTTTCGTCATCCATATTCATTCTCCACCCATATCATACTACCATTTTGAATATATGCGAAACATATTCCAAATAACAATCACCTTATTTCAATCGGTTTATAGATTGACGCGTCTTCTGTTTCAATTGCTTTTACCAACAGATCCAACTGCAACGCAATCCCACGCCTAAAGCTTACCGGATAATCTGTATAAGATAAATATCGTACCTCTGTTTGCAGCTTCTTTTCCAGCTTTGATAAAAACAGTTTAATCCCATTTCTTGTCAAAAAGCATCCCGGCTCATCCAAATCTGTTATAAAATCCTCTTTATGTATTTCATGACCGTTTATCATACTCATGACTGTTGAATCCACTATAACCGCTCTCCATTCTTCCATCATATCGCTTGCCAATGTGGGATGTTTTTCTTTGTCTTTATGCATGAAACCAAAATATGGGTTTAACCCTTTTGTTTCAATTTTGGCATACAGTTCATTCATCAACACAGAATAGCCAAGGCTAATCATCGAATTAAATTCGTCCTTTGGCGGACGCTTACTTCTTCCCTGAAACCGAAAATCAGAATCAATAAGCGCTGATAATCCATCAAAATATGCTTTTGCACCTTGTCCTTCATATCCCATTACCTCTGAAACGGTTTTACAATATGTAATTTTTTCCCTGCAAATATGTATCATTTTTAATGCTTCATTTACAGAAACTTTCCCACTTTTTTCATATCTTCTGAGTACCACACCTTGATTCTTCAATTTTGCGGTTATAATGTTTTTAGCAATTTCAAAAGCAAACTCCGACTCATATAAAGCACTCTGACGCCTCTGCCTTTCTGCATTGATATGCCCCGTAGATTGTAATCTGCCAAAGTAATTTCCTCCTTTCGAAAAGTATGAAACCGCAATTCCACGTTTTAAACACTCCTGAACACATTGTGTTGTCATCTGCGCATGCCCCATGATCGTAATACTTTCCAACGTTTCAATCGGAACAATCTTTCTCATTCCATCTGAATACTTTACATAGCATCTGTTTTCTTCCATTCCAATTATCGCATTATTTTCATTAACAAACAACAGGCTCATATCACGTTTCCTTTCACAATTCTATGTTGGTCTTCCCTGATATTGAGCTATTTATTTACCTGCGCAAAATATCATAATTATATTTTATCACATTTTATTTGTAAATGATAGCAATACAATTTTTTCGTTTCACAAATTTTTCGTATTACTGTTCAGGCCATAACATGCTGACCTCTGAGCAGTAACTTTTCTCTAATATTCTCTAAATGAACAGTATTTTACTATCTGCGAGGGTGAGCCGCTTGTTTCCGTCCCCTTTCGGGGCTTATATTCTTAAATGAAACTGAGCCTGAAGAGACACAGCCTGAAGAAACGTTTCCGTCCCCTTTCGGGGCTTATATTCTTAAATAAAATGAAACGTGTATCATACATAGAATATCAGGCGTGTTTCCGTCCCCTTTCGGGGCTTATATTCTTAAATCAGCAACAAAATTTACCTTTCTAGGTGCCAAGAAATAGTTTCCGTCCCCTTTCGGGGCTTATATTCTTAAATAAGACGCACTGGTAGTTAAATTATCAGGGATGCTCAAGTTTCCGTCCCCTTTCGGGGCTTATATTCTTAAATAAGACGCACTGGTAGTTAAATTATCAGGGATGCTCAAGTTTCCGTCC
>CAJTMC010000005.1 GCA_910577115.1 uncultured Lachnospiraceae bacterium
TAAAATCTTATAATGCATGTCAATTCAAGGACAATTCTGAATATTGACCTGCTTTTTTTCCTTCTATAGTGGAAAGTTATCCACATCGAAGAATAAAATCATTTAACAATTACCTAAATAAAATTATTTGAAATCCATTTATTAGAAATGCTTATAAAATTTTAAGTAATCCAAAATACCAGTCGTCCGTGATGCTTTCATAGGGAATCCGCACTACTTCATCCTCTGAATTGTTTTCGTAAGTACAGCTCTCTGCTATGCCAGTTAAACCCGGAAGTTTATAAAACCCGCCGAAAACAATCCAAACCTCTCCTTCTGCATTGTTTTCTTCTAAAAAATCCTCAAAGGCTTGCCTTTCAACGTAAACGTATCTATCATCATATGAAATCATCCGGCTTAATGCCTCGGTATCATAAGAAATAATTTTAGGTTCACCGTCATAATTCCCGACCATAATATCCCGGCTTTCATTGCACCGCGCATAGGAGTGTGTATGTACTGCCAGTAACATGGACGCAATCATCAAAAAGATTACGGCTGCCATACCTGCGCACATCCTTTTTTTGTATGGGCGGAAACCTGCAATCTCACCCATCCGCCTTTTCATGTCTTTAAATTCCCTTTCCCCCGCATAAGTGACGGCAGGCGGCGTACCCTCTGTTCCGGAGCGCAGCAGTTTCAGGGTTTTCAGCAGCACCATGCCATATTCATGCGCCGTCCTCCCGCTGCCCTGTATGCACACCCTGTCGCAGATATCCTCCATATCCGCCCGGAACTGTTTCTGGCAGACTGTCAGGAACGGGTTCACCCATAAGAGGCACCGTAGGACATCCCATGCAAGCCCGAACCACAAATGCCCTAACCGGATGTGCGTCCGCTCATGCTGAATGACAGACCTTAATTCCTCCCTGCTGTAGCTCTCCAGCATTACCTTTGGGATGACGATCTTCGGTGCAAACAGCCCAACTGTAAACGGCGTCACATTCATGTCTGTAATCCTGATCTGCATATTATCCAGAAAAACCTTTTCCATTCCGGCAGCCGACTTCCGGAGGCGCAGCCGCTTTCCAAATATACAGACAGCAGCTATAAGGATGCCCGCCATATAAATATAGTCAGCCCACAGGCAGGTCATGGTTCCATGCGTTATCCGGCCTGTTATTACCACCACTGCCTTATTCTCATAAAACAGCTTCAGCTTTCCAAGGAACGGGATGAGCAGGAAGGATGACCATAACAGCCCCCTTATGAATGTCCGTCTTGAAAAAAGCATCTTCCGGAGCAGCATCACAAGCCCAATCAGCACGAAGGAAAATGCCGCACACCGTACAAGCTGGGTCGTGTAATAAGCCGCACAGAAATCCAAAAGGCTGCCAATCTGTGACCAGTCAGGCATGGGGTTCACCCTCTTTATCTGTGGATTCTGTACCCCGCTCCCTGCTTTTCTCCAGAATCTCCTCCAGCTCTTTTATCTGCTCATCCGTCAGTGCGAAGCTCTGCAAAAGCGCCACCATCGCATTTGTCCCGCTGCCGGAAAAATAGCTGTCTACAAACTTCCTGCTTTTCTCTTTCACGCATTCCTCCCTTGACCTCTGCACATAATAGTGGTAAACCCTCGAATCATGCTCATCCACCGTGTAGCCGAGGATGTCCTTCTGGTTCAGGCGGTTCATCAGCACCCGCACCATCCTCATCGACATACCCACATTCCCCTGCATCCTCTTGTAGACCTCGGAGGATGTCAAAGGCTTCCCGCACGCCCACAGGACTTCCATAATCTGCCATTCGCTCGGTGTAATCTCTTCCTTTGCCATACCGCTTCCTTCCTTTCGTTTTATTTCGTCATTTTATATATCGGTCAATTATCGTTAATTATTAAGAATTGTTGACGCTTTTGTGCGGAAGGCGCACATATCGACACCCGAATATGGCATATCGCCATTCGTCCGATATAGGGGAAACGCAAACTACCGTGTAAGCATATTAACTCTTCCCCCGCTTTCCAAGCGGTTTCCTGAATAGGAAAAAGGGTCTGTGAGCCCTTTCCTCATTTCTCCTTAGTGCAGTTTCAGTAACCGGGATATGTTTTCCCCCAATGCCATTTCAGCCGCCCGCTTGTCCGGGCTTACAAATTCGATGAGCTGCCTGTATAAATATGGTTCCCCGTAAGGAGCATCCGAACTATAAAGGCATCTTTCCGGCAGTTCAGCCAATACCATTTTGGTGGCAATGGAAGCAAAAGCCGCCGAACTGACTTTTTGCCCTGTTAGATGCATTTTGGGAAGTGATAAATGAAGCGACTTTTTTGTAAACCTTCGGACGGCATTATTCCTGATAAGGACAACCGGCACAATGATTTCTGTCAAATGATACCCTGCATTGTCTTGTCGATTTTGTATAGCTCTGACTTATTGGAATGTGGCCCGCTGCGCATTTCAGCAGGCGCGTGCCTCTTCATTAAATTCAAAATCTGCCAGTGCATCAGGGGCTTCTTTGCCGATTAAGGCTGTTGTTGCCAGGCGGACATTCTTTTCTTTTGCAAGTGCAATGTTGTCCTGCCCGTCATAACCGCCATCTGTAACCGAAATGATTTCTTTTTCGGATTTTTCCATTGCCGAAAGAGATTCCTAGAGAAACTGACTGTCTGAATAGGTGTTCTTATCATACTGGTAATCCGTCACGACAGAACCATTTTTGCCGACTGTCTCCTCTATGCTTGCAGAATATCCCCTGCACTGCCTGCCCGCCTTGTTTCTGTAAGCGGCATCCGGGTCAGAAGGATTCCGGCCACATCTTCAAGATTTGTTCTACACAGATGCAACAGACAGTCGCTGTCCGTGAGAAGTCTCTGGATAATGGCCTCCATGTCATCATTTCTCTGATGATAGAAAATGCGGTTATAGTCATTCGGGGCGGCATAATGTTTCAGTTGTTCCGGAATGATATCCAGCTGCTTTTTTGTGAGATAAACAACCAGCTTTGATATGCAAGTATAAATCAGTTCCATACGGCTCAGAAAACGGATATTTGATTCTATCATAAGGGAATCCATGCGGCGGATGCGGCCATTCAGCTTCATGATATTAGCTATTTTGCCACTAAGGTCTTTTACACAGTCATGATATAAGTCCCCCCCATGAAGTGTTTCATAGTCATAACATCTTTTACGGAAACGGCTCAGGGTTTTGCTGTTCCACAAAGCTTGTGGTATGCAGGGCGTACCGGAGATGAAGGTCAAGCATCAGGTTCTCAACAATTTCATCGTCCGAATAATCAAAAAGCTCTTTGATTATTCGGACGATGATTACATTAACAGGTGTATTAGATCTGGATGCCTTGTCACTATACAGGACAGATAAACGTTCTTCATCTATTGCCGGAAAAATCTCATCAGCAAAGATTTTTGCCCAGGATTTTTCCAGAACTTTTTTCTCACGCTCAGTTAGTGATATAAAGCTGTCGTTAAAGGACAACTGTTGACAATCATTCGTTTTAAATGCCATAAGAGACACCACCTTTCAAGAACTACTATCATTATAACTCACAAAAGGGCGGATTGTCTGTATTTACTGTAAAATATTAAATTTTAAAGGTTTGGTAGTTGGGCTTTTGAACCCAGCATCATGACATTTCGATATTTCAAGAATTTTGGAGTTTTTTCATTTTTGTTTTTTACCCTTAATATTTGTAATTCGTTATAAATCTACGCAAATTTATGGGCAAATGGTGCAGCAGCCTGCTAAATAGCTTTTCCCCGATCCAACATTCCCCCACAGTAAGTAACCAAGGTTTTCAGACCGTACTGTTTCCCACTTCTCCACATAAGAATACGCTTTCTCTATCTGAGGGTATTATACAAACACAAGTTTTATTCAGTCAGTGAAAGGCTGCAATCTGGGGCAGTCGATGTCAAGAAAAGCGAACTGCCGGGACAATGCATCGCAGGAAAACTTTTTGGACCATATGAAAGGTGAGATTGATATTAGTGGGTGTAAGAAATTCAGATAAGTAAAGGCTATTGTTGATGACTGGATAGAGTATTATAACAACGAGAGATACCAATACTATCCCTAGTACTGAGGTTAAAATTGTCCTTGACAAAAGGTACATTTTATACGGATAGACTGATATTTACAATACAGATGCAGAAGATTGTGAAAACATTAAGCGCTGCAAAAGCACCTCAAAAAACGGAAAAGGAAATCCATATGCAGATACAATAAGAGCCCATATGCCGATCACGGGGGCAATGCAGACGGCATCAAGGAAGGCATTTAAGAGAGCATTCTGTTAATGAAAGGAATAACCTGTCAGGGTTTATTTGGCATACGAAAAAATAAGCAATTATATTACAAAGAAAAAAGAATAGCGGGATTGCCAACGATTACTTGACACAAACACACTTACTAAATTCTTTATTCTTATTGCCATATATTTTATAATGACAATAAGATGGTGATATTGATGAATATTATATCGAAATACTTTTAATTTTCACATAAAAGCAACAACTACGTGCAAACTGATTTAGCCAAAGAATTAGGCATATTACTATCAAACAAGATAATGCAAACTCCTTCCGCGCACTTTTCTGATTGTAAGATAATTGGGGACGAGGGCCTTCATTTGATTGACAAGCTCCCTTTCATACTCCTCATCATATGTTAACCTGAACTTTTCTGCCGGAATGACTGCATATCTATTTTGCATATCATACTCACAATCCTGCGTATAAAAATGCACACTGATAACCTCATGATAATTGTCCTCTGAAATATTTACGCACTTCTCATCTTGACTAAAAAAGTCAATATTCACTTCCTGTGCCCCTATCATTCTTCCGTTATGAAAATGTACCACCAAATCATAATTATCCTGTGCCAAATTCAAAATATTCAAATCTTTTATTGCAGAATTAAATTTCTCGCCACTGTTTACTTCAAGCGCAATTGCTCTGAGACAATCATAATTTAAGTCTACTTTGCGTGAAAATTCCACAATGGTATTAATTTCGTCATAATGCTTTTGCTCCAGCTTATCCATAAGATATCCACGAATCTCCTCTTCCGAGGGATAGTCAAACCGGAAGTGATAATGAAACCGCCCCGGACGATTTACAATACAATCGTTGAGATGCCGAATTTCATTACAGGTTATCACAAACAGCTTTTTTCCCTGTGATATTCCATCAAACAGTCCAAGCATCTCAGTCTGTGGATCCTGCGCCCCGTCAGGCGGATTTATCCCTCCAAACGTCTTATCAAATTCATCAAATATCAGCATTACTCTCTGATCCACGCCTGCAAGATACGATGCAATTCCTGAAAGATACTGCTCCACTACTACCACGGGAATTCCCTGTTTAACTGCCTGCACTGACAAAAGCCTCGCAAAAAGTGACTTTCCTATTCCTTTATCGCCACTTAGAATGACACCCAGATTGCGGTCAAAACGCTGATATGATTCAATGACTTTCCGCGCCTTTTCCAATTGTCCTCCGTATACTTTTTCCTCATTGATTGTAATGTCAGCATACTCTTCAAGATAAAAACCGGACATTTTTGCAAATTTTACAACATATGTCTTTGGCGGCAGTTCGTCAAATGTACGCACCATATCATTATAAATTTCCACCCTGTTTCCAATTTTAATTGCTTTCATATCAATCCCTCCAAATATAAAAATAAAATCCTCTGACTAACACAAATAATGTATTAATCAGAGGATACTCTATTTTTTCTATTTTGTCATTGGACGCTTAATCCTAGCGCAAAACCACCCTTTCATCTAACTTTCTATGGCATCACAATTTTCCCAGCCACCGCACACGCCGCCGCCGATTTCGGAGATGCAAGATAAATCTCAACCTTTGAGGTTCCCATGCGTCCAAGAAAATTTCTATTATTCGTTGCTACCACCCGCTCACCGTCCGTCAAAATTCCTCCGGTTCTGCCACAGCACAGTCCGCAGCTTGGATGCGTGATAATCGCTCCTGCTTCCGCCAAAACCGCCATTGTGCCATTTTCCACCGCTTCCCTGTAAATCTTGCGGCTTGCAGGCGTTACAATCAGCTTAACAAACGGCGCAATCTTCTTTCCCTTCAAAATTTCTGCCGCCGCCATCAAATCTTCCAGTCTTCCGTTTGTGCAGGAACCGATAAACACCTGATCGATTTCCTTTCCTTCCAGCTCGGACACAGGCTTTATATTATCCACATTCGACGGACACGCCATCACCGGCACAAACTCCTCTGCCTTATAATTGATCACCTGACAATACTCTGCGTCCGCATCTCCCACCAAATCCGTTTCCTTATCCGTCAGCGTTATTTTGCAATATTCGGCTGTCTTCCCGTCTGGTGTGAAAAGCGCACACTTTGCCCCTGCCTCAATCGCCATATTTGACATAGACATTCTCGATGCCACCGACATATTTTCCACAGTATCTCCGGTAAACTCAAGTGCCTTGTAAGTCGCACCGTCCGCACCCAAATCACCGATTAATTTTAAAATAATATCCTTTGCCATGACATTTTCTGGCAGCGTTCCTGTAATATTTACCTTTATCGTTTCCGGAACCCGAATCCAAAGCGTACCTGTTCCCAAAATACTTGCCATTTCCGTATATCCGATACCGGACGAAAACGCACCCACACAGCCGTACGTCGTCGTATGGCTGTCCGTACCGAACACGATATTTCCGGGTTTTACATAACCTGCTTCTGTCATAAGCTGATGACAAATCCCATCTGAGCGGTGGATATTTTTCATGCCATATTTTTCGACAAACGCGTTTCCTACCTGAAAATGCCTTGTATCGTCCACTTGGCTTGCCGGAACTAAATGGTCGTAAATCAAGACTACCTTATCCGCATCCCAAAGCTTTTGAAATCCCATTTCCTCAAATTTTGATGCCACAAACGGAATAAAAATGTCGTGTATCATTACGCGGTCTACATTTACGGTCACAATATCCCCCGGTTTTACCGTTTTTCCGACATTATTTCCTACAATTTTTTCTATTATCGTTGAACCCATTGTATTCCCCTGCCTTTCTCTGATTAGTCTAAACCGTTGAGCCTGCGCATCGCCTTTACAAGCCCTCCCGCCTGAATAATATCCACAAGATTTTCCGGAAGTGATGTGATCGGATACGAAATCCCCTTATGCTCTATCGCCTCATTGATTGTGACAGTAATCTCATCTCCTTCACTCACCGCACCGCGGAGGGCATCATTCTCAATTAATAAAAGTCCGTTATTAATTGCATTCCGGAAAAAAATGCGCGCAAACGATTTTGCAATGACGCATTTGATTCCAAGCGCTTTTATGATTTCCGGCGCCTGCTCTCTTGAGGAACCGCAGCCGAAATTTTTTCCTGCCACAATAATATCGCCCTTCTGAATCTGAGAAGCAAGTTCGGGGCGCAGAGGCGAAAATGCATAAGGAGCCATATCATTCACCGTTTTTAACGCCAAGTATTCCGTCGGTATGATAATATCCGTATCAATATCATCACCCAGTACCCATATTTTACCGCTGAATTTTTCCATTTTACACTAAACCTTAACCTTTCTATGTTCCAGTCCACCTTTCGGTTTTCTGTTAAAATTCTGTCAAGCCATGTCAAACTATATCATATCCGCCGTAGCAATTTCACCCTTGACTGCAGATGCCGTAACCGTCGCCGCTGACGCAAGATACACAAACGAATCCTTGTGTCCTGCACGCCCCTTAAAGTTACGCGTACCCGTACTAATCAGCACCTCATTTTCTCCGATTACGCCCTGACAGCTTCCCCAGCAAACACTGCAGTTGGGATTCATCACAATCGCGCCGGCCTCCATAAAGGTATCAATAATGCCTTCGGAAAGCGCCTGCCGGTAAACCTCTGCGCTCGCAGGGACAACCAAAAAGCGCACAAGCGGGTGCACTTTCCTGCCCTTAATCAACTCTGCTCCCACTCTCAAATCCTCAATCCGTCCATTGTTGCAGGAACCAAGAAATGCCTCGTCAATATGCGTTCCCACACATTCCTTCGCATCAACCACGCTGTCAACAAAATGCGGCTTTGCCACAATCGGCTTGATTGTAGAAAGGTCAATATCGTAAACATGCGCAAATACCGCATCGTCATCACTTTGGAAACAATGCTTCGGCGCCCTTCCATGTTCCTTTAAATACGCAAGCGTAATCTCATCAATTTCCATCAATGCCGTTTTTGCACCTGCCTCTACACAGAGGTTGCAGATTGCAATCCGGTCACTCATGTTGAGCGTCTTTAATCCTTCCCCGCCAAACTCCATTGCCATATAATTTGCGCCGTTTGCTCCAATCATTCCGATAATCGAAAGAATCAAATCGCGTGCATACACGCCTTCATTCAGCTTTCCTTTCAGATTAAACCGAAGCGTTTCCGGCACTAAAAGCCATGACTTTCCCGTAACCATTGCATACAAATAATCCGTACAGCCTACACCCGTACCAAATGCGCCCACTGCACCATATGCGCAGGTATGGCTGTCTGCACCGAATATCAGTTCGCCGCTCGTGACATGGTTTTCCATCATAACCTGATGACATACGCCAGCCCCCTCATAAAACTGAATACTGTGCTCTTTTGCAAAATCACGCATTTTTTTATGGGATGCCGCCGTCTTTACACTGTCACAAGGCACATTATGGTCTACAATCCACACAAGCTTTTTTGCGTCCGCGATATGCGGATCCTTCAATTGATTGTACATGTCTATCGTAAGATGTGTTGTTCCGTCATTGCTCATCATGCGGTCAAGCTCCACTGTATGGATATCGCCGGGCTTTACTTCGCTTACGCCTGCTGCTGCCGCAATAATTTTTTCTGCTATTGTCATTCCCATATTTTCACACTGCTCCCTTCCTAATCTGCGCGTTTGTGCTGTCAGGCACAATTCTCGCAAAACGAATATACTTTCCTTTTCTTATTTGTTTAATGACGCAATCAGTCCGCCCTGATCAAGGATTCCCTGCATGTACTCCGGCAGTTTTGTACACTCATACGCTTTACCGCCCACACGCACAACGCCTTCCTTCATCGAAAGCTCCATGTCATCACCTGCACTGACATTGTCATGCAAGTCCTTGCACACAATGACCGGCAGTCCGATATTAATTGCATTTCTGTAAAAAATACGCGCAAACGATTTTGCGACAACCGCCTTTACGCCAAGCGCCTTCAAAACCGCCGGCGCCTGCTCTCTTGAAGAACCGCAGCCAAAATTCTCCGATGCGACCACATAATCACCGGGCTGTACCTTTGATGCAAAATCGGAATCAAGCGATTCAAAAGTATGTACCTTCATCTCATCGATTGTCGGATAGATAATATACTGCGACGCAATAATCTGATCCGTATCCACGTCCTGATCAAACTTAAAAATTTTTCCCATGTAAAACGTCTCTCCTTTTTTCCATATATTTTAATTTGATATTTTTTAATCTTATTTTATCAGTATATCGAATCACGCAAAAAATAGCTATGATTTATTTTAATCATTTCCTTCCCTGCACCGTATACCGCTCAAAAAACGTCAGAAATCCATCTTCCACAGCGACCTCGTCAAGGCGACTGCCTGCCAAATCATAATAATATTTCCCTGTCTTAATATCAATTGAAATACTGTCTAGCGGAAATCCCGGATTGCTTTGCGGATGCGGTTTCGAAGTCATCAAAAAAGGTTCGCTCTCCATATTTTTCTCCATCGCCGAATAAATATGATTTTCGTCAAGCACCAGACAGATCGCATTCTTGTATCTCGCTGTCAAATCACCGTACACTTTCGCAAGTCCGATATAATACGCCTGCATTTGCGCATCACTCAGCCGCTTTCCTTTTACTGTCCGCACATTGACACCCGGCTGGATTTCGTCAGGCACATTGTCAAAATAAAGTCCGGAATCGCACGAAAACAGCGGTACGTGTAAAATCTCAAAATATGCTTTTGCTTTCTGTACGGCATTCTCCAAAGGAGAGTTCCCCGTTTCCGGCACCTTGGGCAATTCCACATTAAATTTGTCAAACCCGTAAATTGTTATCCCTAAAACAGCGGTTCTTCTGCGCATAGCCTCTATTTTTGCAGGATTTTTCGTCGCATATAACAGCTTCATTATCCTTCTCCTTTATGACACTTGTGTCATATTTTACAGTTGTACTTTACAAAATTTATCTTTCCTCTGGCAAAAGTATAGCGTTTTTTTCAAAAAATGTACATAATAAAATAAATAATACTTGAAAAATACGAAAAAATGGATAAAATTGTTAATAGTGTAAATGCACATCATTTGATTGGACAAAGAACGGAGGTCTGTGGCATGAATTATGACCATATCAAAGAACATTTTTATAATTCACAAGGCTTTATACATCTTCTCAACATGAAGATTACGGATATTTCATACGGGTACTGCAAAGGGGAAATGCCAATGAAGCAGGAAATCCTGAACCCGCTTGGCATTATACATGGCGGCTGCACCTTTGCGCTTGCCGACACTATTGGCGGAAGCGCCGCGCTCACACATGGGAAAGAGGTCGTTACCGTTGACAGCACGATCCATTACCTTGCCCCCGCCTGTGACACCAAAAAACTGATTGCAGAAGCCAAGGAAGTAAAATACGGCTCAAAGGTTGCAGTCTACGAAGTCAATATTTTCAAGGACGACGGCACGATTGTCGCAACTTCCATGCAGTCCTATTTTATCACAGAGGCATCTTAACAACAGAATTTCTATTAGAAAAGGCGGCTATGATTTTATTCCACAAACCGCCTTTTCAACAATCACCTTTTATCGATACAAATCTCTCTTGTCAACTACGCGCACAGCTTTGCCCTCGCTTCTTGCAATTGTCTTAGGCTCAACCACCTGAACATCAACTTTAATGCCAAGCATGGACTTTAGACCTGCCACAATCTTCTTTTCCTGCGCTGCCGTATCAAACGCCACATCGGCTGCCATCTCAGGTGTCTTTTCAACCTGAACCTCAATCGTATCGTTATTCTTAATTCGATCCACTACTATCTGATAATTTGCCTGATAGCCCTGATTTAACAAAACTGCCTCAATCTGTGAAGGCCATACGTTAACACCCTTTACAACCATCATGTCATCGCTTCTGCCCATCGGCTTATGCATGCGGATATGCGTGCGTCCGCAGGAGCATTTCTTTCTTGTCAGATAGCAGAGGTCGCGTGTACGGTATCTCAAAAGCGGGAATGCCTTCTTGGTGATACAGGTAAACACCAGTTCACCAATTTCGCCCTCTGGAAGCACCTCACCCGTATCGGGATTAATAATCTCTGCAATAAAATGATCCTCCTGTATGTGCATCCCCTGCTGCTCCTCACACTCAAAAGAAACGCCAGGGCCTGAAATCTCTGTCAGTCCATAAATATCATATGCCTTAATGCCAAGCGACTCCTCGATATTTCTGCGCATCTCCTCTGTCCATGGCTCTGCTCCGAAGATTCCGGCTTTGAGCTTAATCTGATCCTTTAAGCCTCTCTCATTGATCGCTTCACCTAAATTCGCAGCATACGACGGTGTACAGCAAAGGATTGTGGAACCCAAATCCGTCATAAACTGTAACTGCCGCTCTGTGTTACCTGATGACATGGGAAGCGTCAGACACCCTACCTTGTGCGAACCGCCGTTTAACCCCGGACCGCCTGTGAAAAGTCCGTAGCCATAGCAGACATGACAGACATCATCTTTTGTACCGCCTGCCGCTACAATCGCCCTTGCACAGCAGTCCTCCCACACTTCAATATCCTCCTGCGTGTAAAACGCCACCACGCGCCGTCCTGTCGTACCGCTGGTGGACTGAATACGGACACACTCCGAAAGGGGGACTCCCAACAGCCCGTACGGATACTGGTCTCTCAAATCATTTTTATCAATGAACGGAAGCTTATGTAAATCCGCAATTCCTTTTACATCTTCAGGCTTTACGCCTGCCTCGTCCATTTTATCATGGTAAAATTTTACATTGTCATAAACAAACTTTACCTGCTCGGTAAGACGCCTGCTTTGAAGCGCCTGTATCTCCTCCACAGGCATTGTCTCAATTTCAGGCTGATAGTAATTCTTAGACATGATTGTTTCTCCTCCGCTTTAATGGTTTAACGTAATATACTTTTAAAGTTTATCATAAATTTTATCAAATGCAAATATCAAATTCATAATTTTTCACAGGCGCAGTTTCGCAAAACACCTTACAAGGCCAAAAAGTCAAACGGCTTCTCCTGTCTGGCATGCAGAAAATGCATCAGCAAATAAGCAGCCCGGATAGACACCTTTTCTTCCCTGAGTATTCGGGCAGCCTCCGCCTTATCAACAATCATAACCTGTATCGTTTCCGTATCCTCCATATCATCGCGGCCAATCTCCCCGTCTGCATATCCGAATACCGCATTGCAGCTCTCGTCCGTAAAACCGGCTCCCATAAAGAACGGTCTGCGGCACGCCTCATCTCCGCCATAGTATACATCAAAATCCAGTCCTGTTTCCTCCTTCATCTCACGCACTGCCGCCTCCTCCGGTGCCTCGCCTGCGTCGATCAGCCCTGCAGGAAGCTCATAAAGATAATCTCCGACCGGATACCGATATTGGCGGATTAACACAATTTTTTCCGGATCTTCCTTCAATATCGGATAAATTACTACCCCCTCCGCACTCATATCATTTGTTAGAATTTTTATATTTTCCGCTTTTCTTCTTGATACAAAAAAATAGTCAAATCTGCGCCCTGAATCCGTCAGTGCGTCAAGCTTAAATAAATTCAGAAATTTGTTGTTCGACAGTTTGTGAATTTTTGTATATTTTTTCATCTTATTTCCTCCACTCTCGCCAAAACCGGCATATTCTTGACAATAATAGGCATAACTCTAATATGGCAAAAAACCGCATAGGTTTCTGCCTACGCGGTCTTTGATGAATTTCTATTTACTTTTGCATGTACTTTTCTGCGTCCGCAACAGTATTATACACTTCAATCCTTTGCAAATCAACCTCCGGCATTCCGATAAACAGTCCGCCATATTCATACGTATCGACATTCTTTTCAATCCGCACAATCTCAATAAATGCATGTATAACTTCTTTTGTCCAAATCGTAAGATATGCCTCATACACTGCTCCCATATCAAGCAGCGCGTCACAGTAGAATCCAATGCCGGTCTTCGACACATTCATAACCTCTACTCCGATTTCCTCCTGTGCGCTTTTATCAAGCCTTTTTACCAAAAGCCTTGATGCCAAATCTGTTCTCTTGCTCTTTCTTCTTTCTTCCATATCCATTAACACTCCTTTGTGCAATCTGCTTTCATTTTATAAAATAAGTTTATCCCAATTTGTAATTTCTGTCAACTTCCTTATGCAATAAACATGATATCTCCGAAAGAAAATTTTACTTTGCCTGTCAATTTCGTACATCAGCATAAAAGTGACATGGAGCGGTATGGCACACTGCACCTCAGCTTTTATTTTTTTCGGTAAAAGATATATAGAGCCTTATGATTCCACCTGTGAGAATCATGCACACGACAGTAATAATCCAGCATTGCAGCGGTGAAAATCCTTCATATTTATGAAAGCCGAACATAGCAAGATAAACAGCTATATGTATTGCATAATATTTTGATATATGCCTGTTGTAATAAAGTAACTGCCTTCCGATAATTCCGCTTTTTTTCATTGCCCCGTCACCAAAATACAATATCCCCGCAAAGAAAAGGACATGTGCAATGCTTGCAATAACATGAAATATATCAGGTTCAGCATAGGATGTACTTAGATAAGCATAAAGCACACCGCTGAATCCGTACTTGTTTATGGTAAATCCCCACCATACCAAAGCAATCACTGCGCATATCGGCATTACCAAAGTGTAAAATGCTTTTTTATCCTTTACTCTTTGCATCAAATGTCCAAATGATACTCCCAAAAATGCGTAGGATAAAAAGTAAATTGCAGTAAAGGAAATAAAATAATCCTCACCTATAATGATTTTTACAATATAGCCGAGTATGGGAACATTCACAGGTTTTCCGTATAGAATCGGAGCGGCTGCGGCGAACAGCATACCGGCAATCGCATATCCGACAGCGGAAAGTTTCCATTTTTTAGCCAGCGCAAGTGCCAGATATATGATACCTGTTATAAAAAATATATTGATAAACTGCAAATACGAAACCACAAAGTCATAATAGACCTGCTTGTCATCAAGTCCATTCCTTATGAACAAATAGGGCAAAGTCAAAGCGGCAATATAAGCTATATTGCTCAAGTATTGGTATACTATCATAACAATACCGTTTTTTGCAAGCGTCTTTGGATCTGACCGCTTGCTGTATACTGTGCCCATACCCATTACAAATATAAATATCGCCGCACCCGACAAGGTCGCAAAGCCATACACTATTTTTATAACGAGGTCTTCCGTGCTCATTGTTCCCTGAAAGGCATGTATCAAAAAGATAAATACCATAAAAAAACCCTTTAAATAATCAAATTCACTTTGTCTTGATGTATTTACAGGTTTCTTATCCAATATACGGTTCATATCAAAGTGCTCCTTTCATATCTGATTCACCATTTTTTACACGAATATCCTGCATTTCCCGCTTACGCGCCTGCAGCACCAACACAGAAGATCTGGCAGTGTACGTCAAAACTGAATCCCCATCCTGTAACGATTTTTAAGAGAAGCGGATAGTACCTGTTTTTTCGCAAAGATACTCAATTTTTTATTTTATTATGACACAGCCGGTTTTCATTTCAAGTGCCCTGCTACAATTTGCGGTTTTTTGGGTACGTTTGGTATCCCCATAGTATGGCGTGCCGCAGTCTGCACTCGCCAAAGCAGTGCTCCACCATTGAAATCGTGGGCAGCGAAGTCCCCACTGCCAAACAAGTAAAAAAAACAGGAATAAATGCTCCATCATGCTTCTGCCAATTGCACTCACAAGCCTTTATAGCTGTTCAGTATTCGGATGAATCCTCTTTCCTTATGTACAACCTCGTATCTAAGTCACTTTTCTTATATCACAAAATAAGCATCGCATCCCCAAAAGAAAAAAAACGATACTTTTTCTGAACCGCAGTTTTGTATGCATTCAGCACATTCTCCCGCCCTGCAAGCGCAGATACCAGCATGATCAGCGTTGACTCCGGCAGATGAAAATTCGTAATCAGATTGTCCAGAACCTTAAACCGGTACCCGGGATAAATAAAAATCTCCGTGTTGCCGCTGCCTGCATGAACGCTTCCGTTTTCGTCAGCAGCGCTCTCAATGGTTCGGCAGCTTGTTGTTCCCACACAGATTACGCGACCACCTGCCTGCTTTGTGTCATTTATGGTTTTTGCAGCTTCATCGGTAATCTGATAAAATTCGGAATGCATATGATGATTCAAAAGATTATCCTCTTTCATAGGACGAAAGGTTCCAAGTCCCACATGAAGCGTCACATAGACAATCCGAACCCCTTTTTCCTCTGCCTTTTTTAAGAGCTCCTGCGTAAAATGAAGTCCCGCTGTCGGCGCTGCCGCCGAGCCTTCATACTTTGCATAGACCGTCTGATACCGGTTCTTATCCTGAAGCTTATGTGTAATATACGGCGGAAGCGGCATCTCGCCAAGCCGGTCAATTACCTCCTCAAAAATCCCTTCATAAGAAAATTGAATCAGCCTGTTTCCTTCCTCGACCACATCAATGACTTTTCCGGTCAAAACCCCGCCGCCAAAAAGAATCTCCGCGCCCTCGCGCGCCTTTTTTCCGGGTTTTACAAGTGTCTCCCAGACATCATTCTCCCGACGCTTGAGTAAAAGCACTTCAATCGCCGCACCGGTATCCTTCTTTACACCCATAAGCCTTGCAGGGATTACCTTTGTGTTGTTTAGCACAAGGCAGTCCCCCGCATGAAGATAATCCACAATATCCTTAAATCCCTTATGCTCCACCGCACCCGTTTCCTTATCCAGGACGAGCAGCCTTGAGCCTGACCTGTCCGCAAGCGGATCCTGTGCAATCAGCTCTTCGGGCAGGTCAAAATAAAAATCTTTTTTTAAAAGCGCTTCCATTCTTTGTATTTCATCCTCTATCAATCAAAACTATGCACGTAGCTCAATGCCAAGTCCCTCAAGACCATTTAAAATCTTCTTCATCGCGCCGGAAACATCGCTCTCCTCAAGCGTTCTGTCCTTTGCCCGGAACGTAATGGAATATGCGACTGACTTAAAGCCTTCCTTAATCTGAGAACCCTCGTAAATGTCAAAGAGCTGATAATTCTCCAAGATTTTTCCGCCCCTTTGCGCAATCACTTTCTCAATATCTCCAACTAAAATATTCTTCGGCACAACCATGCTGATGTCTCGTGACACAGCCGGATACTTTGCAATGCCTTCATACTTTCTGTCAAAGGAAGCAAACGGCAACACTTCCGGCATATCAAGCACCGCAACATAAACCTTTGTATCAATGTCATAATTGTCGGCAACCTCTGGATGAATTTCTCCAAGATAACCGATTACGGTATCATTATATATAATTAATGCCTGACGTCCCGGATGAAGGAATGGCTTTCCTGCGTTCGGGTCATATGTGGCTTTCTTTTTCATGCCGATGCTTTCCAAAAACTCCTCCACAACACCCTTCATGGTAAAGAAATCACCATCTCCGTACATTCCAAGTGTAAACTGCATTCTCTCATCAGCATAGTCAACCACAGGCACACTCTTTGGAATATAAATATTTCCAAGCTCATACAACCTTACATTTTTATTCCTTCTGTTATAATTCGTCGCAAGCGAAGTCAAAATTCCGTTGAGCGAAATCGTTCTCATAATTGAGAAATCCTCACCTAAAGGATTCGAAATTGTAACCGTTTTTCGAAGCTCGCTGTCAGCTGGCAGTAACAATTTATCAAACACCTTCGGGCTCTCGAAAGAATAGCACATTCCCTGCGAAAAGCCGCAGTATTCGGCAATATCTCTTGCCTTCTCCTCAATTCTTAACTTAAACGGAAGCTTTCCTGTCATCGCCTCTCCGCTCGGGAGCGTGGTCGGTATTCTGTCATAACCGTAAAATCTCGCCACTTCCTCTGCAATATCCGCAAAACACTCCACATCCTGCCGGAAGGAAGGCACTGTAATCCTGTTTGTATCCGCATCATACGAAAGCTCTAACCGGTCAAAGATTGCAAGCATTTCCTCTTTTGCAATATCGGTGCCAAGAAATTGATTAATCCTGTCCGGTTCAAACTCAATCTGATTCAGTTCCTTCAAAGGCACTTTCACATCTACAATACCTCTTACAACTTCGCCGCAGCCAAGCTCCTCAATCAGCTGACACGCCCTGTTAATTGCTGCCTCGGCATTTCTTGGGTCAAGTCCTTTTTCAAAAATGCCGGACGCGTCTGTCCGAAGTCCAACACGCTTTGATGACTTTCTGATATTGGCGCCGTTAAAAGTCGCCGCCTCAAGCAAAACCGTCTGCACATCATCCGTAATTTTGGAATTCTCGCCGCCCATAATACCTGCAAGACCAATCTCCTTCTCGGCATCACAAATCATCAGCATTTCCGAATCCAGCTTTCTTGCCTGACCGTCCAGCGTGCAGAATTCATCACCGTCCTGTGCGCGTCTGACAATAATTTTATTTCCTGCAACGGTACTCAAATCATACGCATGCATGGGCTGGCCGTATTCCATCATCACATAGTTTGTAATATCCACAAGATTATTAATCGGTCTGATGCCGCATGCCGCAAGGCGTCTTTGCATCCACTCGGGAGAAGGCGCGATCTTTATATTTTTGCAGACTCTTGCGCAGTAACGTGTGCAAAGGTCGGTATCCTGTATCTCAACGGAAATATAATTGTTGACGTCCTCGTCATTTCCGCCTGCCAAAACAGACGGTGCCTGAAACGGCTTTCTAAAAGTTGCCGCTGCCTCTCTTGCAATTCCTAAAACACTGTAGCAATCCACACGGTTTGAAGTCACCTCATACTCCACAACCGTATCATGCAGTCCAAGCGCTTCAATCGCGTCCTCGCCCGACGTAACCTCCTTTTGGAACACATATACGCCGTCCTGTGGCGCTTCGGGATAAAAATCGCGGCTGGAGCCAAGCTCCTCGATCGAACACATCATACCGCTTGATTCAATTCCCCTAAGCTTTCCTGCCTTAATTTTGATACCGTTTTCCGGAAGCGGTCCGCCGTCATGTCCCCCTGCAACCTTTCCGCCGTCAAGAACGGTAGGCACATAATCGCCTTCCTTTAAATTCGGTGCGCCTGTCACAATTTGAATGGTCTCCGTTCCGATATTAACCTGACAGATAATCAGCTTATCCGCGTCAGGATGACGCTCAATTTTCTCAATGCGTCCTACGACGATTTTCTCAAGATTATTATCAAGGCGGGTATATCCCTCAACCTTTGTTCCCGAAAGCGTCATCGCGTCCATATATTCCTTGTCCCCGCACTCCAGTTCGGGCACATATGCTTTTATCCATGATAATGGTGTATTCATATTTCAAGATCCTCCAATTATATTATAGCTGCGAATTTGTGCTATTGTACAAATTTGCGTTTCTCATTTTCGATAACTTTGTTTTCTGACATATATGTCATATTTAATTTCTGTTTATAAACACCAAACAGCTTTACAAACGCTTACCGGATTAAAACTGTTTCAAAAACCGGATATCATTCTCATATAAAAGCCGCATATCATCAATCTCATACTTCAGCAGCGCGATTCTTTCAAGTCCCACACCAAATGCAAATCCCGTATATTCCTCTGGGGCGATGTTGCACATTTTTAAAACCTTCGGGTGCACCATACCACAGCCAAGAATCTCAATCCAGCCCTCTCCTTTACAGAAACGGCAGCCGCTTCCGCCACACTTAAAGCATGACACATCCATTTCAGCCGAAGGCTCCGTAAACGGAAAATGGTGCGGTCTGAACTTTACCTTCGTATCCTCACCGAAAAGCTCCTTTGCAAACTCTGCAAGTGTGCCTTTTAAATCGGCAAATGTGATTTTTTTGTCAATAACCAGTCCTTCAACTTGATGAAACGATGGGGAATGTGTCGCGTCCACCTCATCTGCCCGAAATACGCGTCCTGGTGCAATCATACGAATCGGAAGTCTTCCTTTCTCCATTTCATGTACTTGCACGCCTGAGGTCTGCGTCCGAAGCAAAATATCCCCATTGATATAAAATGTATCCTGCTCGTCCTTTGCAGGATGGTCGGCGGGGATATTGAGCGCCTCAAAGTTATAATAATCTTTCTCAATCTCAGGTCCTTCCACAACCTCGTATCCCATTCCGATAAAAATCCGCTCAATTTCTTCCAGCGCAATCGTATTGGGGTGGCGATGTCCTACATTGTTTTTCTGCGCGGGGAGCGTCACGTCAATAACCTCCGCTTTCATTCGCGCCTCGCGCAGCTTGCGCTCCATTCCCGTACGCGCTTCTTCAAGCACTTTCTCAATTTCCTCACGCGCCTCGTTTACAAGCTGTCCGACTTTTGGTCTGTCCTCCGGCGCTACGTCCTTCATGCCCTTGAGCACAGCGGTCAACTCTCCTTTTTTACCTAAAAAATTGACACGCACATCATTTAATTTATCCAGTGCGTCACTCATGTTAATTTGGCGAATCGCCTCCGCTTTAATCTTTTCCAATTTCTCTCTCATTGCTGCAATCAAATCCTTTCTATAAATTGATATTTCAGTGCATTAAAAAATCCCTCGCAGAACATTACACACTCTGCAAGGGACGAATAAACCGCGGTACCACCCAATTTTCCATATGTTTTGGATATATGGACACTCATATATACTTAACGCGTCATTCACGTCTTTCTCTACTGTCTGTCAAAAAATTAACAGGTTTCAAAAAAGCAGCTCCAGTGGGAAATTCGACATCATATCTGAACTTGGGAGGCTTTCAGCCGGTGACCTCCGTTCTCTGAAAGAAAATATGACGCTACTTTGCACCTTCATCGCATTTTTAAATTTATTTTTTTAAATACCTAGAAACAATCATATGACAAGTATGTCAAAAAGTCAAGAATGAATTTTATAAATTATTCTGTTTGAAAATCCTGATCAGATAACGCGACGTTTTGAACGCGCATTCCCAAAATTGGGAATTAAAAGTTTCCGTTATCATGATCTGCGGCACTACGCAGCGTCCATCATGCACGCAATTGATATACCGGATCAACGCGGCGAGTGGAGCTCTGACAAAACATTAAAAGCAATTTACAGAGGGACAATTGAAGAATATATGCAGAAATTTACAAACATGACACGGCTGCATTTTAACAATATGCAGCACGAAATGCAACATGAAATAGAAAAAGCCCAGAAAAATCCAGGCTTATCTAATGGAGCAGACGGGAGTCGAACCCGTGTCCAAAAAACCATCCCATGTACTTCTACAAGTTTAGCCGGCTGTTTCGGGCAAGCCCGTTTCCCTTCCGAATAGGCGATCCGGCTCCCCTAAACGGTCAGTAGCTTCATCATACGCCCACATGCGCAAAGCTTTGCATGTGTCGTTTCCTACAAAATCGATGCCTGAGTTCTAATGTGTAGGTGCACTAGGTCAGACAGCAGCCATTAGGCTGCGTATGCTAAATTATCTTCAGCGTTTAATTTTAATTTTGGAATTAACGCATGCCTGCGACTTGCTTCTCCATCTTCAAGTTCCCTGTCGAAACCTTTACTGCCCCTTGACAATATTTACAATCAAGCTGCTAAAGGTCTAATTATAATACCAAATGCCATACATAAAGTCAAGTAGTTTGACTATTCTTTTTTAGGAATTTTTTCTCCCAAATCTTTACTGTCGCAACTCCCAGAAACGCGCCGAACGTATTTAAAATTAAATCGTCAAGCTCACTGACGCCGACTCCCCACACATACTGCATGCTTTCTATAAAAAGTGACAGCAAAAAGCCAAAAATTACAGTTGGAATCATCTTTTTGCCCCGATACCCCAAATACGCTCCAAACGGAATAAAGGCTGCAATATTTCCTCCAAAAAGGTATAAAAAGCGCCCCCATATATGATTCCGCACAAAAGGAATATATGCAGTAAAAAGACTTAAATTCAATACACCGTATTTCATAAAATTCTTATAGTGAAAGCCGTCACGAAGTATGGTAAAGCGAAAAAGCACCCCCATGTATATGACAAAAAGCACATGGACAATCCACCTATATTTCGTATTCTTCATAATGATCCTATCAATTAATATAAATTTTTTACTTTAAACTCTCTCTGTGCCTCGCGCCTTGCATCTTTTTTTGCAATATCCTCACGCTTGTCGTAGAGTTTCTTTCCTCTTGCAAGTCCAATCTCAACCTTTGCCCTGCCGTCGGAAAAATATACCTGAAGCGGAACAAGCGTATATCCCTTCTCCTTAATCCTTCCAAGCAGCTTATGAATCTCCTGCTTATGCATTAAGAGCTTTTTTACGCGCAAAGGATCCTTGTTAAATATATTTCCCTTCTCATAGGGCGATATATGCATGCCGTAAATAAATATTTCTGCGTTTTCAATTCGGATAAATGCCTCTTTGATGCTGCATTTTCCCATACGCAGCGACTTTACTTCCGTACCATGCAGCACGATACCGCACTCATATTTCTCTTCAATAAAATAGTCATGGTACGCCTTTTTGTTGTTGGCTACCAGCTTTAATGCATCCTTTTTTGCCATGTTTTATACCTTCTTGTCCTCTTCGTTTTCCCATTCTTCGGGTATTACAAAATCAATGTTCCTCGAAATCCTGTCCACTGCATTGACCTTTACAGTCAACTTTTGTCCAAGCTTATATCGAATGTCTGTCGCCTGCCCCACCATCTCATAGGATTCCTCATCATAATAAAAGTAATCTCCGGGAAGCATGGATACATGAATCATGCCCTCAATCGTATTCGGCAATTCCACATATATTCCCCATGAAGTAATGGAAGATATTACGCCCTCATAAATAGTGCCAATGCGCTCCTCCATATATTCCGCCTTTTTGAGCTTGTCTGTTTCACGCTCTGCCTCGTCCGCGCGGCGTTCCATTTCCGACGAATGCTTCGCCACTTCAGGAAGGATTTCATTAAAATGTTCAATCCGTTTCTCATTCAGTCTGCCGCGAAGTTCTTCCTTAATAATCCTGTGGATCTGCAAGTCAGGATACCTTCTGATTGGCGAAGTAAAGTGACAATAATACTGGCATGCAAGCCCAAAATGACCTGTACAGTCAATTGTATATTTCGCCTGCTTCATACTCCTTAATGTAAGCCTGCTAATCATTGCCTCCTCGGGTGTATCCTCCACATTTGCAAGCAGCTTTTGAAGCTCTTTCGGGTGAAGCTCCTCCTGCTTGCTTTTCAGCGAATATCCAAAATTTCTGATAAAAGTACTCAGTTTTGCAATCTTTTCCGGATCAGGCGTATCATGTGTACGGTAGACAAACGGCAACTCCAGCCAGTAGAAATGCTGTGCTACGGTTTCATTTGCAATCAGCATAAAGTCTTCAATAATCTTTGTTGCCACATTTCTGTCATAAGGCTGAATGTCTATGGGGTGCCCTTCCTCGTTCAAAATAATTTTTGTCTCCGGAAAATCAAAGTCGATTGATCCACGCTTTTTCCGCTTTTCGCGCAGAATTGCCGCAAGCTCACGCATCAATTCAAACATCGGCACAAGCATTTCGTATTCTTTGATTTCCGACTCATCATGATCCTCAAGAATTTTTTTCACGCTGGTGTACGACATGCGCCGATCTACTTTAATCACACTCTCCACCAGCTCATGACTTACAACCTCACCCTTTTGATCAATCGTCATCAGACAGCTTAACGCCAGCCTGTTTTCACCCGCATTCAGAGAACAGATTCCGTTTGAGAGCTTATGCGGAAGCATCGGAATCACCCGATCTACAAGATAGACACTGGTACCCCGATCCTTTGCTTCCCAGTCAAGCGCCGAATTTTCCTGCACATAATTTGTGACGTCTGCAATGTGTACACCTAATTGGTAAAACGCTCCGTCCTTTGAAAGGCTCACCGCATCGTCTAAGTCCTTTGCGTCCTCCCCGTCTATCGTCACCATCTGAACATCACAAAGATCGCGTCTGCCTGCCATATCTGCCTCAGACACTTCATTTGGAACATGCTCCGCCTGTTTCATGATTTTCTCCGAAAAATCCACAGGCAGTTCATAGCCCTTTACAATTGACATAATATCCACGCCCGGATCGTTTACATGACCAATAATCTCTATGATTTTTCCTTCCGGTTTCCTATTATTCTTTCCGTAATCCGTTATCTCACAGACAACCTTGTGCCCCGATACGGCGCCCTTAGAGCGCTCTGCAGGTACAAAAATATCGGCGCCGATTTTCGTATTATCCGGAACCACAAAACCGAAATTTTTATTACTTTTATCGTAAGTGCCGACAACATGCCGCATACCGCGTGCAACAATCCCAATTACCTGCGCTTCCTGCCGCCTTCCGCCATGTCCCGACAACAATGCGACCTTTACTGTATCCTTATGAAATGCTCCGTTAATACGGTTTTCAGGGATATATAAGTCCTCCTCCCTGCCGTCTATCTCTACAAATCCAAATCCCTTCGGGTGGCTGATAAACGTACCGACCAACTCTTTATCCGAATTCTTTGCTTTTACAAACTTTCCCTTTTTGGTAATGGAAAGCTTTCCCTCCGCCAAAAGTTCGTTTAAGATACGATTCAACTCAGGCCTGTCCTCTTTAGAAACCTGTAGCATTGCTGCAAGCTCCTTCTCTTTCATTGGCACATAAAAATCCGCTTCCATTAAATCCAGTATTACCTTTTTTCTTTTATCCGACATGCCTGAACCTCCTTTATGCATTCTCATGTAAGTTTCCGCACTGTCCCTCCACAAACAGAATCATGCATGGTTTATATAGAAAAAAACACCCTTGAATTTACAAGAGTGTCTAGTATAAGAAAGACCTACGCTGCAAATCTTCCTCACACCGAATGTTTTATCTTAAATAATATTTAAAAATTAATATTTAAAACAATTGCAAGTAACATAAATACAACGCCCAAAATTTTTGTAATCTTGACAAGCGCACCTTCCATCGAACGTCCCTTGTTCTTGCCCCAGTAGGTTTCTGCCGCACCACTGATTGCACCAAGTCCTGCGGATTTACCTTCCTGCATCAAAACAATCGCTGTAAATACAATCGATACCAATATCAAAATAATCGTAAGTATGATTCGCAAAGCTGCCATCTTTACACCTCCTTAGTGATGACCTAACAGTAGAAAGTTTAACATAAGTAACCGGACTTTTCAACTGTTTTTTCAACTATTTTCCACTATTTTTATTTTTTAACCTCAAAACAGGGTATCTGATATTTTCTAAACAATTTAGAACATATCAGACACCCTGTTTTGAAACCATTAATAAGAATTACCAAAAACCATGTGTGTTGGCATAAAAGGGTTTTTTCACATGTTTCAGGCTGTTCCCATTAATGCATTCTTCTGCGCAATATATATATCGTCAAATTTTTGGAATTTTTTATATTTTTCAAAAAATTTATGTAAATTCCTCATTTTCACTATTTTCTTTTTCTCCATCAGTGCAATTGTAAACAATGCCGTCAGCGTCTCCAGCGTAAACTGTATTGTACGCGGCTTTGAACCAAGCTGCCGCATCAGAAACAAATTCTGTCCCCGCCAAACCGCGTTTCCCTTTCTTCTGATATAGCAGACAATCCAAAGATTAGATTTGACGGTTTTATTTTCGCGTTCAACAAGCCAAGCAGCTGCCGGCAGATATTTGACGACTTGAAAATATTCCCAAAATATGTCATACTATATCATATAAACAGAAAATAAGCCAGACAAGACGAAAGGATGATGTGTATGAAGCGTTTTGTGGTAACGATTGCAAGAACATGTGGCAGCGGCGGCACACCAATCGCCAAACTTTTATGTGAGGAGTACGGCATCAGCCTGTATGACAAAAAACTGCTTGCACTCGCAGCGGAAAAAAGCGGAATTAACGAGGCGCTGTTTCTACAGGCAGACGAAAGCGCAGGGAAAAGTCTGCTCTACAAAATATCCAAAAAAGTGTACGCAGGTGAACTCATATCACCACACAGTGATGATTACACCCGCGAGGACAATCTCTTTAACTGTCAGGCAAAAACCTTATTGGAGCTTGCCCAAAACGAATCTCTTGTGTGCGTCGGGCGCGCCGGCGATTATGTTTTAAAGGATTATCCCAATATCCTGCGCATATTTTTATATGCTCCGTTTGATGTGTGCGTAAAAAACGAGATGAAACGACTGAATATTACTGAAAAAGAAGCACAGAAACATATCAACCAAACCAACAAAAACCGCCGAGAATACTACCGTTTCCATACAGGGCGCGACTGGGAAAATCCCGAACACTATGACATGTGCATTGATACTTCTGCATTTTCTGCATATTTGGAATGTACGGAAATGATCAAGGCATGTATTAATAAGCGGTTTGCATAATCAAAAACCTTTATATATTATATTTGATGCAACTTTTTACATATAATAAATAGTAAAAAGGCAGTCTCTATCCTCTCCCTGAACAGTAATTCCCGAAACGGTTAATAACCCTTTCACTTTATATTGTGAATAATCTTCTACGTCTGTAAATGCTGCACTTACTGATGTACTTTGTACTGTACCTGATACATTTAGAAGTTGGACCGTACAATTTTACAGTTAATCCAACAACCAGATTAACCGTTTCGGTAGCAGATATATTTGCGCTTGATGTTTTTACAAAATTACTATTTGCCACAGAGTTTCCACTTATATCAACAAGTTAATAAAACCACTAAAATATCGTTATCAATGTAACACCCGCCAAAATTATCCGGATAATTTTCCGAAAATGTGTCCATTCTTATGCCTAAATTATCTGATAATGATAAATATGCTATATATGCAATTTCTTGATTGTTTAATGTTTCAGCCGCATATGAATAATTAACCGGAAACATTGACACGCAAATGGTCATCGCCACTATATAACATGCTATTTTCTTTAATAATTTCATTTCGTACCTCTATAAAAAAATGTATTGCTTACTATAAATTCCTCATTCTCACCGTATATGACTAATCTGTAAATGCCACGAAGAGGCGTGGGATACTGATCCAGAATTTCTTTTGGTGTTTCAAAATTTGTTGATTCTAATGGATTTATTGTTTTACTTGTTAAATTATAGTCAAATGGTGATTTTAATTCAATCCAAATACCTTTATACCATAATTCAATATGTGGCAATTGATCCTCATAGCTCCAATTATTCATAGTGCCATTATACATGGTATAACTTAAGCAACTCCCTCCTTCCTTATTTAACTTTATCCCTTGTTTGGGAAGTTTTTGGTGTAGTGGATTGATACTATCATAAGTCCTGCTTAATGTAAAAGCAGGTAAATATGCATCTAAATTTTCAATTGAATTTTCAATTTCATCTGCTGTCCAAGGCACATATTCAGAGTCATTTTCATGAATGCAGCCGGCAACATATTCCATGTCATTTTCATTAAACATTAGAAAATAACTGTTATTCACTATAGAAAGAATTGAATTATCATTATATATTTTAGGAATATTAACAACTACTTTACTTTCATGCAAATTATATGTGACATAATCGTAATATAATAAATCACTTCCATTTGAAGAAATATTGAATTTCCTGCTTTTTTCTTCAAAACTGCTAAATTCTACGAGATTATCCAAAGTAATCTTCCCATTATGTTTCGTATGAAAGGTAATATTTCCATCTATTGTAAAACTCAATTCTTTGTATGTCGGATAATCTTTCCACAAAATAGATTGAACATTCAAATTTTGTTCAACAACTCCATATTGTATTACATTCTCTGTAAGAACTATATTCTGCTTACACCAGTTATAGCCAATGAGTGCTCCAAACAATATGAATGCTATAACCCCTAATAAAATAACTATAATGTAATTTAAGGAAAATTTTTTTCCACAAGTATAATCGTCATCCATATCCTCGTCAAAAAACATAACATATGTTTTGTTTATTCTGTTCATATCTTCAATTTCATATAAAGCTTTTATAATATTGTCTATACTATCTATGTTACCAGTATCTATTTTTTGAATATAATCATTAATATTATTATAGTAAGAGTATTTATCATAAATTCTTTTTACATAACCTGAAAAGACTGTATTAGTACATGCTTCATTATCATACAAACATTTTATTTCATTTAAGGAAAAATCATATTTTCTTAGCAAAGCAATTTGTTTTAATTTCTTTATCTGAAGTTCATCAAAATAATAATTATGACGATTGCCCGAAATTCTTTCTATTGGTTGTACTAATCCTTTATCTATATATAATCGTATGGCTTTCTCACTCAAACCTGTTTTCAACATTACAGATTTCATTCTTTCTTCCATTTTCATCACACCTTTTCTTCAATTATATTTTCTTCCCTAAGGGAAGTGTCAATACTTTTTCTATATTTTCTACCTATTTTCTACCTATTTCTACATTTTTTAGAATATATAAAATAAATTGACCTGACATTACTCCCAAAACAAAACAGAGATATATAACAAACAGCGGCAGAACAAATATTTCTGCCACTGTTGCTATTTTACCCATTTATCTGCTTTCGCAGCTTTATCATCACATGCAGATACGCTGGTATCAAAAAGGAATCTGCAAACAGCCACGCAAGCGGACTTGCCAAAATTACACAGATGTATCCAAAGTATGGCACCAAAACAAATCCCGCAATCGTTCGCGCAAGCATCTCTGCAACGCCCGCAAGAATCGCAAAGGTTGAAAAGCCTAACCCCTGTATCATAAAGCGAACAATATTGACAAGTGCAAGCGGAATATACGCCGCAGAGTTTGCGATTACAAAATAATAAATATACGTAATGATTTCGTCCGTAGGATTGTCAAGGAACAGCAGTGCCATTTTCTTCCCAAATACAATCATAAACAAGAATGCGATGATTGCATACGCAATTCCAAGCTTCGTACAATCCTTTAACCCTTTATCCACCCTGTCCAGTTTTCCCGCACCGACGTTCTGACCTCCAAACGTTGCCATCGTGGAGCCCATTGCATCAAACGGACAGCATGCGAGCATACTGATTCGGCTCCCGGCCGTCACCGCAGCGACAATCACCTCTCCCATTGAGTTTACCGCAGCCTGTAAGATAACACTCCCGATTGCCGTAATGGAATACTGCAATCCCATCGGCACGCCCATTGAGCAGAGCTTCAATGCATGGCTACCGCTAAAACGCCAGTCCTCTTTTTGGAAAGCAAGAGATTGATATTTTTTTGTCATATAAAACAGGCAAATAACACCCGAAACTGCCTGTGAAATTACGGTAGCATATCCCGCCCCGCTAACACCAAGCGGCGACACAAGCAAAAGATCAAGTATGACATTTAATACCGACGAAAAAACCAAAAAGATAACGGGTGTCACGCTGTCACCAAGCGAACGAAGAATTCCTGATACCATGTTATACAAAAACGCCGCCGGAATTCCCATAAAAATGATAAATATGTAGGAATATGCCTGATCCAAAATTGCGTCCGGTGTGTCCATTACAATCAAAATCTGTCTTGTGAATATTCCCACAACCACCGTCATAACCGCAGCAAATACAACCGCTACAATCGCACCGTTTGTGATATACTTTTTCAGATTGGAAAAATCCTTTGCCCCAAAGGTTTGTGCCACCGGAATCGCAAATCCGTTGCAGACGCCGATACAAAAGCCTAGAATCATAAAGTTAATGGATCCCGTTGAGCCGACCGCCGCAAGCGCGTCCACGCCAAGCTTTTTGCCGACAATGATTGAGTCCACCATATTGTACATCTGCTGGAAAATCAAACCGAATAACAGTGGCAGACCAAACTCCAAAATCAGCTTTATCGGTTTTCCGTCCGTCATATCCTTTGTGCCGTTCAGGCTCTTAAAAATTTTTGCCCATGAAACTCTGTTTTTTACTTCATTCATAATGTTACTCCTCTTAGTCCTTTTTTTGAAAACCGTTTTTTTGTCAAGTCACTATCTTATCACTTATTAAAAAAAAGTCCATAGATAAAAGTAAAATTTTTTTACAATTTTTTTCAATTTACACTTGCCTAATCCGTCAAAATATGTTATTATATTCCATGTCGTTATGACATGCGTTACACGCCGGTGTGGCGGAATGGCAGACGCAGCAGACTCAAAATCTGCCGGGGGCAACCTCGTGCCGGTTCAAGTCCGGCCACCGGCATAAAATAAGACTTCTCATAGTTGAGAAGTCTTATTTTTTAACCATTTTCCAATCCGTCTTTAAACCGCATAATCATCTCATTAGTAAGACTAATTCCGTCATATTCCATCGGAATTTCTTCCGGCGAAAGCCACTCTCCCACCGAAAGCTCTTCCTCGTCAATCCGAATGTTCCCGTCGCCGTCCAAATCGCAATAAAACCCGAAAAGCAGCGTATCCGTAAAAGACCAGGGTTGACTTTTATAGTATCGCACATTCTTTACATGAATACCCGTTTCCTCATAAACCTCGCGCCGAACGGTACCTTCAATGGTTTCCCCAATCTCTGCAAACCCTGCAATCAAAGCATATTTTTTATATTCACGGCCCGCATATTTTGTCAGCAGCAGTTTCTTATTCTCGCGGTCAATCACGCCGACAATCACCGCAGGGGAAATTTTCGGATAATGCATGGCATTACAGTCCGGACACCGCATCATGCGCTCCCGTTTGTCATGCACAAGCGCCGTCCCGCATGTGCCGCAGTACTTCACCGATACATACCAGTTTGCAAGCTGGCAAGCTGTAACACCCGCAAACGCCATGTAATCAGGTTTCATGGTGCGAAACAGATTCTGCCGCTCATAGCCGTATGTTATTAACAAATCATCGGGAAGCTTATCCGACTCGCCCAAAAAGAATTTTTGGATTTTACCATTTATGTCAATCTGAAATAAGTATCTGTAAACCATTTCCGAATTAATTTCTTCCAATCGCGGGAATTCGATTGTTTCGCTTTCTTTTTTTACCAACACGCTGCGCCCGCTCGCAAAGATTATGTAATCTCCCTCTATAGGACCTTGTTCCTTGTACTCATTATGATAAATCACATCTTTTAAATCCTGTATCACGTCTTTGCCACCCCTTGTTTGTTATTTTTTTCACAATCCTTAACGCTTTTATTTTTTAAAGAAAAGACGCACCGACAATCTCCGTCAATGCGTCTGTCAATTTCTGATTAATGGTGGAACAGCCGAATACCTGTAAAGCACATTGCCATATGGTATTTGTTGCAGGTCTCAATCACGTTGTCGTCTCGAATTGAGCCGCCCGGCTGTGCGATGTATCTAACACCGCTTCTGTGCGCTCTCTCAACATTGTCGCCAAACGGGAAGAACGCGTCCGAACCAAGCGCCACATCCGTCATTTGATCAAGCCACGCACGCTTTTCCTCTCTCGTAAGCACTTCCGGTTTTTCTGTAAAGAAATTCTCCCACGTACCGTCCGCAAGCACGTCCATATAGTCATCGCTCATATATACGTCAATCGTGTTATCCCTGTCGGCACGTCCGATTTTTTCCCGAAACGGCAGATTCAGTACCTTTGGATGCTGGCGCAAAAACCAGTTGTCCGCCTTGTTTCCTGCAAGTCTTGTGCAGTGGATTCGCGACTGCTGCCCCGCACCGATGCCGATTGCCTGTCCGCCCTTTACAAAGCAGACAGAGTTTGACTGTGTATACTTTAACGTAATCATGGCAATCGCAAGGTCAATTTTTGCCTGTTCGGGAATCTCCTTATTCTCTGTTACGATATTTGCAAACAACGCATCATCGATTACCAGTTCGTTTCTGCTCTGCTCAAACGTAATGCCGTAAACGTCCTTTGTTTCCACAGAATTCGGCACGTAATCGGGATCAATTTGAATAACCGCATAATTGCCCTTCTTCTTAGCCTTTAAGAGTTCCAGCGCCTCCGGCTCATATCCGGGCGCGATAATGCCGTCAGATACCTCACGCTTGATTAACTTTGCCGTATCGACATCGCACACATCTGACAGCGAAATAAAATCGCCGAAAGAGGACATTCTGTCTGCGCCTCTCGCTCTTGCATACGCACTTGCAAGCGGAGACAAGTCTCCCATGTCGTCAACCCAGTAAATCTTTCGCTCAACCTCATTCAAAGGAAGCCCTACCGCTGCGCCAGCCGGCGATACATGCTTGAAGGAAGTTGCTGCCGGAAGTCCTGTCGCCTTTTTTAACTCCTTGACAAGCTGCCAGCCGTTAAACGCGTCAAGAAAATTAATATACCCCGGTTTTCCGTTCAATACTTCAATGGGCAGTTCTCCGTCTTTCCTGTAAATTTTAGAGGGCTTCTGATTCGGATTGCAGCCGTATTTTAATTCTAATTCTTTCATTTTGCACTCTGCTCCTTTGCTGATGTTCTTAGACATTTTTATTGTATACTTTTGTTTCATATTTTCCTGTCTCAATATCAATAAACCGTATGAAAAGCGATACCTTATTGTCGGCATTTAAGCTGCTCCATACCATATCGCCAAACGTGTCCATATCATTTGGAATGTCTACAAGCTTTGGTTCCCCCTCAAAACTCGGGAGCGGATTTCCGTCTCCCATATACGTATGAATGTAATGTCCTTCACCTGCTACGGGATTGTTGTACGCAAACGTATAGCGGTTGCAGGCGTCGGGATTACCGTTATTGCTCTTTAAAATTGACATCTTGTAGTTATAATTTCCGTTTTTAATACAGAGCAGTCCTGAAATCCTCGGTGTATAGTTTGGCGCATCCGGCTCAAACTCCCGCGTTCTGAGCGCCTGTTCAAAGGTCTTCTTTTGCCCGCCCATCAACTCATAAATCGTATCCGTCTGATCGCCGTTTGTCACAATCGTCTTGTCATCAAGTACACGAACGGGTGCATAGATAATCAGACTCGGGTCGCTTAACTTGGAAGGATCAAACGCCTGCGTCCGAATACCCTCACCGTCCTCCACAAATACACGGTTTCTGCTGTTCTCACTCCTACCCATAATAAAGTATGCGATTGCTGCCTTTTTTCCGTCCTTCGTCTTACCGATGACAATTCCCCTTCCGGGATAAGTATTTCCTTTCAATTCCTGCTCCAATGATAACATCTTCATTTTAATAACCATACTCCTTTCCTTTATGCGAATTTGTGCCTTCGCACAATATCTATCCTGTATCTTCTAAATATTAGAACTCTATCCTGTAAATTTCATCTTCTGTGCCGATTGATTCTTCCGAGCAGGCAACCGTATATTCGATTACGGCAGGCTCACATGCCCTGATAAAGATATATGCTTCTTTCTGCGGATCAATGGTGATCTCCTTGTACGGGATATTGCCGATTACCGGCGGCTCTTCCCTGACGTCTGCCGTAGGGTCGGTCGTGTAATAAATACGCACCGTCCGCTTGGCAGCGCCCTGAAAACGTATCCATGTGCCGTATTCCGTTTCCACCGGGGACAGCCTGCAGTCAAAATGACGCCTTCTTTCCCGTCCGAGATAATACTTAAAGCGTGTCTGTTCCTCTGCGTCTGTTTCAAAGTTCTTTTCGACCTTAATGGAGCTGCCTTCCCTGCTCTTTATCAGACCATAGGCAACGCTTGTCTTTCCGTTGGGCACATACTCATCCCCGTTTTCCTCATTCATAGGCTCTGACAGGGTAAAACTGGGGCCTCCCTTCTTTGAGGAATAATTCTTAATTGCTTCTTCAAACAATTCCTTGACAAAGATGGATCTGCTGGAATTGCCCGCCAGGAAAATATACACTTCCCCGTCGTAATCCACAAGCTTGCCTTCCTTTTGGAACGCCTTGCCCATACATTTGAAAAACGCGTCGACGCCTTTTTGTATCCTTTCCTTTATCAGTGAAATTAAGCTTTGGGTATCAATCGCAAATCTGCAATCAGACAGCATATTCCCGTCAATATCATACAACGCAGGCTCTATATATTCCTCATACCCTGCACCGCCCGCTGCCTCATGACGATACTTCTTTTCCCAGTTTTCCTCCTGATGCCACAGAGGTCTTAACTCTTCCTTCAATATGGACATATTCCGCCGCGCGATTTGAGAATCGGATATCAAGGTTTCACTTCCCATAAACGCATTTTCCCCATACGGCAGAGAACATGTAATCCGCTTTGCCCTCGCTTCTCCCTTATTCTTCTTAAACACTTCGTATGCCAGTAATTCGAGAATTTTTTCGCCACCCAGCGTAACGTCGGAGTCTGCGCCAAAGCACTCTAATACATAATCATACCCTTCGACTTCGTATTCCTCTTCGCTGGCGCCTCTCCAGATACCAAAACCAAAATCCGCCGTTCCGCCGCCGAAATCAAAGATACCATACCGATACCTGTCATTCTCGTCCTCCGGCTCCAAATCGCTCATCTCCAAAGCAGTTACCGCATATGCTGCCGGTTCACTGATTCCCAGCTGGACACTGAAATCTTTCATGCATTCTTCATCTTCCAAGATGCACATCGGGAACGATTTCCGGATTCCACGCTCAAAACTTGACACAATCAGCTGCCTTGTTTCTTTGGAATACCCAACAGGGAACGACATCAGGTATTTCATATAAATGCCGTTGCGCATATTATTGATGTACATGCCAATGTAATATGCATAGAGCTCAATCGGGTTTATGGTATTTTCATCTTCCGATGCAACGGCGCTGAACCGGTATTCATGCTTTTGCTTATCCCAGATTACTACATTTTCTTTTTCCTGGTTTGCCCATTGTTTCAAATCCGCATAATATGCATAAAACTCATTGGGCGGACAGCAGCGGTAATCTTTAAATGCGTCATAAGAAACAAAGAAATCGTCACAGCTTGTTTCCGGTCTTCCGTCCTGCTCATAATATTTTTTAATGAATTTGTCCAAATCCGTACATTCTATGATTGTCGGATTTTCGTAATCATTTTCACGAAGCTCTGCAGAAAGTTCCTCTGCCCCGATGCGGATTGGTATAATTGCGCTGGTATCATCCTGTCGCACGACAACGGTGCTCTTGGTTCCGAAATCAATGCCTACAATGCCGGTTTTGATATCCTTTCTCGGATCCCGCGCCACCAGTTTCCCTTTTTCCGGAATTTCCACGTCTTCCGTCCTGCCAAACAAATCCCAGTGTCCCCGTTTGATGTCATATAGCATGTTTTCGTCATATGATTCCAAACGGCACCTTCGCTTGTCACAGTCAAGGAGCTCCCTTATGTCGTTAAAAATCTTTTGCTGTTGCGGCGAAACACACTCTGAAGAAGCCGCTTCCTGCGACGCACTCTGTTCCTGTTTTTTCTCTTCCTTTGTTTCCTGTTCTGTTATCTTGCCAAGTGCAGCTTCTTCAGACACTTCTTCCTCCTGCCCTGATTCCTTTGACAAAACCGTATCGGTCGCTGTGTCTTCGGTTACTGTATCTTCGGTTACTGTATTTTCAGTCATTGTTTTCTCCGGTTCTGCTTCCGGTGTTTCCTCTGTCGGGATTGTATGGAATATTGTTTCCCCGACTGGTGCTTCTTCCGGTTTTATTTCCCATACCGGAGACGCACTAAGCCTTTCCCACTGCATGGTCATTTCCTCTACCCTTGCCTCTGCTTCCGATATCGGGGACTTCTGCCGCACAGCAATCTTGCCGTTAGGAGTTTTCTCATACGAATCAATATATTCCCAATTATCAAAGTTCGTAAAATTTCTCCTGTCAGTCGCCTGGTCTTTTACATAAACACACCTCAGGGTGCTTACCCTGTCCATGAACTGTTTCGGTCTTACCATCCTGATTGGGGCATCATATAATGTAGTGGTTTCGCCTACAATTTCCCATAGACATCTGTCAACCTTCCAGTCGTCGCAAGCGCTGATTTTTCTCAATCCCCCGAAAAAATCTTCTGCGCATTCTTCTGTGGGCAGACCGCAGTCACATTCTACCTCACCTACCTTAATCTTCCTGTTCTCAGACAATGCATCCCGCAGCCCGTATGTTCTGTCGAGGTACTGCTGTCCCGGCACTAAAATCCCGGCTTTTTTATAATAATACCAAAATTCGCCATCCGCATCCCTGAATGTGGTAAAGCCTGTTTCCGAAAACAGTAAATCCTCCTCAAGCATCCTTCTGATATTGTTGTCATTCCTGTAAATGATATCATACACACTAGATTTCATATACTTACATTCCTTCCTCTTCTGCATATTTTATGATTGTGGTCTCTTGGATTTATTATAAACCATTACTTGTCCATTATCAATCTGTATTTGTAATCATAGAAATGCATAGAAATGCGGAAATTTTCATCAGAAGCCTGGAATTTGACACTTAAACAGTGTAATTAATGCTGTAAATTTAAGCAAATCAAAAAAGTACAAGGTTTTATTCAAACTGCGCCCGATAAAGCTGATAATAAAATCCTTCCCGTTCCATCAGCTCCCCATGCGTCCCCTGCTCCACAATTTCCCCATGATTGACGACCAGAATCACATCCGCATTCTGAATCGTGGAAAGGCGGTGCGCAATAACAAAACAAGTCTTATGCTCCATGAGCTTTCGCATTGCCTGCTGAATCTGCTGCTCCGTCCTTGTGTCCACATTGGAAGTCGCCTCGTCCAAAATCAGCATCGGTGCATCTAAAAGCATTGCCCTTGCGATCGTCAAAAGCTGTTTTTGCCCCTTTGAAATATTCGCACCTTCATCTGTTAAAATTGTATCATACTCCTGCGGCAGACGTTTAATATAGGAATGAATTTTTGCTGCCTTAGCGGCAGCTATGACATCCTCCCTCGTTGCCCCCTGCCTTCCATATGCAATGTTTTCAAAAACAGTCCCCTGAAAAAGCCAGGTATCCTGTAAAACCATTGCATATGCTTTTCGCAGGCTGGAACGCGTAACACCGCAGATTTCGTGATTGTCAATAAAAATATTCCCCTCCTGCACATCATAAAAACGCATCAGCAAATTAATCAGCGTCGTCTTTCCGGCTCCGGTCGGTCCCACAATAGCAACCAACTTTCCACATGCAGCGTGCAGATTCAGTCCCTTGATAATTACCTGTTCCTTTGTATATCCAAAACGCACATTTTCCAGCAAAACATCGCCCTTTACATGACAAAGCTCTGCCGCATTCTCTCTGTCCGGTTTCTCCGCAGGTTCATCAATCGTGCAAAACACGCGCTCTGCCGCCGCAAGTGCGGACTGCAGCTCACTCATAATATTTGCCGCCTCATTAATCGGCCCCGAAAATTTCCTTGAATACAGAATAAACGAAGAAATGCTGCCAATGCTCATCTGATTTGCAAGGAATAGCAGCGCACCAAATACACTGACCAAAGTAAGCGATAAATTATTGATAAAATTTACGGTAGGACCTACCACGCTCCCATAATATTCCGCCCTGTAATATGCCTCTACTGCTTCCTCGTTTTTCCCGTCAAACTTTTGAATCGTATTCTCTTCCTGATGATACGCCTTCAGCGTCTTGTGTCCCGAAATCATTTCCTCCACAAAACCGTTCAGTTCCCCCAGCTTCCGGGAACGCAGCCGAAATAGCGGACGGGTTTTTCCCGTAATCAGTTTTGTCAGCAGCGTCGAAAGCGGCACCGTAAACGCAAAAACCAGAACAAGCTTTGGAGAAATGGCAACCATCATGGCAAATGCCCCAAGCACTGTAATCAGCGTCGTTAAAATCTGCACCAAATCATTTGCAAGCGAAGTATTGACCGTATCAATATCATAAGAAATACGGCTGATAATATCCCCCGTCTGATGCGTGTCAAAATATCCAACCGGAAGCTCCATGAGATGCGTAAACACATCATCGCGCATTTTATATACTACCTTGCGGCTGATATGGATCATCAAAATGGAAAGAACATACGATAATACGGAAGAAATCAGATAAAAAACAACCATAAGCGCCGCATAATAAAATACACGCGCAAAATCAACATTGCCAACCCCCGGCTCAATCGCATCAATGGCATATCCGGAAAGCATCGGCCCCATAAGGGAAAGCAGATTGCTTGCAATTGTCAGCACAAAAGCAAGCAGCATCCAATATTTATACTGCATCATATAACGCCCAAGCCGCAGAACTGTTCCCTTGCGGTTCTTCGGCTTTTCGTACTTTTTCTGCTTTTCTGCCATTTCACACCTCCATTCCCAAACAGACTGCAAATTCCTGATAACAAAATCGTAAGCTTTTTGTTGCATATGAATAAGCACGCATTTGTCTGCTGAAAAATACTATTTTTCAGCATTACATCTGCGAGTCCCTGATTTCCCGATAGATCTCACAATGCTCCAACAGCTCTTCATGCGTCCCATAGCCGGCTATCTTTCCGTCCTCCAGCACCATAATGTGATCCGAATGCATAATGGAGCTAATTCTCTGTGCAATAATCAGTTTTGTCGTATCCGCAAAATGCGCTGCCAGCTCATGGCGCAAGGACGCATCCGTCCTGTAATCCAGCGCGCTTGACGAATCATCTAAAATCAGAATGTCCGGATGCGCTGCCAACGCCCTTGCAATCAGAATACGCTGTTTCTGCCCGCCGCTTAAATTCGCCCCGCGGACATTCATCAGATTGTCGTACCCCCGCCCTGCTTCCTCGACAAACTCTTTTGCCTTCGCATGCGTAACTGCCTCCCTGACAGCCTCCTCCGACAGTGTCCGTCCCATACGGACATTCTCAGCAATCGAATCCTCAAAAATCGTATCATTCTGAAAAACAACGCCAAACCGCTCACGAAGCCTGCCTGCCGGCATCGCACAGATATTCTCACCTTCAATGTAAATATCTCCCTCAGCCACATCATAAAAGCGCATTAAAAGCGCGGCAACCGTACTTTTTCCCGCTCCCGTTGCCCCGATAATGCCAAGCGTTTCCCCCTTTTTCAGTGAAAAACTGATATCGGTCAGGTTCGGTTCTGCTTCTTTTCCGGAAACATGCGCACCTGTTTTGTAGGAAAACGTCACATGTTCAAACCGGATGTATGCTTCGTCCTTCTTTGTTTTTTCGTACCGTTTTAACACCATATCGTCCGACACGTCAATAATTTCCATAATCCGGTTTGCCGAAGCAACCGCTTTGGAAATAATGACAAACATCTTTGAAATATTAATCATAGCATTTAAAATAATGGTAAAATAGGTGAGAAAAGCAAGAATTTTGCCGACCTCGGAATATCCCTGATGAACCCTGTATGCTCCGGCAAGCACAACAAACACAATTCCAAGATTCAAAAATAAATTTGTGGCAGGATTGACAATCGCCATTGTGACATCTGCCTTTTTTTCAAGCGTGACGACTTCCTGATTCAGCGCATCATATTTTTTCTTCTCATAGTCGGTTTTAGAAAGCGCTTTAATCACACGAATACCGGCAATGTCCTCCCGCAGCAGGCGGACAAATTGGTCCACCGCTTTTTGCAGCGCGTGATACATCGGAATACTCTTCTTTGAAAAGTAATATGTCACAAAAGTCGTTACCGGCATTACGGACACTAACACAAGCGTCAAAACCGGATCAAGCGTCAGCGTCACAAGAATGCCGCCAATTACTAAAATAGGCGCACGAACACCAAGCCGCTGAACTCTGCCAAGCATCTGATGAACATTGTAGGTGTCCGTTGTCAGCCTTGATATCAGTGAAGGCTTTGTGACTTCGTCTGTTCTTGCATTGGAAAGCCACATGGTTTTTGCAAACAAGTCATGGCGTATCGCTTCCGTTGTATCCCTTGCCACCTTAGAAGCCATGCGGTTTGCCAGTACGTTAAAAGTAAGCGCCAGTATTGAGCACACAAGCATCACCAGCCCCCATATGTAAATGCGGTTTTTCTCACTTTGGGGAATCACCGTATCAATCATATACGCCAAAATCCAAGGCAGGCACAAATCCATGATTGTGCCTGCAAATTTAATAATAAACCCTATCAGCATACGCCCGTAATAAGGTTTTAAATATACAGACAATACCTTTTTCATATTTTTCTCCGTCCGGAAACAGTTTACACATGAAAAACAGGCAGCGCTATAACACAATTTCCCCTACAACATCCTCCAGCAGGCTGCCTTTGTCGGGACTATCCGCCGCTGTGGTGGCAAGTGTATCGCACCGCTCATTTTCGGGATGTCCCGCATGCCCCTTCACCCATGTAAACTTAACTTTATGCGCCTGCTTTGCACGCAAAAGGCGCTGCCAAAGGTCAATGTTTTTAACCTCCTGCTTCGCGCTGTTTTTCCAGTTCCGCTTCAGCCACCCTTCAACCCAGTGCTGGTTAAAGGCATCCGTAACATATTTGGAATCGGATATGATTTCCACATCACAGGGCTTTGTGAGCGCCTCAAGCCCTACAATCACCGCCATAAGCTCCATACGGTTGTTTGTAGTCTTTTTGTAGCCCGCAGAAAACTCCCGCTCATGGAGTTGACCTTTTGAGTCAATATACTGTAAAACCGTTCCATATCCGCCGGGACCTTCCGGATTTCCCCTTGCCGCACCATCGGTAAAAATTTTTACAAACATTCCTCTTTCCTCTCATTTTCTAAAGAACGCCGTCCTTTACACTCCATTCTCCCGTTCTTAAAAAGCAGCCCGCCATTGCATCAGCCTTTTTGATAATGTCCTCCGAAAAACCGATAATCTCAAGAAGCCGTATCGCATTGCGTGTATGCGCTCGTCCTTTCAAAAGCCGGTAAGAAAACAGCACGTCTCCGTCTCTTACCTCCTCCTCAAAATGGCAGTTATCATACACTTTGTCAAGCAAATGTGTCAGCTCCGTATCGTGCGTCGCCGCAAAGCAGTAGACTCCCTTTTGTGAGAGCCTCTTTAAAATCTGCACCGACGCGGCAATCCGCTCCACGGTGTTCGTTCCGCGAAGCACCTCATCAACAAAGCACAAAAGCGGATTCGGGCTATCGAAAAGCGCCGCGTCCACAATACGCTTAATCGCCTTGATTTCAACCATATAGTAGCTTTCACCGCTCTCTAAGCTGTCGCGCAGCGACATCGATGAATATACTCTGTAATAATTTCCGTTATAAAGCCTCGCGCAGCAGGTATTTATACTCTGTGCCAGAATTGCATTAATCGCCACGGTCTTTAAAAATGTTGATTTGCCTGATGCATTAGAGCCCGTGACGAGCATACCGCGGCTTTGGCGAATGCTGTTTGCAACCGGGTTTTCAATACACGGATGAAAACCGTCCTCTACGACAAGCATATGGCTTTTTCCGTTTGCAAGTGACGGCACACAATAATAAGGAAGCGCGGCCCTGAAATAAGCTATGGAAATCACCGCATCAAGGTATCCGATACTGTCTGCAATCTCATAAATATCCTTCTCATGCCGCATGATCACGCCAAGCAGCTTATGAAACTGAATTAAATCAATATGTGTCAGCATTTTCACATAGTCAAACAAAATTCCGCCCGCGCTGCCTGTTGACGCGTTCAGCTTAAGCACCATACCCGAATTTTTTTCAAAGCTCTTAAACTGCTCCCTGTTCTTTTTCAGCGTATTCGTGTAATCCTCAAATTCCGCTCCAAGGCCAAGCTCCGCAATTGCGTCAGCACATACAAGCATTCTCATAATATAAGAAAATGCCGTAATATACGGCGACGCAACACCCTTCTCATTGATATACGTCACAATATTAATACACGCCGTTGCTATCAGCAGCAAAACACCAATGTAGGAAAAAACAAAAACAGACGCAACAGAACCAATCAGCAGCAGGATGCATAAATAATGCTTCACATTGCTTCTGATTCCAAGTCCTTTGATAAAATCCAAATAATCAACAAGTGCATATTTTCCGCTCTTTCCAAGCTCGTCTAAAAGCATCAGTGCATCAAGGCGCACTGTTTCATTTGACGCCATATACGTGATATGTTTTTCCATCACATATTTTGTCTGTCCGTCATCGGAAAGCGCAGGACATTTCAGCATCCGGTAAAGCTTTTCTTCTCCCGCAGAAGACTGTGTATAATTCATGCGTGCAAAAACACTGTCCATATTTAAGTCATTCCACGTAATATTGTCAATCATGCCGTCCGCTGTTTTGCCATTAATCAGATGATTAAAGCTGCTCTCAATGCGTACAAGCTCCTGTGCATCACATATCGTTTCCGAAAAGCTTCCATACAGTTTTTTCAAATATGCCCTGTATTTTTGTTTCCTCTTTTTCTCGTCGTGTGCGCCGCGTATCATCACATACAAAAACACGGCATAAATAATTAAGAGAACAATTATGGTTTCCATGCGCGCTACACCCTCTGCCTAAAGACTTGACGGTCCAAAACCATGCGGAAGCATTTCTGCAAGCGTCTTGTCCATATATTCGTCCTCGGAAACCGCCGTAATCACACGAAACTCCTTCGGATTGCAAAACTCCATCATCACCTGCCGGCACACGCCGCACGGATAAGCATAATTCACTGGTGCACCTTGATAACCGCCCACAATCGCAATTGCCACAAACTCACGTTCCCCATCACTCACTGCCTTAAAAAATGCGGTTCGCTCCGCACAGTTCGTCGGTGTATAGGCTGCATTTTCAATGTTGCAGCCCTGATATACCTTCCCGTTCTTTGCAAGAAGCGCGGCTCCGACCATATATTTGGAATATGGCACATATGCCTTTTCCCTTGCCTCCAGTGCTAATCGTATCAGTTCCCTGTTATCCATAAAATCCGTTCTCCCCTGTCTCTGCTTATTAAAATTTTAAAATTGCATCCGTCACAAGCCTTGTGAACTTTGCTGCAGCCATATCAGCCGCCTCCTGCACTTCCTTATGTGACAGCGGCGTCGGATTCATGCCTGCTGCAAGATTACAGATACACGAAATGCCGCAGATTTTCATTCCTGCATGATTTGCCGCAATCGCTTCCACAACCGTACTCATACCGACTGCATCTGCAAAATTGGAAAGCATTTTAATTTCCGCCGGTGACTCGTAGCATGGTCCCGTAAGCTGCACATACACGCCCTCCTTCAAATCAATGCCGTCCTCCTTCGCCGTCGTTCTTATGATATCCTGTAAAGCCTTGTCATAAACATTTGTCATATCCGGAAATCGCGTTCCAAGCTCGTCTAAATTTGCTCCAATCAGCGGATTTGGTGCAAAAATCCCGATATGATCCGTCAGCATCATCAAATCACCTGCCTGAAAGCTCTTATTCATACCGCCCGACGCATTTGTCAAAAACAGTATTTCCGCCCCCAAAAGCTTCATAAGCCTTGTCGGAAGCACAACATCCGACACCGGATAGCCCTCATAATAATGCACGCGCCCTTTCATACACACAACCGGCACTTCACCCACATATCCGAAAATAAACTTACCGGCATGTCCCGGCACTGTTGAAACGGGAAAGCCTTCAATAGCTTTATAATCAATTTCCGTCACAATTTTTATACTGTCTGCATAGTTACCAAGCCCCGAGCCAAGCACCAGCGCCACCTTCGGCACAAAGTCCGTTTTTGCGCGTACGCTGTCATAGCAGTTTTTGAGTTTTTCATATAATTCGTTCATGTAACATACCTCCTACTTCATCAAGATATTTCATACTTCTGTCCAAAGCCACGGTAACAGCTTAGTCTTCGGCCTCCGGTTACAAGCGCCAAGCCATGCAAAGCTGTAACAAACCATGTTCATCTCTGTATTAGTATATCAGAAAATCCGCTTCGTGAATAGGAAAAAACAAAAAAATCACATTACAAAATGGCTGTCCGTCAGAAAACTGATAGACTTTGCAGCTTAATTATGCTATGCTGAACATGATACAAATTGTATTTCAAAATTAGGAGGTGGTTTCATGCCTAATGATTTAGAAATAGCACAAAAAGCAATCGAAGATTTTGCAAAAGTCCAAAAAAATATGATATTAGCAAAAAAAGAAAATGCAGTTGAAACATATGCTAATTTAAAAGAAGAATATATTGCGCTGAAAGCATTGTTAATGGTTGCCGGTGTAAATCTTACAGAATTGGACAAGATCAAAGAGTAGAATTGAATAGCAGAAAATCAATGCCGCAGCGTAGCAGCCGCGGCATTGATTTCCGATACAAACCCTAAATAATAATACAAACCATTCCGCCATTAGAATCATTGACAATCTTCTGCATGGTATCCTGAAGCTTAATCTGGCTTTCCTCGCCAATCATGGAAACCTTACCGGTAATTCCGTCATTGACAAGCTGTTCCACGGTCTTTCCGAAAATATTCGTCTCCCATATGCCTTCTTTAGACGTTTCGGCATTTGATATGTAGCTGATCAAATCCTGCGCCTGCTGCTGCGTTCCGACAATCGGCGCAATTTCTGTCTCAATATTTGCCTTGATCATATGAATGGACGGACTTTGTGCTTTGATCTTTACGCCGTATTTATTTCCATGCTTTATCAGGGTAGGATTCTCAAGCGTAATTTCATCGCGCTCCGGCGTCACAACTCCATACCCCTTCTGCCGCACGCTCTCCAAAGCATTCAGTACCTTTTTATACTCCTTCTTCATATCTGCAAGACTCGCCAAAAGCTGCATCAGCTGATACTCTCCCTTAATGTTCTCCCCTGTCATTGAACTCAAAAGCTCATAATAATACTTCGTATCACCGTCAAGCAGTAACGATGCCGAACCGTCCGCAATATTGATATTGTCATATTTGCAGCGCTTAATATACTCGCTGTCCTTTTCAAGAAGCGCACAGACGTCCTTCTCCATAAGGTCGCGCACCGTACGGATATTTTCCATGATTTCCTTGAGTTTCTCTACAATTTCCTTCTTCATCGGATTATCCATTGACATGATATCCATCCATTTCGGTGTATAAAATTCCACTGCCGACACTGGAAATTCGTACATCACCTGCTCCAACAGCATCGTGATATCTTCGCGCTTTAGCTGGTCAATATTAATCGGAATTGCCTTCACCTGATATTTTTTCCCAAGCTCCGCGGCAACGCTTTTCGCTTCTTCACCGTAGGGCTTTGTCGTATTGACAAGGACGATAAAGGGCTTCCCGATACGGCTTAACTCCAAAATCGTCTGCTCTTCCGCTTCCCGATAAGCGTTACGCGGTATCTCGCCAAAGCTGCCATCGGTCGTAACGACAATTCCGATTGTGGAATGCTCCTGGATGACTTTTCTCGTGCCGATTTCGGCTGCCTGCGTAAACGGAATTTCATTGGGGAACCACGGTGTTTTGACAAGCCGTTCCTCATTCTCCTCCATATGCCCTGCCGCGCCTTCCACCATATAGCCAACGCAGTCAATCAGCCGTACCTTCACGTTAATGCCGTCGCTGATTTCAATCTCCGCCGCCTCCTTCGGGATAAACTTCGGCTCTGTCGTCGTAATCGTTTTTCCGCCGCTGCTCTGCGGAAGCTCATCTAAGGTTCTCGAACGCTCATGCTCGTTTTCCATATGCGGAATAACCATTAAATCCATAAAACGTTTGATAAATGTGGACTTTCCTGTTCTGACAGGCCCCACTACCCCCACATAAATTTCTCCTCCCGTACGCTGACTGATATCTCTGTATAAATTAAATTCCTGACTTGCATCAAGCTTGCTCATATTTTCCCCTTTCCTTTTTTCATGACGAATATCATCATGACGATGTTCGCCATAAATACGTTTTGTTTCAATCTAGTTAAGCTTATGCAGGATTGGACAAAAAAAGAACCATAACGGTTCTTTTTCCTCTGTCAGAAAATTGCAGCCTGCGTTTATCGGTTTACCATCAGCTTAACCATTGCCTCGTTCAGCCCCTTCACCGTGAGCTTATACATCGGGAAAATCTCCTTTACGGCAGTCTCCGCTTCCCTCCACGGCGCTCTTCCCGCCGCCATTTTCGGGTTCATCCAAACAACCTTTTTATAGTGGCGCTTTACCAGCTGCAGCCACTGATAGCCGGAAAGACCACCGTTTGGCCCCCTGTAATTTCCGGTATCCGAATACAGTTCCTCCGGAGCCATTGCCGCGTCCCCGACAATAATCACCTTGTAATCACTGTCCGCATTGCGAAAAAGCCACTCCGTGTCAATCCAGTCGCCGTTTTCGCACTCCGGCGTCTTATACAGTTTGGAATAGATGCAATTATGAAAATAATAAACCTTGACGTCCTTAAAATGGTTGGACTTATTAACCGACTGGAACAAGTCATTCATCAGCCTTGTATAAGGAATCATCGTGCCGCCCGAATCCATCAAAAGCATCAGCTTTACGGCGTTCTTTCTCGGACGCATCATTTCGATTTGCAGGTACCCGCCGTTGTTGCAGGTCTTGTCAATCGTCGTGTCGATGTCAAGCTCTGTCTTTGGAATGTCAAGCTTTGTGGAAAACTGGCGAAGACGCCGCAGCGCCATTTGGAACTGCCGATTGTCAATCACCTTGTCATCGCGGAAATCCTTGTATTTTCGCGCGCCGATTACAGCAAACGCCGACTGATAGCCTGTCGCGCCGCCCACACGCACGCCGCCCACATTTCCGCCCGTATTTCCAAACTGTGTCTTTCCCATTGTTCCAATCCAAAAATTACCGCCGTTGTGCTCCTCGTTTTGGTCCTTGAGACGCTCCTTAAACTTCTCCTCCACGTCGTCCTTATCCACATGGATTTCCTCAATCTGATTGAGCCAGTGCTTTTCCTCCTCGTGGAGCAGCTCGCTCATCTCGGGCTTATCAAGCCATGCAAGCATGTTTTTGCCGATTTCATTCTCGCTCATAATGCCTTTAAAGCACTCCTCAAACGCCATATCAAATTTATCAAATTCCGTCTCACTTTTGACCAAAATCATTCTTGCCACATAGTAAAACTGTGTAAGCGAGCTTTCGCAAAGCCCCTTATCGAGCGCGTCCTGAAGCGTCAGCCACTCGCTGAGCGTCACATCAAGCCCCTTATTTTTTAAAGTATAGAAAAATTTTGAAAACATTCGCGTCCCTCTAATTAAACAGATATCAAATCAGCACATTTCTGATACGAATTTTCTATATGAAAGCTTAAATATTTTTCATATTTTTAACGGTTGCCAAATCCTCGTCCTTCTTTACGACAACACCCACAAACGGAAGCCTTTCGCGCAGCGTATCCGCGGGAATTCCTCCGATTTGAAGCGCATTAATCCAGTCAATCAGCTCCGAAGTGCTCGGCTTCTTACGAATATCGCGCTGCGCACGAATATCATAAAACACCTGCATTGCATTGCGCATCAGGTTTTCTTCCACATCCGGATAATGTGTCCTGATAATCTCCTCCATAAGCGCCTCGTCGGGAAAATCAATATAGTGGAAAATACATCTTCTCAAAAATGCGTCCGGCAGTTCCTTTTCCGCGTTTGAGGTAATAATCACAATCGGTCTGTGCTTTGCCTTGACCGTGCGCTTTGTCTCATGGATATAAAACTCCATTTGATCAAGCTCCCACAGAAGGTCATTCGGAAACTCCAAATCCGCCTTGTCAATCTCGTCAATCAAAAGCACCACCTGCTCATCGCTCTCAAACGCTTCCCCAAGCTTTCCAAGCTTGATATATCTTGCGATATCGTCAACGCCCTCCTCGCCAAACTGTCCGTCATATAACCGCTGGATTGTATCATACATATACAAGCCGTCCTGCGCCTTTGTCGTTGACTTTACGTTCCATATAATCAATCGCTTTCCAAGGGAATTTGCAACTGCCTGTGCAAGCATCGTCTTGCCCGTTCCCGGCTCTCCCTTGATTAAAAGAGGCTTTTTTAACGCAATTGCTACATTGACGCTTGCCAAAAGCTCCTCGCTTGCCACATAATCCTGCGTACTGCTAAACGCTGTATTTTCCATTTTGATAACCATACCTTTCTCTTATTCATTCCATTCTGCATCGCCAATTAATTCTATTTTCTTGTCCCGAAGCATTAAGTCCTTAACTGCCTCAGCGGCATTCTTTTTGTGAAAGAGCACTTCATTGACCTGCTCGATAATCGGAAGCTCCACATCATACTTCTTTGCAAGTCCCATCGCAGCTTTTGCCGAGAAGACACCCTCTACCACCATGTTAACCTCGTCCATTGCCTCCTCCATTGTCTTGCCCTTTCCAATGAGAATTCCTGCACGCCGGTTCCTGCTATGCATACTTGCACAGGTAACAATCAAATCGCCGATACCGGAAAGACCACAAAAAGTCTCAAATTTTCCGCCCATTGCAATGCCAAGCCTTGCGATTTCGGCAATACCGCGCGTAATTAATGCTGCCTTCGTATTATCACCGTATCCAAGTCCGTCCGCAATACCGGCTGCAAGCGCAACGACATTTTTTAACGCTGCGCCAAGCTCAATGCCAAGCACATCAGGACTTGTATAAACGCGGAACACATCACTCATAAACACGTTTTGGATATACTCGGCTGTTTTCTTTGTCCCTGCACCCACCACAATCGTTGTGGGAATGCCTCTTCCGACCTCCTCCGCATGGGACGGGCCTGACAGCACAGCGACATCAGCCTGCGGAATCTCGTCCTCAATAACCTGTGAAAGCGTCATAAGTGTTGTTTCCTCAATTCCCTTTGCCACATTCACAATAATCTGATTCACAGCCGCGTATTCCTTCATAAGATGTGCCGTGCTCCTTGTAAACGACGACGGAACTGCAAGTACAAGGATGTCCTTTCCCTCCATTGCCTGCGCAAGGCTTGTCGTAAAGCACATCTCTTCGGAAAGCTTTACTCCCGGCAGCTTCTCCTTCTGCTCATGTTCGCGGTTTAACATTTCGATTTCCTTTTCCAATGCTGACCATATCGTGATACTGTGCCCGTTGTTGTGCAGAAGCACAGATAATGCAATTCCCCAGCTTCCCGCACCGATGATCCCTATTTTCGCCATTTTTTAATCATGTTCCTTTCTCAGCTTACTTTTCATTTTTTTCGTTAAATATGTCTTGCGTTCCTCCTTGTGCAACAGCCGTTTTATGTTTGCCCTGTGTTCCCAAAATGCAAGGACAGCCATAAGCGCAGTCACAATATAAAGCTCATTCAATGCCAACTGGGACATTCCAAATACGCCCAACTGTCCAAACACAATGATTTCCGTGACAAGCAGTAATTCACCCACTAACGAGCCAAGCGATACATAATGCGTGATAAAAAATATGGTAAAGAATACAATCGCCTGCGGCAGCAGCAGATACGGATGAAAAAAGAACACAATTCCCACCATGCATGCAATCCCTTTTCCGCCCTTAAATCCTAAATAAAACGGAAAATTATGTCCCAGCGTGCTGCCTGCTGCGGTATACATTGCCAAAAGATACAAAATATCCCCATACTGCTCCCGAAACAAAAGCCTTACAAGCACAATCGCAAGCCCCGTCTTTAACATATCGCAAAGCAGCACAACCGCGCCCGCCTTTTTTCCCAAGACGCGCAGCGAGTTTGTCGTGCCGGCATTTCCGCTCCCGTATTTTCTGATATCAATTCCATGCAGTCTTCCGTAAATATATGAAGTCTGGAAGCAGCCAAACACATAACCGATTAATAAACATACCAAACGTATCATAAAAAATCTCCCTTTTCCATACAGCCTGCAAATTCCTGACAGCAAAAAGCGTACATTATCTGTCGTCCTTTCGCTCTCTGATGATAAATTTCAGCGGCGTTCCCTTAAAACCGAATGTCTCCCTGATTTTATTCTCAAGGTACCGGGTGTATGAAAAGTGCATCAGCTCCTTGTCATTGACAAAAACAACAAACGTCGGCGGTTTGACACCTGCCTGCGTCGTATAATAAATCTTCAGCCGCTTGCCTTTGTCGGAAGGCGGCTGCTGAAGCGCCACTGCCTCCGTAACAATTTCGTTGACTACGCCGGTCGATATGCGCAGCGACTGATTTTCAATGACCATATCAATAGTTTCAAACAACTTTCCGATTCTCTGGCCTGTAACTGCCGAAATAAAAACAATCTCCGCGTACGTCATAAAAGAAAGCGTATTGCGCACCTTCTCCGTAAAACGGTAAATCGTCTTGTCGTCCTTCTCAATCGCATCCCACTTGTTTACCGCCACGATAATGCCTTTCCCTCTGTCATGGGCAATGCCTGCAATCTTGGCGTCCTGTTCTGTCACGCCCTCCGTCGCGTCAATCATTAAAATGATCACGTCAGCGCGCTCTACCGCGCTGACTGTACGGATAATCATAAAGCGTTCCAAATCTTCCTTAATTTTATTCTTTCTGCGCAGACCTGCCGTATCAATAAATACGTACTCTCTGCCGTTATACTTGATTTCCGTATCAATCGCGTCTCTTGTCGTGCCGGCGATTTCGGATACAATCACCCTGTTCTCTCCTGTAATCTTGTTGATAATCGAAGATTTTCCCACATTGGGCTTTCCAACGATTGCAACGCGAGGCCTGTCGTCCTCTTCTGCGTCAATCGCCTCCTTGTCAAACAAATCGGTCACGGCGTCAAGCATCTCTCCAAATCCCAGTTTGTTTGCCGCAGAAACCGCATGCGGCTCACCGATGCCCAAATTGTAGAATTCGTAGACGTCCGCCTCATACTTTGCAAAGCTGTCTACCTTGTTTACCACAAGCACCACCGGCTTACGGCTGCGTCTTAGCATGTCCGCTACCTTTGCGTCAGCGTCCACAAGTCCCTGTTTCACATCAACGATAAAAACAATCACATCTGCCGTATCAATCGCAATCTGTGCCTGCTCGCGCATCTGTGAAAGTATAATGTCCTTACTGTCTGGCTCGATTCCGCCTGTATCAATCAACGTAAAGTTCCAATTGAGCCAGCTGACGTCCGCATAAATCCTGTCCCTTGTAATGCCGGGCGTATCCTTGACAATTGAAATTTTTTCACCTGCAAGCGCATTAAACAAGGTGGATTTTCCTACATTGGGCCGTCCAACCACAGCGACAATCGGTTTCTTACTGCTTTTTTCCATTCTATATGCTCCATTTCTCAATATGAAAATAAAATCTTAGCAACAGCACTGCGCGTACATGCGTCATGCAGCGTGCTGCATGTGTGCATCCTATACTTATGCCCATTTTCATGGTATGTTTGTGTCGGGGGCGGCATGGCACAAGTATTTCAAATATGGTGATATAATATTGCGTCAACAAAATCCTTTCCGCTTGATTTTACAATATCTATCGGAACTTGTAAAGCTTTTTCAAGCGCTTCAACGGTCACATCATCAAGAAATACGGGGTCTGTGCTCTTTAAAATATTCTGCGGCAAAAGCAGCCGTTCTCCCAAATCCTGCCCTGTCAGCTGCGCTCTTAAATCCTGTCCCGTAAGCAGTCCCGACACCGTAATCATTTCTCCAAAGAAATCATTTCTGATAGGGTAAATCATGATGTGAACGTTCCGGAATTCCGCCATAAGCGCATCTGCCATTTCTTTGATAAAACGATATGCAAGCCTTCCCGTAGCAATCGAGACAGATCTTTCTCCCATTGCTGTAATACGCTTTTTGTCCTGCTTTGCAGCCGCAAGCGCATCTGCAAACTCGTCCACCAAAAGCCGAATCATGCCTACACCGTTTTCCAATTGCAGATATCCGTCATAACGTTCTTCCTGCGGAAGCGCCTCCTCTGCTAAAATATACCACTCGTCGCTTGCATGGACAAAATGCATGCCAAACTGCGGATAAAGCTTTTCCTGCCACTTATGAATGATGCCAAGCACTTTTTTTGCATCCTCCTTTGTAAACGGCTCCAAAGGATAAAGTCCCTCCCGAAACTTCGAAAGCCCTACCGGAACAACGGACACACTCTCGAGATTTGGCAGATATTGCGACAAATCGCGGATACTTCGCTCAAGCTCCTCCCCGTCGTTTACCCCCTTGCAGAGTACAATCTGCCCATTCATGGTGATGCCCGCCTGCGCAAGTCTCCATGCCTTTTTCAGCGCCTCGCCGGCAAAACGGTTGTTGAGCATTTTGCAGCGAAGCTCCGGATTGGTCGTCTGAAAGGACACGTTGATTGGTGAAAGGTTGTACTTTATGATGCGCTCGATATCTCCATCGGACATGTTTGTAAGCGTCACATAGTTCCCCTGCAAAAACGAAAGTCTTGAGTCATCATCTTTAAAATAGAGCGTTTCCCGCATTCCCTTTGGCATTTGGTCGATAAAACAGAAAATGCATTTATTATGGCATGACCGATAATCGTCCATAAGTCCGTTTTCAAAGCTGATGCCCAAATCCTCATCATAGTCTTTATCAATTTCAAGAAGCCATTCCTCGCCCGATTGTTTCCGGATCAGCACTTCAATGTACTCGTCCTGCACATGATACTGATAGTCAAAAATATCCTCTATTTTATTTCCGTTTATTTCAAGAAGCACATCGCCTGCCTCAATTTCCAATTCCTCTGCAATGCTTCCCGCTTCCACTTTCTCTACGATATGCAAATGCTGCTTTTTCATCCGCCGCTTTCCCTCTGAATCCGTTTCCATAATCAATTTTTTGTTGTTAATCATGCTCAATTATACTAGAATTTTCTTGACGTGTCACTACCTGAATGTTATAAAATATAATTAGTGATTTTTAATATTCACAGAAAGGAACAAAAAAATGCCCCATTTAGATGAACTTAAGAATGCTCTGCCTGTAGCGCCCCTAAAGCTTATGGTTTTAGACAGTGCAGCAGAACTTGGCAGCAAGGTAAACGAGTATCTTGTCGATTACCGCCACAGAGAAAACAATGCTTATACCAATGATCCTGCATTTCAGGGATATGTGGAAGACAATTACCTTTTCAGTTTCTCTACCCCGCGTTTTAACAGCGGAGAGGGAAAAGCGATTTTGGCGGAAACCGTGCGCGGTAAGGATTTGTTTATTCTTGTTGATGTGTGCAACCACAGTCTGACCTACAAAATGCAAGGTTATGTTAACCATATGTCTCCTGACGACCATTATCAGGATTTAAAGCGTGTCATTGCCGCAACAAACGGCAAAGCACACCGTGTCAATGTCATTATGCCCTTTTTGTACGAGGGACGCCAGCATAGGCGTTCAGGACGAGAAAGCCTTGACTGCGCATATGCTTTTGAGGAGCTCTCACACATGGGAGTCAGCAATTTTATTACATTTGATGCCCATGATCCGAGAATACAAAATGCAGCTCCCCTGACAGGCTTTGACAACTTTACGGCGCACTATCAGTTTACACGGGCGCTTCTGCGCTCCGAAAAAAATTTGGTGCTGGACAAGGAGCACATTATTGTTATTTCACCTGACGAGGGTGCACTTGACCGTGCCATTTATTTTTCAAGCGTTATCGGCGCTGATACGGGTATGTTTTACAAGCGCCGCGATTATTCAACGATTGTCGGCGGAAAAAATCCGATTGTCGCGCATGAGTTTTTGGGAAATGATATTGAGGGTAAGGATATTATTATTATTGATGATATGATTTCGTCCGGCGACAGTATGATTGACACCTCAAGACAGCTAAAGGCGATGAAGGCAAAGCGTGTATTTATCTGCACGACCTTTGGTTTGTTTACAAACGGTCTTGCCGCTTTTGACAAAGCATATGAGGACGGAGTGTTTGACAAGGTAATCACTACCAATTTAAGCTACCGTCCGCCGGAACTGTTAACAAAGCCTTATTATATGGAGGCTGATATGAGTAAGTTTTTGGCGTCTATTATTAACTTTATGAACCATGACCTTTCCATGGAAATCGTGTCAACACCTACGGAAAGAATCCAGCGTATTATAGAGCTTTATAATGATGATATGGAAATTTATCAGGTGTAAAAAACCGGAAAAAGGCGTTGCATTTTCACAAAATATTTGTGTGTACACAACGCCTTTTTCAATTTTATATAAACCCGACTGCTGCTAACTTTTTCTCCCAAATTTACACACCCCATGCAAGTACCATTTAGCAACACTTTATTCATTTCTTATAAATTCATAAATGGTAGTTGCTGGTGCATTTCGATGCAAATAAATACATTGACTCTTTTTTGTTTGCAAGTTATAAACTTTAATTCCGGTATCACTGCTACTAAATAATTTTATATAATGTTCTATATAGTAATAATAATTTCCACTTTTATCTCATCCTGATGAATATGAAGAATAACTACTGAATGTTTTATTCCATCCTGCCTTTAAAATACATCTTTTTTTACTATTAATCTTACAATTGTGAAAATATCCAGCAACTCTTCCTATTTCATTTACTGTTTCAGCTTGAACATCATATTTGTATATAATTGTTTCAAAATTCTTATTATCATATACCTGAAAATGATATCTTTCATAAGAGGTGTCATTCTCAATCGCATTACAATGTTCCAACACCCCACCGGTAATAAGATAAGTACTATAAATATACTTATCCAAATCTTGCTTCCATTATTTTTCATGCATATCCTTTTTATTATACCTGCCTTTTTTCACTATTTTTATTATTAGAACTTTTTAATATACCATTAACACTAATAATGGTACACCTCCCCTTCAGTTAAAATAAAATTCCTCTGCGGACAAATCATATCCGTTCTTATTCTGGTGATCTCATCTCCCTCCAGCAGAACAATATTCAGCACATAATTATAATCAGATACATGATACAGGCAGCATGTATAGACACTTTTCCCCATCTCTTTAAACCACATCTGAACCAACGCCACCTCATTTGGAGGCGAAGCCGAATATCCAATTTCCAGTTTGTCCAGTTCGCTGATTGAATTATCCTTAGGATTCTGTATATAAAACGAGCTTTTTAAATGCCATTTTGTATTATAATTTGATGAAATAAACTCCGACTTCCTCATATATACAGGAACCCCTATGTTCGCAAAATCGATCCAATAATACTCATTGTCCCAATATTTCTCACAATTCTCCGGAATTATAAAATCTTGTGCTTTTTCTTCATCTTCATAGTAGACAGCTCCTCCATCTGCTTTTCCATTTTCTAAAAACCTGTCAGATGTGATATCTTCTCTTATGCTTTCCAAATAAGTATCTAATTCTGCTCCTTCTGGTGTATTATAAATATTTTCCCATATATAATTATAGGGAATATATTTAATCTTTAGATTTTCCTGTTCAGAATTATCTCCCAACTTATAAATACGGACTCCGTCATAGTTTTTAAGCACATAATTATACTCTAGAAAAATATAGTAAAAATCATCATTAAACTGAATTACCATACCATATCCTGAATTCTGTGTCTGAAACTCACTGATTACAATAAATTCATCATTTATTCGTTCTGTCAGCCGAACACTTACTACTCCGACCGAACCACCAGAACCTATAACAAAAACATAATTGTCCTGATTATCAGTCATATGAAAATGAAATATATTTTGACAATTTATTTCACCACTGACTAATTTATATGCATCATAGACATCTTCCACTTCAGTGATTTCTTTTACTGACGAAAATATGTTCTTCATTTCTTCTAAGTCCAGTTCAAAGTTTTCTCCTCCAAGTTCCTCTATTGTCTTAAAATAGATACTTTTTTGTATTTCCTCCCATGAAAATTTCTGTAAGCTGCTGTCAAGAGACTGATAAATCATTTTCTCCAATAAATTTATTAATTCTGCCGGAAACATACTTTCCTCATTTTGTACCTCTACAAACTCTCCTTTTACTTCTTCTGAATACAGGAATATTTCCTGCTTCAATGAATCATCAAGCCACTGTATAGCATCTCTTCCAAACAGCTTCTGATTTAATAATTGATATGTTAACTCAAAATCCGTTGTTTCACAATTTTCTTCGACAACTTCTGCAACCTCATCCTGTGTTTTATGAACTGTTTTTTTTACACAAAATATAAACACTATACATATCATAACAATAAGTATATAAAGTTTTGTTTTTCTTTTCATACAATCCTTCTTTCTCCGATGCTCCCGTGCCATATTTTTGTTCCATAATCTTTACAACAGTATATCACATATTGATATGGAAATAATATTTTATTTTATTTTGTTTTGTTTTGTTGAACAAAAAGAAAAATTCTTATTTGTTGACACACAGCAGCTATGGCAATACAAATAATGTTATGATAAGATTAATTTAACAAAAACAGTAGAGAATGATAAGGCAGATAATTCATTGATAAAATTGACAAGGGAGCATAAAACATGGAAAACAACCATATCTATATTGCAATTGACCTGAAATCCTTTTACGCCTCCGTTGAATGTGTCGAACGGCAGCTTGACCCTATGGACACAAACCTCGTAGTGGCAGACGCATCAAGGACAGAAAAGACCATTTGTCTTGCGGTTTCCCCCTCCTTAAAGTCACTCGGCATATCAGGACGGGCAAGGCTGTTTGAAGTGGTGCAAAAAGTTAGGGAAGTAAATACTTTCCGAAAAAGCAAAGCCCCAAACCATCAATTTCTGGGCGAATCCTACTTTGCCAAAGAACTGCAGGAACATCCCGAATTTTCCCTGTCCTATATTATTGCACCGCCCCGCATGGCTTATTATATGGAATACAGCACAAAAATCTATGAAATCTATCTCAAATACATTGCACCTGAAGATATCCACGTATATTCCATTGATGAGGTATTTATGGACGTGACCGCATACCTGAAAACCTATTCCCTCTCTGCAAAAGGACTTGCTGCGAAAATCATACAGGAGGTCCTTGTACAAACGGGCATCACTGCCGCTGCAGGCATAGGGACAAACCTGTATTTATGCAAGATTGCCATGGACATTGTGGCAAAACATGTCGAACCCGACAAGAACGGCGTGCGGATTGCAGAGTTGGATGAAATGAAATACAGGGAGCTTTTATGGAATCACCAGCCAATCACTGACTTCTGGCGGGTCGGGCGCGGATATGCCAAAAAACTTGCGGAGCATGGGATGTTTACAATGGGTGATGTCGCAAGATGTTCCATCGGTAATGAGAAGAATTATTATAATGAAGACCTGCTTTACAAGCTGTTTGGCGTCAACGCGGAGCTCCTGATAGACCACGCATGGGGATGGGAGCCCACAACAATTAACCTTATCAAGCAATACAAGCCGGAAACAAACAGTTTATGTTCCGGCCAGGTACTCCAATGCCCTTATGATTCCACAAAGGCCAAACTTATTGTTAAAGAAATGACAGACCTGCTTGTGCTTGGTTTGGTAGAAAAGCACCTTGTTACGAATCAGATAGTGCTTACGATCGGATATGATATTGAAAACCTGACCAATCCGGAAACCGGCAGTAAATACAAAGGCGAAGTCACCACAGACCGTTATGGACGAAAGGTCCCAAAACATGCGCACGGGACTGTCAATCTGGACGAGTTCTCTTCCTCAACAAAACTGATTCTGGATGCAGTCATGTCACTCTATGACCGCATTGTTGATAAAAATCTGCTGATACGGCGGATTACCATAACTGTAAATCATCTGATTGATGAAACTGCTGTCCGCATAAACAAACAGGAGAATTTTATCCAAATGGATTTGTTTACCGATTATGAGGCATTGGAAAAGCAGAAACAGGAAGATGAGGCAAAAATGAAAAAAGAACGTGCTCTGCAGGAAGCCGTTTTATCCGTAAAAAAGAAATTCGGAAAAAATGCCATCTTAAAAGGCATAAACTTAGAGGAAGGCGCAACAGGCACGCAAAGAAATAATCAGATTGGAGGGCATCGTGCATAATGGGAAAATATGATGATATCATCAATCTGCCACGCCATGAATCCACAAAACATCCAAAAATGCCGGCTTTGGACAGAGCTGCCCAATTTTTGCCTTTTGCCGCACTGACCGGACATAATGAAGCTGTTATGGAAACAGCGCGACTGACGGATAACAGAATGGAACTTGACGAAATCCGGAAAGAAGAACTGAATGAGCATTTACAGCTCATCAGGGAGCAGCTTATGCGAAAGCCGCAGGTTCGCATCACATATTTCGTTCCTGATGCAAAAAAAGAAGGCGGTTCCTATATCACCATAACGGGAACTATCGAAAAAATAGAGGACATCAGGCATCAGATCATCTTGGAGAACGGAACCGTTATTCCGATGAATGAAATTTATGAAATCGAAAGCTCCTTTTTTGATAATGCTGAATGTTAACAGCCAATACCAGCCATACGCCACTCATGGGCATAATAGTTATACCGCAGGCGGAATGTCCGCTGCGTGCCATAAAGAAATGCCGAGCAGATAAAATTTGCCCCAAGCGAACCATGTTCCTGATCTGTCGAAATAACCTTGTCTATATTAATTGTAATAAGTTCTCCATTCCTGTCACGAAAACGGAACCGTATTGGTGTTATTTTTCCGTTGGTATCGGTACAAGAAATCATCTGCACCGGAGTATCTATGCACAGGATTGTTTCCATTATTGTCCCTCCACATATATTAAAAATACAAATTCTTAATATATTATTACGGATTTTACTGAAAATATAACGGATACAATCTTGCCAGACTGAACCGAACAGAAACTTATATTTTTTATAGTAAATTGGTTGGTAGCGCTAAACAAAAATAACGAAGTTACCCAAACATCAGAAAGAACCGATAGAGGAACTATGGCATTGGAAGATATTTGGGTTTTGTTCCTGGTACAGGCATAACTTTTGCAGTATTTAAAGCAGCGAAAATATATACTTCCTATTTACTGCCAAATTTATCCTCCAATGTGATAGCCGCATAAAATACTTTAAAACCTTCCCACGTCAACTCATAATATATATCTTTGGCAATCACACTGTCTGTCGTGCGATTGCCGCTTGCTTCGCTTTCTTTTTCCTGAATAATTTATTCATAAATTTCTTCAGCCTTATCACAAAAAATAACCATAACAGTTTTTACAGACAAATCTTCCGAAAGCTCTTCTTGCCTTTCTTTATTACAAACTCGTTTTCAAACGTCTCCTTTGCATAAGCAGTCTTCGCATCCGTCACTTTCTCACCGTTGACAGACACGCCACCCTGTTCCACAGCACGTCTTGCCTCGGACTTTGACGCGGTCATTCCCGCCTTGACAAGAATCGACAAAATGTCAATCCCGCTGTCCGTAAAATCTGCATCTGAAAGCACAGTTTTCGGCATACTCTCCGAATTTGCACCGCCTGCAAATAAAGCCTTTGCTGCCTCCTGTGCTTTCTTCGCTTCATCGGTACCGTGTACGAGCTGCGTCAGCTCAAACGCAAGAATTTCCTTTGCCTTATTGAGCTCGCTGCCCTCCCACTTCTCCATTGGTGCAATCTCCTCAAGCGGAAGGAACGTCAGCATCTTAATACAATTAATGACATCTGCGTCCGCTACGTTTCTCCAGTACTGGTAAAAGTCGTACGGCGACGTTTTCTCTGCGTCAAGCCAAACCGCGCCCGACTCTGTTTTCCCCATCTTCTTTCCTTCCGAGTTTAATAACAGATTAATCGTCATCGCATACGCATCTTTTCCGAGCTTGCGGCGAATCAGCTCCGTACCGCCAAGCATATTGCTCCATTGATCATCGCCGCCAAACTGCATATTACAGCCATACTTCTGAAACAGCTCCAAAAAGTCATAACTCTGCATAATCATGTAGTTAAATTCCAAAAAGCTAAGTCCCCGCTCCATGCGCTGCTTATAGCACTCCGCTGCAAGCATTCTGTTCACGCTGAAATGCGGCCCCACTTCCCTCAAAAGTTCCACATAATTCAAATCCAAAAGCCAGTCGCCATTGTTTACCATAATTGCCTTATCCTCGCCAAACTCGATAAAACGGCTCATCTGCTTTTTAAAGCACTCAATATTATGGTTAATATCCTCCTCTGTGAGCATCTTGCGCATATCTGTTTTTCCCGTCGGGTCTCCAATCAAACCCGTACCGCCGCCAAGAAGCGCAATCGGCTTGTTCCCACCCATCTGCAGACGTTTCATCAGACACAGCGCCATAAAATGTCCCACATGAAGGCTGTCCGCTGTCGGGTCAAAGCCGATATAAAATACTGCCTTTCCGGAATTAATCAGCTCCTTAATTTCCTTTTCGTCCGTTACCTGTGCAATCAATCCTCTTGCAACCAATTCGTCATACAACTGCATTTTGTTTTCCTCCTTTTTTGAAAATCAACTATAGGAATATCCTTCCCATCTGCTCGCCGCACAGCCCATGCGCCGCTTTCTTTAGCGGCATGTTTCCTTTACACAGGTCTGTGCATAAAAAAATCCCCGTCCTTGAATTGCTTCATTCAAAGGACGAGGTATTCACCACGTGTTACCACCTTTATTTACACAGAACTCACATTCTGTGCCTCAGTAAGTACAGGACTTTTATCCGATACTCCTCCCAATATAACGTTTGGGCATTCCGTCACAGCCTACTCTCCATTCCATGATTTTGGTGTGCAGCTCCAGGATGTATTCACTGATATGTTCTCCTGCGTCTCTCATCAACCGACTGCTTTCTGTTGGTTCCCACAAAAGCTACTTTTTCCCTTCCCAGCTTTTTTCTATAAACTTCTATGAAACTATAAAGTGATTATAAACACTCCTCCGTCATATCATTGCGGATAACGCATTTTGAGAATATATAATTTACATTGTGAACTATATATTCATATAATATATAGAAATCCGATGATTGTCAAGTTGCAGCATACATCTTTGTGAATAAAAGAAAAAATTTTGACGTTCGTACTCCTGTAATTGTAAAAAATGCGTATGCGGAGCCTTATAAAGACCATAGGAAAAAACAGCACATATTGAACTCATAATAAAAGTGACTGCATTCCTTATAATCAAAGGGATTACAGCCACTTTTTGCTTAACCAGATGTTAAAGATGAAATTATAAACACTCTTTTTATTTGTCAGTCAAATTTTTGACATCATTGTAAAATGCATGTCCGTCCTTACCGTTCTGCTTCACATAATACATCGCCTCGTCCGCCTTTGCCACAAGCTGCTCTACATCCTGTGCATCGCCCGGATAAATACTCACGCCAATACATGCTGAAAGACCGGTATTCTCTGCGTGGTACTCCTGTTTAATACGCGTAATTTCTTCTCTTAAAGATTGTATCTTGCCTGATGCAATCTTTTCGTCACTGTCCTTTACAAATATAATAAACTCATCACCGCCAAAGCGTGCAACAATATCGTCACTTCGAAAAATATGCTTTATGCTGTCTGCTACGTTAATCAATATCTCGTCACCCGCCAAATGACCCATTTGGTCATTGACGCTTTTGAAATTGTCAAGATCAAAGAATAAAAGGATTGCCCTTTTGCCATTGTCCTTGATGTATTTATCGACCAGCGTGTAAAATGTATTTTTATTATAAAGCCCTGTCAGCTTATCCCGCATTGAGGCATCGCTTAACTGCCGCATTTGATTCACTTCTTTGTCTATATCAGTCATTCTGCCAAGCGTCCGGTATATCTTCCCGTTCTTCTCCATGCTGCTGAGCTTTACCCGGTGCCACTTGTATCCATCTGCCGTTTTCAGCCGCACACTCATCTCCGATTTCTTACTGCTGCCCTTTAACGCGTCCATTGCCCTAATAAAAAGCGCCAAATCTTCATCTGCTATAATGGCACTAAATGCCTCCTTCTCTTTTCCGTCATAGACAAACCGGGGTGGTACAATCCCGAAACGTTCCTCATAAAATGGCGGCCATGTATACTCGTGTGTCTTGACATCACAATAGAACACAATATCCCTTGAGTCTTCCATAAACAGCTTGTACATCTCTTTTTCTTCTTCAAGCGTTTCCTTGAGCAGCTGCTCTCTGCTAAAGTCAATCAGCACACAGGTAATATTCTGTTGACCGTTTAAGTCATTATTCCTTGCTCCGTTTAGCAGAACCGGCTTATTTTGCTCACTGCCCTTGAGATTAAACTTGAGCTCTATCATGTTTGTGCCTGTCCATGCTCTTTTTAACCCTGCTTCAACCCGCATCCTGTCTTCATCACAGACAAAATCCAAAAAAAGTCTGTCTGACCTTTGCGGCATATTCGCTTCATGAAATACCGTACTCCAAAATCTGTCATTGGCATAGGCAACCCGAAAACCGTCTTTCTTTGTGATGATCACCAAACCACCATTGATATTGTTCGTAATATTTTTAAGATACTCCTCGTTCTGTGACATAATCCGCATCACTTTACTGCGGTTTAGCAGTCTTGCCATTAAAATTACCATGATGATAAGAACAAGTATAATTACACCGATTGCTGCAAAAAGCATCGGATTATTCGCGATTTGTTCCGAAAGGGTAGGATAATACATTCTCGTTATCGTATAATCCACAATCAGCTGACGCGTATATTCCTCTGGCATCGCCGCAATCGCTTTGTTCAGAATCGCTACAAGAACCGGATCCGCATCCGCCACTACCGCACACGCAAGCTCTTCCTGCGTAACAGAGCTTTTATACAACATCAGGTCACTATATGAAGGCCGTTTCAAATACTCGTCCATAACGTACACGCTTTGAAATACTAAATCTGCTTCCCCTTTTTGAACTGCTTTCAAAGCAGCCTCCATGCTGTCCGCGTATTCTACTTCATAATTCGGGTATGTATCCGTTAAATACTGATATCCCATACGGTATCCTTTTGCCACAAGCACCTTTAGGGGCTTGCTCATGTCAATTGCTGCTCCCTTTTTTGCCACGAGCACCACATCGCTGGAAAAAAAAGAATTGGTCAACATAATATTAGGATTATTCCTGTTTTCTCCATAAGATAAAACACCAACCGCTACATCGGCATTTCCCTGCATGAGGTAATCGACAGGATTGACACCTGCTGGCAGTTCTAAATAGATAAAATGAAGTCCTGTATTAACCTCTATCCATTTCATAATATCTATCGATATTCCATGCAGCTCGCCGCCCTCCTCGTAAGAAACAGGCGCTCTGCTTATAAAATTTGCAAGTCTTAGTTCCCTGTTCTGCGCAATATATGCAAGCTCCTCCTCATTCCATTCAATCTCTACACGCGCGATATCCCTTGCACGTACAGTAATCCTCCCAAAACTGCATGCAAGTATCACCACCATTATCAAAATGCACAGTCCGCATATCCCATTAAATTTATTGTTCTTACTGAACAGACTTTTTTTCATGTATTTTCATATCTCCAATGAATTTGAATATTGTATACAATCTAATTATAAGTCTATATAAAATCGCTGTCAACAAAATCTTCCCTGTATCTTCCGCTGCATCTTCTGCATAAATTTAATAAAGCTTTACACCTTTTTCCTAATTTGATAGATACAATCGTAACAATCAGTATAGATTATAAAGAAAGCAAGGTGATTGTATGACAGGCGAAGAAGTCATTAACCTCCTTCAGAAATTAGAGGCTGAAGGAAGGACAGCCGAAAAAATTACAGAAATTATTAAATATGTGGAAACGGCTGAAACCAAAACAGAAACGAAATAAGGCGTAATCTTTATAGAGAAAGAACGCAGCAAACCTTGTTGATTTGCTGCATTTTTATATTCTCCGCCACGTTATAACGGCTGCGCTTCGGCACCCGATTCATTTTTATTCACAAGCTCCATATGCTCCATATCAAGCCTTCTGTAAAAACAGTTATTCGCCACTCCGTTATAAGAGGTATGGCAGATATTCCCTCTGAGCGGACGTACCTTGTAAACCAGCGAATTCTGTTCACAGTTTACCAAAACCTCCAGCAGCTCAAACTCATTTCCAGAAGTCTTGCCTTTATGCCAAAGCTCGTTGCGCGACGTGCTCCAAAGCACAAGCCGGCGCAGTTTTACCGACTCCTGAAACGCTGCCTCGTTTGTGTAGGCTACAAGAATCACTTCGTCCGTGTCCGCGTTCTGAATGGCAACAGGAATCACCTCCTGCCCCTTCATATTGGCAATCTTTTTAAAATCTAGCTTTAATTCTTTTGTTTCTTCAATATATCCCATATTGTTCCCTTTCATGACAATGTTCGTCATAACCACATTCCGTTTATAACATACGTGTTTTGCGAAAAACTGCTTCCAATGCCGCAAAATGCAAACCTTCCAGCCAAAAATCTTAATTTTCAACCATTTCCTGTCTGTTTTTTACAAACGCATACTTTAACTGCAGCATATTTCGCAACTGCTTTAAAATATAGAACAACACTGCCCTCGCTTCGAATTCCTCTCTTGTCTGCGGCAGCGGGCGCGTCGCCATGCGGCTTAAAAACGCGTCCGTCTTTGACAATAGCCCTTCCACCGAGTTGTTGCGGTGATACCCCTCCTCAATTTTCTTAATCAGCGCTGCAACCTGCTTCGCCTGCTGCGGAAGATACGCAAGACCTTTGATGTTCTCATAGACTTCCCTTAAAATAATACTCTGCTCCTCGCGCATCTCAATATAGTCAATTTCATACGTATCGTCCGAAAGCACGGAATTGTCATAATTTTCAATCGCACAAAGCCTTGCCCGAGAAAGTGCATCGTCAAGCGTTGCAAAACAACCGCTCCCATATGCCTTGCGGTCTTCCTGCAAAAGCCACTCCGACATGCGGTGCAGAATGCCCTTTATCTGATTATCCACTTCATCTGAAAGCGCCTCAAACTGATGCGTCTTCCTGTGTAAGTGCATATTTACAATAATACCAAACGATGTTCCCACAAAAAACAGCAGAATTTCGTTGAGCACGAGACTGCCCGTCATGTCCTTTTCCGTCAGAAAATGTGTCACAAGCACCGACACCATCGCAAGCGCCTCCACCCATTTCATCCGAAAACACAATAGTGCAAAAAAGAACAGAAACACCGCAAATGCCGGAATATTGTAGCCAATCAGCCAAAAGCAGACTGCCGCCAAAAGAAATGCACAGCAAAGCGCCGCCGCCCGTTTCAGCGCAGTCCATATCGTTTCGCGCTTTGTGTTTTGGATACTCAGCACCGTGATAATTCCCGCCGTAGCCGAATAGTTCAGCCTCAGCCTGTCCGCAAGCACAATCGCAAGCACAGCGGCAATTGATATTTTAAAGCTCCTCTTAAATGTCTCCATGCAGTCTCCTTTAGATCCGTGTTTCTTCAGAGCTGTGTTTCTTTAAAGCGTGAGCATCCTGCGAAACCGCTCATCAATCTGAGAATAATCCTTTTTTAAGGAAATCGGGCGGTAATTCCGGTTCAGGAAACAGTGGGAGCTTGTTCCTGTCGTTGTTAACTCGCCTGTTTCCGTGTTGGTAAACGCATACTCCAAGTCCATTTTTATTCCCGAATATCTCACAACCTTTACCCTGATTGCCACACAGTCATCAAAATGCACCATACTCCGGTACTGGCAGGATACGGAAAGCACCGGAATGATGATCCCTGTTTCCTCTAATTTTTTATAAGGCACTCCGCATTGACTCATAAAGTCAAGTCTTGCCTCCTCCATCCAGCGAATATAATTGGAATGATGAATAATCACCATTTGATCTGTCTCATAATATTGTGCGTGATGTATATAGGGTTTTATACAAATCTCGTCCATTTTTTGCAACCGTACTCCTTTCTCAGCATGTAAACTCCCTTTTCAGCCTTTTTTCCTTAAAAATACAAACAACGCGGCCGCCAGTCCAATCATCATGCCTCCTGCAATCGTTACCGCCCACCAAAAGCCGCCGCCAATCTTTCCCGCAAGAAATATCGAAGTCGGCCCGTCCGCTGCGCCGATAACCGAAACCGCAACTGCCTTCTTTGTCATAGATGTAACGCCGACTCCAAAAATCACTGCTCCTGCCGCTGCCAGCACACCCGTCAATACCTTTTTCATTTTGTTTTACTCCTTTCTCTGCTTAGCTTTGTATTACCTTCATCCGGTAGAACTCGCCCTTCTGCTCCATGAGCTCGTCGTATGTACCATACTCCACACAGTTCCCGTCTGCAATCACGGCAATCTTATCCGCCTCACGAATCGTTGAAAGCCTGTGCGCCACAATAAAGGTTGTCCTTCCCTTTACCAAATTATTAATCGCTTCCTGTATCATTTTTTCCGAAATGCTGTCAAGCGCCGATGTCGCCTCGTCCAGCACGATAATTTTCGGATTTCGAATTAACGCTCTTGCAATCGCAATACGCTGTCTTTGCCCGCCTGAAAGCTTTCCACCGTGCTCGCCTACCTGTGTATCCAGTCCATTAGGAAGGCTTTTTATCAGATCCAATAAATTTGCTGCCTTTACCACCTCATACAGCTCCTCGTCGCTCACGTTCTCACAACCGTATGTAATATTTTCCCTGATAGTTCCCGAAAAAAGAATGGAGGTCTGCGGAACAACCGCAAGGTGCTTACGGTAAGTCCGCAAATCGATCCCGCGCAAGTCATGTCCGTCCAAAAGAAGCGCACCGTCTTCTGCCATATGGAAACCGATTACCATATTTAATATAGTAGACTTTCCGGCACCTGATTCGCCGACAAACGCAATTGTTTCCCCTTTGTCCACATGTAAATTAAAATCGTGAAGCACGCGGTTTTCACTGTTTTTATAGTGAAAGCCCACATTTTGAAAATCAAACACGCCCTCCACGTCCGCAAGCTTTTCCTTTCCTTCATTGCGCTCTACATCTTCAGACAAAAGCACTTCTCCAATGGAATTTACGGACTCTATTCCCTTTGTGATTGTGGGAAGAAGCGTCACAATCGCCGACACCTGATTGACGACTGTCGCAAAATAACTCTGATAAAGCGTAATGTCACCGACCTGAATGCTGCCTCTGATTGCAAGGTATCCAGTAAAGGCAAGGCACACCACCTGAAAAAGCTGAAAAACTGCCCAGCCGACCGAACCAAAGAGCGCCTGTACCAAGTCGAGACGGTATCCCTTTTCCGCTACTGCTAAAAGCTGCGCACTCATTTTTTCCGCTTCCTCATCTTCCAGCGCGTGCGCTCTCGTCACAGGCACAAGCTGAACCATTTCCATAATGCGCGCGGAGGTTTCCTCCATTTCCTTACGAAATTCCGTATTACGCTTTCGCATAACATTCCGGAATGAAACCATTGTAATTGCCGCCATCGGAGCCGCGAAAATAAAAAACACAAACACTGTTTTGCTCTTTGTACCCGTCACCACAAGCGCAACGACAATATTAAGCGCAATATTTAAAATGCTCAAAAACATCTGTGTTGAGAGTGTCTCCACTGCCTCCACGTCACGCATAATTTTAGAATGCAGTCTTCCTGACTGTGTTTCCACATGATACGAAATCGACAGTTGCTGCAATTTCCGCACCAGCGCCTTCCGAAGTCCCGTTTCCACATAGCGCGTCGCAAGACTTTTATATGAGGTATAAAGATAATTCATCGGCACATTAATCGCAATTAAAAGTCCTTCAAAAACTGTATAAAATACGATATTCCTTACTGTATCCGGATTGTGTGAAGTCACATCATTGATAATATTCGCCGTCACAATCGGCAGTACCCACACACAGGCATGTTTTATAAAAAAATAAATGACTGCCAAAACAAATTTGTGATAATTTCCCCGATATAAGGAAAGCAAGATCTTCATCGGATGCCCTTTATGCCTGCGATAGCTCTCGATAAACCAGCTCTCTGTGTCAAAGCTCTTTCTTGGAGCCATTTTTCTATTAAAATTCTTCATAAAACTACCGTCTCTTTCTATAATCCCCCGTTATTTCAGCATCATAAACGCGCCCAGATTTCCACGTTTTCCCTTGCTTGCCCTGTGGCTAAACAAAAGCTTAGGATTACAACAAGTGCACACGTCTGTCACTTCTATCCTTTCGTTGGGCACTCCCGCATCACGAAATACCCTGAAATTTGCATACCATAAATTCAGCTGATACTTTCCGTTTTCCTTCCTGTAAAAAAGACAATTCTCAATATCCGCTGGTGTGATTTCCTCATGATACCGCACAAGATATTCCCGCGCCATATCCTCATTTTTCGGAAACGCAGCCTCAAAAGCAAGCGCAACGTCTTCGCTTACTTCATAACAACTTTGACAAATGGAAGGTGCAATTGCTACCCGTACATTCTCTGCTCTTGCGCCGTATTCGCGTGCCATACAATCTAAAGTGACTTTCCCCATTTTATCCACTGTGCCGCGCCATCCAGAATGCGACAGCCCTATTGAATAACTAATTGGGTCAACAATAAACAACGGCACACAGTCTGCAAAAAAAGTGGCAAGTATAATTCCACTCTCATTTGTAATCAAACCGTCCACATCTGTATAATCCTGCGCTTTCGTAACACCCTTTCCTTTATCTGCAGATGTTACCTTACGTACATTTGTCGTATGGGTCTGCTGCGAGCACACAATTTCTTTTGCATCTTTACCAAAGTGTGCAGCTGCCCTCCTAAAATTTTCATCAACATTTTCTTTCTTGTCGCCCCGCGAATAACTAAAATTCAGGGTCGCTGTATCTCCTGTGCTCACACCACCCATCCTCGTTGAAAAAAAATGATCCACAATGCCAGTCTGTGCAATCCCCTCAAACGTAACATAAGTCATTTCACGGTAGTTTTCGTCTGATATAAAACGGCATGTATTTGCGATCCCATGCCTGATAATCTGCTCTGCTTTCATAAAAATCCTCCATGCCATATCCCATAACCTGTTAATGACACATGTGTCAGGTATATATATGCGAAAACGCATTTTTATACCACGTAACCTTCTCTCCTTCTATCGCTACCACATCATAACGTACCGCTGAAAATTCCCCCATTCCATGTTTCATACGGTAATAATCCGCAACACGGCATATCGTCCTTTGCTTTGTAAAATTGACAGCCTCTGTGGGTGAACCCTTCTTGTCATTTCTGCGATACTTCACCTCAAAAAATACCGTATACGCACCGTCTCTTCCAATCAGATCAATCTCTCCTTTGCGATTCCTGTAATTGCACTCCAGTATTATCACACCGCAGCGCCTCAGATACGCTGCCGCTGCCTGCTCATATTCCGCACCCTTTTTTCTGGTATTCATAATATACTCCAACTCTATTTTTTGCTCTTTTGGTGTGCCGCGATTTTCGCCTTAATTTTATCCATGCCATCCACAAATACAAGGATTTCCGCCACCACCTCATACAGTTCAGGCGGAATCATATCCCCAATCTGCAGCTTCGAGAGCGTATCCGCAAGCTTATCGTCTTTATGCACCGGCACCTCTGACTGCTTTGCCTGCTCAATAATCTTCTCGGCAAGCGCGCCGCGCCCCATCGCGATAACCCGCGGCGCACTGTCTGCGGGATCATATTCCAGCGCAACCGCCTGCTTTACTTTTTTGTTCTTATTATCTTCCATTGCCTGCTCCTCCCAAAGAATAAAAACAAATCATGCCCTTGTATCAAACGTCTGATAGCTGAGCACCGCACTCCCTGCTGCAACCTGCTCCTCCACATGCTCAAGCACCGTCTTATCCTCGTCCTTTTCCAGCAGCAAATTTTTGCACTGATATCCTTTCTTTTCCAGCCGCGCACTCAGCTCCCCGATATGCTCCCCGACCAACGCAATCGAATCCTCATCCAAATAAAATTTTGTCGTAACCTGCCCTTTCTCCGTCTGCAATGCAATGCTCACGTCAAGGGAACCAAGATAGTCCATGTCAAGATGCAAAAATGCCGTAAGCATCCCGTCTCTACGTGCCATGTGTTTTTTATTCGTATACACATACAAATCACCGTGCGCTTGCGAATTGCCAAACTTTAGTGGAAGCTGCACATAATTAAACATCTGATTCATCTGATTTATAAATTCCACATTCTCGGCAATATTTCCCATTGCCTTTGCCTGCGGTGCATTTGCAGACTGTGAGCCTGCCTGCAGCGCCTCATTCATAAGCTTGGAAAACTGGCTGGATTCCCGCATAAGCTTTTGATAAAACTCCTCAACCTTTCCCTCTTTGGTAAGCTCCTCCGGCGTGAGTGTCCACTGCTTTTGCAGTCCGTCCTTTAACATGTTTTTAAACGGCTCTGAATGAAAAATTTTAGCCTTTTGCTCCGCCGTTAAATTTTTTCCAAGCTCCATGCCAAGCAAAAGCTGCTTAATATCCTTTATCTCAGCCTTTCCATGATTCATATAATCAATAATCTTATCCGGCACATTCTCTGTTCTCTCCCCTTTCAGCAGATTGAGAAGCTCTTTGACAGCCTCTCCTTGTGTATCCTTTGGAGCGCCGTCGATATTTGTCGTTTGCTCCTGTGCCCCCTTTGTTTCATTTGCAATCGGGGTGTTGACTTTTTCAGTCAACTCATTGTTCCCATTTTTTACAAAAAACGTTTCTTCTCCTTTTAGCGCCTGCTCCTGTAACTTATCCGAAGTCCAATTTTCCACATTTTCCGGCAAATCCTTAAGGATAACCTTTGCGCCTTCCTGTGCCTCACCGCTTACCGTATTTGCGTTATTTCCGACATCCGCCGCATTTTCGCCATTCTCTCCACCTGCGGCATCCATAACCGCACTGTTTTCTCCCTCGTTCTCCTCCCCTAAAAGCATAAGCACCTGTTCCATAAACTTTGCTCCGTTTTCAAGCGCTCCCGCCGGAACATTCTGGAGCGGCGTACCCTCTCCCAAAATACTGTCAAAGGTTTTTACAAGCTCGTCGGCGGCAGTTCTTACCCCGTCTAAAATCTTATGCTCCAAATTCTGATAATTTTGCAGCTGCCTTGCATTTTCCTCCGTCACCGGAAGCTGTAATTTATTAAGCTTTATAATATTTGACAAATCAATCCGCGAATTCTGCAATGCCAGCCGGTTGTAGGTCATCAGCGTATTTTTGTCAATCGACATACCATTTTCGATCAGCTTCGACACAAGCTGCAAATTTTTCTCATTCACTGCCATATTCGCAGCACGAAGCGCCGCCTCCCCCACGCGGAGCATTTGCGAATTGCCATCATAAACTGGTTTTAACACTACACGATTGTCCTTATTCGACTGTACCTGCAAGTTCATTACTTGCCCTAATGCCACTTGCACATCACGCGCAAGCTTTGCCACCATATACTGACCGTTTGCAAGCTGAATCTGCACATCTTCTCCGTTTACCGAAGTAATCTCCCCCTGAAAGGTATCGCCCGGTTTTAACTGCGTTACGTCAGCATTTTGTCCGCCTGTCGCGGACACTGTTCCCGACACACTACCTGCATAGCCTGCTCCCACATTCCCTGCATACCCACGCGAAAATCCCGACAAAAAGCTGTCCATATCAATAACCATGCTCCTTTCTTAGTCTACAAATTTGTGTCTAACACAAATTTGCTGTGTGGAAATTTTTTCACACTTCCCTCCAAGTTTCCTATATTATGTTCCAATGTCCACAAAATTTCCAATAAAACTCTTTCTGTGAATTGGCGATGCTCCGTATTTTTTCAATGCTTCAATATGCACCGCAGCGCCGTACCCCTTGTTTTGGGCAAAATGATATTCCGGATAAAGCTTATCGTACTCCAGCATCATCCGATCCCTTGTAACCTTCGCCACAATGCTTGCTGCCGCTATAGAAATGCTCTTTGCGTCCCCTTTTATAATCGGCACCTGCCGGATACGAACCTCCGGTATCGTCACTGCATCATTTAATAATATATCGGGTTTTACCTCCAGCCTGTTTATAGCCTCACGCATTGCCTCATAAGTTGCCTGTAAAATATTAATCTCATCAATCCGCGTATGCGGCACGCAGCCTACCCCCACAGCCACAGCCTCGTGCAGAATTACCGCATAGAGCGCTTCGCGCTTTTTCTCACTCAGCTGTTTGGAATCATTCAAATAAAGGATTCTGCAGTCGGCCGGCAAAATCACCGCACCTGCCACCACAGGCCCTGCAAGCGGACCTCTTCCGGCCTCGTCAATGCCGCAGATATACCCGCACGACGCATATTCGCGCTCAAACTGCCTCATAACCTCAATGCGCTGGATTTCCTTTTCAAGCGCCGCCATACGTTTTTGCGCCTTTGCGACAAGCGCCTTTACACCGTTTCGTTCGTCCTGCGCATAGCGTTCCACAAAAACAGGCAGCTCGCTTTCGTTTGCTGCCATCAATTCGTTTTTTATATCGCCTATTTTTTTCTCCATTGTACTGCCTTTCCCTTTTACAGATAACCTATTGATGCTTCAGTATGCCAAATTTCGATAAAGGCCATATCCGGATAAATGCTCTTCCGATAATGTCATTCCTGTGAATATTTCCCACCGAAGGGTCTCTGCTGTCAGAGCTGTTATTCCGGTTATCCCCCATGACAAAGTATTCATCATCTCCCAGCATAATCGGCTCAACCGCCCTGCCCGGATTTTCGATGACCTCTCTGCCATAGTCCTCCTCCAATAGCTCCTCATCAATATAAATGTTTCCATCCTCGTCAATCCTGACGGTCTCCCCCGGCATCCCTATGATACGCTTTATGTAATACGTTTCCTTATCATATTGAAAAGGAAATACAATAATATCAAACCGTTCCGGATCATGAAACCGATACGATATTTTATCCACCAGCAGGTGGTCTTCATTGCTTAAAGTGCTCTCCATGCTGCCTCCGCTAACCTGCGTGCGCTGCCCCACATAGGTAACAATCAGATATGCGGCACAAAGTACCAGCAATAAATAAATACTGGTACTTAAAATCTCTTTCATAATACTTTTTAATTTACTTTCCCCTGTTTCCATTTTATGGCATCTCCAATGTAATTTTTCCTATTTTTCCGTTCCGAAAATCATCAACAATCATTGCTGATGATTTCATTATATCAAGTTCTTCTCCCTTTAGAAAGCATTTTTTGCTGATACATACAAATTTTATTGTATCATATGCATTCTGTGCTTCGGATATTTCTATCTCATACCTTTTTTCAAGCAGTCCGGGATACTGGGCACGCAAAAAATCAATCAGCTCACAGGCAAGCTCATCCAAATGTACAATCTCGTCATTCATAGAGCCGATCATTGCAAGATGAAGCCCTACTGTCTGGTCCTCAAACTTTGGCCATAAAATCCCCGGCGTATCCAAAAGCTCAAGCCCTTTGTTGAGCCGGATCCACTGCTTTCCCTTTGTGACACCGGGCTTATTGCCTGTCTTTGCGCACGCCTTTCCTGCAAAGGAGTTGATAAATGTGGATTTTCCCACATTAGGTATTCCTACCACCATTGCTCGCACCGGACGGTTTAGAATACCACGTTTCCTGTCACGCGCAATCTTTTCCCGACACGCCTCCTGCACCGCGCCCTGAATGGATTTTATGCCTGCGCCTGTCTTTGCATTGATCTCAAGCACATGAAACCCTTTTTCCGTAAAATATTCCATCCATATTTTATTTTTTCTTGCGTCCGCAAGATCTGACTTATTCAGCAGAATAATCCTTGACTTATTTTTTCCAAGCTCATCAATATCCGGATTGCGGCTGCTTAGCGGAATACGCGCATCTACCAGCTCAATCACAAGATCAATCAGTTTGATATTCTCCTGCATCATCCGCTTTGCCTTTGTCATATGTCCCGGATACCATTGATAATTCGCCATATTTTCCCCCTTACTCTACAAATCCGATGTCACTGTCCCCTGATGCCATTTTGAACCAGGCCTTTCCAATAATATATTCCTTCTTGACCGTCCCGATATTCGCCGAACGGCTGTCCTCACTGTTGTTGCAATTGTCGCCAATCACAAAGTATTCGTCCTCACCGAGCGTCATCTCATCCGCCAAAAGTCCCGGCTCCGCAATCCGGTCATTAAAATATTCCTCGATACTCTCGCCGTTCACATACAAGATTCCGTTTTTTATGTAAAGCGTATCTCCCGGCACGCCTACCACACGTTTCACATAGTAATGCGATTTTTCATTGCCGTTTGGAAGAAACACTACCACATCGCCTTCCCGTGGAGACGACACTCCGTATATCACTCTGTTTAAAAATATTTTCTGGCCATTATAAAGGCTGGGCTCCATCGAAGATCCTATGACACTCGTTCTCATACCCACACAGAACATTGTCACAACCCCTACAAGCATTGACGCAAATACCCAAAAAATCCAGCTCATGATTTCCCTGATAATCACAACATTAATCTTTTTCTTCTTTTGGTAAAAACTCAGTCCCTTTCTTCTCGCCATGATCACGAACCTCTCTCCGGTATATCCATCCGCATTTGTAAAAACGGAGCCTGTTGCCAAGCTCCGTCATATGAACTGATAAATTATTATTTTACTAATTCCTTAACCTTTGCTCTCTTACCAACACGCTGTCTTAAGTAGTTCAATTTTGCACGTCTAACCTTACCTAATCTTACCACTTCTACCTTCTCAACGTTCGGAGAATGCATCGGCCATGTCTTCTCAACACCAACACCGTTTGAAATCTTTCTTACTGTAAATGTCTCTCTGTTGCTGCCGCCCTGAATCTTTAATACAGTGCCCTCGAATACCTGTATTCTCTCACGGTTACCCTCTTTAATCTTGCCGTGTACTCTTACCGTATCGCCGACTCTGAAGCTGTCAACATGCTCCTTTAACTGTTCTTTCTCGATTTCTCTAATAATCTCGTTCATTTTATATGCCTCCTTGTTATATCGACGTTCTTAATACTTTATAATCATCTATTTTGAATGACTCGTACCAGAGGACCATCTCTTTCTTCGCAACATTAGTAATTTACCACAAAATATATCAAATTGCAAGTGTTCCGTACCATTTTTTCATATTTTTATCCTGTTTTCCATTATTCCACGGCATCAAACAATTGCCCAAAGCTTATCTAATATTAAAAAAACAAGCCAAATGTATATAATCATTCAATCTGCCTCATGTTGTGTTCAGCACAGGCACTACCTGTCGGACAGATTATCAAGCATATAGGTTTCATACAAGTCCGGCCGCCTCTGCCTTGTCCGCTCAACAGACTGCTCGAAACGCCACTTTTCAATATTGGCATGATGACCGCTCATAAGCACTTCGGGTACGCTCTTGTCATGCCATACCTCAGGACGGGAATACTGCGGATACTCTAAAAGTCCGTTGGAATGCGACTCGGTCTGCGCCGATTCCTCGTTATTGAGCACCCCCGGCACAAGCCTTGCAATGGCATCTACCAGCACCATCGCCGCCAGTTCCCCACCTGTCAGCACATAGTCCCCAATTGAAATATAATCTGTGACAATCTCCTCCAAAACACGTTCATCAATTCCTTCATAATGACCGCACAGCAAAATCAAGTCCTCCTCTTTCGAAAACTCGACAGCCTTTTTTTGATGAAACACTTCTCCCTGCGGTGTTACATAGACCACGCGCTTTGTTGACTCTTTCCCTTTTTGTTTGTCAATTTTTTCACAGATTGCTTTCCAACAATCATAAACAGGCTGTGCCTGCATCAGCATTCCGGCGCCGCCTCCATACGTATAATCGTCAACCTTTTTATGCTTGTCCGTCGTATAATCGCGTATATTTACCGCTTCTATCGAAATGCATCCCTTTTCCTCTGCACGCCCGATAATGCTGGTGTGCAGACCGTCAAGCACCATCTCCGGAAACAGTGTCATAATATGAAAGTTCATAACAAAACCTTACCTTTCATTCATCCAAAAGCCCGTCAAGAATATGAATCTTCATTTTTCGCTGCTCCATATCCACCGCAAGCACACACTGCTTGATTGCGGGAAGAAGCAAGCTTCTGCCATCTTCCAGCGCAATATCATACACATCGTTTGCACCCGTTACAATGACATCTTTCAACACGCCCAAATATTCTTCATTCTCATCATACACCTTAATGCCAATCAAATCCGCAATAAAGTACTCGTCCTTTTTCAGTTTAACCGCGTTTTCCCTTGTGACATAAAGATTTTTTCCTTTATAACGCTCAATATCATTAATATCATCAAAGCCTTTAAACTTGAGTATCACAAACTGTTTAAAAAATTTCACGCCCTCAATTTCAAGAACTGTTTTTTCCTTTCCCGTATCCAATATGACTTCCTTTAATTTTTTAAAACGTTTCGCATCATCGGTAGTCGGAAACACTTTCACCTCACCACGCAAGCCATGCGTCTGTGTAATTGCTCCCACCTGTAGTAAATCTTCCATAAGATATCCATACCCTTCTAATTTTTAAAGGGTGTTCATAACAGAACTATTTATGAACACCCTTTCTCGTTTTATGTTGTTATACAATCTCCACATCGACCTTAAGATTTTCTTTGGAAGATGCTGCTTTGACTACGGAACGAATCGCCTTTGCAATTCTTCCCTGCTTGCCAATAACCTTTCCCATGTCATCCGCTGCCACATGAAGCTCTACGGTAATGTTTTTGCCGTCTACCTTCTCCGTAACAACGACCTCGTCGGGGCTGTCCACTAAGGCCTTAGCTATAACCTCAACTAACTCCTTCATTATTTACACCTCCAAGTGTTTCCCATGTGCAAAGAATTATTTTTCAATACCGGCTGCCTTGAAAATCTTTGCAACGGTCTCTGTAGGCTGTGCGCCGTTTGACAACCACTTCTTTGCAAGCTCTTCATTTACCTTGAACTCACTTGGATCTGTGTTCGGATTGTAAGTACCAATTTCCTCGATACACTTTCCGTCTCTTGGGGATCTGGAGTCAGCTACAATAATTCTATAAATAGGAGCTTTCTTCTGACCCATTCTTCTTAATCTGATTTTTACTGCCATTTCTTTTCACCTCATATTAATTCTTTCTTTTATTTTATATTGGAGCAGGCTTATGCCTGTTCACTGCGCCGAACGCCTGCTGCTTTTGCAGCTGATTTCCATTTGCGTTCGTGTGCATCAAAAAGGAAGTTTAAATTTCCCTTTTTTACCACCAAATCCTCCCATCATTCCCGGGAGCTGCTTCATCATCTTCTGAGACTGCTCAAACTGTTTGATAAAGCGGTTTACTACTGCGATATCCACACCCGCGCCTTTTGCAATCCGGTGCTTCCTGCTTGGATTTAACAGCTTCGGATCTTTGCGCTCGGCAGGCGTCATGGAAAGGACAATCGCCTCCATACGTGCAAGCTGTTTGTCATCAACCGCAGACTCAATGTCGCTTGCCTTAATTCCCATACCGGGCATCATGCCTAAAATGCTTGATAATCCGCCAAGCTTTTTCATCTGGCTCATACTCTCAAGATAATCCTCAAAGTCAAATTTTCCTTTTTTCAGACGCGCAGCCATTTCTTTTTCCTTATCGGCATCCATATCAAGGTTCGCCTCGGCTACCTTGTCTATCAGCGTGAGCACATCACCCATGCCCAAGATTCTGTTTGCCATCCGGTCCGGATAAAACTGCTCGATATCGGTAAGCTTTTCGCCTGTGCTGACAAAAATAATCGGCTTTCCCGTCACTGCCTTTACGGAAAGCGCCGCACCGCCCCTTGTGTCACCGTCCATCTTTGACAAAATAACACCGCTTACGCCAACCTTGTCGTCAAACTCCTTTGCGACATTGACGGCATCCTGTCCTGTCATCGCATCTACGACCAAAAGCGTCTGATGCACATCGACATTTGCCTTGATTTCCTGAAGCTCTGCCATCATATCCTCATCAATATGAAGACGTCCGGCAGTATCTATGATTACAATATTATTGTTATTTTTCGATGCATGTTCCAAAGCTGCCTTTACAATGTCAACAGGTTTATGGTTCGCCCCCATCGAAAAGAAATCAACCTTTTGTTTTTCGGCATTGATTTTTAACTGCTCAATTGCCGCCGGTCGGTAAATATCACACGCCACAAGCAACGGTTTCTTTCCCTTTAAAACAAGCTTTCCAGCGATCTTTGCCGCCGCGGTCGTCTTACCTGCCCCCTGCAGACCACACATCATAATGACTGTCGTCGCCTTTCCCGGCTGCAGTTCCAGCTCCGTCGTCTCCGAGCCCATTAAAGATACCATTTCCTCGTTAACGATTTTAATCACCATCTGTCCCGGATTTAAACCGTTCATCACGTCGGAACCGACAGCGCGCTCCTCAACCGCTTTCACAAACTGCTTGACAACCTTAAAGTTTACGTCCGCCTCCAGCAACGCCATTTTAACTTCCTTGAGCGCCGTCTTGACATCTGCTTCGGTTAGTCGTCCCTTACTTCTCAAATTTTTGAAAACATTCTGCAATTTATCCGTTAAGCTTTCAAATGCCATGTATCAAAGCTCCTCTATAATTTCATTCGACAACTGTTTAATCTGCGCATCATCTGTCAGCGCATTAATTTGCTGAATATTGTGCTTAATTTTTGTAAATTTTTCAACCAAATGCAGCTTATTCTCATAATAGTTTAAGATTTTGTCACACCGCTTAATTAAATCATGCACGCCCTGCCTGCTGATTCCTTGCTCACCGGCAATTTCACCAAGTGACAAATCATTAAACACAGCATCTTCATAAATTCCCTTTTGATGCGGTGTCAGCAGTTCGCCGTAAAAATCATAAAGCATTCCTTTGTATTCAAGCTGTTCCAAGCTGACATGACCCACTGCTTTTTTCTCGTTTTCCCTTACTGTTTCCACACCGGCTCCCACTCGCCCGCTTTGGCAGGCACTTCAATCAGGATCTGTGAATTACGAATTTCACACAAATCTCCCACTTCGCCAACAATTGATGCTCTGCTTTTGGCACCATGCGACTTTGTTATCATACTACATGGAAAAACAGGTGTCAAGTATTTTTTCTTGACACCTAAAAATATTTTAATCCCAATTCTTTAATATGTCTGCGGCAGCCAGATGCTGTCCTTGCCGTACGGCTTAATCATACGCACTTTTGCGGTACTCGCATTCTCCAAAAAGGCAAACGTCACAACCGCCTCCGTCTTTTCCTCATTGGTATATTCCACCACGGCAGTTACCTTGTTTTGGTTTTTCAAAAGGTTGAGCAGATTGATTGCCGCAGTATCCGGCTGATATAGTCCAGCATATGCGCCGGGAGCCATATCCGCATTTTTTGCATTCTCATTCAACGCTTCTCCCGCTTGGTTATAGGCATAATAATCCATCATTGTCCCGTCTATCACACCGTCAGGATATGCCGCATAAAATTCTTCCGCCACACAAATCCCCTCAAGGAATTGCATATCCTGCGAAGTCACCCGAAACTCCCCGTCCCGGATTGTGTATGACAGCTCCTCGCGCCACACTGTAACATGCGGATCGGATACCCACGCATAGTATAAAATAACTGCCTCGCTGCCCGATGCCGAAACAATCCTATAACTACTACCCTGCGGCCACGGGCTTGACCAGCCAAACGCCGCATACGGCTCGTTATTATCATTCACCCCTTGGGAAAGTCCAAACGCCTCTGACAGCTCTTCCTGCATGTCTTCTTCCGCCAGCGCAATAATCGCCTGTCCGTCACGATTACAAAACGCCTCTGCCCACTGTCTTACATAGCTTTCGGGGTTTATATAATAATTATGCGTCGTGATCTCATTGTGCGCATCTGTATCAACAATCAGATTCTCTGCCGGAAGAAACGCTCCATCCATATCATTTTCAAGCTGTTCATTCTCTATATCCGCAATGTCCGTATTGTTAATGCCTCCCAAATCCCGTACCGTATTCTGCGCCGCCTGCGTTTTAGAATTGTTTACCATGACAAACTGTTTTCCGCCACTATCGTTTACGGCGGCATCTGCTGTACTTTTTTCGGTCATAAAGCAGACAGCGATTACCACAACTACTATCACCGCCGCCGCAATAGCCCAAAACGACGGCTTTTTATAACGGAATATATTTTTCACACGCCCCTTCACTCCCGTTTCTCCAAACGCAACCGGACACGCCGCAATTGTTTTTCGATTGACCGCACAAGTCAAAAGCGCAAGGGAATACGCTTTCTTTTCCTCTCCTCCAAGTGTCCTTACAACGCGTTCGTCACAGGCAAGCTCAATGTCACGACACAGCAGTAGATACGCTGCCCACGCCAACGGGTGAAACCAGTAAACGGTCAAAAGTACATAGCCTGCCGGCTTTATCAGATAATCACGCCGTTTTGCATGCGCGGTTTCATGCTTTAACACGTAGTCCAAATCCGCACCGCACAACCCCGACGGCACGTAAATCCGCGGCGTTACCAATCCGAACAGAAACGGCGTATCAATCGTCTCACACTGATAATACTTTATTCCTCCCTGCTCCTTCGGAATCGACATACGCACACGCCTGCCCAAGCGAAGCCAGCTGAACAGCAGATACAACAGCATCATTCCCATACCTGAACACCACACCGCTGATGCAATGCTAAAAAACACATATGATCTGTTGACGCTCTCCGGACTTTCATGATTATTTCCCATTGCCCAAATGGTTTCCTCGTCAATATAATCTGTCTTTACAGACGTATCCGTTCCTGCGACAGTCTCCTTCGGAACGTCCGCCACATTCGCCCCCGCGATTTGCCGGATATCATTTTGCACCTCCACACCGCTTGGTATCAGACTAAAAACCGATTCTATCGAAAACGGCATAATAAGGCGAATACCCACAAGCAGCCAGAGAATGCAGCACACAATCTTCGGCGCCCTTTTGAGCAAAGCCCTTGCCGCGATTACTGCCGCAATCAGATAGCCTGCCGCAATGCTCTGATTTATAATATCCAAAAACAGTCCCCGAATCATATCACACGCCTCCCTTCTAACCCTTATAAGCATCTATAATCTGCTGTATCTCATCAATCTCTTTTTGGGTAAGCGGCTTTTTTCTCGTAAATGCCGCAATAAAGCTTGGGAGCGATCCGGAAAAGGTTTTCTCTACCACCTCCGTACTCTCCGCTGTCAGAACCTCCTCCTTTGACACAAGCGACGTCACGACAGCATTCTCCGACTTGAGCACGCCCCGCTCCGACAGCCGCCGGATAACCGTATAGGTAGTAGACTTTTTCCACTCAAGCTGTTCACTGCACAGGCGCACAAGCGCACTGCTTGAAACCGGCTCATTCTCCCACAAAATCTCGCAAAAACGGTACTCGCTCTCAAAAATCTTCGGTGTATCCATAAAATTCCTCCTTCTCTCTGTTCCGCTTTCTGAAATATTTCCCATGACACAAAAAGGTCTAATGCATTAAACTCAATTATAGTTTAACGCGTTAGACCTTGTCTGTCAATATGTATTTTAAAAAGTCTGTCAGCCTTCCTTTGCTCCCCGCTCCACAAGATAAGCAAGCCATTCCTTACGTTTCATAACGGAACACTTCTTTGATACCATCTTTCCCTCACTGTTCATAAAGGAAACTTTGAGACCTGTGGGAATAATCGGAATCAGCCCGCCGACATTGCATGTCTTTACGCCTGATATGTCACCGTAAGCTACGGAAAAATTATCCAAACCGAAACCGCCTGCAAATACGAATTTCTCTTTTGTAAAAAAATAGTTTCCTCTCACCTGTGATGCAAACGTCCACAAATCCCCCTGTGTATGCTCTTCAATCACATCATCCGCATCGATTAACTTGAGTTCTTTCAGGGTTTGCTCCCACTTTTCTTTTTTACTCTGTGCCAGCTTCATTGTATTTCTCCTCTCTCACTTAAAATTAAGCATTTGTTGTGCCACTCATACCATTGATTGTAATTCCAATCCCAACAAATGTCAAGAAAATTTGCACCATTCATATAATACACCAAAAAGCTCTCTCGCATAGTAAGTCGGTAAAAGCCACCCCGCTGTTTTGGCAGGAACTGCCCCATAGGAAAGGCCAAGCCTTCCTGCAATTACCCCTGCCCTGTATTCATGAAATTCATTGGTCACAATTGCAATCTCCTCCGGCAGGGAATTTTCCTTTATTATCTCATACGAAAATGCAAAATTTTCACGCGTGGATGTCGACTGGTCTTCCATATAAATCCTATCGGGACTTATACCGTTTAAAACCAGATAACGATAAATACACTCCGCCTCAGAAATACCCTCATCGTCCCCCTGGCCACCCGATGCAATGCACACAGCGTTTTCATTTTCGTTTAAATACACAATTGCCGCATCCATGCGCTCTGTGAGAATGATGCTGGGCTGTTCCCCATACACCTTACAGCCCAGCACAATTGCCGTCGCATTGGACGCCGGAGACACAGACAACGATTTTATCATGCATACGGTTATCGTTATCACCAATATCACGCCAACCGTTATTCCCAGTCCAATCACGCTTAAGATAATCTTTCCTATTGTTCTCTGCCACCATTTTACGATTAGAAGATTGATACGCGGCATAAACAGCGCATAAAGCATCAGCGCTGCACAAACTGCCAAACCGGCAGCATTTCCAATATTCAATATTCTTCTTCGTACCAGTGGCATAACAAGCCCGATAAAACCTGCTGCCCCTGATAACATCAAAAGTAATCGCACTATTGTCATTATCATCCTTCGTATGTTCAAGTTCTTCTCCTTTAAAGTAAGACAGCTACTTCCGTAACGTCTTTTAAACTTTTGCTTATACCATAAATATATTGATTAAAAATCCATGCTGAAAATCTCTGAATCATCAAAATTTTTATATATAAGCCTTAAAACAGTATTTTCATTCCCCGTTTCATCAATAAGCTGATCACGAATTGCCTCAAAGATTGCGGCATTGCTTGTAAAATACATGTTCATTGCTTCCTCTGCATCCTCAGCTACATCAATTGTTTCTGTCATTGTAAAGATCATGGAAATCGTATCACCAGCAACCTCAAAAGAGATTGTCATACCGTCTAATCCCTCATTCATCAATTCCGAAAACTGTGCACACTCCTCAGACTTCGTCCACTCCTCGAGTGTCATTGCTCCGTCTGCAGCGGCATCATCCTCTTCTATATCCGCAATGGCCGATTCCTCAGTCACCGCCATATCCGACTCCTGTACTTCCGCAGCAGTTGATTCCTTAATATCTGCTATCGTTGACTCTGCAGGCTCTTTCGCTTCCTCCTGCGTTACGGACGCAACCGTACCCGTTTCCATATCCTGAACATCTTCGTTCTTTGAGCCACAAGCCGTAACGGAACATATCATTGTTGTAATCATTGTTACCAATGCGAAGCCATTAACAAGTTTCTTTTTCATATTATTTTCTCCCCTCATAATACAGATATCTGTTTGAATCACTGACGATAAAAAAGTCTATCATCAAAAGGGTGCAATGTCAATCCATTCTTTAAGATTAACCGAATCCAACAAAAAAGCGCCGCAAATTATATAATCTGCGACACTTTTTATGACTTTTATTAGAAATCCATGCTGAATATTTCTGAATCATCAGCGTTTCTATAAGCAATCTTTAATACTGTATTCTCGTTGCCTGTCTCATCAATAAGCTCATCACGTACTGACTCAAACAGTGTGGCATTGCTTGTGAAAAGCTCAGACATTGCCTCTTCTGCGTCATCTGCAACTTCAATCTGCTCTGTATACTGATATACCAAAGAAATTACATCGCCGTCAACCTCAAAGAAAACCTTAACGCCCTGCTCTTCCATTCCCTCGTTCATCATATCCAGAAACTGTATACACTCATCAGACTTTGTCCACTCCTCAAGTGACATCTGTCCATCAGATACTGTATCAGTCTCCTCAGGTGCTACAGTCGATTCCTCTGTTTCCGCTACAGTTGACTCAGGCACTGTATCCTGTACTGTAGAAGCAGGTGCATCTGCTGCTGTGTTCTGAACTTCATCTGCCTTTGAACCACAAGCTGTTACAGAGAACATCATTGTTGTAATTACTGCTGCTGATAATAATACATTTACAATTTTCTTTTTCATATTGTTTTTCCTCTCCTCATATTATAAATATGTGTTTAGTTCACTAACAATTTGTAAGTCTATCATCAATATGCATAAATGTCAATTCATTTGGTTAAAAATCAGCAAAATCAAACAAAAAAAGTGCCGTAAATCTTCTAATCTACGACACTTTTAATAAACAACTTATTATTTCTTAGAACTTCCCTGCATCAGCTGCTTCCTGAATCGCAACTGCAACTGCAACGGTAGCGCCAACCATCGGGTTATTACCCATGCCAATTAAGCCCATCATTTCCACATGCGCAGGAACAGAAGAAGAACCTGCAAACTGTGCATCAGAGTGCATACGTCCCAACGTATCCGTCATACCATAAGATGCAGGACCTGCCGCCATGTTGTCCGGATGAAGCGTACGTCCCGTACCGCCGCCTGACGCTACTGAGAAATACTTCTTGCCCTTCTCTGTACACTCTTTCTTGTATGTACCTGCAACCGGATGCTGGAATCTTGTCGGGTTCGTTGAGTTACCTGTAATCGATACATCAACGCCTTCCTTCCACATAATAGCAACGCCTTCCTGAACATCGTTTGCACCGTAGCAGTTTACCTTACCGCGAGGGCCGTTCGGATCGGAATAAGACTTTCTGAATACTTCTTTTACCGTATTGGTATAAGGATCATACTCTGTCTCAACAAATGTAAAGCCGTTGATACGTGCGATAATCTCTGCCGCATCTTTTCCAAGACCGTTTAAGATAACGCGAAGCGGTTTCTGGCGAACCTTGTTTGCCTTCTCCGCGATACCGATTGCGCCTTCTGCTGCCGCAAAAGACTCATGACCTGCCAAAAAGCAGAAACACTCTGTCTCTTCCTCAAGGAGCATCTTTCCTAAGTTACCATGTCCAAGGCCAACCTTACGGTTGTCCGCTACGGAACCGGGTACGCAGAATGCCTGTAATCCTTCGCCGATTGCTGCCGCTGCATCTGCCGCTCTTCTGCAGCCCTTCTTGATTGCGATTGCAGCGCCTACCGTGTATGCCCAACAAGCGTTCTCAAAGCAGATTGGCTGAATTTTCTTAACCTGATCATATACGTCAAGACCTGCGTCCTTTGTAATCTTCTCAGCCTCTTCAATGGAAGAAATTCCATAGCTGTTTAATACTTCGTTGATTTTATCAATTCTTCTTTCATAGGATTCGAATAATGCCATAATTATTTTACCTCCTTATCTGTTCTTGGGTCAATAATCTTTACGGCATCTGCCACGCGGCCATACTGACCTGATGCCTTCTCCCATGCTGTGTTCGGGTCATCACCCTTCTTAATAAAGTCAGTCATCTTGCCAAGACTTACAAACTTATAGCCGATAATCTTATCATCTGCATCAAGCGCGATGCCTGTAACATAACCCTCTGCCATCTCAAGATAACGAGGTCCCTTTTTCAATGTACCGTACATTGTACCAACCTGACTTCTAAGACCCTTTCCTAAGTCCTCAAGACCTGCACCGATTGCAAGTCCGTCCTCAGAGAAAGCGGACTGGGAACGTCCGTAAACAATCTGAAGGAATAACTCTCTCATCGCTGTATTGATTGCATCGCATACAAGGTCTGTATTTAATGCTTCCATCACTGTTCTGCCGGGCAGAATCTCTGCTGCCATCGCTGCGGAATGTGTCATGCCGGAGCAGCCGATTGTCTCAACCAGCGCTTCCTGAATGATGCCTTCCTTTACATTCAACGATAACTTACATGCCCCCTGCTGAGGTGCACACCAGCCGATACCATGTGTAAAGCCGGAAATGTCCTTCACTTCCTTTGCTTTTACCCAATTCGCCTCTTCCGGGATCGGTGCACAGCCATGATTACCGTCACGTGCTACTACACACATTTCTTCAATTTCCTTTGAATAAATCATGTGAAAACTCCTTTCGATTACATCACTTATATTTTAAATGTGGTGACAGTGCCACACATTTAATGACAGCGAAATAAAATTCTCGCGAACCATATATTGTTATTCTCGCACAAAACGACAAAAATAGCAATTAAAAAATCTTATTTTTGACAAAAAATTATCAAATTTTTATTTTCCGAAAATCTTACATCGTTTTCTTCACGCACTGCCCTGATTTTTTATAAATGCTGTCCGCCTCGACATAGCCGCGCACCATTGAAGTCGGATAAACGTTTGAATTTCTTCCAATAACGGTTCCGGGATTTAACACGCTGTTGCAGCCGACCTCCACGTTATCGCCAAGCATCGCGCCCATTTTCTTTAAACCGGTTTCGATATTGCCGTATGCGGATTTTACGACCACAAGCGTTTTATCGCTCTTAACATTTGATGTAATGGAGCCTGCTCCCATGTGCGACTTATAGCCTAAAATACTGTCGCCCACATAATTGTAATGCGGCACCTGTACTTTGTTGAACAAAATCACGTTTTTCAGTTCCGTAGAATTTCCGACAACGACGCCCTTTCCGACAATCGCGTTTCCGCGGATAAATGCGCAGTGGCGGATTTCGGCGTCCTCGTCGATGATACATGGGCCGTTGATACATGCCGTCGGCGCTACGGTGGCGGATTTTGCAATCCAAATATTCTCGCCGCGTTTTTCATACAATTCACCGGAAAGCGTATTCCCAAGCTCTGTAATAAACGCACCGATTTTCGGCAAAAGCTCCCAAGGATAGACCGCCCCGTCAAAAAGCGAAGCGGCAATTGTTTCCTCTAAATTATAAAGACTTTTGATTTCTAACTGTTCCATTGTTAACCTCCATTTCAAAACGATTTCCATTTTCTTCTGTTTCATTGCACATCTATGATACAGCATTCTATTGCGTATCCGCAAAAATCTGCATAATCCGGGCAGTATCCATATAAAATTCCGGCTGTCCGTAAGCTGCCTGTTCCTGTGCTGGCTGCATCACAGTCCGCGCTCCCTTGTTGTCAGATGCCTGCCCCGCATTATCAAAGTCAAATCGGATTGCCTCATTCTCATATTTTAAAAACGCGTCAAACGACTTTCCCGCCTTTGAAATAAAACCGCTCACCTTGTTTTTTGTCTTTCCTGCGGTAAACAGCTCCTGCAAAACTTCCTCCGAAAGCGCTGCCTGTGCCACCGTATGCCCAATGCGAAAACCGCATTCGCACTCCAAATACCACCGGCTCTTCTTTAGTTTATGCGCGTTGCATCTTGGACATGCAAGATTTGTATTTGCAGCCTGCTCCCTGTCGGGAAAATCAAACGACACCTGACCGTCATCGCCAAGTTTTAGTGCCGCGTCAAACGGCTTTCCACTCTTACCCGTAAATCCGCTGATTACCTGCGTCCTTTTATTGGTGACAAGCTCTTTTACCTGCACATCGTCCAAATCCTTTCCCGCGATTTTTCCGATTGTAAATTTGCAGCCCGTGCCATCCTTTTTATAATTCGAGCACCCGTATCCAAACGGTGTCGTCGCAATCTCACCGCCGCAGACAGGGCAGGAAACGCCGACTTTTCTGCCTGCGCTCAATGCCTTGGCATCTTTCTTTGACAATTTGCTAATCTGTTCGGCAAGCTGCGGCGTCAAATCCTTGTCGCGGATTTGGATTGTCTCCCTGCGGATAAAATCTTCAAGCTTGGTGCGGTAATCACCAACGTCGATTGTTCCGTTTGTGATGCCGTCAAGCCCCTTTTCCCATGACGCAGTCATTTTGGGATTGAGCAGCGCGGGTACGGTCATTGCGACAACTTCATACACCATTTCACCAAAGTTTTCAGGCGTAATCACCTGCGTTTTTTTGTTCAGTTTTAAATAACCGATGCGGATTAATTTTTTGATGATTTCCGCGCGCGTGGCACTCGTTCCGATACCGGAGCCTTTGATCTGCGCGCGCAGCTCTTCGTCTTCGATGAGCTGTCCGGCGTTTTCCATTGCCAAAATCATGGAGCCTGACGTATAGCGTTTGGGCGGTGATGTTTTTCCTTCCTTGATTTCAAAACCGTTTACGGAAACGACATCACCCTTTTTGAGCGTCTTTGCAAGCTCCAACAGCTTTTTCGTATTGTTCTTTTTGGTGTTCTTATTGACGTTGTCAGCATTATCCCCGATTTCGCCCTGACCGGACGCGTCGCTCTCTTCCTCGTCCGCGTCCTCGAGCGTCTTTCCGAGCACTTCAAGGTATCCGAGCGATTTGAGCGCCTTTGCAGACGCAAAGAGAGACTCTTTTTCAATGCCAATGACAAGCTTTAACGTCTGATATTCGGCAGGCGGATAAAAAATGCTCAAGAAACGCCGCATAATCAAATCAAACACCTTTCGCTGAAGTGGCGAAAGTGCGCCAAGCTCCGTGAGCTGCCCTGTCGGGATAATCGCGTAATGGTCGGTTACCTTGCTATCGTCCGTATATTGCGTTTTGGCAAGATTTTCATACTCTTTTTTTGTTAAAATATTGTCAACAAATGCCTGCGTCGGCGTGTATCCTTTTAAGCGGCTTAGGTTTTTAAAAATTTCCTTTGCGACTGCTTTCGTCAGCACGCGCGCGTCTGTTCTTGGATACGTGGTCAACTTTTTTTCGTACAAATCCTGTGCGACCTGCAACGTTTCGTCGGGGCTGATTTTAAACCGTTTCGCACATTCCGCCTGCAATTCCGCGAGGTTAAACAAGAGCGGCGCTTTCTTTTTGGACGTGCCTTTTTCCAGTGTTTTTACCACCGCCTGTTTATTTTCAAACGACGCAATCAGCGCCGCCGCGTCCGCTTTTTCCTTAAAACCGTTTTCCTTGTAAAGCTTTGGCGACGCAACATAATCGGAGCCTTCCACTGCTTTCCATTCCGCCTCCACATGCGCGTCCGTAAAATCGCCCACAATTCTGTAAAACGGCGTTTCCTTGAAATTACGGATTTCACGCTCCCTGTTGACCACCATGCCAAGCACGCAGGTCATTACACGCCCGACCGCGATTGCAGTGTAATCCTTTGTCGCCGCCGCGTTGTTTAAAAGCCTGCCGTATTTTACGGACATAACGCGCGAGAAATTGATACCCATTGCGTAATCCTCTATGGAGCGCATAATGCCTGACTTGCCAAGATTGGCATAATCGGTCATCGGTTTTGCCTGCGCGACGCCGCGGCGGATTTCCTCCTCCGTCTGCGAGTCAATCCATACGCGCAGCTCCGTCATGCCCTTGCGCACGCCGCCGAAATTGCGGATATTTTCCTCAATGGTCTGTCCCTCTTTTCCGGAGTCGCCTGCCCAGTATACAGTGTCAATATCTTCCCTGTGAAGGAGTCTGTTTACGATTTGATACTGCTGCTTTACGTTTGCAATCACGCCGTACTTGTATGTTTCAGGCAGAAACGGCAGGTCTCTTAGCATCCACTTTTTATACTTGATGTCGTACTCCTCGGGATAAACCATTTCCACCAAATGACCTACGCACCAGGTTATGACATACGTGTCATTTTCTATGTAGCCGTTGTTTCTGCCCGACACGCCGAACACCTTCGCGTAGTCCTGAGCCACGGAGGGTTTTTCCGTTATGATTAATTTTTTTCCCACATAGTCCTCCTGTTTGTTGTATAGTATCATGTCTAAAATTTCTGATTATGTATGATATTTTACAAAAAAACATTAATACAAAATATCCTATTTCTTCGTTTATGCAACATTCAATTCCAATACTCTGAAATGAGATATTAAAGAAACTGCAATAATATAAATTATTAAAAATTACTGCACCACAACCGCCAACGCCACGCTATCTACAACAGTAGAAATTTTCATAAATTACTAATCAGAAACCCAAACACTTCAAAATCAATATCTACAAAAGTAGAAATTATTATAGATTACTAAACACCTGTCCCGAAATTTTTACCTGTATTTTTATATCTTATTGTCTCTTTCATTTTGTACTATGTATATTTTACTAAAATATTCAGCAGCCTTTCTACCATTATACCGACTCAAACGATGCTTTACAATCTTTAATCGAATAATGATTAATATATTCCCATATCAACTATAGTTATATCCATTTTGGTTTTCAAATTATTGAATAATTCTGTCAAATCACTCCGTATATCCGTATTTAATATCATGGAAAATATACGCATATTATCAATATATTTGGGCAGATTTTGATGTACAACGCGATACGCAATAGCTGTTGATTTTTCTTCATCAGAATACATATTTTTTCTATTTTGATGAAAACCTTCAAAGTATGTTGTAAACTCCTGAAATGACTTTACTAGAGTCTGCTCTTCTGCATTATCTTTTGTAAATTCAGGCAGGACATTTTTAATCAGTTCCTTTTTAAATAAGTATTTGTATTGTGGATGTTCAGAAAATCTCTTTACAATCTGTTTACGCAATGACATCTGTATTTTCTGAAACTCTTTCTCTTCATTATTGTCACGTTTTTTCTCATACAGTTCATAATAATTTTTTAACCCGTCTAATTGAATTCCATTTAATGCCTCATCAATGAAATATTTGTGATAAGCATCAATTATTTTTTTTACGCTCTTATAGTCCCCCGCCCGTTTTAAGTCTTCATCCAATATTCCATGTTTCTCAATATACTCTTGTGTTTTTCCGACTGGTTTTAGTTCAAAACGCAAGGTTTTTGATACAGGATATATTCCAATGAAATTCTCTGCTATTTTTCCATTGTTCTCATGCATTATTCTGCCCTCCTCATAGTCGTACAATATACTGTTTTTTACATAAATTCCCTAAATTATATCATTTCTTTGTGTTTGATTTTTTCATAATTTCTGCCGACATAATGATTGAAAACACTAATTCTTATAGCGTTTTTGACCACATTGCAAAATAAAATATTAAATTAGGTGACATTTTTCCACAACGTACAGAAAGAGCAGCAAGCACTGCTCTTTTATCGATTTTATACATGAAACTCTTTGTGTAATAAGTTACCTGTATCTCATTTTGCCAACAGCTTATTCAGCTTCTTATCAAAAGTTTTAATTTCATATCCCTTAATCCTATGATATGCATATAAAATACAATCCGGAAAATCCAAATTCTGCTCTGCATAAGTTTCAATGCCAAGCTTCAGCACTTCGGGTTCGGGAGTCGTAACCTCCGACAGCAATCCAATCAGACTCTTTTTAATCTCTGCCTTGTCAACATGGTATACCCCCTTTAGGACATATACAACTTCCGCAATAATTTCTATACGAACTTGAACAGGCATACTTTTAATAATCGTTTCCGCTTCATATGCCATCTGCTCATCATCATTTAACAGATAACGCAAAATAATATTTGTATCAAGCATTACCATATTTTTCTACCACCGCTTTCTCCCACGCTGTCGCTTCCTGTTCCCTCAAACTCGGATCTGCATATTTTGCCAACATACCTCTTACCGTTTGCGACTTTTCCTTTTGGGGAAGTTCCTCAACAAATTCGTCTAATATCGTGATAATCAGCTTTTGATTTTTCTTTGCTTGAATTTTTTCCACTGTTCTGACAATTTCTCCATCATAATAACCCTCTATTGCCAGCATATCTTCACCTACCTTTTCGTTTTTAAAGTTATCATATCTTCAATACTGTGTTTTCATGCGGAGTTTATAATATATTTTCATCAGTTATACTTAATTCTCACTTTCTTTATTGGTGCCAAAAATTCATCTGCATCATAATACAAATCTTCCAAAATCGGAACAAGGTCTATGTATTCTTCCACCTCGTTCTGATTGTGCGTATACTTTGCCATAACACCAAATACCCGTGATCCCATTCTTTTACCTGCGTATACCGTTCCAGTGAGTAAGGAGCATTTCGTCCCCTCCCTACCTATTATTATAATCCATTTTGTATGATTTGTCTGTATAAAAAGAAATTTACCTTCGTACTCCCTCCTCAGTAAACGTTCTTTTTAGGGCTTGTTCTGTCGGGAAAATAGCGAATACTAAAACCAGACATTGTATTGTACATAAAATTACCACAACTGTTCCAATGATATTCTCTTGCCCTCATATATGGAAAAATATATCCGCCATCTGCGGTTGGCGCCGTCCACTCGATTTTGGTTTCCTCCACGAAATTTTCATCCGGCAGCGCCAATTCCTTTCCTTTACTGGCAACAAAAGTGCAAATGTAATATAATTTAACACTAATCCGGCAGCAATTCGACTTTCAAATTCAGGAACGACTTAATATATGTCTTTCAACTACATTTGACAAAACCTCTGAACTAATAACCCCAAGATAAAATCTTCCACTGTCCTTGTTCTTTCACTAGATAATAGCCAAATTCTTCATATTTCATATTTGCAGTATATCCTGAACCGAGTTCAGATCCTTCCTGCCTTGCGACAGCAGTAAAGGAGCAAACAAAATACACAATTTTAGCACCTGGTATATATTCAGCATACTGTTCTCTCTCTTGCATATATCCTAAATTAATTTTACAACTTTGTTCTATATAGTCTGCTTGAAAATCATCATATATTATTCCTGAACCCAATTCAAACATTTTCTGCATGTCTTCTTTTTTATCTACATAAAACTTAGATAAAAGAGTTAACCCTTTATCATGTTCTTGTAAATTTAAAGTATCAATATAGGAAATCAACGTCTTTTCTGCCTGCCAAACGTCTTTTTTTGTTAATCCGTTTATATCTTTGTTAATTGCAAAAAAATAATACCAACTCCCAAATAAAATGAATACGAGCGTTACTGCCATAAAAAAAATAATCTTTCGTTTTCTCATTCTATACCTACCTGCGCACTGTGATACGCAATTAGTTCAAAAGATGAATACACATTTTTATTCAACTTTTTTAATACTGTATTATCAAATAGTTTTAAATAAAGATTAGAAGGAAACAACTATAGTGTAAGCGTCATAATGGCTTTTCCCTTACGCTCATATAATCCGCTTTCAATCTGATGTTCCAATACATCCCGGCTCCAATTATTTTTCACTGCTTCATTCAGACTTCTCACGCCTTCAACAATAAATTGATGATATTTATATCTTTTATTCCGATTATTCTTCAATGCTTCAAATCTTTGATAATCATTATTTTTATTTTTCACAGAAATCGTTTTCATTTCAATATCTGCCCTATCGTTCACTCCTTAATCTCTTCTGCGCCCAAATTCCGAATAATTGCCAACGCAACCTTTCCTGCCATATCCCTGTCACTTGTTTTTTGCGGTGCTTTTCCATAAATGGCAAAGCGATATTCGTTATATTCCCAATCAATTAGAAACTGGTCCCCAGTTTCATTCGCCTTCATATGTGGAAAAATATATTCACCGTTTGCGGTTGGCGCCGTCCACTCGATTTTAGTATCCTCCACAAAAACTTCATTTGGCAGAGCCAGTTCCTTTCCTTTACCGGCAACAAAGGTACAGACACCAAGATTCTCGATTTCAAAGTTCATTTGCAATTCGTCCGTTTCCGATTTTATGACTTCAACATTTGACACAATGACGATATTATCCAACACTTCTTTTGGGTTCCCATATGCGGCTGCATTTTGTACTTCCATTTCCGCATCTTGTTTCCCTGTTTCAAAGACCGTCTCTGTTTCCTGCGTGTTCGTTTCCACAGTCTCTTTTATATTAATATTCTTATCAGTAACCTTCTCATCATAAAAGACGGTTGCGTTTTCTTCCTGCCTAACCGATTCGGACGACATACTCCCACACCCTGCCAATCCGAGCAGCGCACCGATTACATACATCATACAGCAAATTCGTTTGAGATTGTTCCTGCGCATTCCAGCATTCCTTTCCCCTAATCGGATTAATTTTACGATAATTCCCCTTTCCAACTAAAGTCTGCACCAATTCCAATCCATAAGATTTTGATCGCCTTTGTACTGCAAATATAGTACAATTATCATACAAACTCATTGGAGATGCAATATGGCAACAGTAAAAATTCGTGTTAATGACACATTAAAGCAAAAGGCAGACGCTCTTTTTTCCAAACCTGTCAGCAACTCTATCCAAGAGGCAATTGCAGACAGCAGATCCCGCCGAAATCTACACGGTCCGTTTGATACCGCTGAAGACGCCGTAAATTCTATGTTTGAGGACTAACTATGTACAAATCAGACACAACCGTTCTCACACAAAAATTTTTTGACCTCTTCAAAAAATCCAAGACCATACACACAATAAAAAACCGCAACTTCGCCGCCTTTAGAAAGGCTGAACCTGACATTTCCGCCCATACGGAGCAAAAATACCTCGCACACATACCCATTCTCAATCAGATAATCCTTTTGAAATGCTGCCATGAAACGCGTGATAAGCTCCCGCATATTTTTGCCGGAATAATGCAAAAACAAATATTGATACCCCACCGGTTCAAAATAATCATCCAGCTCCTCCCCATAAAGGAACGCACCTATTTTATTGACTGTGCAAAGAAAATCTTCCGTTTCATTTGGAAAGAGTTCAATCTGCTCCGAGCCCCTTGGCAGCAGGATGTATCCGCGGACAGCAGAGTGAATTGTAATATAATCCCCGTCAATGCTGTTCCCAATCACGACACATTCTTTCATCTGCTCTTGCCTAATCGGGCTGTTATCATACTCCCAAAAATCTTCTTCGGCATACTGCTTGAGCAGCGTAAAATCAGGGCAGTTGATGCAGATTGCACCACCATAAGTCCCACTGCCGTAGATTTTCATAAAATCGCGGTATGGCTGCGGAAATCGAAACTGCCCCTGCTGCTCCAATGCCGCAAGCTCCTGCCCGCCAAGCGGCTTCAATTGTGTGGAACTAATGTACATAATACAAGCCTCCGCTCATTCTTTTTCCATTTCCGAATACGGTTTTCACCCAAGAACATACTTTTGCATCCTTCGACTCGTCTATAGCCACGACGCATACTCCTCTATGCAGTCATCCCCGTTCAGCTCCGCAAAAATCCGAAGAATCTCTTCCTCGTCAAAATATTCCCGAAGGTAAACATTGAGATAAAGCTTTTTAAACTTTTTGAAGGTATCTGTTTCCTTGAACTTTTTCATCACATTCATACAAATGTCAATTACCTTTTCCGCATGTTTTTCCTGTGCTTCCTCAAACGCATCATCATTGTATTTTTCTTCCATCTCGTTATATTCCGCCTGCAGGGCACTGGAAATTTCCTTGACGTCCTCATAGAGGTCCCACTCTTCCTCGCAATACTTATAGTATGTATAACTCTCATCGTCCTCGTCCACCTGTTCCTTCAGATAAGAATAGGTATTCGCCCTGATTGCGATAAACGTTGTAAACTCAGGAAAATACTCGATTGACATAATATACATATCATCTTTCTGATCCAATTGTGACGCTGCGTATTCCGTAACAGCTTCTAATAAATTCTTTTCCAGTTTTTCATAATCAAAACCCATTTGCATCCTCCTTTCAGCGCGCTGTCAAACCGTTTTGGAATGGATTTCCTTATTTTTTCACAATATACCCCTGCGCCTTCAATAATTCCGCACAGAGCACCGCGCCGCCTGCCGCGCCTCTGACCGTATTGTGGGAAAGTCCTACAAATTTCCAGTCATAAACGCTGTCCTCGCGGATTCGTCCGACCGAAACGCCCATGCCGTTCTCATAATCCACGTCAAGTGCAACCTGCGGTCTGTTGTCGTCCTCAAGATACTGGATAAACTGCTTTGGTGCGCTCGGCAGATTTAACTCCTGCGGCACTCCCTTAAAGCTTACCAGCTTCTCAATCAACTGCTCCTTTGTCGGCTGCTTTCTGAATTTCACAAACACCGCTGCTGTATGTCCGTTCAACACCGGAACGCGGATACACTGGCAGGTAATCACGGGAGAAGCCGCGGGCACAATCACGCCGTCCTTGATTTCGCCCCAAATGCGCAGCGGCTCCTTCTCGCTCTTCTCCTCCTCCCCGCCAATATACGGAATGATATTTCCCTCCATCTCGGGCCAATCCTGAAACGTCTTTCCTGCGCCGGAAATTGCCTGATACGTTGTCGCAACGACCTCATACGGCTCAAATTCTTTCCATGCGGTCAGAACGGGCGCATAGCTTTGAATCGAACAGTTCGGTTTTACTGCAACAAAGCCTCTTGTCGTTCCAAGACGCTTCTTCTGAAAATCAATAACCTTCATATGCTCTGGATTAATCTCAGGAACTACCATCGGAACATCCGGCGTCCAGCGGTGTGCGGAGTTATTGCTGACAACGGGCGTTTCCGTCTTTGCATACTCCTCCTCGATTTTCTTGATTTCTTCCTTTGTCATATCCACTGCCGAAAATACGAAATCGACTTCTGAGGCAACCTTTTCCACCTCATTGACATTCATAACCACGATATTTTTTACCGCCTCAGGCATCGGTGTTGTCATTTTCCAACGTCCGCCGACTGCCTCCTCATATGTCTTTCCTGCGGAGCGCGGGCTTGCCGCAATCGTCGTCACCTCAAACCACGGGTGGTTCTCCAAAAGGGAAATAAACCTCTGTCCTACCATGCCTGTACCGCCTAAAATACCAACTTTTAATTTTTCACTCATTGTTTTTTCCTCCATTCTGTTAATAATTCTTATATCTGCTTAAATATTGACATTGAATGTCACGGCAATGTGTTCGCTATCTTCTATCCGATATTGCAATTCAAACCAAAAATCCAGTTCTTCCCCTGCATTTGTCGGATTATATGTCGCAAAGGACGTGTTGTCCTCCTCCAATACGATTTCTTCCAAACACGATTCGTCAAAATGGTCAACAACAAAAGTTCGTTCTTCGTCCTCCTCCCACATTGCCAGTTGTCCGTCCAGCCATTCCCCGAATGACGCAAAAGCCTCTTCCTTTGTCTGCCCCTCTTTTGTCCATGAAGAATCCACCTGTGCCAATGTGGCAAGCTTCGCATACTCTTTGTCCGCAATCGCGTCCACAATCTGTTTTGTCAAATCAGTTGCACTAGTTATAAACTCCTGTTCGGTCATATGATGCCTCCGTTCTGTTGATAACGATACATATTAAACTATTTTGCTAGATAAAGCCAATCTCTTATGTTATTCTTTTTATATAAAGAAGCGGTTTTGTACCATTTGACTACTTAGTAGTCTTGAGTGGGTTACTCGCTTCTTTTTTCAAATATTCCTTGTTGATACGGATAACCTCCCGCATCGCCTTCGGTCCCGGTGCGCCGATTGTCATGCGCTTGTTGACACACGTTTCAAGGCTGACCGCTTCAAACACGTCCTGCTCAAACACGGGACTGATTGCCTTTAACTCGTCGAGCGACAACTCATCAATCGCTTTATCCTGCTCAATGCAATAAAGCACAAGCCGCCCGATAATGGCGTGCGCGTCCCGAAACGGCACGCCATGATTGACGAGATAATCTGCCGCGTCCGTCGCGTTCGTAAAGCCTTTCATTGCGCTCTCCTGCATCACGTCTTTATGAAATTTCAATGTTTCAAGCATTCCCGTAAACAGCGCCACACAGCCCTTTACTGTATCAATTGCATCAAACGTCAGTTCTTTATCCTCCTGCATATCTTTATTGTACGCAAGCGGAATACCTTTCATTGTTGTCAGAATCGACATTAATGCGCCGTACACGCGCCCCGTCTTGCCGCGCACAAGCTCCGCAATGTCAGGATTTTTCTTCTGCGGCATAATGCTGCTGCCCGTCGAGTATGCGTCATCGATCTCCACGAAACGGTACTCGTTGGAATTCCATATGATAATTTCCTCGCTGAAACGGCTCAAATGCATCATAATCGTGGAAAGCGCCGACAACAGTTCAATGACATAATCCCTGTCGGCAACCGAATCCATGCTGTTTAATGTCGGCCCATCAAAGTCCAAAAGCTGTGCCGTATAATCCCTGTCCAACGGGTATGTCGTGCCCGCAAGCGCGCCGGAACCTAACGGACAGTAATTCAGCCGCTTATAAATATCGTCAAGGCGCTGCCTGTCGCGCTTAAACATCTCAAAGTACGCGCCCATATGGTGTGCCAGCGTAATCGGCTGTGCTTTTTGCAGATGCGTAAAGCCCGGCATATATGTTTCGGTATTGTCCTCCATAATCGCAAGAATCACTTCCAGCAGCCTTTTTAAAAGAGTGTTTGTTTCCGTAATCTCATGCCTTGTATATAGCTTCATGTCAAGTGCGACCTGATCGTTTCTGCTCCTGCCTGTATGGAGTTTTTTGCCTGCATCGCCAATCCTGTCAATCAGATTCGCCTCCACAAAGCTGTGAATGTCCTCATATTCATCCGTAATCACCAGTGTCCCCGCCTCAACATCTTTTAAAATGCCCTCCAAGCCCGCCAAAATCTGATTTTTTTCATCCTCCGTCAAAATGTTTTGTTTTGCGAGCATTTTTACATGTGCCATGCTGCCCTCGATATCCTGCCGGTAGAATTTTTTGTCAAACGAAATCGATGCGTTGAAATTATATACAAGCTGATCCGTTTCCTTTGTGAACCTGCCGCCCCATAGCTGTGCCATTTTAAGCGCCTCCCTGATTATTTGTAATAAAGGTTTTTGTTATAAAATGTATTAAAATCTTCCTTATAATAACATACCTTTTGGACAGTTTCAAGGAAAAAGAAGCAAGAATATCTGCTCTACCCGTAAAATCCCGTTATGCAAATCGGAAACAAAGCGATGCGCACTTTTGTCATATTCTTTCATATAATATTTTATAATTTTATTCTTATTGAAAGGCGGCGGTTACGATGCAAGGCAACCATCAGAATAAATCGTTTCTGCGCTTAGAACATGTTTCCTTTTCCTATTACAGTATTCTTGGAGAGGTTTCAGTTCTAAGCGATATCAATTTTCATGTAGAAAAAGGCTCGTTTGTAGCTTTGGTCGGACCAAGCGGCTGCGGCAAATCTACCATTTTATCCCTCATTTCAGGTCTTTTAAAGCCTGTCGGAGGATATATCACATTTTATTCCGATGATTTTAACGCCCCCAAAGTAGGATATATGCTCCAGCATGACCATCTGCTCGAATGGCGCGACGTATACCACAATATCATGCTCGGACTGGAAATCCAAAAGAAGAAAACGCCCGAAAATCTTGCCCTTGTAGACGAACTTCTCGAAAAATACAAACTATCCGACACAAAAAACAAAAAACCTTCTGCCCTTTCCGGAGGTATGAGACAACGGATTGCCTTAATTCGCACACTCGCCACGCGTCCTGACCTCCTTCTGTTAGATGAGCCTTTCAGCGCGCTTGACTATCAGACGCGCCTGCGGATATCCGCCGATGTGCGCGATATTATCAAGTCAGAAAAAAAGACGGCAATTCTTGTGACACATGATATTTCAGAGGCAGTGTCAATGGCTGATGTGGTGATATTACTCACAAAACCGCCTTGCACTGTAAAGGATATTATTCCGATAGAATTTGAAAAAAATGAAATCAGCCGCAATGAGATACGTACCTCTAAGCTGTTTCAGGAATATTTTGATAGGATATGGAGGGAAATGCAGGATGAAAACACAGATCTCTAAAAATTATAAAAAAAGCTACAGTATTGTTGCTGCGACAGAAACACTCGGTCAGCAAAAGTATATCAAACACCAGAAAATGCACAAACGTTATATCTTTTGGAGCCGCATCATTCTTTTTATCGGATTCCTGCTGCTATGGCAGGCGGCGGCAGACTTTGGCTGGATTGACAAATTTTATTTTAGTTCTCCTACGGAAATCGGCAAACTTTTCATACATGACATTAAGGACAGGTCACTTTTAAACCATATTGGAATTACACTTTTTGAATCGGGGGTAAGCTTTCTGCTGATTATCCTGTTTTCACTGCTAATCGCTACTTTTTTTTGGTTTTACCCGTCTCTTGGAAAATTGTTTGAACCGTTTTTAATTGTCCTAAACAGCCTGCCAAAATCAGCGCTTGCTCCCCTTATTATCGTATGGCTTGGCACAGGACTGCGCACTATTATTTTATGCGGAATGTCTGTCGGGATTTTCGGCTGTATTTTAAATTTATACCAGTCGTTTTCACAGACAGATCCCGAACGCCTGAAACTAATCGAAACGCTTGGCGGCACAAAAATGCAGGCATTTACAAAGGTCGTTTTTCCGGGAAATGTTCCTACGTTTATATCCCTCTCAAAGGTTAACATCGGGCTTGCCCTTGTCGGGGTTATTATTGGCGAATTTTTGGCTGGAAGACGCGGGCTTGGATATCTTATTATTTACGGAAGCCAGGTCTTTAAGCTTGACATGGTGATTTTGAGCATCACAATTCTATGTGTTATCGCTATGTTGATTTATGGCGTTTTAAATTTTATTGAACAAAAAAATGAATCTTAAGACAATGCGTTCACATTATATTTGTAAAAATACGAAAAGCCGCGGCTGTCGGGAAATATCAGGGGCAAAAATCACCATTTCCCGACAGCCCCTTGGGAAATGTCAAGCATCGCCAGGCAGGCTGGTTATCTGTCCTGAAAAATTACAGGGTTGCAGCGCTGGCGAGGTTACGTAAAATTTGTTCCGTTAATCTGATGTTCTTATTGATACTCTTATTGATGCTCCAATATCAACCCCATTATGGTTTTTATGAGTTAATACGCTGCAGCTGTGCGTTTTCCGGATAAATCACGGGAATGAATGTTATCTGAACATTTTGCAATTCCTATAATAAGGAATTTTCTGATTCTGTAATAACAATTCCCAACAGATTTCCTCATAAATAAATGCCGCATGGCTGCGCACAAAACTCTTCTTTATTTTTTCCATGACATATTCTTTCTTGTAAGATTCGTTGCTTTCACGCCTATGGCAGATGCCATATCAGCAAGCTTCCTGTTCCCAAAAGCAATCACCCGAAGAACCGAAAAATAGCTTCCAAGCTCCGTCACCTCCTGCTGAAGCAAAAATAGGGTTCTTCATACTAATATTCTAACAAATCAAGAATATTATCCGCAATCCCCGTAAAAATATCGGCGCCATCCGCAAACGATTCAATATATTTCGGCATACCTCCGGTTGCGGCATAACGATCAATTTGTTCCTTCAGCGGCAAATCCCCGCAAAATTCATGGTAATATCGAAACGGGATCTGTTTCATCCGAATCTGCGCCGTACGCCTGCCATACAACGGACTGCCGTAAGCTAATGCCATAAAAAACAAGCAGCATTTCCAATACCAAACTGCTTGTTTTTTATCTCGCATAAATCTATTACAAATATCTCCTTGCACACGCAGGCGTACGGTAATTGACACTCGAAATCTTAATGCCCGTCTTAGGACTTGAGGCATGAACTACCTGTCCGTTTCCTATGTAGATCGCTACATGGTTAATGCTGCCGTTCTTTGCATAAAATACCAAATCTCCCGGCTGAATTTCGCCCATTGATACCTTTGTCCCCAACTGCGCCTGCGACGCCGCATGGTGCGGTAGTGACACATTATACTTTTTATAAATACTCAACGTAAATCCTGAGCAGTCCGCTCCATTTGTAAGACTTGTACCGCCCCACACGTAAGGATTTCCAATAAACTGCTTTGCATACTGTACAAGGTCAACGCGCACGTTGGAAACTCCCTGTCCATATAAAAGCTCCGTGAGCGTCACCGCTTTCTCAAGACGTTCCTCGACATCCACGAATTCCCCCGAAACGTAAGCTTCCTCATCATCCAGCAGAAACTTCACCCAGCCGTTGTCCATAACCTCAACGACCTCAAGTTCCTCTTCCTGCGGTATCAGCGTAATCACGACACTGTCCGTATTTGGCTCTTCTCTTACCTTCAGGGTCTGCGTATTGACAATCGCAATCATAGATGCCACTTCCTGCCCTCTGCGAATCGCTTCCGAGCCTGTATAAAGGTAATCCGTACTACAATAGCCCTCAACTTTTCCTGACTTGATATGTGCCCATCCGTTTTCAATCCCAAGAATTTCACAAGCCGCATCTTTGGGCAGCTTACCGACAAGCTTACCGTCCTCGCTAGGCTCCTGTCTGATATTCAGATGATTCTCCACATGGGCAATACCAAGATTCGTATAACCCCAGTGAGTCTGCGGCATCTCTTCCTCTGCCACAGCCTGTGCCACAGGCTCCCCCTCCTGCATCGTATCCGGCTCTTCGATACTCTGCGCTTCAATATCCTGCACATCCGTACTTCCGGTCTCATCATTTTCCGGATTCTGTGCATCATCATTTTCAAATTCTATATTTTCAAGCTCAATATCCCGTCCTGCGCCCGCTGCTCTGCCATTCTCGGAGGACGGCTCAGAATCATTAAAATCAACAATCTCTACTCCCAAATCCGCTTCCGTATTTTCTGCTTCTGTGCTCTCGTCATGGACATCACGTTCCTTCTGATTTGCATAAGCGCCATTTCCCAAAAGCACTACCGCAAGTCCCATTCCTGCCACTACTCCAATGTATCTTAGTCTATTAATCCTTTTCATAAAATAATAATTCCTTTTATTACAAACTTGTTACATCTTTGTTACATACATAATATATCATTATCTACCAATACTGTCAACATAAAACATAACACAAATTTTTCCACAAAAGCTTTTCCAAAAATTTTTTGTAATATCCGAAATCACAGTCCATGATAATTCCTGCCTGCCGCAATATCCTCCCGCATCTGCGCTTTCAGCTCTTCCACGCTGCCAAACCGCATCTCGGGCCTTTTATGCTCCAACAGATACACTTCTATATTTTCACCATACACATCGGCATTAAAATCATACAGATACGTCTCCACACCCATTTGATCAATATTGTTTACCGTAGGCTTTGTGCCAATATTCGTAATCGAAGGAAGCTGCACGCCGTCATAAGGCCTGCCGCCGCTCCTGCTGTGCAGATACACATAAGAATAATACACACCCTTTGACGGCAAAAGCTTTTCCTTTGGCGGCAGCAGATTCACAGTCGGCATGCCAAGCGTTCTTCCCAGCTGTTTTCCATGCACAATCTCCCCGCCCACATAATACGGCGTCCCAAGCAGCGCGGTCACAAGTCCCATATTGCCCTCCTTCACTGCCTCGCGTACATAAGTAGAGCTCACTTCCCTGCCGCCATAAAGCACCTTGTCAATAATAAAAACCTGATAGCCATAGGTTTCCGCCTTTTTTTGCAAAAGCGCACAGTCGCCCGCACCGCCTTTTCCGTAAGACACGTCCTCACCTGCCACTACGCATTTTGCATTCATCATGCCAACCAGCACATCACGAATAAACGTTTCCGGATCCATATCGGCAGTTTCCCGAAAAAACGGAAACTCAATCAGATAATCCACGCCCGACTGCTCAAAAATCCTGCGTTTTTCCGCCACAGTCGATAAATCCCGAACAGGCTCGCTGCTAAAAAATGCCGCTGGAGACGGCACAAAAGTAAAGACAGCCGACAAAAGCCCCTGATCCTTTTGTTCTCTAAGCTGTCTTAAAAGCTTCTGATGCCCCATATGGAAACCGTCAAATTTTCCAATTGCGACAGCAGTCGGCTCTTCTATGTGAAATTTCGTTGTATTTTCTATAATCCTCATGCCTAACCTGCCTGATTCCCTTATCTTTATCTACAATTCTATCTACATCTCTATTTACAACACAATTTATGCTACAAAAACATTTTATAAGGCTTAAAACTATTTTCCTTCTTCACAAAAGTATAAATTGCTTTAAATTCCCGTTTTCCATTATAAACACGAATCATATCACCGTCATGAAAAAATTTATTATGTTCCAAATCAATCTGTTCAAAAAACAATTTATTTCCATTTAAAAGTGCACGCTCCGCCTCCGGCTTAACAACCACGCCCTCGTACTCCATAAAAATACGGTCCGGCGTTATGATATATTTTTCACAATCTCCTGTTTCCATAAGCCGCGCCACCCCGGAAAGTGTCACAGCGTCTTCTATTTTAAAATTTCCCACTCTCGTACGCTTTAACGTCTCCATTGCCGCCCCGCAGCCAAGCCGCTCGCCGATATCCGCACACAGCGCACGAATGTAAGTGCCCTTTGAGCATTCGACCGTAAAATGTGCAAAGGGAATCGAAACCTTCATAATACGAATCTGCGGAATATCAACATGACGCGGCTGCCGCTCAATCTCCTTGCCCTGCCTTGCAAGCTCATACAACCTTTTTCCATCTACCTTCAAAGCGGAATACATCGGAGGAATCTGCTCATAGCCTCCCACGAAGCTCATAATTGCAGATATGACCGCAACTTCGTCCGCTGTCACCTCGTTCTCGCACAACACCGTTCCACTCATATCCTGCGTGTCCGTAGTGACGCCAAGCCGCATGCACACCTCATACTCTTTGCTTTTATCTATCATCATGTCACAGAGCTTTGTGGCAGTTCCAAAGCACACCGGAAGTACTCCCACAGCATCCGGATCAAGCGTCCCCGTATGCCCGATCTTTCTCTGCCCTACAATCCCTCTGAGCTTCGCTACCACATCATGCGAGGTAAAGCCGGCTTCCTTGTATATGTTCATAATACCGTTTATCATAATTCCTCATGTTCTCTCATCTGACGCACAATCTGTCTTGAGACATTATTGATTACATCGTAAAAGTTTCCGTTCATGTTGCACCCCGCTGCCCGCACATGGCCGCCGCCGCCAAAATACGACGCTACCTTGCTGACATCGACATATTTGCACGAGCGCAGGCTCACCTTATATTCCTGAACGCCCGTCTCATACATAAAGATTGCGCACTCCACGCCTTTGATAATACGCAGCTGGTTTACAATGCCTTCCAAATCCTTCGGCTCTGCATTGTAAAAGTCAAGAATCTTCCGATTGATTGCGCTCACAATGCATTTCCCGTCCATAAAGACGATGCTCTCCAAAAGCGCCCTGCCCAATAGCTGGTTCTGAACATATGTTTTTTCATAAAATGTTTCATCAATAATTGCCGGAAAATCAAATCCATATTCTATCAGCTCCGCCGCAATCCTTAATGTCTTCGGCGAAGTATTGGAATATTTAAAAATCCCTGTGTCATGGATAATCCCTATGTAAATTGCCTTCGCAATCTCCTCGTCCATATAACTTTTGTCAATCAGCTCATAGACAAGCTCTGCCGTCGAGCTGATGCCCGGCACGACATAATTGGCATCGCCGCACCCACGCATATTGCTTACGTGGTGGTCTATGTTAATCCGCTTTTTCGCGCCGTCAAAAAGCGGCTCTGCCTCTCCAAGCCTTGACCGTTCACAGTCAAGCGCGATAAATACATCTGGTACGGCTGCACAAAAACTGCTGTCAATTTGTTCAAAATCCTGAATACACTGAAATACCTCGGAAGGCTTTTCTAGGCAGACCGTAACTGCCGCGTCCGCAAACGCCTTTTTTAAGTAAAGGTACATTGCCATACACGAACCCACACAGTCACCGTCAGGCCTGATATGCCCCGAAATAACAATGCTTTTCGCATCCTTACATTCTTCTAACAGATTTATCTTTTCCATTAAAGTCTCCACCCTTATAAAATACTATTCCTAATCCTCGTCTGTCTCCACGTGTTTTGCGTCGTCCTCCCGATTAATATCGTCAATCTTTTTCGTCATCGACACACCATACGCGATAGACTGATCCAATATAAACTTAATCTCGGGCGTATTTCTCATATTAATCTTCTTTGCGAGAAGATTTCTGATATAGCCCTCGGCGCTCTTTAACCCTGCAAGCGTGTCTTTTTGCGACTCATCGTCTCCAAGCACGCTGATCCACGCCTTACAGGTTTTTAAATCGGGCGCCACCTCCACCGTAACAACAGAAGTCATCGGGTTAATCCGCGGATCTTTAATCTCGCTTCGGATAATCTCCGCAAGAACACGATGCACTTCACCGTTTACACGTGTATTTTTCACGCTGTTTTTTCTCATTAACGCGGTACCTCCACCATAATATATGCCTCTACAATATCAAGCTCCTGCATACTGTCAAAGCCTTCAAATACAAGACCACACTCAAAGCCGGCACGAACCTCTTTGACATCGTCCTTAAAGCGCTTGAGTGATGCAAGCTCACCCTCGTAAATCTGCTCGCCTTCCCGACTAATGCGGATTTTGCAGCCTCTTTGGAAGATTCCGTCAAGCACATATGAGCCCGCGATATTTCCCACAGCCGATGCCTTGAAGATCTGCCTTACCTCCGCATGGCCGATCACCTTCTCCTCAAAGACAGGATCCAGCATCCCCTTCATTGCCGCCTCAATATCCTCAATTGCCTGATAAATAACCTTATAAAGTCTTACATCTACGCCCTCACGCTCTGCTGTAGCCTTCGCCTGCGCATCAGGACGCACATTAAAGCCGATGATAATCGCATTTGATGCTGATGCAAGAATAACATCTGACTCGTTAATCGCACCAACACCGCCATGAATACACTTCACGACAACTTCATCATTAGAAAGCTTCACAAGGCTCTGCTTTACTGCCTCCACACTCCCCTGTACGTCAGCCTTAATAATCAGATTCAACTCTTTTAAATTACCTGCCTGTATCTGTGAGAACAAATCATCAAGCGACATCTTCGCCTTCGTGTCCTCCAAAAGCTTTTCTTTATTCTGTGCGACAAAAGTCTCTGCATAATACTTCGCCTCTTTGTCGTTCTCATGTGCAATAAAGATTTCTCCCGCATTCGGCACATCGCCAAGTCCAAGAATCTCAACCGGTGTCGAAGGTCCTGCCTCCTTTACACGTCTGCCTTTATCGTCAACCATCGCACGCACTTTTCCGCTTGCCGCGCCTGCCGAAACAAAATCACCAACCTTTAACGTACCCTTCTGCACAAGAATTGTGGCAACAGGACCGCGTCCTTTGTCAAGCTCTGCCTCAATTACAAGACCTCTTGCACGACGCTTTGGATTTGCCTTTAATTCAAGCACCTCAGCTGTCAAAAGAATCATTTCAAGAAGCTGCTCAATCCCTTCTCCACTCTTTGCAGAAACAGGTACAAACACAGTGCTTCCGCCCCAGTCCTCGGCAATCAGCTCATATTCCGTAAGCTCCTGCTTTACGCGCTCAATATTTGCTCCCGGCTTATCAATCTTGTTTACGGCAACAATAATCTCAATCCCTGCCGCCTTTGCATGGTTGATTGCCTCAACAGTCTGCGGCATCACGCCGTCGTCCGCCGCTACGACAAGAATTGCAATATCGGTAGAGTTCGCGCCACGCATACGCATCGCGGTAAACGCCTCATGACCGGGCGTATCAAGGAACGTAATCTTCTGATCATTGATATTGACCGTATAAGCACCGATATGCTGTGTGATACCGCCTGCCTCCTTGTCAATTACGTTTGTCTTTCTGATTGCATCAAGAAGCGAGGTTTTACCATGATCGACATGCCCCATAACACAGATAACGGGCGGTCTTGCAACCATTGATGCCGGATCTTCCTCATCCTCCTTTAAGAGCTCTTCAATCACATCGACCTTGACCTCCTGCTCACAGAGAATATCATATTCCATCGCAATATTCTCTGCAGTCTCATAAGGAATCTCCTGATTTACCGTAACAATCTGTCCCTGTAAAAAGAGCTTCTTTACAATGGCAGACGGCTGTATTTTCATCTTATCCGCAAGCTCTTTGATCGTAACCGTTTCCGGAAGCGTGATAACCTTAATCTGCTCCTCAACCTTATCGACAGGCTTCTTCTCCGGCTTAATAAACTTACCGGGCTTGTTTTTGCCCTTTCCGCTCTTAACCGCATCGTCATCATCCTCGTACATGAAGTCCTTGCGGCTTTTCTTATCCTTCTCCTGACTAATGCGGCGCTTTTCTTCGTCTCTATGCTTCTCCGCATCCTTTACGGGACTCTCCGGCACAAAGCCGCCATTCTTTCCGGAACCTTTTCCGGCAAAGCCGCCGCGGTTATCGCGCCCGCGATCGTTATCACGGCCACCGTTAAAGCCCTGTCCCGGTCTGCCACCCTGATTGTCACGCCTGCGGCCGTTAAAGCCCTGTCCGTCACGACGCTGTCCGTTCCGGTTGTCTCCTCTGTTATTATCCCGATTGTTGTCCCTGTTATTCTCACGTTGTCCGTCACGACGCTGTCCGTTTCGGTTGTCTCCTCTGTTATTATCCCGGTTATTGTCACGATTATTCTCACGTTGCCCGTCACGACGCTGTCCGTTTCGGTTATCGTTCCTGTTATCATTTTTATTCTCGGCTCTGCCATCTCCCTTATTGTCCGACCTGCTCTCGGTTCTGTTCTCCGTTGCCGCCACAGCAGGCTTTGCAGATTCCTGACGCTCCTTTATCTCAGGCGCAGGCTTTGGCACCTCCTGCACAGGCGCTGCAGGTGCAGACTTTACCGGTTCCACAGCAGGCTTTGGCACCTCCTGCACAGGTGCAGGCGTCGATTTTACCGTACCGACAGGCTTTGGCGCCTCCTGCACAGGCGCTGTCTTCTTCTCGACAGGATGCACAGGCTTTCTCGGAATCTGTGCGCCCTTCATTCTGGAATTATCGGGATTGCTCACAAAGATAATACTCTTTTTCTTTTTCACAGGTGCAGGCTTTGCTGCATCTGCCGGCTTTGACGCTTCCGCTGCCTTTACCTGAGCAGGCTTTGCTGTGTCTGCTGCCTTTTGTGCCTGTGCCGGTTTTGGCGCTTCCGCCTTATCCGCCGCAGGTTTCTCAGACGCCTTCATTGCCTTTTTTACTTCCTCGATCTGTTCGTCCTCCAACACACTCATGTGACTTTTTACCTCAATACCTTTACTTTTTAATACGGTAAGGATTTCAGCGCTCTTTACGCCAAGCTCCTTCGCAAGATCATATACTTTCATTTTTGCCATATTTTCTCATACCCTTTCCAAACGCGAATTCGTATTGTTATCAATCTGCCGCAGAATCAATCTCTTTTCCAGCCTGCTCCAGTTTCTCCATGATTGCTTTCGCAAAGCCTTCCTCCGTAATTGCGAGAGAAGCGCGCATCGCTTTTCCAACCGCACACCCAAGTTCTTCCTTAGTGCCGCAAAAGCATCTTGGCACCTTATAAAACTTACACATGTTGGAAAACATTTTTTTTGTATTGTCCGAAGCATCCTCCGACACAATAACGAGCTGCGCCTGACCGCCCTTTACGCTCTTTTCTGTGGAAAATTCCCCGCTTACCACTTTACCTGCTTTCATCGCCATTCCCAGCATTGCGTATACTTTTTTCAAATATCTCGATCTCCTTTGTCAGACTGTCGTAGATTTCTTCGTCTATCTTCATCTTAAATGACCGCTCAAGTCCCTTTGACTTTTTTGCCCTCTTAAGGCACTCTGCATTCGGACATATGTAAGCGCCTCTGCCGTTCTTTCTTCCGGTCGCATCAAGAAGGATCTCTTCCTCCTGTGTATGGAGAATGCGCAGCAGCTCCTTTTTGCTTTTCATCTCACCACAGCCTATGCATTGTCTCATCGGAATTTTTTTTGCCATTTATTCTAAAGTCTCCTCTTCCTCTACATATTCGATTTCCGTTTCGTCAGCCTCATACCCTTCCTCATATTCAGCCTCGTACTCGCCTTCCTCATATTCTTCTGCATACCCAGCCTCGTACTCGCCTTCCTCATATTCCTCCTCATAGTAGACGTCCCCGTCCTCGTCATACATATAGTCCTCATAGCGGAAGCCCTCTGCGTCCTTTGCCTGTGTCTCTGATTTAATATCAATCTTGTACCCCGTAAGCCTTGCCGCAAGCCTTGCGTTCTGTCCTTCCTTACCGATTGCAAGGGAAAGCTGGTAATCCGGCACAACAACCTTTGCCGTCTTTTCGTCCGGATCCGCAAACACCGCAACAATCTTTGCGGGTGAAAGTGCATTTTGAATAAAATTTCCGGGATTTTCATCCCAGTTTACAATATCAATCTTCTCACCGCGCAGCTCCTCAACAATCGCATTGACTCTTGCCCCGTTCATGCCGACGCACGCTCCGACTGCATCTACGTTTGGATTGTTTGTCTTTACCGCAAGTTTTGTACGGCTTCCGGCCTCACGCGCGATGCTCATAATCTCAACCGTACCGTCCTTAATCTCTGTCACCTCTGCCTCAAAAAGCCTCTTTACAAGCTCCGGGTGGGTACGGCTTACCATAATTCTCGGTCCTTTCGGAGTGTTTTTTACTTCAAGGATATACACTTTAATGCGCTCTGTAGGCTTGAATTCCTCTCCCTTGACCTGTTCCGCCTCATTTAGGATTGCATCTGCCTTTCCTAAATTAATGCTGATGTTTCTGCCCGTATAACGCTGCACTATTCCTGTCACCACGTCCTTTTCCTTCTCAAAGAACTGGTTGTAAACGACGCTTCTCTCCTCCTCGCGGATTTTCTGCAAAATGACATTCTTTGCATTCTGCGTGGCAATTCGTCCGAATTCCTTTGACTTTATCTCCACATTGATGGTGTCCCCAATCACCGCCTCCTTGGAAATGTTCACCGCATCGTCAATACAAATCTGTGTGACATCGTCCTCCACCTCGTCAGGCGTCGCCACAATCTCTTTTGTGGCATACACAAGAAAATCGCATGTCTCTCTGTCAATCTGTACTGTGATGTTGTCAGCCTTTCCGAAATGGTTTTTGCAGGCCGTGAGAAGTGAATTCTCAATTGCCTCGAAAAGAGTCTCCTTGCTGATTTCCTTCTCCTTTTCGAGAATGTTTAGTGCTTCCATTAATTCCTTGTTCATTTTTCCTTTACCCTCCTATCATTGAATCGGGAAGGGAAACGCCTTCTCCCCTTCTCGTCGCGCGACCCGTATGTCTCTCTAACGGCATATATCCTCTAAACGGGTCTGTGCATAAAAGCAACGCAAAAGTCTCTGTTTTCGTATTTTGATTTATGCAGCTGTCCGAACCTCTTTTCCGAATTAAAAATCAAGCGTCAGCCTGATAATTGCAATGTCAGACTTTGCAAAGACCATATCCTTCGTTCCGTAATTTTCTTCTACCTCTATTGTAACGGTATCCTTATCATATGCCTTAAGGATTCCGACAAATTCCTTCTGCCGCTCAATCGGCTTGTAGGTTTTTACCTCCACCTCATCCCCCAAGCTCTTCTCAAGATGTCTGTCTTTTTTCAAAGCCCTTCCAAGCCCCGGACTCGACACCTCAAGAATATATGCGTCCGGAATAAAATCATCCTCGTCGAGTTTTTCCGAAAACGCGCGGCTCACATTCTCACAGTCATTGATATTCACGCCGTCCCGCTTATCAATAAAAGCCCTCAAATACCATTCGCTGCCTTCCTTCACATACTCCACATCATAAATCTCGCAGCCGTTCGCCTCCGCTATCGGCGCAAGAAGCGCCTCAGCGCGTTCCTCATAAGCATCTTTTTTCGCCATCACTCACCTCATAAACAAAAGAGTGAACTCGCAAGCTCACTCTTATCATCCAACATTATTTAACTTTAATTATCTTAGCACTTTCCATAACAAATTGCAATAGTTTTTTGAAAAAACTTCCATTCGCCGATTCCAAAGAAATCCTGTTAGTTCATCGGCAACTTATAAACCGTCTCGTCACGCCCGCTCAGCTTCGGTGTTGACCGTTCCTGCAGTGTTTCATACGTCCTCAAAGGCGCAACGCTCTTGTATGCAGGCCTGATAATTTTATCGACATTAATCAGCTCCTCCATTCTATGCGCGCTCCAACCGACAATTCTTGCAATCGCAAAAATCGGCGTGTAAAGCTCCAACGGAATATCAAGCATACTGTACACAAAACCGCTGTAAAAGTCCACATTCGCACTGACACCTTTATAAATCCTGCATTTTTCGGCAATCACCTCTGGTGCAAGACGCTCAATCATCGAATACAAATCAAAATCCGCATGACGATTCTTTTCTGTAGCAAGTCCCTCAACAAAGCTTTTGAACACCTTCGCTCTCGGATCGGAAATCGAGTAAACTGCATGGCCCATTCCATAAATCAATCCGCTTCTGTCAAAAGCCTCTTTATTAAGAAGCCTGTACAAGTATCCCCTTACCTGATCCTCGTCTCTGACATCATCAACATTGCGCCTCAAATCCTCCATCATCTGAACAACCTTGATGTTTGCACCGCCATGCTTTGGACCTTTCAGCGAAGAAAGCGCCGCCGCAATCACCGAATATGTATCAGAACCCGCGCTTGTTACCACTCTCGTCGTAAAGGTTGAATTGTTTCCGCCACCATGCTCCATATGGAGAACCAAAGCCGCATCAAGCACCTTTGCCTCCGTCATGGTATATGACATATCCGGTCTCAGCATCCGGAGCAGATTTTCCGCCGTTGACAGATTCGGGTCCGGTCTGTGAATATACAAACTTTCATCACATTCATAGTGGTTGTATGCATGATATCCGTATACAGAAAGCATCGGAAAGACACTGATTAACATCAGACTTTGACGAAGCACATTGTCAAGCGACACGTCCTTTACTGTATCGTCATACGACGCAAGCGTCAGCACGCTCTTTGTCAATGAATTCATAATATCATGACTTGGCGCCTTCATAATGACATCGCGCACAAAGTTTGTCGGAAGTGTCATACTGCATCCCAATGTCCTCTTGAAATCCGCAAGCTGTTCCCTGTCCGGCAGACTGCCAAAGAGAAGCAGATATGCACACTCGTCAAATCCAAAACGATTGTCCTTTTTAAAGCCTCTGACCAAATCATATATATTGTAGCCTCTGTAGTAGAGCTGTCCTTCGCAGGGTACGCTCTTTCCGTCCACCTCTTCCGAAGATTTTATCATTGAAATATTGGTAAGGCCCGACAATACACCCTTTCCGTTTTTATCGCGCAGGCCCCTCTTTACCCCATATTCGTCAAACAGTCCCACATCAATGGCATTGTTATCCACGCATATTTTTGAATACTTGTCCGTAAACGCTTTAATTGTATCTTCTATTTTTGTTCCCATACACATTACCTGAATAATTATGCAGTGCATTCCATGCAAGATCTTTGCACTTTATAATTACTTCCTTTCCTTATTAATCATACATTTGCATATCCACTTAATATTATTATATCTGAAAACAGGTTCCATAACAAGTGAACTAAGTATTAACTTTTTTTAAACTTTATTAATTTCTGAAAAAAATGCGATAAAACGAACTTCAGAATAACTTTGACAGACTCTCTGATTTTGATGAGTTTGTAGCAAAAAGCACCTGAAAACTGTTCAGGCGCTTTCTAGGGTTGGGCTGTTTTAAACAGTCAACAGCTCGTAGGGGAATCGAAAATCTACACTGTCTTTCAACCCCCTTGTTTTACGCCATTTAAATGGATACACTTTATCAAATACCCACAAAATACCCACACGACTACACAACGCCTACATATCTTTTTACGTCTGAAACATGAATCAAATTTACTGCTTCGGCTTTCATTTCATTTATGACATGGATATACCTGTCGTATGTGAATTGCACAGTACTATGTCCAAGTATTTCACTTATAACCTTGATGTCAACCCCTTTTTTAACAAGAACAGAGCCAAATGTATGTCTCAGTGCATGTACTCCCTTATACTCTATAAAATTTTCTTTACATGTCCTGCTAAATGTCTGTTCCAATACACGTACCAACATTGGATTTCCTTCTTTTGCCGCGATAACATAATCGGATTTGATACCCATTTCTTTCTGCCTTTTTTCAAGCTCTTTCAAAACCAAAAGCGCAGTTTCGTTCATTGGAATTACCCGATTGCTCTTCCTTGTTTTTGTCGTCGTTATAACATTTACTTTTTTATTATCGCTCTCAAAACGGTTTCTATTCATAATGGTGGAGACTGTTTTACTTATACGGATTATTTTTCTGTCGTAATCAACGTCCTTCCATGATAATGCAGCAAGTTCTCCCACTCTCATCCCTGTATTTAGCAATAATATATATGCTGGTGCATAACGATATCTTTTGGTATTACGTGTATTTGTCCCATAAAAACTCATGCAAACCTCTGTAATTTTTTCAATTTCTTCGGTTGTATACATTTGTTCTTTTTCTTCGTCTTCCATTCCGATAATTATATTTTTCTTTGGTATTACTACAAAATCTAATGGATTGAACCGCATTTTCTGTTCTATGACTGCTTTTTTAATGCTTGGTTTTAATATTTCCATTACCTTTTTCACAATGGAGATCGAATAGTTTTTCGCAATATCATCTATAAATGCCTGCATGTCATCTATTGTGATATCCTTCATCTTTTTTTGCCCGACCTCAGAACATCTTATCTGATTATTGAATACTCGTTCCAAAATATCATATGAAGAGTCTTTTATCTTACCAAATTTAGACATAGTAAGCCAATTCTCGATATATCCTGAAAGATATTCTTCGGAATATTTAATATTTTCTTCATTCAATTTTATAGACTTTCGGAACTCACGCAATTTTTTTCTGGCTTCTGCTTCGTTCTTTCCATAAAATGAATATTGTTTTCCATCAATCCTAACCCGAAGTTCAATTCTCCCTCCTCGTTCTCTTATACTTCCTTCATACTTTTCACTCCTTTTCATAACAAAAAGGAATGCCAATTGATAACAATCATATTATAACATTCCTTTTATGTCACTTTCAAGTAATTTTAATAAAATAATTCTTGTCCTATATTATCAGTTATCCATTTTTCTACAGCGCTTTCGGTGGTAATATAATCATTACCTATTTTCATGAGTGGCAACTCTCCAGCTTTTAATAATTGATTAAATTTTGTTTTACCGAATGGCAACATTTCAAGCAACTCATGACTTGTTATTATTTTTAAATTTTTCTCCTGCTGTTCCATTCTATTTCGCCTCTATTCTTTATCTTCCCGTACTTCCAAATCCATCATCTCCTCTTTCAGTATCAAATAACTCATCTACCTCATTAAATTCCACGTTTAAACACGGCATCACTATAAGTTGTGCTATTCTGTCGCCCGGGCAAACAATTCTTGCTATATCGAAGTCGTTATGTAGTGCAACCATATATTCTCCACGATATCTCGAATCACACACCCCTACGCAATTCGCCGGACGTAACCCCTGCTTTGATGCAAGTCCGCTTCGGGCGAACACTGCGCCAAAATATCTGTCGGGTATTTCAATTGCTATCCCAGTATGTATGAATTCTGTTGTATGCGGCTCAATTGTTATTGGTTCCTGAATATCTGCATATAGATCATATCCAGCATCACCTTCATGCTGTCTTGTTGGTATTTGTGCTGTTTCTGTTAATCTCTTTATGTTAACCTTCATTTGTTGATTCCTTTTCTTCTCCACTCGTAGCGATATCGCTAATAACTTTAATTAAATTATTATGTGCCATTGCTAAATCGCTTCTTTTCATTTTTACCGTTCGTTCCATGTCCTTACCTCCGTTTGTTTGATTTCTTTAACTGTCTTTATTGTATGGGGATATACCCATATTTTCAAGCCGCAGTATTTCACAAATATATAGGGATATACCAACAAGAATTTTGTGTATTCTGTATAGGTATATCCCTATAATTACAAGTATGAAAAAAGCAAGTGGAAAATATTACTTTTCTGCTTGCTTTTCTAATCTCTCAGCTACTGCTTTATTAATGAATCCGTTTACTGTTTCCCCTGTAGCTTGTATCTGTTCTTTTGTGCCTTTAGGGAATTTTACAAGTATTCTATCATAATTTTCTTTCGCATATTTCTCAGTAGCTCTTTGTGCTGCCTTGCTAACTGTAATCTTTACCACCTCCATCTAAACTGTTACACTTGTAAATAGTGCTGGTTCTGGTATTGTTTCTCCATCTTCCAAGGCGGTTTCAATCCACAATTCAATAACGGTTTGTGCTTCTTTTACTGCTTCTTCTGGTGTCTTTCCGTCTGCCATACATCCAGGCAATTCAGGCACAGACACAATATAGGCTTGATCTTCTTCAGACCATGATATAAGCATAGAATATTTTGGCATCCTACAACCTCCTTATAATCTATATTTTTCAAATAACATTCGCACTTGTTTTACTTGATATGCTTTTGATTTGTTGCCTAAAGGCTGTATAACAATTCTTTCTATTATATCATCACGTTTGTAAATGTAATGATCTCCTTTTATTCGTTCCCTGAATCCATAAGAAAGAATCAAATTTCTAAAATCAGTGAAACGAATATTACTATCACTTTTCCCACTCATTACCATATCATATGTATTATTCGCCATTCTGATTCACTCCTTTGTACATTTTCATTATATCAGATTTATTGATTTTTTCAAGCCATTTATCCACACTATAAAGGATACCATGCTTTGATGATATCCTTTTACTATGGATAAATTATCTCTTTTATTGAATTATTACCTAGATAAATAATAATTCTTTGATCGCTTTTCTTTGATCTTCTTCACTTGCAAATAAGCAAGCATAATAACTTTTTCTTCTGTTTTCCTTACCTGCAAAAAACTTTTCTAATTGTGCTATACTGTCATTTTTCAAACTTGAATATATACACATTACACAAGAAACAAGCGTCTCATATGATTCCGTATCAAATCCGCTAAAATTGAAACTTTCTTTACAAGCCTACAATATTCTTTTTCGCATTTTGTTATTGTGTTAAATGGCAATAGTTGTTTTACTTCTTTTTTAGTCATCTTGCATATTCTCCCTTCAAATAATTGTTTCATTGAATTTCTATGCACACTTAAAAAATCTTGTAGTACCTATTCTTTTGAAAATATTGCCTCTTTTCACTTTATAAGTATTTTCATCAACTTTTATCACATTTGCATAAAGAAAATGTAATACCGATTCTGTATAAAGATTTAACTTATACCTCAATACTTTTTCTATGACTTCTAATTCTGTCATTTGAGTACCTGTAATACAACGCCCTTCTTTTATTATAATATCTGAGCCATTACAACACATTACATCAATAAAAATATCGTCATTTTCTTTTATTCTTTCTGTATAAATCTTGATATCCCCAACTTGTTCTATAAATTTTATCATAGTCTTATCCTCACTTTCTCCATTTTATTGAAATGAGCTTGCAACTTTTGACGGATGCAAGCCCTAAATTTTCTATTTTAATATGTAATCTCTACGCAAGACACGCTTGTCTTTGTGTCTGCACTTCATAAGGATTTATTGATACTACCATATAAAATGTTGTCCCTGTTGGATTTTAGGATTATGCCTCTATCCCGACTACCCTTATGGGGTAGTTTCGTCACCTCTCAGTGGTACTCGTCAGGGGATTTATTCGGTAACAAGTGTAAAGTAGTTGTCAATTACAACCTTATCGCCTATTTGAATTTCAGTTGCTGCTACAGTCTTACAACCTCTTGGACTGTTATCTTTTTTAGAAAATGTTGTAATACCGTTATTGATCATGTTCTGAATCTCTTTCATTGTGATTGTGTGCTTACTCATATTGTTTACCTGCCTTTCATTTTGTGGTTGTTTTTGTTTGGTTGTTTGTGTGACCTTGTAAGACTATGATACATCATCTTGTACAAGATGTAAATATATAATCTTGTACAAGAACTCTGTATATTTTTTATTCATCTTGTACAAGATTGATTGCGCAAAAAAATAAAGCCATATAAAATGGCTCTATCTATTTAAAATACTATTCATTCTTATTCAATTTTTCATTAATTGCATCTACTACAAAAGAATTTAAACTTTTGTATCCTAATTTTTTCGCATTTTCATCAATAATTTGTTTCTGACCTTTTGGAACATTAACAATGATTCGATCATACTTTTCTTTTTGAAAATCATTCTTATATTTAGTTGCATCAAATTTTTCGTCTGCCATTTCTTATACCTCCAGTTATCTCTATAAAATAAATATTCATTTAATCTAATCTCTTTTTTCTATATTACCATAAAAAAATCATACTTTCAATAATATTGTACAAGATGTACAATTATTGTATTTTATCCTTGAACAAGATTAGTATTGAATATCTTGTACAAGATGTTATAATGATCTTATCAATTAAAACAACCCACAAACAAAACAAAGCACCTTGATAATTGAATAGACTTTACACTTCGAATGTGATATACTCATTTAGGTAATTGTTAAATGATTTTATTCTTCGATGTGGATAACTTTCCACTATAGAAGGAAAAAAAGCAGGTCAATATTCAGAATTGTCCTTGAATTGACATGCATTATAAGATTTTA
>CAJTMC010000006.1 GCA_910577115.1 uncultured Lachnospiraceae bacterium
CTCATATTTGAAATAACTCTTCTGGTGGATTTATCCTTTTTTAGTTTGGCAACTTATAGGATACCATAAAACCATATGGAAGGGTTATTTTTTTATTGATAACTTACAACTCACAAGTACATTTCAACGCTCTTTTTTTGCATTTTTATTGCACAATCGACGTTTTTTGCTATAATCGCGGATACGGACGTCTGAATTTCTAACAATCTTAAGGAGAAAATATTCTATGAATAAAAGCACATCTTTTTTGCCTGAATTGCAGAAGGCAACAGGCCATTTCGATTATCCGATGACAAACGATTATATGTTCCGCGCACTTTGTCAGAAAAATAACAAGGCGCTGACAGGGCTGATCAGTGCGCTGCTGCGCATACCGGTTGAGAAGATTCATTCTGTGGTTATCACAAATCCGATTGTTCTTGGCGATGCGTGTGACGACAAGGAATTTCGGCTGGATGTACGGATTGTGTTGAATGAAAAAACAATTATGAATCTTGAAATGCAGGTCAGCAATCTTTATGACTGGCCGGAACGCTCTGTCAGCTACTTAAGCTGCATTTATGACAGTCTTTTCCGCGGCGAGGAATATGCAAATGTCAAATCTGCAATGCACATCGGAATTCTTGATTTTACGCTGTTTCCCGAATACCCTGAATTTTATGCAAGCAATATGATTATGAATGAAAAAACTTATCGCATTTATAGTGACAAGTTTGCGCTGAATGTGTTAGATTTAAGTAAAGTGGAACTGGCAACAGACGAGGACAAGGCGTGGAAGCTGGATTACTGGGCGCGTCTGTTTAAGGCGACGACATGGGAGGAAATTAAAATGATTGCATCAAATGACGACTATTTAAAAGAAGCATCGAACACCTTGTACCTGCTTAATGAGGACTTTAATGTCAGGGAACGCAGCCGCAGCCGCATTGAGTACTACAGTGTGCTTGACCGGTATGAGAGTATGATAGAGAGGAAGGATGCGGAGATCCGGCAGCTGCGTGCGGAGCAGGACAGGGAGATTGCGCATAGGAATTCGGAAATCGAACAAAAGGATCTGGAAATTCAACAGCTTTATGCGGAAATTGAGCGATTAAAAGCAAACCAGCGTGACTAAATCAGTCGACCGACAGCCTTCATGAAACAATCGTGAAACAACCTCGTAATAATTGTTGACCAATTGTGTGGTATAAAGTATAATTATGGTGTAAATTTACTAAAAAAATACTCAGGATTACATAAAATGTTCAACAAGTTGTGTAAAGATGGGTGCTTTATGGAGGGTGTGGGATGGGAAAAGATGCTACAAATGATGTAATGCAGGGTATGGCGATTGGCAAAAACAGCCAAATTGCAAGGCTTAAGAGGATTGCGAAGGAGACGAGGGTTTCCCTTGCAATCGGAATTGTGCTTTTGGTACTGTTTTTCGTGTCAATGGTTGGCTTTGCGCTCGAATCAAGGCACCAGATTGATTGTACCATGTATCTGAATCAGTACAGACTGGGTTCGAAGGCATTGACAACGGCGGTTCGTTCTTATGCCGTTACAGGCAGCCGCCAGTATTATGACGCGTATAAGCAGGAGCTGGAAGTTGATAAGAACAGGGATACTGCATGGGCAGGACTGGAAGCGAACAATCTGACTGCAAAAGAGTGGGAGGTTTTGAATGAAATTGCGTCACTCTCAAACGGTTTAGTGCCCCTTGAGGAGAGTGCAATGGATTCTGTGTCCGCAGGCGATTTGCAGTCAGCCACCGATTACGTGTTTGGCGAGACGTACAACAGCACAGTGACGACCATTAGTGACCTTACAGATTCTTTGATATTGGAAGTGCAGGACCGATTAAAGGTGAGAAAGAACGTAATGCTTGCGCTGCAAACAATATGTGCGGTGCTGTTTCTTTTGGGCTTTATTAAAATGGCAGGGCAGTGCACAAAGACGGTAGGGTTTGCAAACAGAGAGCTTTTGGTTCCGATTGTCAAGGTTTCAGAGCAGATGAAGGTGCTTGCGGCAGGTGATTTACATACGGATCTTGATCTTGTGGCGGATGACAGCGAGGTAGGCAGAATGGTGGAGGATATCACCACCATGAAGAATACGCTTGTAGGCATTATAGAGGAAATCGGCTTTGCGCTGGAGCAGATGGGACAAGGCAATTATAAGGTGTCTATCGAGCGGGAGTATGTGGGTGAATACATTCAGATTAAACAGTCTTTGGAAAAGATTATTGATGAGATGCGGGTGGCAATTGGCGATATATCAACAGCAACACAGGAGATAGACAGCGGTTCGGGACAGCTTGCAACCGCGGCGGCGGATTTGGCAGATTCATGTACTTCACAGGCATGTCAGGTTTCGGATATGGTAATGCTGATATCACAGCTTCAGGAAAATATCAGCTATAATGAAAAAGAAGCAGAGGAGGCAGTGAAGATTTCAAATCTTGCCAGCTCTACACTTGTGGCAGCAGGAGAGAAGATGGGTGAGCTTGATGTTGCGATGAACGAGATTAACGAGTGTTCAAGACAGATTACACTGGTAACGACATCTATTTCGGAGCTTGCGGACGAGATTGAAATGCTTTCGCTCAATGCATCAATAGAATCTGCAAGAGCAGGAGAGGCAGGAAGAGGATTTGCTGTCGTGGCGGAACAGGTGAAAAAACTTGCGGAGGCATCGCTTGAGGCGGCAGGACAGACCAGTGATCTGATAGAAAGAACAACGGGTGCGGTTGATAAAGGGCTGCAGATTGCAAAGGAGTCTGCTGTCTGTATGGAAGAGATTCAGATGGGTGCGGAGGAAACCGCATCGCGGATTAACGGAATTGTGGAGCATCTTAAGTCAGAGGTCGGCAGCATTGATAAGATTACCGACGGCATCAATGTGATAGCAGGTCTCGTAGACAACAATTCTGCGACATCGCAGGAGACTGCAGCGATAGGTGAGGAGCTGAAATCGCAGGTGGAATCAATGGTGGATTTGATGGGCAGATTTCGTATTTAGTTAAAATTAAATTTTTGGAAAATCATTTTTAAACAGTGCTTGACAAATGTCAGGCACTGTTTTATGATAAACATATGAATAGTTGTTCATATGAAAGTGTGTTCAATACAAAAAGGCGGTGAAAATGTGACGGAGAAAAACAGTTACGAAGCAGAGTGCTGTGAGGAGCATGTCATACATAACGAGCTTTTACAGAAGGTGAACGGAAAGATGCCGGATGAGGAGGAGATTTCTGACTTATCGGATTTATTCAAGGTGTTTGGCGATTCCACAAGGCTGAAAATCCTGTTTGTGCTTTTCGAGTCGGAGGTATGCGTCTGTGATCTCGCAGAAATTTTGCATATGACACAGTCGGCGATCTCTCACCAGCTCAAGGTGTTAAAGCAGTCAAAGCTTGTGACAAACAGGCGTGAGGGAAAGTCAATCTTTTATTCCCTTGCTGACAGCCATGTGCGCAGTATTATCGCACAGGGGCGTGACCATATTGAGGAAGATGTAAAAAAATAATAAGAAGAAAGGAAACAATAAATATGAAGAAGAAATTTAAGCTTGAGGATTTGGACTGTGCACATTGCGCGGCAAAAATGGAGGAGGCAATTAAAAAAATCGAGGGTGTCAATGACGCATCGGTCAACTTTTTGGCGCAGAAAATGACAGTTGATGCTGTCGATGAGCGTTTTGACGCGATTATGGAGGAAGTCAGGGCGGTATGTGCGAAGGTGGAACCGGATTGTAAGATTTTGATGTAATGTCTTTTATGTGAAATATTTAACAAATAAAATCAGCCCTAAGCCTCCATAATATGGGCTTAGGGCTTTCCTATACAGAAGACTATCGAGTAAAAAAGAAGACGAGGAGGGATTATTATGACAAAAAAACAAAAAAAGATGCTGCTTCGCATTATGATTTCATTTGTTCTGCTGGCGGCGCTTATGGTTTGCGAACATATCGGCGTACTGCCTGAAAATATATGGATTGAGCTTGTGCTTTTTGCAGTGCCGTATCTGATTATCGGCTATGACATTATTTTTAAGGCGGCAAAGAATATTCGGCATGGACAGATTTTTGACGAAAATTTTCTGATGATGATAGCGACCTTTGGCGCGTTTGGCGCACAGGATTTTTCCGAGGCGGCTGCGGTTATGCTCTTTTATCAGGTAGGAGAGCTGTTTCAAAGCTATGCGGTGGGAAAATCGCGTCAGTCGATTTCAGATATGATGGATATCTGCCCCGAATATGCAAACATTGAGGAGAACGGAACGCTGATTCGGACAGACCCTGACGATGTGGAAGTGGGGAGCATTATTGTTGTTAAGCCCGGTGAGCGCGTGCCGCTTGACGGTGTTGTGACAGAGGGAGAGTCGCTGATTGATACGGCAGCGCTTACGGGCGAGTCTGTGCCCAGAAGGGCAGCTGTGGGAGATGAAATTATCAGTGGCTGCGTGAACGGAAGCGGTACGCTAAAGGTGCGTACAACGAAAGCGTTTGACGATTCGACAGTCTCCAAAATTCTTGAGCTTGTGGAGAATGCAAGCTCTAAGAAGGCGAAGGTGGAGAATTTTATCACGAAGTTTGCGCGGTATTATACGCCAGTCGTTACGATTGCGGCTGTGATACTGGCAGCGCTGCCGCCGCTTTTGCTCGGCGGAGGCTGGAGTGAGTGGATACACAGGGCCTGTATTTTTCTTGTAATCTCGTGTCCCTGTGCGCTTGTGATTTCCGTTCCGCTTGGCTTTTTCGGGGGCATTGGCGCGGCGTCACGCATTGGCGTGCTTGTAAAGGGCGGCAATTATCTTGAGGCTGTGGCAGAGATGACGACGATTGTTTTTGACAAGACTGGAACACTGACGAAGGGAGAATTTAAGGTTTCCGGTCTTTATGCGGAAAACGGATTTTCGCAGGAGGCGCTTTTGGAGCTTGCGGCGCATGCGGAGGGATACTCCAACCACCCGATAGCGGACTCTGTAAGGGCTGCGTACCTTGAACGAACCGGAAAAGCGGTTGATTTAGGACGTGTAGGAGAGGCAGGAGAACAGGCAGGACATGGAATTAGCGTTACGGTAGACGGGAAAAAGGTGCTGATTGGAAATGAAAAGCTCATGAAAGCAAACGGCATAAACTGCGCGATTTCAAAAGAATTAAAGGTATTAGAGGACAATCATCCGAATTTGGTAAAATCGGCAGGAACGGACTATACATCAGTGACAGAAAGTGGTACAGTTTGTTATGTGGCATGTGAAAATGAATATGCTCAAAATGAATATGCTCAAAATGAACATGCTCAAAATGAACATGCTCATTTTGAGTATGTGGGCGCGGTGATTATTTCTGATACAATCAAGGAAGGCGCGCGCGCGGCGATTGCCGATATGAAAAAGGTTGGCGTTCAGAAGTGTATTATGTTAACCGGAGACAGAAAGGCAGCAGCAAAGGCAGTGGCGGGAGAGCTCGGCATTGACGAGCTGCATGCGGAGCTTCTACCGGCAGACAAGGTGGCGCGGGTGGAAGCATTGTTAAACGACCGCGATAAAAAGGAGCGTTTGGCATTTGTGGGTGACGGCATCAATGACGCACCTGTGCTTGCAAGGGCAGATATCGGCTTTGCAATGGGCAGTATGGGTTCCGATGCTGCAATCGAGGCGGCAGATGTCGTGCTCATGGATGACGATGTGCGAAAAATTGCCGCAGTAGTAAGGATTGCGAGAAAGACACTGCGAATCGTAAAGCAGAATATTGTGTTTGCGCTTGCTGTGAAGGCACTGGTGCTGATTCTTGGCGCGCTTGGCATGGCGAACATGTGGGAAGCTGTGTTTGCAGATGTGGGTGTGGCAGTGATTGCGATTTTAAATGCCATGCGGACATTACGGTATAATGGGCGTTAGCGATAAGAGCATGTTCACATGTCCGGCGGACGGTAAATGAAGGGGAAGCAGATAGAATGGAAATACGTGTGCCGGTCAGGCAGCTTGTGGAGTTTATTCTTCGCGAGGGAGATATTGATAACAGAAAATCGTCGGGTTCGGATAACGCGATGCAGGAGGGCAGCCGGATTCACCGCATGATACAGCGCGAAATGGGAAGCGAGTATCATGCGGAGGTCGGGCTGAAAATCGCATGGAATGCGGGAGCCTATGATCTTATCGTGGAAGGAAGGGCGGATGGGATTATTGATTTCAATTATGGAAATCATAACGGTACGGATACAGCGAATCCGCCCCAAAAGGTCCTGATTGACGAAATCAAGAGCACTTACAAGGAGCTGAAGCGCATCAGCCATGCGTCAGGCGTACATCTTGCACAGGCGAAATGCTATGCTTATATTTATGCCAAAGAGAATCAGCTTAAGTCAATCGGTGTACGCGTAACATACTGTAATATTGAGTCGGAGGAGCGCAAATACTTTGACGCGGAATATGCTTTTGAAGAATTGGAAGAATGGTTTGATAAACTTTTAACAGAGTATCAAAAATGGACGGATTTTCAGTTTGCGTGGAATCAGGCACGTACGGAGTCCATCAAAAATCTCGCCTTTCCGTTTCCGTACAGGGAGGGGCAGAAGGAGCTTGCGGCTGGTGTATACCGGACAATTTATCACAGAAGGAAGTTGTTTTTGGAAGCGCCGACAGGCGTCGGAAAGACGATATCGACAGTATTTCCTTCGCTTAAGGCAATGGGGGAGGGAATGGCCGAAAAGATTTTTTACCTTACGGCAAAAACAATTACGCGCACCGTAGCGCAGGAGTGTTTTGCGCTTTTGCAGCAAAATGGTCTGCATGTCAAAACCGCTGCGCTGACGGCAAGGGATAAAATCTGCTTTTTGAAGGAAAAAGAGCCGGAAGGAGAGGCAGAGTGCAATCCGGACGCCTGCCCTTATGCGAAAGGGCATTATGACAGGGTGAATGAAGCCATGTACGATTTGCTGACGCATGAGGACAATTTTACGCGGGAAAAGGTGAAGGAATATGCAATAAAGCATACGGTCTGTCCCTTTGAACTGAGCCTTGACATGAGTCTTTTTTCCGATGCAATTATCTGTGACTATAATTATGTCTTTGATCCACGTGTGTATCTGAAGCGTTTTTTGGGTGACAATAGTGCGAAGAAGGATTATGTGTTTTTAGTTGATGAGGCGCACAATTTATTGGAACGCGGCAGGGAGATGTACAGTGCGGCGCTGTTTAAAAATACATTTTTAGCAGTCAAACGCCTGATGCGGGAAATGGCTCCGAAGGTGGCGAAGCTGCTTGAGAAATGCAACAGAGAGCTGCTTGTCATGAAAAGGCAGTGTGAGGATTATCAAAAGCAGGAGAGCATTGACGGATTTGTCAATGCTCTTACGCGCGTGTATGTGGCGATAGATGATTTTTTGGACGAGCATGACAGCTTTCCCGATAAAAAAGAAGTTTTGGAATTTTATTTTGAAGTGTCTCATTTTTTGAATATGTATGAGATTATGGATCAAAATTATGTGGTGTACGGCAGGCTGATGAACGACGGGGATTTTATGCTAAAGCTTTTTTGCGTGGATCCTGCCGAAAATCTCAAGGCTTGTATGCAGAAGGGGAGAAGCAGCATTCTTTTCTCTGCGACGTTTCTGCCAATCCAGTATTATAAACGGCTGCTTGGCGGTGAGGCGCAGGATTATGAGGTGTATGCAAAGTCAACCTTTCAGGAAGAAAAGAAGGCGCTTTTCATTGCCAGTGATGTGACGAGCAAATATACGAGAAGGGGGGAGGAGGAGTTTCGGCGCATTGCACGGTATATTTATGAGATTGTGCGGCAGCGATATGGAAATTATATGGTGTTTCTGCCTTCACACCTGTTTTTGGAGCAGGTGTATCACTGTTTTATGGAGGACTGCTTTGACGCGGCTTATATGGAGTGCATCGTGCAGGAGGACTACATGAGCGAGGCAAAGCGCGAGGAGTTTTTGCTTCGTTTTCAGGGGAATGAGAACTGCGATTTAGGAGAAAATATTGCATTTGAAATTGAGGAGGCGCAGGAGAATATTCTGATTGGCTTTTGCGTCATGGGCGGTATTTTTTCGGAAGGGATTGACTTGAAGCGGGACAGTCTGATTGGCGCGGTGATTGTAGGAACGGGTATCCCGCAGGTTGGCTGTGAGCGGGAGCTTTTAAAGGAGTATTTCGACGATCAGGGAGACAACGGATTTGATTATGCGTACCGCTATCCCGGAATGAACAAGGTGCTGCAGTCGGCAGGGCGTGTGATTCGTACGGCGGAAGATGTGGGCGTGGTGGCGCTTTTGGACGAGCGCTTTTTGGAGTATTCATACAGACGTATGTTTCCCAGAGAATGGAGCAGCTATGAGGCTGTGCGTGTTGACATGATTGCAGGGCGTGTGGAAAAATTTTGGAATGACTGGCTGTGATAACGCATGTTTGTCGTGTTTTGATTGGGAAATTTTGTTTCTTTTTGAGGCGGTTTATGATAAGATAAAAACAAGAGTGGAAAAATTTGATATTTTTTTCACAACTGTATATTCATCGGGACAAAATAACGAAAAATCGGAAAATGGAGGGTTATTATGGCGGACATTAGGAAACTTCAAAATGGCAGCGACATCAGAGGAATTGCGTGCGAGGGCGTGGAGGGAGAACACGTCAATCTTACGGAGGATGCAGGTAATCTGATTGGCGGCGGCTTTGTCAGATGGCTTGCAGACAAGAAAGGAAAAAAAGCAGAAGAACTGAGAATTGGTATCGGCCATGACTCACGCATTACGGCGAACAGCCTGTTTGCGGCAGCAGCAAAGGGAATCGTTGCAGCAGGTGCGAAGGTTTATGCCTGCGGACTGGTTTCAACGCCTTCGATGTTTATGACGACCGTATTTGACGAATTTGGATTTGACGGTGCAATTATGATTACGGCAAGTCACCTTCCGTTTAACAGAAACGGCTATAAGTTTTTCGACAGGGACGGCGGCTTAGAGCATGACGATATTACGAAAATCCTTGAAACAGCCGCAGGCCTTTCGGTTGTGGACGCAAATCTTGACGGTGTGGAAAAAGTGGACTCGATTTCCGTATATTGTGATTTTTTAAAGGATAAGATAAGAAAGAGCATCAATGCCGCAGATTATGATAAGCCGCTGGCAGGCTTACATATCGTTGTCGATACCGGAAACGGCGCGGGTGGATTTTTTGTGGAGAAAGTGTTGAATCCGCTTGGCGCGGACACTGCGGGAAGTCAGTTTTTGGAGCCGGACGGACATTTTCCAAACCATATTCCCAATCCGGAAAATAAGCAGGCAATGGAGTCGATCCGTCAGGCAGTGCTGAAAAACAAGGCAGATTTGGGCATCATTTTTGATACCGACGTTGACAGAATGTCGGCAGTGCTTCCAAACGGTGATGAGGTGAACAGAGATGCGATTATTGCAATGATGACGGCGATTATCGCGGAGGATTATCCGGGTGGTACGATCGTTACGGACTCTGTTACAAGTGACCGCTTGACACGCTTTATTGAAGGCATCGGCATGAAGCATCATCGGTATATGCGTGGGTATAAAAATGTGATTAACGAGTCAATCCGTCTGAACAATGATGGAACTGTTTCACCGCTTGCAATTGAAACATCGGGACATGGTGCACTGAGCGAAAATTATTTTCTTGACGACGGCGCATATATGGCGGTGAAATTGCTGATTGCGCTTGCAAAGGCGGCAAAGCAGAACAAGCCGCTCGCTGCGTTTATTGAAACGTTGGAAAAAGGCTTTGAGGAGCGGGAATACCGCTTTAAGATTGACAGTGATAATTTTAAGGAATATGGACAAAATGCGTTGAATACATTCGAGGAAAGGGCAAAAGCAAAAGGGTATCAGATTGCGCCGAATTCTTATGAAGGTATTCGTATTACCTTTGATACGAACGAGGTGAAGGGCTGGCTTTTACTGCGCATGTCACTCCATGATCCGCAGATGCCGTTAAATATCGAAGGTGTAAGAGAAGGCGATTGCGACAGGCTTTTTGATATTGTATTAGAGCTGCTTAAGGGATTTGATAAGTTAGTTGTTCCTAATAGATAATGTTTTAACTTGCGGTGTATAGAAAGCAGGGAGGTTTTTGATGAGAATAGGAATGGGTTATGACGTGCATCGTTTGGTTTCGGGTAGAGATTTGATTATCGGCGGTGTGACAATTCCGTATGAACTTGGACTTTTGGGACATTCGGACGCAGATGTACTTCTTCATGCAATATCCGACGCGCTTTTGGGTGCGGCGGCGCTTGGAGACATCGGAAAGCATTTTCCGGATACCGACCCTGCGTATAAAGGAATATCCAGCCTCTTGCTTTTGGAGCGGGTAGGTGCGCTTTTGGAAGAAAATATGTTTTTTATCGAGAACATTGACGCCACGATTATTGCACAGGCGCCGAAAATGCGTCCTCATATTGAACAAATGCGGGAGAATATCGCAAATGCGCTGCATATCGGGATTGATCAGATTAACGTAAAGGCAACAACCGAGGAGGGACTTGGCTTTACGGGAGAGGGCAAGGGAATATCGGCGCAGGCGGTTTGTTTATTGACAAGTCCGCGTGAGATGGCGACAATGGAAACCACCAGACAGTCGGCAGCACCGGACTGCGAAGGATGCAGTGGGTGCAGGAAAGCGTAGTGATAAGGAATGAAAACAGATACAAATCGGAAAAAGGAGGAAATTTATGTCAATGATAACCACACCACATATTAATGCGGAGGCAAATGCGTTTGGAAAAACGGTGTTGATGCCTGGTGATCCGCTTCGATCAAAATTTATTGCAGAGAATTTCTTGGAAAATGCACATCTGGTAAACAATATCAGAGGAATACAGGGTTATACAGGTACTTATAAAGGCACGAAGGTGAGCGTCATGGCAAGCGGTATGGGAATGCCGACAATCGGTATTTATTCATACGAGCTTTTCCATTTCTTTGGCGTGGAAAATATTATGCGTATCGGTTCTACAGGCGCGTTGCAGGAGAAAGTACATGTGCGTGATATCGTAATTGGCATGGGTGCGTGTACCAATTCAAACTATGCAAGTCAGTACGGACTTGGCGGCACATTTGCGCCGATTGCAAGCTATCCGCTGATGAAGGAAGCGATTTCGCAGGCGCAAGCAGTGGGAGCAAATTACCATGTCGGAAATGTGCTCTCGTCGGACGTATTTTACAATGACAGCAAAGATGCGAATGCAGGCTGGCAGAAGATGGGCGTGCTCTGCGTGGAAATGGAAGCGGCGGCGCTTTATATGAACGCGGCTCGCTGCGGCAAAAATGCACTTGCAATTCTCACCGTTTCGGACAGCTTGGTGACAGGGGAAGAAACGACGGCGCAGGAGAGACAAAATTCCTTTACACAGATGATGGAGATAGCCCTTAATACGGCTGTCAATCTTGAAAAATAATCATTGTCAAAAAAGGACATTAAAATGGGACTGATTAAAAATATCAAAAATGAAATCAAGGTCATCAGGGAGCGTGATCCGGCAATTCACTCCAATATGGAGGTTTTTCTGTACCCAAGCTTTAAGGTCATGCTCCATTACAGAATCGCGCATAAGCTATACAAAAGCGGACACTATTTCCTTGCAAGATGGATTTCGCAGCGTGCCGTCAGAAAGACAGGCATTGAAATTCACCCGGGTGCGGAAATTGGACAAAATTTTTTTATTGATCATGGAAACGGCGTTATCATCGGAGAGACGGCGGTCGTCGGGAACAATGTCACGCTCTATCAGGGCGTGACGCTTGGCGGTACGGGAAAGGAACATGGAAAGCGCCATCCGACAATTGGCGATAACGTAATGATCAGCGCCGGCGCAAAGATTATCGGTTCGTTTAAGGTGGGTGAAAATTCCAAAGTAGGCGCTGGAAGCGTGGTCATCGAGGAAGTCCCGCCAAACTGTACGGTTGTCGGTGTGCCGGGCAGAGTGGTAAGGCATAACAATCAGAAATTAGTGCGTGAGGACTTAAATCAGGTTGACCTTCCCGACCCTGTAAACGAGGATATCAAGACGCTGCAACACGAAAATTCACAACTGGCAAACCGCGTTATTGAGTTGGAAAACCAGTTGAAACAATTAAAAAAAGAGTTTGAGAACAGTAGAGAAAATACATAAGCAAAACGAATAAGTTCGTTGGAAAATTTGTGAAAAGGCATTACGAATATGTCCGCATTCTTATTTGCGAACACTGAAAGGAGCAAAGTTACAAAAATGGAAAACAGATTATCCTTTTACAATACACTTACCAGAAAGGTGGAGCAGTTTATTCCGAATGAGGACGGAAAGGTGGCAATGTATACCTGCGGTCCGACAGTCTATCATTTTGCGCATATCGGAAATCTGAGAAGCTACATCATGGAGGATTTGCTGGAAAAGACGCTGCGTTATATCGGCTATGATGTAAAGCGCGTTATGAATATTACAGATGTAGGGCACTTGTCAAGCGATGCGGATACAGGTGAGGATAAAATGCTTGCAGGCGCAAAAAGAGAGCATAAGTCGGTTATGGAGATTGCAAAGTTCTATACGGACGCTTTTTTTGGCGACTGCAAAAAACTCAATATCAAGACGCCCGATGTTGTAGAGCCTGCGACAAACTGCATCAAAGAGTTTATTCATATGATTACAGTGCTGCTGGAAAAAGGATATGCCTATGAAAGCGGCGGGAACATTTATTTTGATACATCAAAGCTTGCCGATTATTATGTGTTTTCCGGTCAGAGCGAGAAGGAGCTTTTGGTCGGTGTCCGCGATGACGTAGAGGAAGATGCCAACAAGAAAAATAAGAGTGACTTTGTGCTTTGGTTTACGAAGTCGAAATTTGATTCACAGGAATTAAAGTGGGATAGCCCTTGGGGCGTAGGATATCCGGGCTGGCATATCGAGTGCTCCTGCATTAGCATGAAGCACTTGGGCGAATATATGGATATTCACTGCGGCGGCGTGGACAATATTTTTCCGCACCACACGAATGAGATTGCGCAGAGTGAGGCCTATGTGGGACATAAGTGGTGCAATTACTGGTTCCATGTGCATCATCTGAATGACAAGTCGGGAAAAATGAGCAAGTCAAAGGGCGATTTCCTTACGGTATCCCTTTTGGAGAAAAAAGACTATAATCCTTTGGTATACCGCTTTTTCTGCCTGCAGTCGCATTACAGAAAGCCGTTGGAGTTCTCGTATGAGGTGCTTGACAATATGAGCGCGGCATACGATAAGCTTGTGAAAAAAATCGGGACGCTTGACAAAGAGGGTGCCGTTGACAAGGAGAAATTTGACTCGTACAGAAGCAAATTTGAAGATGCGCTCTGTGATGATTTGAATTCTTCTATGGCAATCACCGTGCTCTATGATATGCTCAAGGACGACATGACAGACGCCACAAAACATGCGCTTGCCGAAAGCTTTGACGAGGTGCTGTCGCTTGACCTTACGACGGCACATGCCGCAAAGGAAGCGGACGACGGGGTGGACGCAGAGCTTGAGGCGTATGTGCTTGCAAAGATTGAGGAGCGAAAGGCGGCAAAGAAAGGGAAGGATTTTGCAAAGGCAGATGCAATCCGCAATGAACTGCTGGAAAAGGGCATTGCGCTGGAGGATACGCGTGAGGGCGTGAAGTGGAAAAAAACAAAATAGATTGAGGATTAGATACATGAGTGATACACTTTCGGAAATACGCGCCGCTTTTGGCGGGGGGGATACGGATATCAGGACGTATTCCCCGCTGACGTTTGCCTATATCGGCGATGCAGTGTTTGAGATCATTGTCAGGACGGTCATTGTGGAACAGGGGCAGCGTCCCGCCAATGCCCTGCACAAGCATACGACGAAAATTGTCTGTGCAGGAACGCAGGCAAGACTGATTGAGGCGGTTTATGATGACTTAAGCGAAGAGGAGCAGAATATATACAGGCGCGGCAAGAACACAAAGACAAATTCTGCGGCAAAAAATGCAAGCCTTTCGGATTACAGAAAAGCTACGGGTTTTGAAGCGCTTTGCGGGTATCTTTTTCTGAAAAATGATATGGAACGGGCGATTGAGGTAGTCAAAAAAGCGTTGGATCTTGCAAAGATTGAACTGTAAAAAATAGTTATTTTATAGACAAAATAATTTGTTTTGCAAATATTGTGCAGAGGCGAAAATTTGCAAGGTGCCGGGAACAGGGAGAGGGATATGCGATACGAAGAATTTACCATAGAGGGCAGAAATGCCGTAATAGAGGCATTTCGCGCAGGAAAAACGATTGACAGGCTTTTTTTGCTGGACGGAGCACAGGACGGGCCGATACAGACGATTAAGCGTGAGGCAAAAAAGCACGACACGATTGTGAAATTTGTAACAAATGAGCGCCTTGACCAGATGAGTGAAACGGGAAAGCATCAGGGTGTAATTGCTTATACGGCGGCGTATACATATGCGCAGGTGGAGGATATTCTCGCCGCGGCGCGGGAAAAAAAGGAGCCGCCGTTTATTATCCTGCTGGATAATATTGAAGATCCCCACAATTTGGGTGCGATTATCAGAACGGCTAATCTTGCGGGAGCGCATGGCGTAATTATTCCCAAAAATCATGCGGCAGGGCTGACTGCGACGGTGGCGAAAGCCTCTGCGGGCGCATTGAACTATACTCCTGTGGCAAGAGTGACCAATCTTTCTAGGACAATGGAGGATTTGAAAAAAGAGGGCTTGTGGTTTGTGTGCGCGGATATGGACGGCGCTTCCATGTACCAGCTTGACTTAAAGGGGGCAGTCGGACTTGTAATCGGAAACGAGGGCGACGGTGTGGGAAGACTTGTGAAAGAGCACTGTGATTTCGTTGCGTCAATTCCGATGAAAGGCGATATAGACTCTCTGAATGCATCGGTGGCAGCAGGCGTGCTTGCGTATGAGATTGTAAGACAGCGTTCTTTACTTGGAGGATGAAGTGACAGAAAACTATAAAGGAATATCAGACGAAGAGCTGATTGACAGACTGCGGCAGGGTGAAAACGGAATTACGGATTTTATTATGGACAAGTATAAAAATCTTGTGCGCAAAAAGGCGAAATCCATGTACATCTTAGGTGCAGACAGCGATGACCTGATTCAGGAGGGCATGATAGGACTTTTTAAGGCGGTGCGGGACTACGATGCCGGACGGGATGCGAATTTTCACACGTTTGCCGATTTGTGCATTTCGAGGCAGATGTACAATGCGGTACAGGCGTCAAGGCGGGAAAAGCATGCGCCGCTTAACACCTATATATCGCTTTATGCAAGCATGGCGGAGCCGGAGAGCGGTGAACGCGGCACACAGCTTGTCAATGTTCTTGTCTCGGAGGTTGAGACAGATCCGGAAAAGCTTTTTATCGACAAGGAGAATGTCGCGCATATTGAAGCGATTATTGATAAGGAGCTTAGCAGCTTTGAAAAACAGGTGCTTGACCTCTATATTACGGGAATGAGTTATTCACAGATTGCAAAGGTGCTTGCAAGAGACGAAAAATCGACGGACAATGCGCTGCAAAGGCTGAAGGCAAAGCTTAGGCGCGCCGTTGACGATAAAAGAAACAGGGATTGATGTGAGTTCACATGGCGAATTTGTGTAGAGACACAAATTCGCGGATTGCCGGCAGGAATGAAGGATTGGAATAACAATGCGCGAAAAATACGATGAAAAATACGATGAAAAATACGATGTATTGAAAAAATATTTTGGCTACGATTCTTTTCGGAACGGTCAGGAGTCGGTAATTGATGCGGTTTTAAGCGGCAGGGATGTGTTTGGAATCATGCCGACAGGCGCGGGAAAATCCATGTGCTATCAGATTCCGGCGCTGATGCTTTCGGGGATTACGCTGGTAATCTCGCCGCTGATTAGTCTGATGAAGGATCAGGTAGCGGCGCTCAATCAGGCAGGCGTGTATGCGGCGTATTTGAACAGCTCGCTCACGCAGGGACAGTACTTTAAAGCGCTTGATTTTGCAAAGGGCGGAAAATATAAGATTATTTATGTGGCTCCGGAGAGACTGCTTACGGAGTCATTTCTGAGTTTTGCCTTAAATGCGGATATTTCGTTTATCAGTGTGGATGAGGTACATTGCGTTTCACAGTGGGGGCAGGATTTCAGACCAAGCTATCTCAAAATCGTGGATTTTGTGCAGCAGTTAAAAAAGCGTCCGGTAATCGGGGCATTCACAGCGACTGCGACGGCAGAGGTGCGAAACGACGTGGTGAAAATCTTACAGCTCAAAGATCCTAAAATCGTCACCACAGGCTTTGACCGAACAAATTTGTCTTTTTTTGTGAAACACGCAAAGGACAGGAAAACAGCGCTTTTTCAGATACTGCGCGAGCACTATGACGAGAGCGGGATTATATACTGCATTACGAGAAAGCTTGTTGAGGAAGTGTATGGTATGCTGACGGAGCGCGGAATCGAGGCGGCAAAATACCATGCAGGCATGACGGACGAGGAACGAGTGCGGAATCAGGATACGTTCACTTCGGACAGAGCGCGGATTATGGTGGCAACAAACGCATTCGGAATGGGGATTGACAAGCCTGATGTCCGCTTTGTCATTCATTATAATATGCCCAAAAATATGGAGAGCTATTATCAGGAGGCAGGGCGCGCGGGACGCGACGGCGAAAAATCGGCGTGTTATTTAATCTACAATCCGCAGGACGTACATACAAACAGATATTTTATTGAAAATAACCGCGAGAATGATGAGCTGAGTGAGGCACAGCTGGAGCAGGTTTTGGAAAAGGACAGGGAGCGCTTAAAGCAGATGACCTTTTATTGTCATACAAGGTACTGTTACAGAAAGTATATGCTCAATTACTTTGGGGAAAAGGCGGAAGGCTTTTGCGGAAACTGTGGAAACTGCTTGAAAAAGCTTGCGGCAGACGAATATCAGGAGCAGCTTGACAGGTATCCGTCATATCATGCAAAGGTAAAGCTTAGAAAGCCGCAGCCCGTAAAAAGAAGGTCCTCTGAAAATCCCGGGCTTTATGACAGCCTGCGTTTGCTTAGAAACAGTATTGCAAAGCAAAGCGGCGTGCCTGCGTATGTGATTTTTACGGACAAGACGATAAAGGAAATGAGTATGTATCTTCCCCAGAACCGGGAACAGCTTATGCAGATCAGCGGTGTGGGTGAGGCAAAATATGAGAAATACGGAAGTGAATTTTTGGCAGAGATTAGACGATACAGAAGCGAGGAGCAGATTGGCGAAATTGCTGTGAAAGCGCATGCCAAGATTCAGTTTCCGGTGAATGACTCGGAGAAATAATCCGGATTTATGATTTTGAGAAAAAGAACTGTATTATTTTGACAAGATGTATTATGATAGTAATATGGTCTGCGGCAAAAGCGGCTTTTCGGCGCAGACCGGTTAAGAGATGTAAATATTGCAAAAAGCGGAGGGTTTTATTGATGAAAGGAAGAAAATGGATCAAAAAGATAACGGCAGCAGTGCTTGCAGCAGCGATAGCGGTATCGCTTTCGGGTACCGGTTTCCTGTCAAAGACAGTTGCGTATGCGGCGGAGGAAGGCGCACAGGCAGCATTGCCGCAGCAGACACCAGAGGAGGCTTTTGCGGCGGCAGGACTTGTCAGAAGTGTATACACAAATGAGTGGATATCTGCGGAACAGGCAACGATAAGACCGATCGCGGTGATGATGCCGACAGATAAGATTGCACAGCCGTCCTATGGAATCAGCAACGCCAAAATTCTGTATGAAATCATGGAGGAAGGCGAAATTTCAAGACAGATGGCAATCATTGACGATTGGACAGGACTTTCCAAAATCGGAAACGTGAGAAGCTGCCGCGCTTACTATCTGCTGGAGGCAACAGAGTGGGATCCGATTTTAGTACACTTTGGCGGCGTCGTATATATGAAGGACAGAATTACAGCACCTGACATCAATAACATTTCCGGAGCACAGCAGTATGGCGTAGGCGGAGGCTCACCGGGTTCAGGCGCATTTTTCAGAACAACAGACAGAAAAGCGCCGCATAATGCATACACGAGTGCACCGGGAATTGTTAACGCATGTGCAGAGCTTGGATATCCGCTCAATTTAAGAGAAGGCGTATACAATCCGAAGCACTTTACCTTTGCAGCAGGAATCAATACTTTGGAGCAGTATGGTGCAGCGGCTGCAACGGCAAACGCCATTGATTTGTCACAGATTTATACATACACAAAGAGCGCATTTGTGTATAATCCCGCGGACGGACTATATTACAAGTCCATTCATGGAAAGCCTCAGACAGACGGGTTAAACGGAGAGCAGCTCAAGTTTGCGAATGTCATTGTACAAAATACAAAGTGGGTTAAGCTGGACGACAAGGGATATCTTGCGTTCCAAAATATTGATAACACAGAGGATGGGTATTATTTTACAAAGGGAAAATGCATTCATGTGACATGGCAGAAAATGGGTGACTATATGCCTACGGTTTATTATGATGATTTCGGAAACGAGATTCAGCTGAATGAGGGAAAGACTTATATTGCGATTGCGCAGAAGGGCAGACCGGTGCTTTATAATTAGGAGGAAACTGCGAATCATTTTTTACATGGCAAATTTGTGCCTGCGCTTTTTGATGTCAAAATTTGCAGGCATTAGCAAGAATGGGAGATTATCATGAAATTTGAACAGGTTAAAGTAGAGGTAAAAAATGCGGTGAAGGCAAAGCTTTCACTTTATATACAGGAGAGCTATCCGCAAATGTATGGGGACAGGAAACGTCCGATGATACTCATTTGTCCGGGCGGCGGTTACGAGCATGTGTCTGTTCGGGAAGGGGAGCCAATCGCGTTCCAGTTTCTTGCGGCAGGCTGCCATGCGGCAGTTTTGCAATATGATGTCACAGGGGACGGTATGGTGCATCCGCTGCCGCTTGTGGAGCTTGCATGGGCAGTTTCCTATATCAGGGAGCATGCAGATGCATATGCGGTAGACAAAGATAAAATCATTGTAGCAGGCTTTTCGGCAGGCGGTCATTTGGCAGCCTGTCTTGGCTGCTTTTGGGATCAGGAGTGGCTTGCGCAGAAGACAGGCTTGGACAAGAACAGTTACCGGCCAAACGGGCTGATTCTCGCATACCCTGTGATTACATTGGGTGTGCATGCGCACAGGCAGTCGTTTGAGCGGCTTATGGGAGATCAGGCATCGGACGAGCTGGCTGCGCTTTTAAGCCTTGAGAAACAGGTGACGGATAAGGTTCCGCCTGTCTTTATGTGGCATACTTGTGAAGATGCTACTGTACCGCTGGAAAATTCAATGTTGTTTGCAAGCGCATTAAGGGAGGCTGGCGTAAGCTTTGAGTACCATGTATTTCCGCATGGAATTCATGGGCTTTCGCTTGCCACAAAGGAAACAACAATGCCTGACAAGAATGCCGTAGAGCCGCAGTGTGAGCAGTGGATTACGCTTTGCAAAAACTGGATAAAACATAACATGTGATATTGATTAGGGAGAAATACATGTGAGGATACAAAACAGGAACAGGCTCATTGCAGTATTGCTGGCAGGTGTGATGTCTGCCGCATTGTTTACAGGGTGTGGGCAGAAAGAGAAAGCAGCAGTCCGGGAGGAATATCCGCCGCAGGAACAAAGTGTAGAAAGTATGCAGCAAAGCACCCTGCCGTCAGAAGCGCAGGAGAGCTTATCCGATATTGTGGTGGGAGTGGAAGGCTGGAGTGCCTTTGACGAGAATGTGACGATTAAAATTCCTGTGTACGACAGACATATTGCGGGTGCGCCGGACGTCACGAACAATTACTGGACGGACTGGATACAGGAAAATTTTGGTGATAAATATAATATTACCATAGAGTTTGTCGCAATTAACCGGACGGAGGTTTTGGCGGATTACGCACTTTTGGCAGAAAAGGGTGAGCTTCCGACAATTTTTATGGAATATGATTTCCCGAAGCTGGCGCAATGGGCAGCACAGGGATATCTTGCGGAATTTGACTTTGACGAGTTTATGAAAGTGGCGCCAACCTACTATCAGCGGATGGTGGATTTGGGGCAGCTTTCCTATACCGGTCTTGATGGAAAGACCTATTTTGCGCTGGCTCAAAGACCATACTACAATACTGATTATGGTTTTGTGACGCTGTATCGAAAGGACTGGCTGGAGCAAATCGGCTATGACGCTTATCCGGATAATTGGGCAGACGAGAAGGAAATGCTGCTCAAGCTCAAGACGAGCGGCATCTGCCGGTATCCTTGCGGCGGGAAACAGATTTCCGGCTCAGGCGTGGACAGAAATTATGAATACAGAACCTTCCCGCTTGATGAAGAAAACTGGGCGTGCTATGGCGATTACGCCATTCCTGCGCTTGGAGATGAGGCAAATAAAAAACTGCTGAGAAGAGAAAACGAAAAATACAACTTGGGATTGATAGAGCCGAACTTTGATACGATTGATGAGGAGGCGGCAAGAAGGAATTTTGCGAATGGAAGGACGCTTTATTATCAGGGATATATTGCAGCGGATTTGGACTGGGTAAATGCTTTTTACGAAAAGAATCCCGACGGCAGGCTTGCGGTGAAAATCACAAAGAATATTGTAGACCGCGAGGGAGGGACTGTTCCGGCACTGCGCGCTAATAATCCGTTTGGTATGATGGTCGGCTTTTCGTCCGGAGCAGATGAAAACCAGATAAAGGCTGCATGGATGTATATGGAATGGATGACCTTGGATAAAAATCTGTTTACGATGCAGTGGGGGATTGCCGGTGAAAATTATATTCTTGCAAAAAACGGGACTCCGACGCCTGTTGTCAATTATACGGGAAAGTGTATGCAGGGTGTTGGCAATAATAAGGATTACTGGTGCATCACAACGGAGACAAGAACTGCGGGAACAATCGAGGATATTGTGGCAGCAAGCACTCCGAAAAACATTCCGCAGGATTTTACGTCGGAGATGATTGCGAATTATTACGGACAGCTGGAGGCGGCGGAAGCAGGTTATGCAGTGTCTGATTGTAACTTTGCAGTTGTGCTTGAGTCCGTGCCAAAGTATCAGTCAACGCTGTTGGATTTGTATGCAGATTATCGGTACCGGATTACGAAATGTAATCCGGAGGAATTTGATCTTGTGTATGATGAACTTGCGGAGGAATATGCTAAGGCAGGTTATCAAAATATTGTCGATGAAAGAAGAGAAGCTTACAGGGCGGGTAAAAGTACCCGGTTAAAATAGAAGCAGTTATAGCATTGCTTTTATAAAAAGGTGCTTTTAAGAAAATGTGACAATATTTGGTGTTTTTTTGTGAAAAGTATGGTATAATGTCGACAGACATTATACACGCCCGAACGGGCATGATAGAAAACAAGAGAGGGGATTTTGACATGGCGGAAAACCTGAAACTTTCAAGAGAGGAAATCATCATCTGCTATAAGGAGGATGTGGAAAGGCTGTTAAAATTTCTGCCTTGGCTTCAACAGAAGAGCGGAGGCAAGGTGTCAGGTTTTTATAGCGGAGAAGGTATAGAAAACAGCTCGATGTCTGTTCCGGTTTATGACTCTACACTCCTTAGTTTCATCAAGGAAATACGGACTACGGATTTTATGAACCGCAATTACGTATATACGTATTCGCGGTATCGGATTAAGACGGCAAAAGATGAATTCCGGTTAATAGATGCCTGCTCCCTGCAGGATATATCCCTGCTTGGTGATATTCTTTCCAAGTATGTGCTGCGTGGCGACGTGAAAGGCGCAGTGTGGTCAGAGGGCGTGTCAAACGGGGTATATTTGGCGCTATTGTTAAAATTAAAAGAATTAATGGAAATAAGAGATGTTCGGGCATAATAGAAAAACGGCGAGACTGTGATTGAAACCAAGGTGTGAAGGCTCAGAAAGGAGCATGGCTGTAAACATGGGAGACAAATCATTACAGAAGAAAAATATGATTGTGGAAGCTGCAAGGGAAGTTTTTTTTAAACGCGGATACAGGGCAGTGACCATGAAAGAGATTGTGGAGGCATGCGGTATCAGTCGTGGCGGACTTTATCTGTATTTTGCAAATACGAAAGAGCTTTTTGAGGCAGTGCTGGAGCGGGAAAACCAAACACTTTCGTCTATACTTGAATTGTCTGCGGCAAAGAAATCAAATCCCGGTGAAATTCTGCTGATGTATCTTGATGAGCAGAAGAAAACGATATTAAAAAAGAAAGGCAATCTTGCCGTTGCGACGTATGAGTACATGTTTGAAAATAAACTTTTGAATCATGAGGTGCCGGCAGAGAAGTGTTTTGAAGAAAACGTGAAAGCGTTGGAACAGTTGATTGCGGATGGCGTGGCACAAGAGTGGATGGTCTGTGAAAATCCTGCGGAGGCTGCAAGGAATATTGTATACACGCTGGAAGGGATGAAAGTAACCGCACAGACAACCGGTGTGTCGGCAAAGGTTTTGGACAGTCAGATTGCATATATTATGGGAACTCTTGGCATGGTGATTCAATAATCTGAAATAATAGATCAAAAGTTATGAAAAAGCCGGACGTATCCGGCTTTTTTCATGTATGCATTGTTTTTCAATCATGCATTGCACACAGGCGTATGGCAGAGCTGCGTTTTTCGGAATTATTTGAAACATATAAGTGCGCAAGGAAAAAATGAGGTGGTTCGGTGTACAGAATAGGCATTTGTGATGATGAGAAAAACACATGTATGGAGATTGAAAAAATGGTCCGCGAGTATGCCAAGCAGAATATGCTTGAACTTGAGACCTATATCTGGCATACGGGAGAAAAGCTCTGTGATGCGATTGGCGAGGCAAGGCTTGATTTGTTGTTTCTGGACATAGAGCTCGTTACTACGAGTGGTATAGAAGTGGGCAGATTTATCAGAAACAGGCTTGAAAACCATGAAATAGCGATTGCTTACATATCTTCAAAGAGCAGTTATGCAATGGAGCTGTTTAAAATACGTCCTGTCGATTTTCTCATTAAGCCTGTCAGATATGAGGACGTGGCAGAAATTATCAAAGAATCGTTAAAACTTCAGCGCAGAAAAAAGCAGATTTTTGAATACCATGCGAAGGGGGTATACGGAAAAGTACAGTATAAGGATATCATTTGTTTTTCAAGTGACAACAAAAAAATAAATATCAGGACTCCTGACTCTGTGATTATATTTAACGGACGCCTGCGGGATATTGTGTCGCAGCTGCCGGAGCATTTTATACAGATTCATCAGTCTTATATTATTAATCTTGATCATATGCTTTCCTGCACTTATGATTCCGTAACAATGTCGGGAGAAGTTGTATTGAATATCAGTCAGCCATACAGAAAAGAAGTCCGCAGACAAATCGCAGAATTTAACTGGGGGGATTAATTTATAGGGGGATAGAAATGATTCTCTATATTTATTACAAATACATGCATTATTTTTTTGATACGGACAGCATTCATTTTGTGAAAGAAATAACAATATATTTTCTAATGTTGCTATGGATTCTTTTTGTAAATCCGACGCTTCCGTCGCATTTGGAAAGTCTGTGTGCTTTTTTGATTATTTTTCTGCTTACATGGCAGTATGAGGCGAAGCTACTGAAAAAGCTTTTCCTTACTTTGTTGATTTACGGGATATATGTAATGTGTGAGATGCTGGTCGGGTATCTTATTATTCTATTTGATCGAAACATGCGTACAGATACATTTGTGACGGCACATGCAATTATGATGCTTATTTTTATGTACCTTTGGGAACAGGCTGTGGAGCTTGTCGGAGAACAGATAAAAAAGACGCGTCGCCGGCTTGCGGAAAGTGAAAGTGCGAAAAGACAGCTTGCAGGATATTCCAATCAGATGAAGGTAATGAAAAACTCAGAGGAAAAGGTTAGAGGGCTGCGCCATGATTTAAAGCACCATTTGAATGAGCTTATGCTTTTGGCGGAGCGTGATCAGGCTTCTGAAATCAAGGAATATATCAAACACATGGACGATTTTATGACATATTCCAAAGAGTATGTTTCCAGTGGAAATATGGATATTGACAGCTTGCTCAACCTGATGCTTGATATTGCAAAGAAGGAGCTTGGCGATGTGTCATGCAGGGTGAGCATTCCAAAGGACCTTGCCATAGAACCGTTTGACCTCAATGTTATTTTAGGCAATCTTCTCGATAATGCAATTTTTGCGGCTAAGCAGACAAAGGAAAAGTATCTGAAAGTCAGAATCAGCTACAAAGCGGGAATGCTTTTGATTCATATTGAGAACAGTTATGCGGGACAATTGGTAAAGGAGGGCAGACGATACGTTACTACGAAAAAGGAGGACATAGCAGCGCATGGAATGGGAATCGAAAATGTGAGAGCTGTTGTGGAAAAGTATGATGGGGAATTGTCAATCAAAGATGAAGAGCAGGTATTCCAAGTAAAGGCAGTTTTATATGCACCCGACAAACCACGACGGATTTCGCCCTAACATATGCGAATTTCGCCCACAGTAAAACAAAGCGGACTTTTTGTGTTATAGTGTTGCAAACGAAAAAGAATGACAAAAACAGGAGTGACATTTATGACAAAGGAAGAGGAATTGCTTTTTGTAAGTGGGGCATTTAAGGCGCTTGTGAGCAGAGGGGTGGCAGAATCGGATTTGTTTACGCCATCGACAGTGACGGACAGGGATATTGATGTATTTGAGGAACGATTCGGCATTCGTCTGCCGGCGATTTTTCGTGCATATCTTTTGTCGTACTGCTATGATTTTTCGGTAATTTGTGCGCCAATTCCGGTAGACGGTCTTGAGAACGTGCAGGAAAACTGTGAAAAGGGACTTTGGTGGATAGAGCTCATCGCACTTCCCAAAGAAAATCCGTTGAAAAATCTATACGGATTGATGGAAAGCTTTCGTGAGGTTTGTACCAACAAAGAACTGGTAGGACTCGACTTGGAGAGTATTCACAATCTTGTTCCAATCGGAGAGTGGGACGGAACGCTTTGCATTGATTTAAGCAACGGAGCGCTCTGCAGTTTTGACCAGAGAGAATTTGACTGGAAAAAAGCAGGCTATCTTGACGAAAATGGTATTGCACATGGCATAAAAAGAATGGCAGATTTCCATGAGCTTTTGGAGTTGTACTTTTATGGGAAATATGATGCGGAGTATGAAAAGCAGATTGCAGAAAATAGTGAAGAAAGACCCGATTACGCTGCGTATATTCAAAGGTAAGGGTTGATTATGGTGATGATAAAAATAGAAGTCGGCTTTGACAAAGAGCGTGTGAAAAAGAAAAGAAGCTCCGATGTGAAAAAGACGGTTTTTCTTACAGCCTTGTTGGACAGCGCGGTGTGGATAGCAGACACAGCACTTTTGTTGAAACTCTTTTACGGCATACCGTTATATCCTTTTGGAATATGGTTTATAACAGGTGTTATTTTACTGTATTTCATCTATTTAATCGCAAAGACGCAGTTTTTGAACAGGAAATACGGCAAGAAACTATATAAGGAGGAATTCGGTCACACAGGAATACTTCTTGTGGCAGTCAGTGCATTACTTGTATTCTTTTTAATTGTGATGTCTTACGCATAAAAAGCTGTTGACATTTTTGTGTTCTTTTGGCTTAATTATAAGTGTAGGTTTTATTTGTTATTGGAAAACAGAAATGAGGTTAAATATGGGTGGCTTTTTTGGTGTAGTATCACAGCAGGATTGTGTATTTGATTTATTTTTTGGAATTGATTACCATTCGCATTTGGGAACAAGAAGAGGCGGTATGGCAGTGTATGGGAAAGATGGCTTTAATCGTGCCATACATAACATAGAAAATGCACCCTTTCGGACAAAGTTTGACAAAGATGTTCATGAGATGCAGGGAAATTATGGTATTGGCTGTATATCGGATTATGAGCCGCAGCCTTTGATTATCCGCTCGCATCATGGTACGTATGCAATTACGACGGTTGGAAAAATCAATAATACGGAGGAACTGATACAGCGTCTTTTTGATGTGGGACATGCACATTTTTTGGAGATGAGCGGTGGAGAGGTAAACGCTACCGAGCTTGTAGCTGCTTTAATCAACCGCAAGGAAAATCTGATTGAGGGCATCAATTTTGCACTTGAAGCGGTGGACGGATCCCTTTCCATTCTTCTGATGAATAAAGCAGGGGTCTATGCCGCAAGGGATAAGCATGGCAGAACGCCTGTTGCAATCGGAAAGCGCGAAGACGGATTTTGTGTGTCTTTTGAAAATTTTGCATATAAAAATTTAGGATACTTCGATTATAAAGAGCTGGGTGCAGGAGAGATTGTCATTCTGACAGAGAAGGGCTGTCTTACACTCTCAAATCCAAATGATGAGAATTTAAAAATTTGTACTTTTTTGTGGGTATATTACGGCTATCCGTCCAGCTCTTATGAGGGTGTCAGTGTGGAGCAGATGCGCTACAACTGCGGCGCAAAAATGGCGCAGCGCGACAATGTAAAGCCGGATACTGTGGCAGGCGTGCCGGATTCCGGCATTGCGCACGCAGTGGGCTATGCGAATGAATCGGGGATACCTTTTTCAAGGCCGTTTATCAAATACACGCCTACATGGCCGCGCTCGTTTATGCCGACAATTCAGAGCAAACGTGATCTTATAGCGAGAATGAAGCTGCTTGCGGTGGATGAGTTAATTAAAGATAAGAGTCTGCTTTTGATTGACGATTCGATTGTGAGAGGAACACAGCTTCGGGAAACGACGGAGTTTTTATACCAGAGTGGTGCGAAAGAGGTTCACATCAGACCGGCATGTCCGCCGCTTTTATATGGCTGTAAGTATCTTAATTTTTCGCGTTCGTCGTCAGAGCTGGATTTGATTACAAGGCGTGTGATAGAACGGTTGGAAAACGGAACTGTTGCAGACGAAGTGTTGCAGGAGTATGCCAATCCGGAATCGGAGAAGTATGCCCGGATGGTTGAGGAGATTCGCAAAGAACTGAATTTTACTTCTCTTCGTTTTAATCGTCTTGACGATATGTTGGATGCAACGGGGCTTGAGCGGTGTAAGTTGTGTACGTATTGCTGGGATGGCAGGGAATGATCATATATTTCAGTTTCACAGACTTTTTATTAAAAACGGGTATTATGCCCGTTTTTTGTATACTGATTTTCCAATTAAAAAAAATTCTTACAAAATTGTTAGAATTTTTTCCTTTCCTGAAAGAATATAGTAAGTTTTTTATGAGATACTCGGAATGTCAGCAGACAGTTTTCGTTATTTAGGACGTTTTGTGCTGTCACTGTCAAGAAAGGCTTGACAGATGCATGGAAATATCATATATTTTACCTGTATTAATACAGATAATACAGGTAAAATTAATAAAAAAGAAAGAATGCATTTATACAAAATTTATAAAATCAAGAGCTTCTTTATAAAATTTTAACATATCACAAATTAAACTAAAATTAAGAAAATATTAAAGACAAAATAAACTATGAGTGATATGATATGTAATCAAAGAAAACGGTTCGCAAAATAAGAACGCAAAAGTGGGGAGAAAAAGATGGATAACACATTAATTGAAATCAGCGATATGCACAAAATTTATAACCCCGGCGAAAACGAGGTACGCGCGCTCGACGGCGTGGATCTCACAATCTGCGAACGGGAGTTTGTCGCGATTATCGGCCATTCGGGTTCGGGAAAGTCAACGCTTATGAATATGCTTGGCTGCCTCGACGTGCCGACGACAGGGATTTACATGCTGCATGGCATTGACGTGTCCGATATGGATGACGACGAGCTCTCGGACGTAAGAAACAGGGAAATCGGATTTATCTTTCAGGGCTTTAACCTAATCCAAAACCTGACCGCCGTAGAGAATGTCACATTGCCGCTCATATACCGCGGTGTGGGCAAAAAAGAGCGCGAACAGCTTGCGCTAAGCGCACTCGAAAAAGTAGGATTAGCGCACCGCCTTGACCATAAACCGGCTCAAATGTCGGGCGGACAGCAGCAGCGAGTGGCGATTGCAAGGGCGATTGCGCAAGCGCCGCCGATTATCCTCGCCGACGAGCCGACCGGAAATCTGGATTCCAACTCGACAAAAGAAATCATGCAGATTTTGCGGGAGTTACATAGCGAAGGCAGAACGGTCATTTTGATTACGCACGATAACGAAATTGCAGAGCAGGCGGACAGGGTCATCAAAATACGCGATGGCAAAATCGTGTCGGACACAAAACAGGCGGTGATGCCTCATCAGGATAGCATAAATCAGGAAAGCACAAATCAAGAGAATACAGAACAGGAAAATATCATGGAGGACAAAGACAATGCGTAAGGGAGAGAAAAAAGGGAAAAATATGGAAGGCGCCAAAACAAACAAAAAGCGCAAAAAGAAGTGGTTAAAAATTGCCATACCGGTGGTGATCGTGCTGCTTCTGATTATGCGCAGCGTTGTTTCTTCAAAAAACGCTGCATCCGGCATACCGGTATATACGCAGAACGTATCGGTAGGCGACATCGACACACAGCTTAGCATCAGCGGCAAGGTGATGTCGGAGGAATCGACTGCTTTCTTTGCACCTGCAGATGCGAAGGTTGAGGAAATCGAAGTGCAGAAAGGAGACGTTGTCAAAGCGGGCGACGTGCTGCTGTGCTTTGACAAGGAAGCGGTCGCGTATGCAAAGCAAAAAAGCGAGCTTGAAGGAAAAATCAGCTCGGCGGATTACAATTCCACCGTACAGTACAACAACGAACAGCGTGCAAAACTGACGCAGGCGGAGGCGGACATCGCAACGTATCAGGCGATGGTTGACCGCTACGAACAATACATTGATGATTTGACAAACGGCATTACAGATGTGACGGCGCTTAGAAGAGCGGATTTGTATGCAAAGATATACAGTACGGAAAAAGAAATGAACGCGTATGACTTGGCAATGCAGATACCGGAGGAGGACACCGACTTTGATGCACTGACACGCAAAAAGGTAGAAAAGCAAAACGAGCTTAATAAGCTGAATAATGAATTGAGTCTGATTTCGGACTATAAGACGGATTACGGCTGGGAGGATATGTTGACACAGGCAAAAAAAGACCTTTCAGATTACGAGGAGCTCCTTTCCGAGGCAAAAAACGCGAAATCCAGTGCGGAAGCGGCACTGGAAAACGGTACGAAAATGGCTGGCTATGAGCTGAATCGGGAGAAAGCGGCGCTGGAGAGCGAGGATGCGCAGAAGAAATATGAGAAGGTGTTAAACGGCTTTACGGCAGACTATAACGGTGTTGTTTCCGAATTGAGCGTGGAGGAGGGTGCTCCTGTACAGGAGGGCGCAAAATGCCTGACGCTTGAGAGCATTGACAATGTCTGTGTTGAGTTTCAGGCATCGAAATATGCGCTGGAAACGCTTGCAATCGGACAGCCTGCGGAGATTATCATATCGGGAAAAAGCTATACCGGATCGGTGACGAAAATCAATCACATCGCGGAGGAAAATTCGTCCGGTACGGCGACGGTTGCGGCGAGAGTACATATCGACAACCCCGACGAAAACATCTTTTTGGGACTTGACGCAAAGCTCAAGATTTTGACGGCAAGCGAGAAAGGCGTTCTGCAGGTTCCCGTCGAGGCGGTCAATGTGGACAGTCAGGGCGAATTCTGCTATCTGATTGAGAACGGCGTTTTGGTGAAAAAGTATGTGACAATCGGCATTTCATCAGAAACGTACATACAGATTTTGGACGGTCTTTCCAAGGATCAGGAAATTGTGACAACCGCGGTTGGCGGGATAGGGCTTGACGAGGGAATGTCGGTGACAGGAATGCCGGTGCCGGATATGGACGGCGCAGGCATGGAGGACGTTGATACAGGCAGCGTCGGTACGGAAAACACTGCAGTTGGCGGAGCGGAGACGGAAGGCACTGACGCAGAAACGCAGTCTGCAACGCAGGAGCATACGGAGGATGAAGCAGACAATGGCTAGAATGATAGAATATGTAAAAATAGCCCTGATGAATATCCGCAGCAACAAGGCGCGTTCCTTTTTGACCATGCTGGGCATTATCATCGGTATTTCGTCCGTTATACTGATTGTGTCGGCAGGAAACGGCTTTAAAGTCGGCATCAGCGGACAGCTTGATGAACTGGTCGGCGGATTTATTCAGATATATGCGGACGTTCCGTCAGATGAGGCGGACAGCATATGGTTTAATGATGATGATATTGACGCGATTTATGAGAAAGTGCCGCACGTAAAAGGCGCAACGGATATTTGGCGAATGGGGGCAAACGGAAGCGCACAGACGACAAAAGGAACGTTTAGCGTGGCACCGATGTTTGGAAACGAATCCATGCAGTTTTATGACGGCGCGCCAATGGCGAGAGGACGTTACTTTAACAAGACCGAGAGCCAAAGCGGTGCAAAGGTATGTGTCATCAACGAACGTGGCGCAAAGAAGCTTTTCGGCACGACAGACGTTGTAGGGCTGGATTTGAGCATGAGCATGTGGGGCGTTACGGAGGACTTTACGATTGTAGGCGTAAAAAAGGACGATGATTCTCTTGCAAAAGAGATGACAATGGGTACTTATGGCGACGTGTCAATGGAAATTCCGATTACACTGTTGGAGGAATTATACGGATATTATACGGAGGAATTCAGCTCGTTTATTATTTTCGCGGATTCTTCCGAGTATGTTACAGACATTTCAAGACAGGTGCAAAGCCTGCTCGAGGCGCGATACAACGTGCGTGGAAAAGACTACATACAAAGCGCGGATATGGCAAGTCAGGTCGGCATGATCAGTGATATTTTAAACTATGTCACAATCTTTATCATGCTTGTGGCAGGCATTGCGCTGATTGTAGGCGGTATTGGCGTTATGAATATCATGCTGGTGTCCGTAACGGAGCGGACGAAAGAAATCGGCATCAGAAAGGCGCTCGGCGCAAAAACCGGATCGATTTTGTTCCAGTTTTTGATGGAGGCGGTGATTATCACGCTGATTGGCGGATTTGTCGGGATTGTTTTAGGGATCTTGGGTGCAAGGGGAATTTGCGGTTTGGCATCAAGTATGGGAATGGGCGATATGCAGGCAGTCATTGACCCGAAGGTAATCCTTGTGGCAACGGGATTTTCGTCATTAATTGGTATCTTTTTCGGTATCTATCCGGCAAGAAAAGCGGCAAAACTCAGCCCGATTGAAGCGCTGCGGCATGAATAAAGGAATACGGATACAACAAAAAAGAAAGTATTTTCAGGATACTTTCTTTTTTTATGCACACATACACCCAAAGCAAGTATGTCAGCTGGAGCTGACGGGCGTCCGGCGCGCGAGTAGGGAAAACTTCCATACTCGATTTTGTGTCTTATCCGTTATTTTCCGGATATGTTTTTGAGTGAAATATTTTTGCTTGCATTGGAAAGCTTGCACTCCTTAAAATCACCCACCATTTTGGAAAATTTTGCATATCCGAAGCTTGCGATGTTGAAATCGGGATACTTTCGCATCAGCTTTTGATTCAATTCCCCCACATTTATGACATTGTTGTCACATTTCTTTAAAATGGCAATTACTTCCTTGCGAATATCCTCAAGCGTCACATTGCCTGTTTGCAGATAAGCAGTGACAGTGCTCTCTGAAAATTTAAGAGAAATGGATTTCTTAAATTCGGCAGCCTCCAGAAACTTGGAAAATTTCGTATATTCATAGTTTCTGACGTCAAAAGAGGGATACATCTTCGAAAGGCGGCTGCCAAGCTCCCCGATATCCATTGAGGTGCCGTCGTCGCCGTTATCGCTGATAATCCGGACAATGGCCTGCTCAATTTCGGAAAGCGGCGTGAGCGCGTCTTCCACAGCAGCGGATTTTTTCGATGATGTGGAAGGCTGTGACGATTCCACATTGGACAAAAGGTCAAGGAGCACAAACTTTTCACAGGCGGAGCGGAACGGTTCGGGCGTTTTGCGCTCGCCCATGCCGATGACATACATGCCCGATTCCCGAAGACGCATTGCCAGACGCGTAAAATCGCTGTCGCTTGAAGCAAGGCAGAAGCCGCTTACATGACCGGAGTACAAAATATCCATTGCATCAATAATCATGGCGGAGTCTGTGGCGTTTTTGCCGCTGGTATAGCTGTACTGCTGTACCGGATTAATCGAGTTTGCCAGCAGTACATCTTTCCATTTGGCGGCGTTAGAACGCGTCCAGTCGCCGTAGATGCGCTTGTAGGTTACGGTACCGTATTTGGAAAGCTCGTCAAGAATGAGCTTTATGTATCCGGCGCTGATATTGTCGCTGTCAATCAGCAGTGCAAATTTTTTTTCTTCCATATAGAATCGCAATGCTCCTTCCATAATTTGTTCATTTATTGTTGTTCATCATTAGTTTACCACAATTTGGTACTGAAAAGAATTGTTTTCCCAAAAGCGACTGTGACAAAATAAATAAGATTTTTCTTTCATTTTTGTGGGATTTGCTACCACCAATGGGGAAAAAAGACAAAATATAGTAGAGAAAATTTGTTTGCAACACAATATTTAGGGCTATGATGACATAATTTTATGTAATAACAAAAACCGGAGAATTGATTTTGGGAAATAAATACTTGTTATTTTGCCGCTTTTCATGTAAGATAATACTTGAAAGTGGTAAAAAGTGGGTAAAAGTGGAGTGAAGTGGTGTATAGTGACACAGGTTGGTGGTGATTGGCATGTTTAAGGGTGAATACAATCATACGATAGACACCAAAGGCAGGCTGATTATTCCCTCCAAGTTCCGCGAGATTTTAGGAGAGAATTTCGTCGTGACGAAGGGACTTGACGGCTGTCTGTTTGTGTACGGCAACACAGAGTGGTCCGCTTTTGAGGCGACACTTAAGACCTTACCGCTTGCAAATAAAGATTCCCGAAAATTTAGCCGCTTTTTCCTCGCCGGTGCAGTCGATGTGGAAGTGGATAAGCAAGGGAGAATACTGATACCGTCCGTGTTAAGGGAGTTTGCAGCTTTGGAAAGCCAAGTAGTTCTTTTAGGAGTAGGGGAACGAATCGAAATCTGGAGCAAAGATAGATGGGAGGATGCCTCGGAGTACGACGATATGGATGATATCGCAGAACATATGTCAGAGCTGGGACTTATGATTTAAAGCTGGGGGGCTTTATCGTGATACGGAATTTGGGAGAGTTCCAATTATAAGTCTAAGGTGGACAAAAAAGAGTTAAGCCGATGGAACCTACAAACAATGATTCAAGCAAAAAAATGGGGAAACAACATGGAGTTTAATCATACGTCAGTATTACTTAACGAAACAATTGATTCACTGCACATCAAGCCTGAGGGTGTATATTTGGACGGTACCCTCGGCGGCGGTGGACATGCCTGTGAGGTGTGCAGGAGGCTTAGCGGCAAAGGCAGATTTTTCGGCATTGACCAGGACGCCGATGCGATTGCTGCCGCAGAGGAAAGGCTGAAAGAATTCGGCGACAAGGTTACGATTATCAGAAACAATTACTGCAATGCAAAGGAAGCGCTTAAGGAGTATGGCGTGGACAAGGTTGACGGCATTGTGCTCGATTTGGGCGTATCGTCGTATCAGCTTGACAATGCAGAAAGGGGATTTACATATAAATATGATACACCGCTTGACATGCGCATGGATCAGCGACAGAAGCTGACGGCAAGGGATATCGTAAACAATTACGAGGAGTGGGAGCTTTACCGGATTATCAGAGATTACGGTGAGGATCAGTTTGCGAAGAATATTGCAAAGCATATTGTGCAGACGCGGCAGGAGAAACCAATTGATACAACATTTGAGTTAAATGAGATTATTAAGGCGGCGATTCCCGCAAAGATACGCGCGACAGGAGGACACCCGTCAAAACGGACGTTTCAGGCAATTCGCATTGAGTGCAATCATGAGCTTGACGTGCTTCGTGATTCACTGGAGGACATGCTTGATTTGCTGAATCCCTGGGGAAGGCTTTGCATCATTACATTTCATTCACTGGAGGATCGAATTGTAAAGAACTTTTTTCGGGAAATGGAAAATCCCTGTAAATGTCCGGCGGAATTTCCGGTATGCGTGTGCGGAAAAGTTCCGTACGGAAGGGCAGTCCCGAGAAAGGCAATTTTGCCTTCCGAGGAGGAAATCGAGGGCAATTCAAGGTCTAAGAGCGCAAAGCTTCGGGTATTTGAGAGAATTTAGGTTTGCTTTATTTGACAAGGAAGGATATTGGGACAATGAGAGATGATGGTGTAGCCAGGAGGGGAGCAAACAGAAGGAATGCACAGTATTATGTGGAGGGAAGCGCGGCAAGACAGCTAAGGCCGCGAAACGAGGAACAGCCCCGCCGCAGGCAGGCGCCTCCGACAAGAAGGGCGCCTTCGCGTCGGTACATTGTTAAGGCTGCGCCGATGAATATGGGGTATATGGCAGTTATGGCAGCAGCGGTTTTGATTGTCTGTGGGGTGCTTATGAGCTATGTAAAGCTGCAGTCAGATATTACCAACCATATCAATACAATTTCGGATTTGGAGAGCAGGCTCAATGAAATGAAGCTTGCCAATGACGAAACTTATACAAAGATTATGAGCAATGTTGATTTGGAGGAAATTAAGCGTATCGCAGTCAGTGAGCTGGGTATGAAGTATGCAAAGGAAGGGCAGGTAGTACAGTATACGGGAGAAGGAAACGACTATGTGCGTCAATACAGTGATATTCCGCAATAGAAACTGCAATGTGCAGTTTGAATTAAGGTGATTTGATGACAGCTAAGAAGAACAAAAAAAGGAAAAACAGAAACGTAAACCTGCAAAAGGTAAAAACAATAAAGCTGGCAGTTATGATGTTAATCATTCTGCTGGCTTTTGCAGGGTTGGGGGCAAGACTTTATATTTTGACGCGCGATAATCGAAATGACTATCAGAAGCGGATTTTGTCACATTTGGATTATAACAGCAAAACACTTCCGTTTAAGCGGGGGAGTATTTTGGACGCGAACGGCACAATCCTTGCAGCAAGTGAAAAGGTTTACAATGTGATTCTTGACTGTAAGGTTATGCTTGATGATGAGAAAAACGAGGAACCGATGCTTGCGGCGCTTTCCGAGTGCTTTGGTTTGGATCGCACAGAGCTTTCAAGGTATGTGAAGGACAATCCGACATCGCAGTATTATGTGCTCAAACGCAGAATTAGCTACGATGAAAGACAGGTGTTCGAGGAGCATAAAAAAGCGTACAACGAGCAGGCGCGGGAGCACAATGCAAAAGCCGACGGCAGTGAAAAAATGGGTGTCATTAATGACGGTATCTGGTTTGAGGAGGAATATATCAGAAGGTATCCGAACAACAGGCTCGCATGCGATGTGATTGGCTTTACCGGAACGGACAACAATGGTCAGTTTGGACTGGAAGAATACTATGATGATATATTAAACGGCACGAACGGAAGGGAGTACGGCTATCTCAACGATGACGCGATTTTGGAGCGTACAACTGTGGCGGCTATGGACGGGTACTCGATTGTGTCGACGATTGACGCGAATATACAGGCGATTGTTGAAAAATATATTAAACAGTTTAATGATGAACATATGAACGAGGAACGTGAGGGGTTAGGCGCGTATAACATAGGATTTATCATTATGGATTGCAATAACGGGAATGTGCTATCAATGGCGAGTTATCCGGATTTTGATTTAAACAATCCGAGAGATCTGAGCGGGTATTATACGCAGGAGCAGATTAAAGAGCTGCAGGAGGATAATGAGGCATACTATAAGGTACTCAATGAGCTTTGGAGAAATTTTTGTATTTCGGATACGTATGAGCCGGGGTCGACGGCAAAGGCGCTGACGCTTGCGACGGGAATTGAGACAGGAAGAATTGTGGGAAATGAAACGTATGAATGCGGCGGTTTGCTTACAGTGGCAGACCATGATATCAGTTGTAATGTGTCGTCCGGTCATGGAACGCTGGATGTGGGCGGTTCGCTGCAGCAGTCATGCAATGTGGCATTTATGAAAATGGGAGAAGCGATAGGCGTTAAAAATCTGGTACAGTTTCAAAGAATTTTTAACATCGGTCTGCGGACAAATATTGACCTTGCAGGAGAGGCAAGGACGGCTTCACTGGTGTTCAGTGAGGATACCATGAGAGCTGCGGAGCTTGCAACGGCATCGTTTGGACAGGGCTACAATGTAACGATGATTGAGATGGCGGCAGCATTTTCTTCTGTTATAAATGGCGGATATTATTACGAGCCGCATATGGTAAGCAAAATTATCAATTCAAACGGTGATACGGTAAGAAATATTGAACCGCGTGTGCTCAAGCAGACAATATCGTCAACAACCTCGGAGCAGATGCGTCAGTATCTGTATCTGACAGTTGCGGAGGGTACGGGAAGAACGGCGCGGCCGGCAGGATATGCCATAGGAGGAAAGACAGGAACAGCTGAGATGGTGCCAAGAGATAAGACGAACTATGTTGTTTCTTTTATTGGATTTGCACCTGCAGACGACCCGCAGATTGTTGTTTATTGCGTTATTGACAGGCCAAATGTGGCGGATCAGCCGCATGCAACTTATGCCACGGCAATTGTAAAAAGCGTTCTGACAGAGGTGCTTCCGTATCTGCATATCAGCAGGACGGAGGAAATGACGATTGCGGAGCAGGAGGAGGCAGAGAATCTGCTTGGGAATCTTGTTGGAGGTACAAATAAAGAAGACGGGAATGGAGACGGCAGTGCGGACGGTGAAGACGGAAACGGCGAAGGTGGAGAAGACGGCGGGAATGGAGAGAACGGAGACGGCGAAAATCCCGATGATGACAGCGGAAAACCGTTTTATGTGGTGGATCCCAACACCGGAGAGCTTATCAATCCGGATACCGGAGAGCCTGCAGAGATGAATTACAGCTATGAAGGGAACGGTGACAACAATGAGGGGGATGCGCAGACGCCTGCGGGGGAAGGCGGCGCGCAGTAAGCCGCCGGTAAGAATATATTCGCTTTGGCATTCATAAAATAGTAGCAATCGTTTTTAACATCAGGTGTAATATGGCTTCTATAAACAGCACTGCAAGGCGCAATATGACCGTACAGAAGAGAAAAGTCTTCATCATATGCATAATGTCAGTAACGGCGCTTTTGGCGTTGGGCGTGCGCGTGGGATATATTATGATTTTTTGCTCCGAGTACTATACGGAGCAGGCGCAGGAGCTGCACGAGCGTGAGCGCGATATCAAAGCGGCGCGCGGCAGGATTATTGACGCGACGGGAACAGTGCTTGCCGACAACAAGACGGTCTGTACCGTATCGGTCATACATAGTCAGGTTGAAGATCCGGAGAAGGTCATCGCAACGTTGACCAACGTGCTGGGACTTTCCGAGGAGTATGTCAGAAAACAGGTAGAAAAGAGGAGCTCGCGCGAGCGGATTAAGAGCAATGTAGACAAGGCAACAGGTGACAGAATCCGAAATTTAGACCTTGCAGGAGTGAAGGTTGACGAGGACTACAAACGATATTACCCATACGGGGAGCTTGCATCTAAGGTGCTTGGCTTTACGGGGGGAGATAATCAGGGCATTATTGGCCTTGAGGTAAGCTATGAGGAGTATCTGACAGGTACAAAAGGAAAAATTCTGACGCTCACCGATGCAAAGGGCATAGAACTTGACGGCATGGGAGAGCGAAGGCGTGAGCCGATTGCAGGCAGTGACTTGTATGTGAGCATTGACATCAATATTCAAAAGTATGCGACACAGCTTGCAAAGCAGGCCTATGAGACAAAACAGGCAAAGGGCGTTTCCATTATTGTTATGAATGTGAAAAATGGTGAGATTCTTGCCATGACCGATGTGCCGGAGTTTGACTTGAACGAGCCTTTTGTGCTGACAGAGGAGTTTGCGGGGCAGGAAGTCACGCAGGATGTACTCAATCAGATGTGGCGAAACGGCTGCATCAATGATACCTACGAGCCGGGTTCTACCTTTAAAATCATAACGGCTGCAGCAGGACTGGAGAGCGGCGCCGTATCTTTAAATGATAATTTTTCCTGCCCGGGATTTATTGTCGTTGATGATAGGAAAATACGTTGTCACAAGGTTGCGGGGCATGGGGCGGAGGATTTTACGCACGCCGTAATGAATTCGTGCAATCCGGTTTTTATCACAGTCGGACTGCGCGTCGGCGTTGACCGGTATTATGAATATTTTACCAGGTTCGGATTGCGGCAAAAAACCGGAATTGATTTGCCGGGAGAGGCGGCGACGATTATGCACCAGCCTGACAAAATCGGAGATGTGGAGCTTGCAACCATATCCTTTGGACAGTCTTTTCAGATTACGCCCATTCGATTAATGGCAACCGTATCCGGCCTGATTAATGGCGGAAATATTGTGACGCCGCACTTTGGCGTAAAGGCGGTGAATGAGGAAAAGGGAACAATCGAGGAGTTTATCTATCCGCTTTCCGATGAAATTGTTTCGGAGGATACGACTCAAAAGCTGCGGTACGTGTTAGAACAGGTGGTGGAAAACGGCGGCGGCAAAAACGGATATGTGGAGGGCTTTCGTGTCGGAGGAAAGACGGCGACGAGCCAGACGCTTCCAAGAGGTACGGGAAGGTATATCGCTTCCTTTTTAGGCTTTGCGCCCGCAAATGATCCCCAGATTATGGCGCTTGCAATTATTGACACGCCGCAGGGGACTTACTATGGGGGACAGATTGCGGCGCCTGTGGTAAGGCAGCTGTTTGAGAATATCCTTCCTTATGAAAACGTTGATTAAAGCGTTTTCCGCGCCGAATTTGGCTGCAAATTCGTGTGCATCTTTAGAGGAGAGAAACTATCATTAGCAGAATGGAGGCTTCAAATGATAAAGATAGATGGAAAGAAAGTAATTGTAGTCGGCACCGGAAAAAGCGGGATTGGTTCGGCAGTACTGCTTGAAAAAAATGGTGCGCTTCCGGTTATTTATGACGGAAATGACAAGGCAGAGATTGATGCGGTCAAGGAGCAGCTTACACAAAAGCTTGGCTTTTTGACGAAAGCAGAGGTTGTGACAGGGGAGTTTCCCAAGCATATCACAAATGACGCAGCGCTTTGCGTGCTTAGTCCGGGTGTGCCCGTAGATGCTGATTTTGTGGTGTATATGAAAGAACAGGGAATTCCTATATGGGGCGAGGTGGAGCTTGCATACAACTTTGCGAAAGGAACGGTGCTTGCGATTACCGGAACAAACGGAAAAACGACGACGACTTCTCTTGTAGGGCAGATTATGCAGGAGTATTTCGAACATGTATTTGTTGTCGGTAATATCGGAAATCCGTATACGGAGGCAGCTTCCCTGATGACGCAGGATACGGTATCTGTTGCAGAGATTTCCAGCTTTCAGCTGGAAACGATAGACCATTTTCACCCAAAAGTGTCTGCAATCTTAAATATTACGCCGGACCACCTCAACCGTCACCATACAATGGAAAATTATGTGGCTGCAAAAGAGGCGGTTACGCGTAATCAGACAAAGGACGATTTTTGTATTTTGAATTATGAAAATGCATACACAAAAGCATTTGGAGAGCGCTGCCCGGCTTCTGTGATTTATTTTTCATCGGCAAGGCGGTTAGACGATGGCATTTTTTATGAAGGTGATGAAATTTTTCTTGCGCGGGACAAAAAGGCGCAGCGGCTGTTGAATGTAAAGACGGACATGAATCTTGTGGGACTGTGTAATATTGAGAATGTGATGGCGGCAATCGGAATCAGCATGAGCGCGGGCGTGCCGATGCAGAATATTCTTGCGACAATCCGGCGCTTTGTGGCAGTGGAGCACAGAATTGAGTTTGTAGCCGAAAAAAACGGCGTGGTCTATTATAATGACTCGAAAGCAACCAATACGGACGCGGCAATCCAGGGCATTAAGGCGATGGAGCGGCCGACGGTTCTGATTGGAGGGGGATATGATAAGGGCAGCGCATATGATGACTGGATTCAGAGCTTTGACAAAAAGGTGAAAAAGCTTGTATTAATCGGACAGACAAGGGAGGCGATTGCAACGTGTGCTGTCAAATGCGGCTTTCCGAAAGCGGATATTCTGTTCGCGGACAGCTTTCAGGAGGCGCTTGATACCTGCGTGCGGGAGGCATGTGTTGGAGACGCGGTGCTTTTGTCGCCCGCGTGTGCAAGCTGGGGAATGTTTCCGAATTATGAGGTCAGGGGGCAGCAGTTTAAGGAGTACGTAAACGGCTTATAGCATAGATAATATGAAGGAGTGATAGTGTGGCAAAAACAATGGCAAAAAGGCAGGTGCAAATCCGCTACAGCAGACACAACATGGACTATATTCTGTTGACGGTAGTGTTGTTTCTGATCGCTTTTGGGCTTTTAATGATCTATTCGACAAGCTCGTATGAGGCAGGAGACAAACTAGGCGATTCTGCATTCTATTTAAAAAAACAGCTGCAGTCTACCATTATCGGATTTTTTGGGCTTGCGTTTATGATCAGGTTTCCTTATAAATATTTGCAGAAATTTGATTCCCTTGCAATTATCATTTCTATTGTGCTTTTATTTCTTGTTATGACGCCCCTTGGCGTGACAAGAAACGGCGCAAGACGCTGGCTTAATTTTCAAATCATAAGCTTTCAGCCTGCGGAGGTAGCCAAAATTGGTGTAATTGTCTATCTTGCAAGTATTATACAAAAGCTGGAGGGGCTGGGAAAAAATGTAATCCGGACGCCGAAGGGAATTACAATTGTTATGATTCCACCGACCATTATTGCCGCGCTTATTTACGGAATTACAAGGAACATGAGTTCTGCAATTATTGTAATGGGAATTGCGGTCGCAATGCTTTTTGTGGCAGTGCCGGATTATAAATGGTTTGTCGCTATGGGAGCAGGCGTAGTGGCGATGGTAGCGGCGGTTGTGACTTATGTGTCAAGCTCGGATACGACGGGGGCGGGCTTTCGTCTTGCGCGCGTCAGGGCGTGGCTTAATCCGGAGGCGTACAGTACGGACGAGGCGTTTCAGACACTTCAGGCATTATATGCAATAGGCTCCGGCGGCATATGGGGGAAAGGGCTGGGGCAGAGTATGCAGAAGCTGGGATTTCTTCCGGAAGCGCAGAATGATATGATTTTCTCGATTATCTGCGAGGAGCTTGGACTGTTCGGTGCAATGGCGATTATTCTGCTGTTTGTGATTTTGATATGGAGCTGCATGGTGATTGCCAATAAAGCGGTGGACCGTTTCGGTTCGCTTTTGGTGGTGGGTGTTATGTCCCATTATGCGATACAGGTAATTTTAAATATTGCCGTAGTAACAAACACGATACCCAACACCGGAATTACGCTTCCGTTTATCAGTTATGGAGGTACCGCGACTCTCTTTTTGCTAATGGAAATCGGTATTGTGCTAAATGTCAGTAAGGGCTGCAAATAAGGAAACCGGATAATGTAATCAAACAAGGAATTGCCGCATATAATATCATAATTCATATTTTTATGTGGTGAAACATATGGCTTATGACAGTCAATGCAATGCGTCAATATGCAATGCATCAATATGCATGGAGGGAGGGAAACGCTTAGCGGGAACGGTACGGGTACAAGGCTCAAAAAATGCGGCGCTTCCGGTGCTTGCGGCAAGCGTGCTGATTCCCGGCACATGTGTATTTAAAAATGTTCCGTATATTACTGATATCAACTGCATGGAAAACCTGTTGCAAAGTACGGGCGCGGATTTGGAGAAGAAAGAAGCAGCACATGCGCTTCGGATAAACGCGGTCAATATACAGGAATACAGACTGCCTGCAAAGTATGTCAGCGCTATGCGTTCATCGGTGGTGCTTATGGGGGCGCTGCTTGGACGTCTTGGGGAAGCCATTGTGGATTATCCCGGCGGGTGCGTGATTGGAGAAAGACCGATTGATTTGCATCTGTTTGGATTAGAGAAGCTGGGCGCACAGATTTGGACAGATAAGAACAGGATTCATGCCTATGCCGACGAGCTTAGGGGCGCTTTGATCTGCTTTCCGTTTCCAAGCGTGGGAGCGACACAGAATACAATCCTTGCCGCGGTGACGGCGCGCGGTACGACGGTCATCAAAAATGCGGCAAGAGAGCCGGAGGTAACGGCGCTTTGTGATTTTTTAAACAAAGCTGGCGCATGTATTGAGATTGGACACGATTTTATTGCGACAGGAAGAATTGTGATTCGCGGTGTGGAGGTAAGCTGCCTGCATGGTGTGGAGTATGAGATTATTCCCGACCGGATCGTGGCAGGAACGTATCTGTTTGCGGCGCTTGGTGCAGGCGGAAGCATCACGCTTGAAAATGCGCCTGTGGCACAGCTGCGCAGTGTGTGTGCCCTGATTCGGAGAATGGGCGCAGAGGTTGTTCCGGACGAGGAAAAGAACCGGATTTGGGTCAGTACGGACAAAAACAGAAGGATTCAAAATATTCCTTTTGTGGAAACCGGTGTCTATCCGGAATTTCCGACTGATTTGCAGTCGCTGCTGCTTGCCTGTGCGTGTGTGAGTGAGGGGGAACTTACGATAAAGGAGCGTATTTTTTCAAGCCGTTTTAAGGTGGTAGAAGAGCTTGTAAGAATGGGCGCTGATATTGAAACTTTAGACAATAAGTGCGTGCGGGTAAGAGGCGTGGAAAAGCTCACGGGAAGGACTGTCATTGCGCAGGAGCTTCGGGGAGGGGCTGCGCTTGTGATTGCAGGGCTTGCGGCAGAGGGGATTACAAGGGTGACAGATATCCGTTACATCAAAAGAGGGTATCAGGATATTGTAGGCGATTTGAAGGGGCTTGGAGCGAGGATAAGCTATGTTGATTAACAGGAAGAAGGAAAAAAAGGACGGCAATATTACGAAAATCCCTGATACGGGGAAGAAAATACGCATCATTGTTGTGTTGTGCGTGGTGAATGTGCTTCTTTTGATTTCCTGCTTTTTATTGACGCATTTTGCAGTAAAAAATGTGATTGTGGACGGAAATAAGCATTATTCCGCTCAGGAAATACAGTCGATGATTATGACAGGTTATTTTGGCGATAATTCGCTGTACCTGTCATTGAAATACAAAAATAAAGAGGTGGAGGGGATTCCGTTTGTGGAGACAATGGACGTTGTCGTCCAATCGAACGATACGATTAAAATTACGGTCTACGAAAAGGCGCTTGCAGGGTACGTGGAATATCTGGGCAGGTACATGTATTTTGATAACGAGGGCGTGATTGTGGAGGTGGCAAAGGTAACGACCAAAGGAATTCCGCAGGTGACAGGATTAAGCTTTGATCATGTGGTTCTTTATGAAAAGCTTCCGGTGGAAAATAGTGATATTTTTCAGAATATCCTGACAATCACAAAGCTTTTAAATAAGTATGATGTCATATGCGACAAAATACAGTTTGATGCGGGCTATAACGTAACGCTCGGCTACGGCGGCGTGAAAGTAAAGATTGGCGCGATGGAGAATCTTGACGAAAAAATTATGCAGCTGCCCAGAATTCTTCCCTCCCTTGCAGGAGAGAAGGGCGTGCTGGATTTACAGAATTATTCGGCGGACAAAAAAACGACTTCCTTTGAAAGAGAAGGGTGAAAATTTGTGCGGACAGCCCAAACGCGGAGGCTTTGGAGGATGTATGAACATAAAATTCAATAAAAGTAAAAAAATAGGTTGATAAATTGCGAAAAAAATTATATGATAAGTTAGATGGAATATTTTTAGAAGACTGGATAAAGTGTGAAGGAGGAAGGAAACTTGCTCGAGATTAGATCAAACGAAACGGATGCGGCAGCAAGAATCATAGTAGTAGGTGTAGGCGGAGCCGGAAATAATGCCGTAAACCGAATGATAGATGAGGCAATTACTGGGGTAGAGTTTATAGGAGCAAATACGGACAAGCAGGCGTTAAAGCTTTGCAAGGCTCCAAAGTGTTTACAGATTGGGGAGAAGCTTACAAAAGGACTTGGCGCGGGAGCAAAGCCCGAGGTTGGTGAAAAGGCGGCCGAGGAGAGCTCAGAGGAGATAAAAGAGGCGATTAAAGGATCGGACATGGTGTTCGTTACCTGCGGAATGGGCGGCGGTACCGGAACCGGAGCTGCGCCTATTGTGGCGGCAATTGCAAAGGAACTGGGGATCCTGACAGTCGGCGTTGTGACAAAGCCCTTTGGATTTGAGGCAAAGAAGCGCATGACAAACGCGCTTTCCGGAATAGAGAAGTTAAAAGAACATGTGGACACGCTCATCATTATTCCAAATGACAAGCTTCTTGAGATTGTGGACAGGCGTACGACCATGCCGGAGGCATTAAAGAAGGCTGATGAGGTGTTGCAGCAGTCCGTACAGGGGATTACGGACTTAATTAATGTACCTTCCCTGATTAATCTTGATTTTGCGGATATTCAGACCGTTATGAAGGACAAGGGGATTGCGCATATCGGTATCGGATACGGCAAGGGCGAGACAAAGGCGGCAGATGCAATCCGAATGGCAGTGGAATCTCCGCTTCTTGAGACGACAATCAGCAGTGCAACCGATGTTATTTTAAATATTTCAGGCGATATTTCAATCTTTGACGCAAACGACGCTGCAAACTACATACGTGAGCTTGCAGGTGATGACATCAATGTCATTTTGGGCGCGATGTATAATGAGGATATGGCAGATACCTGTACGGTCACGGTGATTGCAACCGGCATTCAGGAGGTAGCGCCTGTTGTGTCGCCAATCAGTGCAATTGGCAAGATGAACAATAATTTTTCAATGCCAAAGCCTGTGGTCAATTCGCAGTCCGGCCAGGTTGTAAGACCAAGGCCGCAGGCGCCGCAGGGGCTGAATGTGATACAGCCGAATCAAAATCCGAACGCAGGCGCAGGCAATCCTTCCGCGCCGCAAAAACCGATTCAGGGAATTAAGCCGACAGGCGATTTAAGCAGTAATGTAAGGGAAAAGACCTTGAAGATACCGGATTTTTTGAAATAAAAGAATTTTGAAATAAAAGAAAAGTCGAAAAATAACTATAATTTAGTCTCATGCTTTGACAAAAAAAGCATGGGACTTTTTGTATACTGATTATGTTGATTGGCACTGATGGAGGTGATTGGAATTTATGAGGTATACGTTGATGTTTATTTCATAGAAAATGTGCTGCTTGATATGCTTGTCCTTTTGTCAGTGGCGCTTTTGCTTGGGAAAAAGCCTGTGCTGTGGCGGCTTATTTTGGCCTCGGTTTTGGGCGGAGCGGGAGCTGTGCTGATTTTGTGGGCAGGGCTTCGCTACGGAATTGTTTATATTTTATCAGTGCTTTTCCTTGACATGGCAATGTGCCTGCTTTTGTTTTCCGACATCAGACAGATGCTGGTGCAGGTGGTTTATTTTCACAGTCTTTGCTTTATTTACACGAAAATCGGCAGTTGTATGGCGGCGCTTGGATTCGGGCATTTTGAAAGAACTGCGGCATCTGTGCTGCTTGTGGCGGCAGTGATTTTTGTAGGTGCATATAAAAAGAGGCTTGAGAAAAAGCGATTGTATCAGGTGCGTATTGTGGAAGGCGGAAAGCAGCTTCACTTTCAGGCGCTTTTTGATACGGGAAATTCACTTACGGATCCCTATACGGGAAAGCCTGTGTCAATTGTTGAAGAAAATGAGGATATCCTTTGCTGGCTGCACACAAAGCCGCAGAAGTATCGTGTGATTCCGTTTCGCAGTATTGGAAAGGATAACGGACTTTTGGAGGGGACACAAGTAGATGAGCTGATCATTTGCGGTAAGGATGGACAAAAAGTAGAGAAGGACGCTGTAATAGCGCTTTATAAAGGTAGACTGTCGGGGGATGGTTCCTTTCAGATGATATTAAATCAGGGTTTGTTCTGAGCAAGGAGGAGAGAAAAGATGATAATCAAGCTATACCTGCCGGGGAAAATGAGACTGTGCCTAAAGAAAAATAACCAAAAAAATACGGGTAATAATGAGATTCATTATATCGGAGGTTCCGAGGTGCTTCCTGCTCCGCTTGACAGCGAGGAGGAAAATGAGATGATAAACGGTTTGGAGGGAGAAAATGCTAATGGGGCGCGTTCTACGCTGATTGAACACAATCTAAGGCTTGTGGTCTACATCGCAAAGAAGTTTGACAATACGGGAGTCGGCGTGGAGGATTTGATTTCGATTGGTACAATCGGCTTGATTAAGGCAATCAATACCTTTAACAGAGATAAAAACATTAAGCTTGCAACCTATGCTTCAAGATGTATTGAAAATGAAATTCTGATGTATCTTAGAAGGAACAACAAGACGAAGCTTGAGGTATCAATTGACGAGCCGCTTAATGTGGACTGGGACGGCAACGAGCTCTTGCTGTCGGATATTCTCGGAACGGACGAGGATGTGATTTACCGCGACGTGGAAAATGAGGTGGAGCGCAAACTTCTGAGAAAGGCGATTGGAAAGCTCGGAGAGCGGGAAAAGACGATTATCATGCTGCGGTTTGGATTAAACAATCCCAATGATACGGAGATGACGCAAAAGGAAGTAGCAGATTATCTCGGAATTTCGCAGTCTTATATTTCAAGACTGGAAAAGAAGATTATGAAGCGGTTAAAGAAAGAGCTTGTTACATATTAATCAAAAGTACTTCTTGTATACATATGTCCGGTACCGGCGAGATGCGGGTGCAGAAGGCATAAGTATATAGGAGGTATTTTTATTATGGCTATAGGAAAAGTTGAAATATGCGGAGTAAACACGTCAAAGCTGCCGATTTTGAAAAATGAGGAGAAGGAGGCGCTGTTTGAAAGAATAGAGAATGGTGACAGGGAAGCAAGGGAGGAGTATATCAGAGGAAACCTGCGCCTTGTGTTGAGTGTGATTAAACGGTTTTCGCAGTCGAATGAGAATGTGGACGATTTATTTCAGATTGGCTGCATAGGGTTAATCAAGGCGATTGATAATTTTGACAGCAGTTTAAATGTCAAATTTTCCACTTATGCGGTTCCTATGATTATTGGCGAAATTCGTCGGTTTTTGCGGGATTCGAGCAGCCCGATCCGGGTGAGCCGTTCGCTAAAGGATACGGCATACAAGGCGATTTATGCGAAGGAAAATCTGACCAAAAAGAATTTGCGCGAGCCGACGATTATGGAAATTTCGGAGGAGATTGGGATTCCGAAGGAAGATATTGTCTATGCGCTTGACGCAATTCAAAATCCGATGAGCCTGTACGAGCCGGTTTATACGGAGGGCGGCGATACGTTGTATGTAATGGATCAAATCAGCGACAAGAAGTGCAAGGAGGAAAACTGGATTGAAAACATTTCGCTCAGCGAGGCGATGAAGCGGCTTGACGAGCGGGAGAATGAGATTATCATGCTGCGGTTTTTTGAGGGAAAGACGCAGATGGAGGTGGCGGAGTATATTGGGATTTCGCAGGCGCAGGTGTCACGTCTTGAGAAAAATGCGCTCCGGACGATGAAAAAGTATCTTGTTTTTTAAGTCTGTAAATGGAAAGCGGAAAGATACGCTATTGACGAATTGGAAAAAACAATTTAAAATAGTTTATAGTAGCAAAACTTTATGTAAAAGATTTACTTGTACAAATCAAACAGATGTTTTGGGTATTCAGGTTCTGTCTAAAATAAAAGCTTTTCTCCCCCTGCAATCCTATGCAGGGGTAACTTTTGATAATGGTGGGCAGTTTTCCGGCGGGAGGGAAGGCATATGAAAATTTATGCGGCAAGGGTCTGTGAGATACCAGACGGGCTTTGCGGGCGCCTTTTTCCTCTGTTGGACAGGAGAAGACAGGAGAAGGTAACTGCCCTGAAAAATGAAAAAGAACGATTGCGGAGTATTTATGCGGGACTTCTTCTGCGGCATGCATTTTTGGCGGAAGGACATTGTGAGGAAATGTGGCAGCGCATTGAAATCGTGGAGGGAAGTCATGGAAAGCCGTATTTGCCAAATTGTACGGATTTCTACTATTCCCTTTCTCATTCGGGTGAATGGGTTATCTGCGCGGTGGACGATATTGAGACAGGTGCGGACATTCAGGAAGTGGGAGCGCTGAAGCTGGCGGTTGCAAAAAGATTTTATTCCGATGAAGAGTATCACAGGCTGTTGCAGTATCAGTCAGAACCAGACAGACAGACGATGGATTTGTACAGAATATGGGCTGCAAAAGAAAGTTGTGTCAAGCTTACGGGAAGGGGTATCGGTGCAGGTATTCACAGATATGTTACGGACAGCGCTTACACGCATATAAATGATATAGAGGAAAACACACTCTGCTTTGTAAGACTGTATGAGAGCATACAGGGTTACGTGATATGTGTATGCAGCAGTCGTGAGTGCTTTCCAGAGCATATCATAATAACGGACTTGACGAACAATATGTTCAACATGGGAGGAGAAGGAACATGCTAAAAGAAATAGGGAAGAATGTGGTCAAAAAAGGTGAGGTCATATTCGCAAAGGGCGAGAGGATCACACAGATCGGAATTCTTCTTGCAGGAAAGGTTGTCATGCAGGGAGAGTATTACCGGATTGTGAGGGCGCAGGGTACATATTTGGCGTTAAACAGAATGAATGATGAGGTATACAACGCAACTTATACGGCAATTGAGGACTCCGTTGTCTATGCCCTTCCGGTGCAGGGAGAAGGAACGCTGCGCAACATTATCGCAAAGAATGCGGACTACCGTGCGATTATGATTTCGTCGCAGTTTAAGAATGCACTGGAGGTATACAGAATCAAGACCAGCCTGGCAGACAGGGCAGAGCGGCTTTTTAATTTCGTAAGAAAAAGTTATGAGGACTACAAAACATTCTGCAAGGATTTTGGCGTGGCAGTGATGGGACTTGAGGAGCTCGAACAACTGCAGCCTTATCAGGCGCTTCTTGATATTAATGAATACAGAATGCCCTATTATGAGGAGGGCGCCAAGATTCCGCTCAGTGCAAATAAGCAGTATTTTTCATACAGTGAGGAAATGGTCAATTTTCAGGTGAATGAAATCATAACGCTTGTGGCGTCTTTTCGTGAGGACTGCGGTGCGATGATTGATTATATCAAAGGGATTATTGATATTTTGGGACTTCGCCCGAGACAAAATCTTTTTGAGTATATTTGCGCAAAGGCGCAGGAAGTGAAGAAAAAGGATGACCTTCCGGCAGAACTGACAGAACTGCTAAAAACGATTTTAGACGAGTTGGAATTTCAGTATGGTGCGCTCAGACAGCAGCTCGGAGGCATGCAAAAGCTTGATACGACAGCCTTAAAAGATGCAATGGCAGCGCTTGCGGGAAAAGAGGTCATTGCGAAGGAAGAGAAGACAAAGGAAGAGCGGGAAAAGGAGATTGAAAGGGATGTGGCATCACTTCCCAATTCGTTAGATCAGATTTTACGATTTGCGCCAATCAGTGACGAGGATAAAGAGAAGTTAAAAACGAATATTGACCATCTTGTGGAGGTGCCGGACAGACTTTCGGCAGAAGACGATGTCAAGAAGGCCAAAAAGACGATTACGCCGATTGTGTTTAAGCTTTACCTTGCATGCTACCGCAAAATCAGGGAAGGGCTGATAGCGCCGCCGAAGGCTGTGGAGCTTTTTATGAATTACGGCTATATTGATGAACGGCTTTTGGATCCGGAGCACCTTGAATTTTTGTGTGGTATCGAGTATGAGGAAAATGAAGGACCATGTAAGGTTGTCAGCATGATGGAATGGCTCGATATGATTAAAGAGGGTAAGAGAGAGCCTTCTAAGAGTGAGTTTGACGAGGATTATGTAGAGAACCTACGTTCGCTGAAAAAACAGGGTGAAATTACGGAGAAAGAGCAGAAGGTACTGCTGAATGACATGGATAAGCGTGTGGAATATGAGGTTATGAACATGTTCATGAGTAATATGCGTACGCTTTATGGTCAGCCGTCGGCATATATGCCCGTTCTTTACAAAGAAGCGATATTTGGATATCTTGATAAAATACTTGTCACAAAGCGCAGTATCAATGAGAGCGTAAAGAATCTGGTGAAGCTTGACTATTCCGTATTTTACAGGGAGGTTATCTATTCAAATACAGATCTCAAGATTACAAATGAGACGGTTATGAAGAACGTGTATCCGGATGTAATTTTGTTTCCGCTTTTTGGAACAAACGCTGCCATGTGGCAGGAAATCGGCGGAAAGAACAAAGGCACGCCCGCGCGTTTCTGCTTTCCTGTGATGACAAGTACGAATATTGATGAGCTTATGGTGAAGATGCTTGGACGGTTCCGCTGGGAAATCTGCCGCTGCATACAGGGTATGGCATGGAATGACGTGAAAGTAAAGTCGCTTACTTCGGAGTATATGGATTATATTCAGTTTTACAGAAAGAACCGCGACCTTTCCGACGAGGCGCGTGAGAAAGTGAAGCTTCAGATACAAAAGGCGAGAAACAACTCGCGTGAGATTTTCCTGATTGATTATGAATCATGGATTAAAAATGAGGCAAACGGTTCCATGAAGATGAACAAGGTGGCAAGGGAGATTATTGCAACTTATTGTCCGTTTGAGAAGTCACTGCGAACGAAGTTAAATTCCCAGCGCCCTTATGAGGTAGCGCAGGCGAGAAGCATGCGAAATGCCCAAAAGAAGAAACAGGAGTTTGAAGTTAAGATTAAGGCATTGCAGAAGGTGACGAGTGAGATACCGAATGAGATGATGAATACGTATAAGTTTTATGCTGAGATGTAAGCGTGATAATAAGTCAAGACTGCGGCTTAAGCCGGAAGTCTTGACTTATTGTTTTCACGCCCGTAAATAAAGGCGGCAAATCCGGCGGATATAAACTCCGTAAAGCAGAATGCGTACCACACGCCGTCGGCGCCGTTAAATCTGCTGAACAAATAAGCTGCCGGCAGAATCACGGCTACGTATCTGAGCAGCGAGATAAAGAGCGACTGATATCCTTTTCCCAAGCCCTCCAGTGCGCCGGAGCAGGTGATGGAAACGGCTGATATGACAAAGCCGAAGCTGATGATATGCAAAGCAGTCACTCCAATCGTGATGGTTTCCTGGCTGTTTGTAAACAACCCAATCAGCTGTTCGGGAATCAGCCATGACAAGAGCATACCAAGCAGCATAATTCCGATATTCATACGAAGTGCGGTATGATAAATCTTTTTCACGCGTCCATATTCTCCGGCTCCGAAATTATATCCCATCAGCGGCCGGATACCTTGAATAATTCCATTTGCAGTCAGATAGATAAAGGTCTGCAGCTTATAATATACGCCAAGAACAAGGACATATTTTTCCGAAAAACCGGCTAACAGCCCGTTTAATACGGAAATCAGGAGCGAGGGCAGCGCCAGATTCAGCGTTGCCGAAATCCCGATAGTATATAATTTTCGAACAATCGCGGGATCAAATTTCAAATACGTCCGGTTGAGCTTAATAGGTGTGTTGCCGAAGAAATAAAATAACAGGTATAATATTAAAGTGACACACTGTCCGATTCCGGTAGCATATGCTGCCCCTGCGATGCCGAGAGCAGGGAAAAAACCAATTCCGAAAATCAAAACCGGATCTAATATAATATTCACAATACAACCGCAGAGCATACTGAACATGGAAACGTTCATTTTACCAATTGACTGAAAAATTTTCTCATAGGATAATCCTAACATAATAACAGGAGAAAACAAAAAGGCTCTGTTGCAATAAAGCAGCGCAAGTCTTGTGATTTGGGCATCGGACGAAAAATTTTTTAAGAATGCAGGCATTCCCATAATGCACACAACCATGAGCAGCATGCCATGCAGGAAGCTGAGAACGGTTCCCTGCGTTGCCGCCTTGTTTGCCCGTATATTGTCACCGGCACCCAAATAAAATGCGATAATCGCATTCATACCGACGCCAAAACCAATCGCAATCGCGTTAATCAGGTTCTGTACGGGATAGACAAGCGCCAGTGCAGTCATGGCATTTTCACTGACCTTTGCCACAAAGTAACTGTCAATAATGTTATATAGCGAATTGACAGCCATAGAAATTACCATTGGAAGTGACATCGACAAAACCAATGGCAGTATTTTTTTCTCTTTCATAAATGTCTGATTCATAAACAGTCTCCTCCTTGTCAATCAAAGCGCGGCTCTTGGCAAAATGACAGACGTTGGCACAATTTGCGCGTCGTCTTCGCCAAACATAAAAAACCACACAACTACTTTGCGTAATTGTGTGGCGAAAAAAAGAAAATTTCTTGAAAAAATCCACTCCTGTAAAGGTTTTATAACAAACTTATATCACATATTCAGGCGTATGTCAACTTTCATTGGAAAGTGATGTGCCGCTATTTGTATCGTTGCTTTCCTCTGTTTCGGTTTCCGGTTCGCTTTCCTCTTCCACAGTCGGCGGCAGAAGAATCACAACGGTTTCAATACGGTTATTGTCGACCTTTGTCGCGGTAAGCGAGATGCCGTCCTCGGTGATTACCTCCTCACCCTCCGTAGGGAAGCGGTCTAAAAGCTCTATCATAATACCGCCGATGGAGTCGTAATCTTCCGATTCGAATGTGGTGTTCAGGGCGTCGTTGATGTCGCTTAGCTTCATGCTGCCGCCCACTTCGTATTTGGAATCATCCAGCTGCTTTAAAAGCTCGGCTTCGTCTTCGTCATACTCGTCGCGGATTTCGCCGACGATTTCCTCAAGCAAATCCTCAATGGTAATCATGCCTACAGTTGCGCCGTACTCATTCAGGACAAGTGCGACATTGCAGGTGATGCGGCGCATCTCAAGCAGCAAATCAGCGGTTGCTTTATATTCATACGTATAATATCCCTCACGCATGATATCGCGTATTTGAAAGGAGTTTTTATCCTTTACCAAAAGGAAATCTTTTACGTTTACAAAACCGATAATATTATCAATTTCATCTTCATATACAGGAATACGGGTGTACATGGATTCGCTGAAAATTCCGAGAAGCTCGTCATAGGAAGCGCTGACATCAACCGTAGTCATACTGATACGCGGAATCATGATATCCTTTGCTACGGAATCGCCGAATTCAAATACGTTGTAAATGAGCTTTTTCTCTTCCTGCTCAATAACCCCGTCCTCGTGGCTTACGTCCACATATGTTTTCAGCTCTGTTTCTGTCATTGCGGAACGGCTTGACGGGTCAATATGCATTAAGCCAAGGAAAAAGCCGGAGATTTTGTCTACTATAAAAATCACGGGTGTGAGTATATTCATCAGAAAATAAATTACTTTTGCATAAGAAAGGGAAAGCTTTTCATTGTTGCACATTGCCCATGTTTTGGGAACAATTTCACCAAATATGAGAACAAACAGCGTAAGTACGCCGGTACCGATACCGACAGCTGCATTTCCCCATATGCGAATGACAAGTGCAGTCATTAGTGAAGATGCGCTGATGTTTACAATATTGTTTCCGATCAGTACGGCACTAATCAGCTTGCTTTTGTTATCCAGAATTTTTTGAAGTGTAAGCACCCGCCCTTTTGGGTTTTCCTCCACCATTGCACGAATTTTAACGGCGCTGATGGTTGTAAGGGCAGTTTCTGCCGACGAGAAAAATGCAGACAGCACTAAAAGCACTGCGAGAACAGCCAGTTGTATGGAACCAGGGGTATCCAAAGTAAAATCACTCCTTTTTAACATTATGTGTTTGATACGGATATGCTTAAAATACTGATTTAAGCATATCAAAGTATACGTCAGCATAGATTATATCAGTGTTAGTTTAATAATGCAAGATGTATATAAAAACTTTTAAGGAGGGATTGATTATGAAAAGCGGATTTGCAACAGAGAGGCTGGTCGCACTGTTAAAATGCCTGCTGGCAGCGTATCTGATTACGGGAGTGATGCTTGTTGCTGTGGCAGGCTTATTGTACAAGTTTTCGCTTGGAGAAAATGTGGTAGACGTCGGCATCATTGTCGTGTACTGTATTTCGTCGCTGCTTGCAGGACTGTTTTTCTCAAAAGGGGCAATGAGCCGCAGGTTTCTTTGGGGAATGGCCGCGGGAGCAGTCTACTTTCTGATTATCTGTGCAGTGACATTTGCGGTAGAGCGGCAGGTTCACCTGATGAGCAGCTCATGCATTACAACACTTTTGATTTGCACAGGAAGCGGAATGCTTGGTGGGATGCTCGGTTGACAAAATGAAAATTCCAAAATGAGGAATTTTGCAAAAAATGCTACACGATGTCGAAAAATGTGATATACTTTTACGGTGTAACGATAAATAACCACAAAAACCAAATGAGGAGAGAAGGAGAATGAAACACATAAAAAACAGAATGAAGGCACTTATTATGTCAGTGCTCCTGCTTGCCATGTCAATCGCGCCGCAGGCGACAGCGCATGCAGCGCCAAATGAGGTGGCAGCAGCATCGCTTGGTATTGACGTATCACGTTATCAGGGACTGATTAACTGGGACATGGTAGCGGCGTCGGGAGTACAGTTTGCAATGGTGCGCGTAGGATACCGCACACAGGGGACGGGAGTTTTAAATGAGGACCCTTACGCACGTTACAATTTGCAGGAGGCAAACCGGGTCGGAATTAAGGTAGGCGCATATTTCTTTTCGACGGCAGTGAATGCACAGGAAGCAATGGAGGAGGCGCTGTTTACGGCAAACCTGCTTGATAAGTACAAAATTACGTTTCCGGTTGCTTATGACTGCGAGGGATTTAAGAATGCGACAAGCCGTCAGTTTATTTTAGGTAAGGATATTCGTACAGCGCTTGCGGTCATCTTTCTGGATACCATAGCGGCGAGAGGCTATACGCCGATGTTTTACAGTTCCAAAAATGACATGGAAAACAGCTCGTACTGGGATATGAATATCTTAAATAAGTATAAGGTATGGGCGGCATGGTATCCTTCGGAGCCGTTTCCGCTTACACCTGCCTGTACATATACAGGCGTACATGCGATGTGGCAGTATACACATCAGGCGGCGCTTCCCGGAATTGCAGGGACTGTGGATATGAATGTGGCATATTTTGGCTATGACGGCATTGCGGAGCCAAAAGACCCGTCGGGCGCTCCATATATCGACATGGCAGCAGCGGCGATGGTGCAGTACACTGATGTAAACGAGGTTGTGACGCCGAATACGCCGGATCTGAATCTGAGAACGGTTCCAAGCACAGCAAGCCCTGATACGATTGTCGTGCCAATCAATCCGGGCGATATGATTCTGCGCACAGGTATCGGCAATAACGGCTGGTCAAGAGTGGTGCTCGGAGATCAGGTGTTGTATGCGTATACGGCATATTTGGATAAAGTCATGTAAAATGATATAAAAAAATAAAAAACCCCCTTTTCTTGCAATAAATTCTGTGATATACTACATGGAGCTAATGCTAATTGCGAGGCGATAATTCGGATAAGGAGGCATATGGAATGAAGCACATCAAGACATTAACAACCAGAGACTACAAAGAGTCAATGAAGAAAGGTGGATGTGGAGAATGTCAGACATCTTGCCAGTCAGCTTGTAAAACATCCTGCACAGTTGGAAATCAGAGCTGCGAGAATACAAAATAGCAGATGTTATTGAATTGGCATTTTACAGATTTCACAGACTTCACAATAAAAGAAAACAGTTTAAGCAGCGATTTACCAGTCGCTGCTTATTTCCGCGTAGCAATGAGAAAAAAATAGGAAAAGGAACGGATGAGAATTGATACATCAATATAAAAATAACGGCTATAATATTGTGCTGGACGTCAACAGCGGAGCGGTACATGTTGTGGATGACATCGTTTATGACGCGATTGCCTGCATGGTAGAAAACGGGCTTGAATCTGCGTCTCGTGAAAACGTTACGGAGATGCTGTGCGAAAAATTGTCAGCAGATGCAAAGGCCGGAGCTGAAGAAATACATGAAATTGTTGATGAAATTTGTACTTTAAGGGACGATGGAATGCTTTTTACGGAAGATCTTTATGAAAAGAGCATTGAGGTGTTCCAAAATCGGGAAACGGTGGTGAAAGCATTATGCCTTCATATTGCACACGACTGTAATTTAAAGTGTCAGTACTGCTTTGCGGAGGAGGGGGAATACCATGGAAGACGTGCCCTCATGAGCTTTGAAGTAGGAAAAAAGGCACTTGATTTTTTGGTGGCAAATTCCGGGCAGCGCGTCAACTTAGAGGTGGACTTTTTTGGAGGAGAGCCGCTGATGAACTGGCAGGTGGTCAAGGATTTGGTGGCATATGGCAGAAGTCTTGAAAAGCCTTACAATAAGAAGTTCCGCTTTACTTTAACGACAAACGGCGTGCTTTTAAATGATGATGTGATAGCATTTGCAAATCAGGAAATGGCGAATATTGTGCTGAGCGTTGACGGAAGAAAGGAAGTCCATGACAGAATGCGTCCTATGGCAGGCGGTCAGGGAAGCTATGATTTGGTGATACCGAAGTTCAGGAAGGTTGCAGAGAGCAGGAATCAGACAAACTATTATGTCAGAGGGACATTCACGCATTTTAATAAGGACTTTGCGGCAGACGTCTGTCACTTGGCAGATTTGGGATTTAAGCAGATTTCCGTAGAGCCTGTGGTAGCGCCAAAGCAGGAGCCTTATGCGCTTGTGGAGGAGGATTTGGCGGAAGTGTTGGCAGAGTATGATAAGCTTGCCGCAGAAATGATAAAACGCCATAAAGAAGGAAAAGCTTTCAATTTCTTTCATTTTATGATAGATTTAAAGGGTGGCCCCTGCGTGTACAAGCGTCTGTCGGGCTGCGGTTCGGGTACAGAGTATTTGGCAGTAACGCCTTGGGGAGACTTTTATCCCTGTCACCAGTTCGTCGGGCAGGAGGAGTTCCTTATGGGAAATGTGGATGAAGGTATTACAAACACCGGTATCCGCGAGGAGTTTAAGACATGTAATGTGTATTCAAAGGAGAAGTGTAAGCGCTGTTTTGCAAAGTTTTATTGCAGCGGCGGCTGTGCGGCAAATTCTTACAACTTCCACAGAAGTATTCATGATGCTTATGATTTGGGGTGCGAGCTTCAGAGAAAAAGAGTTGAGTGTGCAATCATGTTGAAGGCGGCATTTGCCGAAGAAAATCCAATGCATTAGATACGTAAAAGAAAAGGAGTAATCAAGCAATGAAAAAAAGTAAAGGTATTTTAACCTTAGTCCTGACGCTTGTGGTTATGGCAGCGCTGGGATATGTGGCGGTCTTTGGTATCGGTACGGAAAAAGCAGGCGCCGCGTCGGAGATTAAGCAGGGCCTTGACCTTGCGGGCGGCGTAAGCATTACATATCAGGTTGTGGGGGAAGGAAAGCCCTCGGCAGAGGATATGGACGATACGGTTTATAAGCTGCAAAAGCGTGTTGAGACATACAGTACGGAGGCGCAGGTATATCAGGAGGGCGATGACCGTATCAACATCGAAATTCCCGGTGTATCAGATGCAAACACGATTTTAGAAGATTTGGGAAGACCAGGCGCATTGTATTTTATTTCACAGACAGATGCGGACGGCAACCAGAATTATTCTTATACAGGCTCCGGAGAGACAGGCTATTCGCTGAATAAGACAATTGATGAGCTGTCAGCGGAGGGCAGCATCGTGCTTGAGGGTACGGACGTGGAGTCCGCACAGGGCGGTACAGGCAGCGATTCTCTTGGAAACAGCCAGTTTGTGGTAGACCTGATCTTTACAAGTGAGGGTACACAGAAGTTTGGTGAAGCGACGACGAAGGCGTATGCCAACGGCGAATCAATCGGTATTTACTATGATCAGGATTTTATCAGCGTACCGAATGTTCAGGCGGCGCTTACGGACGGAAAGGCACAAATCACCGGTATGGGAAGTTTTGAAGATGCGGAGCGGCTTGCAAGCCAGATTCGTATCGGTGGATTAAAGCTTGAGCTTGAGGAGCTTCGTTCCAACGTAGTAGGTGCGCAGCTTGGCGAGGAAGCAATTCATACAAGTTTGACGGCAGCGCTGATTGGTTTAATTATTATTGCAATATTTATGATTATTGTTTACCGTATTCCGGGACTTTCTTCTGTGCTTGCTTTGATTATCTATACTATTTTGCTGGTTCTTTGCCTCAATATGTTTGAGATTACATTGACACTTCCCGGTATTGCCGGTATTATCCTTTCCATTGGTATGGCAGTCGATGCAAATGTTATTATCTTTGCACGTATCAGAGAGGAAATTACGGCAGGAAAGACCGTCAGAAGCGCAATTGATGACGGATTTAAGAAGGCGCTTTCCGCGATTGTTGACGGAAACGTGACAACACTGATTGCGGCTTTGGTTCTTGCAATCAAGGGCTCCGGTACAGTGAAGGGATTTGCGTATACACTTGCGCTTGGTATCGTGATTTCCATGTTTACGGCGCTTGTGATTACAAGATTGATTTTAAAGGCGTTCTTTGCAATAGGATTAAAGGATGTCAAACTGTATGGATTAAATAAAGAGAGAAAGACCGTTAACTTCCTTGCAAAGAAGAATCTGTTTTTCGCAATTTCCATTGCTGCGATTGTTGCGGGATTTGTCTTTATGGGTATTAATGGTGCATCTACAGGTAAGATATTGAACTATAGCCTTGACTTTGTCGGCGGTACATCAACAAATGTTACATTTAATGAAGATATGGACTTGGCACAGATTGATTCGACAGTAGTGCCGGTATTTGGCAATATCACAGGTGACGGAGCCGTACAGGTACAGAAGGTTGCAGGTTCCAATGAGGTTATCTTTAAGACGAGGGAGCTGAATGTTGATGAGAGACAGCAGCTGGAGCAGGATTTGGTCGATAATTTTGGCGTAAATAAAGAGCTTATTACGGCAGAGACAATCAGTTCGACAATCAGTTCGGAAATGAAGGCTGATGCGATTGTGGCAGTGGTTATTGCGACAGTATGTATGTTGATTTATATTTGGTTCCGTTTCAAGGATATCCGCTTTGCGGCAAGCTCTGTTGCAGCGTTGATTCATGACGTGCTTGTTGTGCTTGCGTTCTACGCAATTGCGAAGGTATCTGTGGGCAGCACCTTTATCGCATGTATGCTTACGATTGTCGGTTATTCGATTAACGCAACGATTGTTATTTTTGACCGTATCAGGGAAAACCTTGCGGGTATGCTCAAAAAGGACAGCCTTGACGAGCTTGTTAACAGAAGTATCAGTCAGACGCTTTCGAGAAGTATCTTTACTTCCCTGACTACGTTTGTCATGGTAGCGGCATTGTTTGTACTTGGCGTTACATCAATCAGGGAGTTTGCACTTCCGCTTATGGTGGGTATTGTGTGCGGTACATATTCATCAGTCTGCATTACAGGCGCGCTTTGGTATGTACTCAGAACAAAGATTGCAAAGAAAAATGCTTAAACTTAGAGCCGCGGCGATAGAAGCCGCGGCTTTTTTCCAATATAGGGCTTGATAGGGAATGAAGAAATTTATGAGAGAGCGGTTTGGAATTTCAGCTGCGGTGCTAAAGTGGCTTGCAGTGATTAGCATGGTGATTGATCATTTTGCGTGTGCGGTGTATCCATATATTCAGGGGCATAATGCAGAGGTTTATAAGGCGCTTCGGGGAATCGGGCGGATTGCGTTCCCAATTTACTGTTTTCTTTTGGTGGAAGGCTTTTTTTATACGAAAAACGTGTGGAAATATCTGAGAAATCTTGTGCTGTTTGCGGCGATTTCCGAGATTCCGTTTAATATGGCAGTTTTTGGGCATGTTTTTTATCCCAAGGGGCAGAATGTGTACTGGTCTTTGGCGTTGGGAATTTGTGCAATGATCTTATTAAAACGCTTTGAAGGTTTTGCAATGCGGCAGATTTTTTTGCAGGCGGCGGTAATTGTGCTGTTTCTGTTTTTGGGGGAGCATTTGGAGGTCGATTACCATTGGAAGGGGATTGCATATATCATTTTGTTTTATTACCTGAGAAATCTGCGGTTTCGGCAGAGTGTTACGGCGATTGCGGGCGCGGCGGCGTTTGTCTTGTATGAGCGGGCGGCGGTGTTTGCATTTCTTCTGGTTTATCTGTATAATGGAAAGCGCGGGCGGCAGTTCAAATACCTGTTTTATGGGATTTATCCGCTGCATTTGCTGGTGTTTGGCCTGCTGCGGTTTTGGCTGAACGGAAATTTATGACGCAGACGATTGCGATGAAAGGATGTTAAAAATGTATTCCTATGAGATGAATGCGGGTTATAGTGTGATGGATGAGTCGCTCCGAATGAAGGTAACGTCAATTCTTGACTGCTTTCAGGACGCGGCGATTTTTGAGGCGGAGAACGGTGGCAGGATTAATACGCAATATTTGAAGGAAAAATGCCTTGTATGGCTTCTGAGTGCGTGGCAGATTGTGATCGACAGGCGGCCTGCGCTGAATGAGCGTATCACAATTACGACCTCGCCATATGATTTTAAGGGCTTTTTGGGATATCGGAATTTTACGATAGAAGCCGCGGATAAAACGGTTCTTGTAAAGGCGGCATCGATATGGACGCTGCTTGATACGCAAAGGCTTGTGCCTGCGAAACCGACACAGGAGCTGTTGGACGGCTATGATTTATCCGAAAAGCTTGCGATGGACTATGCGCCGCGGAAAATTGCGGTTTGTGGTGAGGGAGTGGAGCAGGAACCGTTTCCTGTGCGAAAGTATCAGATTGATTCTAACCGGCATGTTAACAACGTGGAGTACGTAAAAATGGCGTTGGAGTTTGTGGAGGAGCCGGACCGGATTTTGGAGCTTCGGGTTGAGTACAAAAAGGCGGCACATTATGGAGATTTGATTGTGCCGGTTGTGTATGGCAGTGACGGAAAAATGCAGGTGCAGCTCAAGGATACAAAGGACGGGCTTTTCGCGGTGGTTGCGTTTAAGTTTAAATAAGATAACAAAAGTTATTTTATTTGGCATGAGTCTGCTGATTCTAAAATACGGAGGGTTCGTTACATGGCAAATTGGAGAGTGGCGGCAAAGCGGGCGGATTTTAACGCCATTGCGCAAAAATATAAAATAACACCTGTTCTTGCCCGCATTATCAGGAATAGGGATATCATTGCAGATGCAGACATTGACAAGTTTCTGCATGGCGGCATCAGGGATTTGTATTCGCCGCTTTTGTTAAAGGATATGGAGAAGGCAGTGGAGCTGCTGATGGCTAAAATAGAACAACAGAAGAAAATCCGTATTATCGGGGATTATGACATTGATGGGATTTGTTCTACCTATATTTTGTATCGCGGTCTTTGCGAATGCGGTGCGGTGGTTGATGCGGCAATCCCGCACAGAATGCATGACGGGTACGGGCTGAATGAGCATTTGATTGATATGGCGCATGAGGCAGGTACGGATACGGTGCTTACGTGTGATAACGGGATTGCGGCGTATACACAGATTGCCTATGCGAATGATTTGGGCATGACGGTGATTGTTACGGATCATCATGAGGTGCCTTATGAGGAAAAGGACGGGGAGCGCGCATACAAGGTTCCGCCTGCATATGCGGTTGTTGATCCCAAGCAGGAGGACTGTACATACCCGTTTCCGGAGATTTGCGGTGCGGTGGTGGCATATAAGCTTGTGCTGCTGCTTTTGGCAAGGCATTTTAGTAAAGAATGGCAGGAGATTATGGAGTCGGAGACTGGCTATGCGCTTTTGGAGCTTGCGGCGTTTGCAACAATCGGCGATGTAATGGAGCTTAAGGACGAAAACCGGATTATCGTAAAATGCGGTCTGGAGCTGATGAAAAATACGCGAAATATCGGGCTTCGGGCGCTTATGGATGTGACTGAAATTCAATCGCAGAATATTAAGCCATATACAATTGGCTTTGTACTGGGACCATGCCTGAATGCAACGGGAAGACTGGATACCGCCACAAACGCGCTTGAACTCTTTTGTGCAGCGGATACGCAAAGCGCAGTACAGATTGCAGGCGATTTAAAGGCAATGAATGACAGCCGGAAGGAGCTGACGCAAAAAGGCGTGGAGGAGGCAATCTGCCTGATTGAGGAGAACGGGCTGCTCAATGACAAGGTGCTTGTCGTGTATCTGCCCGAAGTGCATGAAAGCCTTGCAGGGATTATTGCGGGGCGGATTCGGGAAAAGTATGGGAAACCGACGTTTGTGCTGACAAACGCCGAGGACGGAGTAAAAGGCTCCGGACGTTCGATTGAGGCATTTCATATGTATGATGAGATGACAAAGTGCAAGGAGCTTTTCACAAAGTATGGCGGACATAAGCTTGCAGCAGGACTTTCCCTTCCAAAAGAGAATGTAGTGTTGTTTCGAAAAGAATTAAATAACAACTGTAATCTTACAAAGGAAGACTTTGAGGAGAAAGTACTGATTGATGTGCCGATGCCTATGGATTATGCTTCTTTTCAGCTGGTAGAGGAGCTTGCGCTTTTGGAGCCTTTCGGCAATGGCAATCCCAAACCGCAGTTTGCCCACAAAAATGTGAAGCTGCTCTCGGGCAGAATCTTAGGCGCGCATAAAAATGTGGGGAAGTATGTTGTAGCGGGAGAGAGCGGAAAACGCTTTGACATGATGTACTTTGGCGATTTGGAGGCATTTAATGCTTTTTTATGCAATAAATTTGGAGAAGATAACGTAAAACAAATTTATGAAGGCGGAAGCTGTGGTTTGGCAATTTCGGTCGTGTATTATCCGGACATCAATGAATTTCGTGGAAATACATCATTGCAGATGATTATGAAGTATTACCAATAGCGTAAATTTGTGCTGTTTTGGTAATAGCCGGTTATTAGAAGGCAACTTTATCCTTTGTTAATAAATATAATTCTTTTTTTAGTATTTAAACACAATTTGGACACATTTATCCTTTATAGTGGTATATAGATAGTTGAGCACTCACTATCTCCCCCCTCATAAGAAAATAGTAAAAGAACCCGATAATCGGGTTCTTTTACATTGTGTTCAGAATTAATATCGGTGTAGTTGAAATTTGCCGGTCAGTAACGGATTTCGGAAGATGACGGCCGATATAGCTGCAGATTGATGTGGCAATTGGACGTTGTGAGGGAAAAGAAAAAGACGGAAATAATTGCGAATCGTACCTTAAAAGTAGCGAATGGTTCCAAGCCGATAGACTTGGAGCCTTTTTTTGAGTATAAAAAATGTAAGGGGAAATAAATTATATAGTGCAAAATCATTTTTTTATGGTAGTTTTATGGTAAAATGTCAGAATAAAACAAAAATAAAATATTAAATTTTTATTAAATTTTGTAAAGCCTGTGTTACGCAGCCCGTAAACGAAAGAAAAATAGAAATTACGAAGGAGTGTCAAATATGTACCAAATAGCAATCTGCGAGGACGAAGTATTTGAACTGGATAAAGTAGGGCAGATCCTGCAGAACTATCATACATCGTCTATGAAAGAGGAATTTTCAATTCGGAAGTTTACAAATTCAGAGGAGTTGCTTTTGCAGATGACAACGCAGGACTACAAGCCGGATATTATCTTAATGGATATCTATCTGCCGGGAAGGTCAGGAATTGAGACAGCAAGGAAGCTGCGGGACGAAGGGAATTCCTGTAAGATTGTATTTCTGACTTCATCGCAGGAGCACGCGCTGGAAGCGTTCGGTGTAGAGGCGACTTCCTATTTGGTAAAGCCTGTTTCCGAAAGAGAGCTTTTTCCTGTGCTCGACAAGATTATAAAGAGCCTTGTAAATGAGCAGCCCCGTTATATTTTTTTGAAGACGGATGCTTGTGTGCTCAAAGTGAAGCCAAACGATATTCTTTACTGTGAGGCGCAGCGCAAAAAGCAGTGCGTTTACTTAAAAGAGGGTGAAAGTGTTTTTTTGCATATGACAATGACAAAGCTTTATGAACTGCTTTGCGTTCATAAGGAATTTGTGAAGCTGGGTGTTTCCTATATCGTGAATATGGAGCATATTGAGCGGCTTGGTACACAAATGCTGTTGCTGGGTAACGGTAAGGAAATCTATCTGCCGAGAGGTTCTTATAAAGAGTTGCGGAAAAAATATTTTGATCATTATTTTGGAGATGGGACACTGATGACAACGCATACCCTTTAAAAAGGAACCTGTTCATTGACTTGTTAAATAAAAACATTTTGCGTGCGGCTTCTGCGCCGCCGCGATACCATATAAAATCTCCCAATTACCCTGTCAAGAAAAATTTACATTTCATAATATCAAATTGTACCCCTCAAAATGACAAATTGTACCAATATAGTATACAAAAGAAAAATTTTCAATAAAATATTATAAAGCACACCGCCAACAATAGCGGAAGCGCCGGCGTGGCAGTAATGTAACACCGATGACAGGCACAGTCTTCAGTCGTGTATTAAGGAAGAATACAAAACAGCGGACGGAATTGTCAAATGGACACAGCTTGGAATGATTACAGTCGGAATTAATACAGAACAGACCAGCGCACCGATTTGTCGGTTTGATGACATATTCCATTTGGACGTCTGTGTGCATAAAAATACGCGGGAAGCTTTGCGGCTTCCCGCAGTGACAGAAAGGAAAAGCCATGAGCAGACAGAGTAAAATGGAAGGCGGTTTTGCATACCGCAATACGGGAACTATCAAAAACAGCTATGCTGCCGTCAAAATCGGAACGTCAGTTCAGATTGGCAGGAATAAAAGCGGGAATGCAGGTTTTGTTTACGACAACAGCGGAGAACTCGACCACTGCTTTTCGCGTAGCATTATGCGCAAGTGGAAGAAGGAGAAGGACGGTTTGATTGCCGTCAACAAGGGCAGATTTCACTGGTGCTTTTTTGTTGTAAGCAGGGAAAAGAAATTGAAGAAATTCAGGGACAGGGAACATGGATTTGCCAAAAAAGATGTTGTGCCTGCATTTCTTGAGGACACCTATCAGTGGGACTTTACCATATTTGAGCGCGATCCTGCGTCAAAAATGGAGTTTTTGCGCGAAAACTGGCACTGCGCACCAAACGGATTGGAGCAGTCAGCGGTCAAAAAAACGTTGGAAATCGGAAACTGCAGGCAGCTATTGGACTGGATTGAGCGTGTCAACCGCGGGGAGCCTGAGGCAGCGCAGGGAAATGTCCTTTTGACGGACAACCTTGACTTTTACGGAAAGGAAATCCCTTCGATTGGCTGCGACAAGCAGCACCCTTTCCTGGGGACATTTGACGGCGGCGGTCATCGGATTGCAGGCGTTGTCCTGAACGGGAAGGGTGCAGCGGAAATCGGTTTTTTTGGCGTGTTGGAGGGAACCGTCCGCAATTTGACGGTTGATTGTATTGTAAAAGGAAAAGACTGTCCGCTTGCAGCGGCGTTTTGTGCGGTCAACGAGGGAGAAATCCATTGTTGCGAAGCAGTCTGCGCAATCCATGCAAAACGCTATGTCGGGCTGTTTGTCGGGGAGAACAACGGGCTGATAGAGCGCTGTTGTGTCAGTGGGAAGAGCTATGGTTGAAATAAAATAATGCAGTGAGAGTTTACATAATGTAAGGAAACGATAGAGAGCTTTAATGTTTGTTGAAAAGGGAGGATAGTATATGTTAGGAGGTTCTGTTTGGATAGCGCTTTTGCGGCATATTATGGGTGCGATGTTGATGATGGGCGTGTTTTTTCTGCTCGACAGACCGCGCTTTTCTGTGAAAAGGGCAGCAGTGTATTACTGTGTGTTCGGAGTGCTTGCCGCGGCGGCATTTGGTGTGTGGTATCTGATTGATTTCGAAGTATTTGTCCGGTGTTCAGGCTTTGCAGCGATTTTTGTGGTCGGTATTTTCTGTATATTGATGAGTGCGGACTTTTTGTATCTGTCCATTTATAAGCTTACGCTTGGCTTTTATCTGCTTTCTGTCATGGTGTTTTTGGGCATTGATGGTTCACGTATATGGTTTGGAGGCAGTATTTGGGTTGACCTTGCGCTGCGTGCGGTTGCGGAAACAGTCATTTTGCTGTTTATCATAAAAAGCGTGCGCCCGCGTTTTCAGGCAGGACGGGATTTTTTGAGTGCTGTGATGGATCTGCCAAGCGCAATTACGCTAGTCTTTATTCTGATGATTGCGGGCGTGGGGACGTACTGGCCCGACGGCCATGAATTGTCCATAAACCGCGTGGTGCGCATCGCGGTCATGCTTGTGATGACAGGGACGATCCAGTGGATGACGTTTCGCACGTATCTTTACCGCGGAAAAGAATACTACTGCCGAATGGAAAAGGAGCTTATGGAACTCAACGAATTGCTGCTGCGCCGCCAGCTAAGACTGATGAAGGCGGAGGAATTGGAAGTCAGGAATGTGGGGAAATTCTGCGACAATGTGACAGTCAGCAAAATTTTATCTGTATACAAGACCTATGCAGATGAGGAAAATATTCAGATTGAGGTACGTGCAGACCTTAATGAGGATCTCAAAATTCGGGAATTTGACATTGTGGCAATTCTTGTCAGCATTTTTGAAAATGCAATTTACGAGTGCTGCAGTGCGGGAGAGGAAACAAGACGGATTAATATGATTCTTCAGCAGAATGGAAACAAAGTCGTGCTTTTGTGCCAAAATACCTGCGCGCCGACGCGGAAGGAGGAAGGGTGTCCCGAACATTGGAAGGATAAAGCGGAAAGTATACAAAAACTGGTTCGCCATTATAATGGGGAGATAGATTTTTCGATAGAAAACCGTATGCATGTTTCCAAAATTTTGCTTGACATTTCCGCGCAGGGCACGCAGTAGCATGTCCTTGAGCAGAAGAGGAGCTGGTTCAGACTAGCGTGCCGGTACCTGTTTCAATTCGCTTTCGGTTTTCGGCTGTAGCCGCGAGTGCGTCAGGAGCAACTCCGTAAGTGCCTTCAATTTTCGGTTGATTTTATATAGCTCGTTTTGCGTTCTGTTCCAAAGCGAGCTTATCCACTCTCTTTCTTGTTTCAGCCTGTTCCAAAGTGAGCTTATCCACTTTCAGAGTAAGTTGCTCCATTTTCCGATTTATTCCTTGCATCTCAGCTAAGAGCAAATCAAGTTTTTCGCTATCTGTCATATGTTCTTCCTCTTATCTCAAAATTTGCAATTTGCCAACAGTTCTCCTGATATATTTTTCGCTTTTTATTATCATCATTTATAAGTAGATGGAATGATGATGAAATTATTTTACTATATTCAGGATACAAAGTCTGTGCAAATAACGAAAACGAAAATTTTACACAAAGTATCATATTCCGACATAAACTATTAATAAAATAATAGAATGGAGTATGAAGTATGTATTTTTTCTTTTCTATTTTACTGATGATTGCACTTTTTAGCTGCATCTTATTTCACATACGAAAAAAGAGCATTATCAAAAAGATTCAATGCATGGATGAATGTCAGAAATGTTCTGTAATAGAGGAACTCGTAAAACCATTTGGCTACTGCTATCATTGCCAATGCGGCTTCTTTTCAACCACACTGGACGCATGGCAGAGAAAGGCCGGCTATACTTGGTTTTATGACTATATGGCGCCTCGGTTTCAGATGGTTTTTGACGCACTGCCGATATATTTTGACTATAGAGGCAGAACATGGATGATTGAGTTTTGGAAAGGACAATATGGGATCAATACCGGAGCGGAAATCGGTATTTACCATGCAGATGAAATCATTGACAAAAGTGCGTATAAAACGACACTGTTTGAATGTGCGTCGGATGAGGAACTGCTAAACTGCTCGTTGACGCTTTGTGAGGCAAATGGCGACTGCGTGAAAACCTGTCAGAAGCATTGGTGGATTACGGCATTTTTAACAGGCTGCTTTACACAGCCCTACAATTTGTATCTGAAAGCGACGCTGACATTTCCAAACAGGGAAATGCAGAGCGCCTTTATTGACGGACTGTATCGGGCAGGGTATACACAGCACGATTTTGCACTATGCGGTCTGTCGCTGACATTTACATTTTTCCGGCCGAAAAAAACAGACTATAACCTGCTGACACGCTTTTGGCGCCGCTTTTCACAGTGGCAGAACAAGATTTCATGCCGATTGTATTTATGGGTTACAAAGCCCTTTCAGAGCAGGGAAGACCGGATTTTATGCCTGTACTACTGCATTCCCATAGCATTCAGAAAACTGCTTCGAATGCGCCGCTTTCATAAACGCTGCCACAAAAAGAGACGCTGCTGCCGGAGACGGTCATGAGTGTTTCGTCGCGTTTGGTGCACGCTTTTGAAAACGCCCCTGTGCTGTCATTTACACATCGTTCCCGATATGTATTAATGAGCGACTGCCACAGGGGCGTCGGCACCACCTCCGATAATTTCTTAAAGAACCAGCATTTATATTACGCAGCGTTAGAGCACTATTATAAAAACGGATTTACTTATATTGAACTTGGCGACGGTGATGAACTATGGGAAAATCGCAGCATGAAAAATATTATTGAGGTGCATGAAGACGCGTTTGAGATGTTTACAAAATTCAGCAGGCAGGGCAGACTGTACCTTATTTACGGCAATCATGATATGATAAAAAAGAAAAAATCCCGATGTCCGGCGTTTCCCTTTTATGAAGGAATTATCCTGTGTCCGCCCAATATGCCGCAGCGCGCGCTTTATCTGACGCATGGTCATCAGGCAAGCCTGTTAAATTCTACGTTTTGGCGCATAGCGTGTTTTTTGGTGCGATATATCTGGAGCCCGTTGGAAAATGTGGGCGTTTTGGATCCGACAAGCGCGGCTAAAAATTATCCTGTTAAAAACAACTGTGAAACGCGTTTAAGGGATTGGGCAGTGGAAAATAAACATATTTTGATTACCGGACATACGCACCGTCCTGTAATGCCTGAGGAACCTGCTTATTATTATAATACGGGGAGCTGTGTCCATCCGCGCTGTATCACCTGCATTGAAATAGAGCGGGGCGCTATGACACTGGTAAAATGGTATACGAGTGTCAGGCCGGATCATTCGTTGTATGTGGCGCGGGAAGAAATAGGCGGATCTGTTTCTGTGTTGTAATGTTTGGGTCATATACCGTTTTATCCTTTCCGTTCATGCAGCATTATTTGTACCTGAGTGAAATAAACATGAATTTTTTCTGTTTTGTCCTGCTTGGACGATAAGTTACAGAACAATCCGCAGGACAAACTGCCCGTTTGATACGGCAAAATCAAACGATGCATGGTATTTGTTACAAAAGGCAAAAATAGAGCGCGTTCCGATACCATGTCCTTTTTCTTTTGAAAGCGGCAGGCCGTCCTTTGAGAACAGGACTTCTTCCTTACAGGGATTGGCAATCTCAAGCATGAATTTCGGCGTGCAGATGCATTGAACGGCGATTCTGCGCTTTTCTTTTGGGAGAAGGAGGCAGGCATTTATGGCATTTTCGAGCGCGTTGGCAATTACAATTGCAATCTCTCCGGAGTCAATCGGCAGCGTATCGGTAAACTGCAGACGTGTTTCCAATACAATCCCCGCCTCCTTTGCCTGTTCAAAATAGGTGGAGAGCGTGGCGTTGATGATAACGTCCTGACAATACCGTACGGGTGTATGTGCTTGGAACCGGCGAATAGATTGGCTGATATAGTCAAGTGCATCCGCCGGTTTTTCGCTTTTCAGCAGGGAGGCCGCTGTGCAAAGAATGTGGCGTGTATCATGTCTGTCAATACGGAATTTTTCTGCTGCAATTGCATCTGCCGAAAGTTTATCCTTTAAACGGTTTACTTGTACTTCCATAAGCTCTAAATTCTGTTTTGTCATCTGCAGACGGTACTGCATGGCAAGATATTGAAAAATAGAGAAGTAAATTATGGCAATAACTGCACTGAGAAGATAAATATATACAACATTTGTCGGGTTTTGCGTGTAAGGGATTGGGTAGGAGGCAAGCGTAACGGAAAATGCAAGCAGGGAGCAGGGAATTAGTGCCAAAACCAGCCAGCCGCTATTGGTAACTTCGGTAAACCACAGAAATGGACGGCGCAAAAAGCGGTATTCCAACAGAATTACCAGTGCATAAAACATAAAGCGCATGAAAAAATCGGTCAACTCCGTGCCGTTAATGGCAGTGTTAATCAGCGTGACCGTAGCAGAGGCATATGAGGAGATTAAAATCTGCGTTGTGTAAATAAATACCGCTTTTGCGGGCTGGTCCTTTGCTAATTTAAAGACCAGCACAATTGCAGGTACGGAAATGGTAAACGGAAAGACACGCAGATAAAACGGGTAGCCCAAAAAGGTAATGATTGAAGCGCTTGATGCTGCTACATAGCTTAAATATAGGAAAAAAATCAGCGCGACGCGTTTTGCACTGTATTTAAAACGCGTGGTGGTGCACATCATGCCAAGTGTTCCAATCACTATCAGCAGGGTTTTTAAGGTATTATATGGAATATTGTCTTCAAATAACATGGCATTCTCCTTAATTGAACCGATAATCCGTTTATTTGCTTCGGACGATTTCCTATATACGGCGCAGGACAGGCACAAGATGTCCGCCGCGCATGACAAGGTCGAAAATGGTTTGTTTAGTAAGAATTATATCAAAAAAATCCACAAAATGCAAAAAAAGAGTAATAGCTGCAAATTCTTGATTAATCCCTACACATATGCTATCCTTTAAATGAAGTTGTAACAAATTTATAAAGCGAGGCAAGAAAAGAATGTTAAAATGTAAAGACTTACTGAAAGGCTTTGAATACGAATGCATAAGCGGCAGTACGGATACAATGGTTTCCGAGGTGGTAAACGATTCGAGAAACATTACAAAGGACTGCCTTTTTATCTGCATTACAGGAGCAAACTTTGACGGGCACAGTGCGGCGGCGCAGGCGGTGGAGAACGGCGCGGGCGTGCTTGTGGTGAGCAAAGATGTGGAGCTTCCAAAAGAGAAACCCGTCACCGTAATCAAGGTGGAGGACACAAGATACGCGATGGCGTTTATCTCCGCGAATTATTTCGGAAATCCGGCGGACAGCATGAAAATCATTGGCGTGACGGGGACAAAGGGAAAGACGACAACGACTTATCTTGTCAAATATATTCTTGAGAATGCGGGCTACAAGGTAGGGCTTGTGGGAACAATCGAAACAATTATCGGCGACAAGGTTATTCCTGCCTCCAACACAACGCCGGAATCGTTTGTTTTACAACAATATTTTAAAGAAATGAAGGATATCGGCTGTGACGCGGTGGTAATTGAGGCATCCTCACAGGGCTTTAAGATGCATAGAACACAGGGCTTTACATTTGATTACGGTATTTTCACAAATATAGAGCCTGACCATATCGGACCGAATGAACATGCCGATTTTGCAGAATATCTTGACTGCAAGGCGATGCTTTTCAGACAGTGTAAGGTGGGCATTGTAAATCGGGATGACCAGCACTGGGAAAAAATTGTTAAAAATCACACATGCGAGCTGGAAACATACGGGTTTGATGCGCAGGCAGATTTGCGTGCAAGCGATTTAAAGCTTGTCACAGGCGCAGGTTTTTTAGGGATTGATTTTAAAGTATCCGGACTTGTAAATATGGAAATAGAAACCGATATTCCCGGTAAATTCAGTGCATACAATGCGCTTACGGCGATTGCGATCTGCAGGCATTTTGGCGTAAAAGAGGAGAACATCAAAAAGGCGCTTTTGGGCGCAAAGGTGAAGGGCAGAATTGAAATGGTCAAGGTATCGGACGATTTTACTTTGATGATTGACTATGCACATAATGCAATGGCACTGGAAAGTCTTCTGACAACATTAAAAGAATACAATCCGAACCGCTTGGTATGCCTTTTCGGATGCGGCGGAAACCGCTCGAAGCTTAGACGCTATGAGATGGGCGAGGTCAGCGGAAAGCTTGCGGATTTGACAATTATCACGTCCGACAACCCGCGCTTTGAGGAGCCGCAGGATATTATTGACGATATCAAAACGGGAATTGGAAAAACGGACGGGAAGTATATTGAGATATGCGACCGGAAAGAGGCAATCAAATACGCCATCACGCACGGACAAAAGGGCGATATCATTGTGCTTGCGGGAAAGGGGCACGAGGATTATCAGGAGATTAAGGGCGTGAAGTACCCGATGGATGAACGCGTGCTGATTCATGAGATACTGGAAGAAATAAATTCGCAGGTCATTGACAACATGGAGGAGTGAGTTGGAAACAAAATTGATAACAGGCAGATTTGCGAATATTATTGTGGATATTTCACACGAAAAGGTGGATCGCACCTTTCAATACAAAATTCCCGACGCATTACAGGGGAAATTAGAGGTCGGCGCGGCGGTGACAATTCCGTTTGGCATGGGAAACAAGCGTATAAAAGGCTACGTCATGGAGATTACCGATCGGGCGGAATACGATATTGAAAAATTAAAAAGCATTGAGGCGGTAATTGAGGACGCGGTGACGGCACAGAGCGATGCAATCAGGCTTGCGTGGTGGATTAAGAACAACTACGGCGCAACCATGATTTCCGCGTTAAAAACCGTGCTGCCTGTGAAACAAAAGATGAGACAGGTCGTAAAGCGCACCCTGCACTGCCTTGTTGATGCGGAGACGGCAAAAATGCACGCACATGAGTTTGGGGCGAAGCATCAGACAGCAAAGGCAAGACTGATGCAGGAGCTGAGCGTCCAGCCTGTTCTGCCGTATACGCTTGTTACGGGAAAGCTTAATATTGCGCCGCAGACAATTCATTCTTTGGTAAAGGCAGGACTTGTTAAAGTTGAGGCATTTGACACTTACAGGAATCCGCTGCCTGCCGCGGCTTCACAGGGGTGGCAGAATCAGGGTAAAAAGGAGCTTTCCCTAAATCAGCGTGCGATTGTAGAGGCGATAGCGGGAGCGTATGAAAACGGAGTACGCGGTACATATTTAATTCATGGTGTGACGGGGAGCGGAAAGACGGAGGTTTATATGGCGCTGATTGAGCGTGTAATCCAAATGGGAAAGCAGGCTGTTATGCTGATTCCGGAGATTGCGTTGACATATCAGACATTAATTCGTTTTTACCAGCGGTTTGGAGAGCGTGTTTCCGTAATGAATTCAAGGCTTTCGGCGGGGGAGCGTTCCGACCAGTGTGAGCGTGCAAGGCGGGGGGAGATTGACATTATCATCGGTCCGCGCTCCGCACTGTTTACGCCGTTTGAGCGGCTTGGACTTGTGATTATTGACGAGGAGCATGAGAGCAGCTACAAGAGCGAAAGCATGCCGAAGTATCATGCAAGGGAGGTTGCAGGCGAGCTTTGCCGCATGAAAGGCGCAAGTCTGGTGCTTGGTTCCGCGACGCCGTCCGTAGAGTCCTATGAGAAAGCAAAACGGGGCGAGATTACGCTTTTTACGTTAAAGGAGCGGCTTGCGGGCGGTGCGCTGCCGCATGTCTATGTGGAGGATTTGCGCGCCGAGTTAAAAGAGGGAAACCGCTCGATTTTCAGCAGGCGGCTCTATGCGTTGATTGACGATCGGTTAAAAAAGGGCGAGCAGACAATGCTCTTTTTGAATAGAAGAGGGTACGCAGGCTTTGTATCATGCCGTTCGTGCGGTCATGTGATGAAATGTCCGCACTGCGACGTGTCGCTTTCGGAGCATACGGACAGGTACCGGAAAACGAGTAAGCTTGTGTGTCATTACTGCGGCTATGAAACGCCGAACGTGACGCTTTGCCCGAAGTGCGGTTCCAAATATATTTTGGGATTTCGCGCGGGGACACAGCAGATTGAGGAACTATTGCACAAAGAATTTCCAAACGCGCGCGTGCTGCGCATGGACGCCGACACAACGAGGACAAAGGACAGCTATGAGAAGCTGCTGTCCGCCTTTGCGAACGAGGAGGCGGATATTCTTGTCGGGACGCAGATGATTGTGAAAGGGCATGATTTTGCCAAGGTGACGCTTGTTGGCATTCTTGCGGCGGATATGTCACTGCACGCAAATGATTTTAGAGCAGGAGAACGTACGTTTCAATTACTGACGCAGGCGGCGGGACGCGCGGGCAGAGGCGTGCTTGCAGGCGAGGTGGTGATACAGACGTACCAGCCGGAGCATTACACGATTGTTCATGCGGCAAATCAGGACTATGAGGGATTTTTTGACGAGGAGATTTCTTACAGGGATTTGATGCGGTATCCTCCTGCCGCACATATGATGGCGGTGCTTGTAACGGCGGCAGACGAGCTTACGGGCGCCAAACACGCAAAGGAGCTTGCGGACTGCGCAAGGGTGCATTTTGCGGAAAAAAAGCCGGCAGTGATTGGACCGTCAAGTGCGAGTGTCGGGAAGATTAATGATATTTATCGGTTTGTGTTTTATGTAAAGCATAGGGAATATGGGGTGCTGGTGGAGATTAAGGACGCGCTGGAGCAGTTGATAAACGGGAAACAGTGGAATAGTGACAGCGTGCAGTTTGATTTTAACCCGATGAGCAGCTATTGATGGCGTTGGGGTTCTGAAAATATCAGCAACCAAATTACAATCCGGACGGCAAATACAGTGAGGAAAATTGTGGGGATGTAGGAAATGACGTTCCAATAAAAGGTGTGCGTCAGATAAAATGTTATGGCGCTCATGGGATGGGAAAGGGATACAAACAAGATATTCCTTTTTATCGGATAGTTGCTAAAATTGCTGCAATGATGTAAACTGTATAAATATCATGAAAAAATGTTCCTGATCATTTCGGGGCATCACCGGAAATACATTTCCGAGAAGGAAAAAAGATAGAGATAGAAAGGTAAGGAGAAACATGGCGATTAGAACAGTCAGGGAAATTGGAGATCCTGTATTGAACAAAATATCAAAGGAGGTCAAGGAGATTACGCCGCGTGTGCAGGATTTGATCGACGATATGTTCGAAACAATGTATGAGTCAAACGGCGTAGGTCTTGCCGCCGTTCAGGTGGGCGTTTTAAAACGGATTGTAGTGATTGACACGACGGGAGAGGATCCGATGCTGTTAATCAATCCGCGTATTTTGGAAGAAAGTGGAGAACAGGAAGGAAACGAGGCGTGCCTGAGCGTACCCGGAAAGGCGGGGAGCGTAAAGCGCCCAAATTATGTGAAGGTTGAGGCACAGGACGAGGATTTAAATACCTTTATTATTGAGGGGGAAGAGCTTGTCGCAAGAGCATTGTGTCATGAAATCGAACATTTGGACGGACATTTATATGTGGAGCGGGTGGATGGACCGCTGTTTGATGTGGAGCCCGAAGAGGAAGATTGAAAATGAAATTTGCAAACTGTGAAAGGAGCATAACGATTCATTATGAAGATTGTTTTCATGGGAACGCCTGATTTTTCCGTAGGTGCCCTGGAGGCGCTTGTTGCGGCAGGGCACGAGGTTACGGCGGTCGTGACACAGCCTGACAAGGCAAAGGGCAGAAGCGGGCAGATGCAGTTTCCGCCGGTAAAGGAATGTGCGTTAAAGTACAATATTCCCGTATTTCAGCCCGTCAGGGTGAAGGCGCCGGAGGCGGTAGAGCAGCTTAGAAAATATGAGGCGGATATTTTTGTGGTGGCGGCATTTGGTCAGATTGTATCAAAGGAAATTCTTACCATGCCGCGTTTGGGCTGTGTGAATATCCATGCCTCGCTTTTGCCAAAATACAGAGGCGCGTCGCCGATTAACTGGTGCATTATCAATGGGGAAAAAGAAACTGGCGTTACCATTATGCAGATGGACGAGGGCGTTGATACGGGCGATATTCTCACAACCGTAACGGTTCCGATTGCGGACGATGAGACAGCGGAAAGCCTTTTTGAAAAACTGTCCAAAGCAGGCGCAGAGCTGATTGTGGATACACTTCCAAAGCTTGAACGGGGAGAAATTACGCCAATCAGGCAAAATGACGCAGAAAGCTCCCACACGAAAATGATGAGCAAATCGCTTGGCGAGATTGACTGGAACAGGAGCGCGGTGGAAATTGAGCGGCTTGTCAGAGGTTTAAATTCATGGCCAAGTGCATACACTTACATCAATGGCAAGAGTGTCAAGCTATGGCGCTGTGCGGTGGCTGACAAGGAGTTTGACGGTACGAAACAGGCAGGAGAGATTGTCAGGGTCACAAAAGATACGGTTGAGGTCGCGTGCAAAAAAGGGATTTTGCGTATTTGCGAATTACAGCTTGAGGGCAAAAAGCGTATGGATATCAAATCATTTCTGCTTGGAAACCAGTGGAAGGAAGGCATGCGCTTGGGTTTGAAGTAGAGGAGGTTTTTGTATGATATATCCGTATGGTTTTTATTTCGACTGGACTTATATTCTTGTGTTGATTGGCGCAGTTGTTTCGCTGATTGCGTCTGCGCGGGTCAATTCCACGTTCAGCAAATATGCGCGGGAACGCAGCCTTTCGGGAATGACAGGAGCGCAGGCGGCACAGGCGATTTTAAATAACAACGGAATTTACGATGTGCGTGTGGAGCATGTCAGAGGAAACCTGACAGACCATTATGACCCGCGCACGAAAACCGTACGGCTTTCGGACAGTGTGTACGGTTCCGCGTCAGTCGCGGCAATCGGCGTGGCGGCGCATGAGTGTGGTCATGTAATGCAGCATAACGAAAGCTACGCGCCGCTCAAGGTACGCACAATGCTTGTTCCCGCGGCAAATATCGGTTCACGGCTTGGAATTCCTATTGTTTTACTGGGAATTATTCTCGGCGGCAGTCCGCTGCTTGTCAATATCGGTATCTGGGTATTTTCGCTTGCAGTGCTGTTTCAAATCGTAACCCTTCCGGTGGAATTTGATGCGTCGAGAAGAGCGCTTGTGTGCATTGAGCAGTATGGGATTGTGACAAGAGAGGAAAAGTCGAAAAGCGCAAAGGTGTTAAGAGCGGCGGCGCTTACGTATGTGGCGGCAGCGGCGGCGTCTGTTTTGCAGCTTTTGCGGCTGGTCCTTTTGTTCGGAAACAGAAGAGATGACTAGGGGTATGGCAAATGAACAGGTAAATCTGCGCCTGCTCGTGTTGGAGATGCTGTTGGAAGTGACGGAGAACCGAAACGGCAGCGGGACATATTCTCATGTGGCAGTGCGCGATGTTTTAAAGAAATATAATTATCTTTCGCAGCAGGAAAAGTCGTTTCTCAAACGGCTTTTTGAGGGTACGCTGGAGCGTATGATAACGCTTGACTTTGTTATCAATCAGTATTCTAAAGTAAAGACGGGCAAGATGAAACCGCAAATACGTGCGATATTACGGCTTAGTGTTTATCAGATTTTATATATGGACGCTGTTCCTGACGCGGCAGCGTGCAACGAGGCGGTAAAACTTGCGCAGAAAAAAGGCTTTGCAACGCTAAAGAGCTTTGTGAACGGTGTGCTGCGCAGTGTCGCGAGAAATAAGGACGCGATTGCGTATCCGGATTTATCCGTGAAGTATTCGACGCCCGAATGGATTGTTAATCTTTGGACAAGCCAGCTTGGGGAGGAGAAAACGATTGCCGTGCTGGAGGGACTGCTTGCGGAGCATCCCGTCACGGTGCGTCTGCGTGATAAATCCGTAAAGGAGGCGCTGCAGGAGGCGCTTGCGGCGCGCGGCGGCAGCATGAAAGGTCATCCGTATTTGGAGAATGCATACAAAATCGAAAAGACGGACGATATGACAACACTTCCGCTTTATCAAAACGGTGCGTTTGTGGTACAGGATGTGAGCAGTATGCTTGCGGTAAGGGCGGTTTTGTCAGAGGACTTTTTGGCGGAAAAAAGAACGGCGGGCGAAAAGCTGTGTATTGTGGACGTCTGTGCCGCACCGGGCGGGAAATCCATGCTGGCGGCGGATTTGCTGAGCGATGCAGGCGTTGACCGGATCGGATTTCAAATCGAGGCAAGGGATATTTCCGGAAAGAAGGTTATGCAGACGGCGGAGAACTTTGCGCGATGCGGATTTGACAAGGACAGCGTGTCGGCAGTGGTCTGCGATGCGTTGGAATGCGATGAACAGCAGACGGCGGACATTGTAATTGCAGATGTACCGTGCTCGGGACTTGGTGTAATCGGGAAAAAGCGGGATATTAAGTATAAGATAACGCAGGAGCAGCTTACGGAGCTTGTATCGCTGCAAAGGCGTATTTTGGAAAAGGCAGTCAAAATGTTAAAGCCAGGCGGGAGGCTTCTGTTTAGTACCTGTACGATAAACCGCGCGGAAAACGAGGAAACCTTTGCATGGCTTGTTGAAATGTTAAAAATGACACCTGTGTCATTTTTTGATGCGTTGCCTTCATGCCTGCGTCAGGAAAACGTTCAGACTGCAGAAACCGCAAAACAGGGATATCTGCAGCTTTTGCCGAAGATACACGATACGGACGGATTTTTTATAAGCGTGCTAAAAAAACAGGATGGTGTGTGATACAAAATGGAGTTTGGAACAGATATAAAATCGTTGCCGTTGGAAGCGTTGCAGACGGAAATTGTAAAAATCGGAGAAAAGCCGTTTCGGGCAAAGCAGTTATATGAGTGGTTCCACAAAAAGCTTGCAAGAAATTACGACGAAATGACGAACATTCCAAAGAGCTTAAAGGAAAAGCTAGAGTGCGGCTATACATACACTTCTTTAAAAATCGTGGAGGTGCAGACCTCAAAAATTGACGGCACGAAAAAGTATCTGTTTGCACTTGCGGACGGCAATCTGGTCGAGAGCGTTTGGATGCGGTACCACCACGGCAATTCGGTCTGCATTTCCTCGCAGGTGGGGTGCCGCATGGGGTGCAAATTCTGTGCATCAACGCTTGGCGGACTGGAGCGCGGACTGACACCTTCCGAGATGCTTGACCAGATTTACGCCATATCAAGGGATACGGAGGAGCGTGTTTCCAATGTGGTCGTAATGGGAACGGGAGAGCCGCTTGACAATTATGACAGCCTTTTGCAGTTTATCAGGCTGATTACGGATGAAAACGGTCTCCATATCAGCCAGAGGAATATTACGGTGTCAACCTGCGGTATCGTGGAAAATATGAAACGGCTTGCAGATGAAAACCTGCAGATTACGCTTGCACTGTCTCTTCACGGTTCCACACAGGAAAAGCGGCGCGAACTGATGCCCATTGCGGACAAATACGAACTGGATGAGGTTCTTGCAGCGTGCCGGTATTATTTTGAAAAGACAGGCAGGCGCATTACGTTTGAGTACAGTTTGGTGGGCGGCGTAAACGATACCGACGAGGATGCGGAAAATCTGTGCAGTCTGGTGAAAGGGTTAAACTGTCATATGAATTTAATTCCCGTCAATCCAATCAAAGAGCGGGATTATGTCGAATCCGCGAAAGAGAATATAATGCGCTTTAAAGAAAAGCTGGAACACAGGCACATCAACGTTACCGTGCGCCGGGAAATGGGCAGGGATATTGATGGGGCGTGCGGGCAGCTTAGGCGGCGGTATGCAAAATAAAACGCCGTGATAAAGCAGGCTTTGTCAGAGCAGGATGATAAGCGTCTTGCTTTTTTCTTTCGTCTGTGCTAACATAGTAAAGATTATGGAGTACTATGTCTATCGATACGGTCGTGACGATATTCGTCATACTGACAGGAGGAGAAAAAGTGAAAGTATTTTCGATTACTGATGTAGGAAAGAGAAGGGAAATTAACGAGGATTATATTTATACATCAAAAACGCCGGTTGGAAACCTGCCCAACCTTTTTATGGTGGCTGACGGAATGGGCGGCCACAATGCGGGAGACTATGCCTCAAAGCATGCGGTGGAAAAGGTTGTGGAAGTAATTGAAAGGTATACACAGGAAACCGATCCTGAGAATATATTACAGAAGGCAATTGATGATGCCAATACGTATATCAATAAAATGGCAAAGTCAGATCAAGGCCTAAAAGGCATGGGAACAACACTTGTGGCAGTGACAGTGGAGGATAATTATGTGACGGTTGCAAATGTAGGGGACAGCCGTATGTACATTATCAATGATTTTATCACACAGATTACAAAGGATCACTCACTTGTGGAAGAGATGGTGGACATGGGAGGCATCGACAGGGAGTCTGCGCGCACGCATCCCGATAAGAATATTATCACGAGAGCAGTGGGTGTGAAGGAATATGTGCTTGTGGATTTTTTTGATGTGACCATTACGGAAAAAGAGAAGTTTTTACTGTGCACGGACGGTCTTACAAACATGCTAAAGGACAATGAGATACACAGGATTATCAGGGAAAGTGCGGACATAGAGGAAGCGGGGAGACTGCTGATTGAGGCGGCGAACGCAAACGGCGGACGTGATAATATAGCTGTGGTTCTTGTGGAACCGTTTGGAGGTTAAGTTGAAAATTTTTGATTTTTCAACTGTCAAATTTGTGCTAACACCCAAATTCGCAAATAAACTTGTTTAATTTGATGTTGGCAGCATGGGGGTTTAAGATGATTAAATCAGGAATGATGATAGGCGGCAGATATGAGGTTTTGGAAAAAATCGGTACCGGCGGAATGTCAGATGTATATAAAGCAAAAGATCAAAAGCTCAACCGCTTGGTTGCAGTCAAGGTTTTAAAACAGGAGTTTTCCGAGAACCGGAATTTTGTGTCCAAGTTCCGGGTAGAGGCACAGGCAGCAGCAGGACTCATGCATCCGAATATTGTCAATGTTTATGATGTAGGGGAAGAGGACGGCATTCATTATATTGTAATGGAGCTTGTCGAGGGAATTACGCTTAAAAAATATATTGAAAAAAAATCAAGACTTACAATAAAAGAAGCAATCAGTATTGCGATACAGGTGTCGATGGGAATTGAGGCGGCACACAATAACCATATCATACACAGAGATATTAAACCTCAGAACATTATGATTTCCAAAGAGGGTAAAGTGAAGGTGACGGATTTTGGCATTGCAAAAGCAGCGTCAAGCAATACGATTACCTCCAATGTGATGGGGTCAGTGCATTATACTTCGCCGGAGCAGGCGCGCGGCGGATTTTCCGACGAAAAGAGCGATATCTATTCGCTGGGTATTACGATGTTTGAAATGCTTGCAGGGCGTGTGCCTTTTAACGGTGATACGACTGTGTCAATCGCAATCAAGCATATTCAGGACGAATTGCCCGACATTAGGGAGTTTGTGCCGGAAATTCCCGTAAGTGTGGAAAATATTGTAATTAAGTGTACACAGAAAAGTCCGGACAGACGGTATCAGTGTATGGCAGATATCATAAAGGATTTAAAGCATTCGCTGATTAATCCGGATGATGCAATTGCACAGCTTGATACAGCCGATGAGGCAGGAAAGACAAAGATTGTGCCTTCTGGTAACACAGGCGGGAATGCGGATAATGAGGTAAGACAGCTGAGAAGGGAAGAATATGCACAAGAGTCGGATTTGGAGCTGATACCGAATCAGGTAAAGCCTGCAAGAAGATCAAATCAGACGGCCTATCCCTCAAATACTTCAATGGATACATATAATGATGCATATGAGGACTACAATAATTATCAGGAGCAGGCAAGAGTAAAACCGGCAGCGGCGAAAAAGTCTGTCGGGACCGCAAGAGGCAGCTCGTCTGCATCTAATAAAACGGTACAAAGTAAAAATACTGCAGGCAGAAGTAACAAAAACGGCAGAAAGAAAAATACTGCAAGTAAGAAAGCGCCCAATAAAACCGCGTCGGGAAAAACTGCATCTGCGCAAAAGGTAAATAATGCGAGAAACAGGCAGAAGTATGACGATTATTATGAGGAGCAGGGCTACACACAGGAAATTGTTACAAGACAGAATGTACGCAGGAATGAATATGAAGATGAGAAGCAGTATTTAAACGGTAAAGACGAATACGACTACAATCCGAAGGCGGAGGGCTTTACAACCGTTCTCACAGTGCTTGGCGCTGTGATTATAGGCTGCATTCTGCTTTACTTTGCAGGGCAGGCAACCGGAATTTTTGCGCAGATTGATTCGATGTCCGGCACACATGCAAGTGATGCGGACAACGGTGAACGTGCAGTGATGCCTGAGTTTGCGGGGCATGATGTAGAGGAGATAAAAGCCGCACTGCATCAGGAAGGACTAGGCTGTAAGATAACTTCTGTGGAGTCAACCCAATACGGGAAAAATATGGTTGTGTCAGCTGCTTTAGAGGACGGTCAGACAGTGCTTGCAGGTGATAAGATTCTCAAAAATACAACAATTGTGCTTACGGTAAGCGTCGGTGCAAACGGCGTGGCGGTGCCGCCTGTTGAGGGAATGAGTGAGGCGGAAGGTACGGCGGCACTGACCAATCAAGGCTTTAAGGTCGTCAAAACAGACGAATTTTCCACAGAGTATGCGAAGGGTACAATTATTTCACAAAATCCTGCGGCAAACAGTATGGCTCCGCTTGAATCGGAGGTCACCATTGTTATCAGCAAGGGGAGCTCTGATAAGGATGTGCGTATGCCGGGAGTGGTAGGTCTTACAAGCGAGGCGGCCCAGAGTAATCTTGAGGCGGCAGGTCTTGTGGTGGGTTCCATTGACGAAGTATACAGTTCCGAGGTACCTGAGGGGCAGATCTGCTATCAGAGCTATGAGGCGGGTGCTACCGTCAAAGAAGGAACTGTAGTAGACTTAAAGCTGAGTATGGGAAGCGAGGCGGCGACCTACAACTGCAATCTTACGGTACAGGCGCCGGAAGGTTATATGAGTGGGAATGCGGAGGTCATTTTGACAACAGCGGACGGGAGCAAACAGCTTTGGTATTCTAATAGTGTTACATCATTTCCCGTTACGATTAATATCAGTAATTTTGAGAGTCCCTCAGCGTATGGAATTATTACAATTACTTATCCCAAACAGGTGCCTGAGGTTGTGATTGATGCGGACGGCAATGAGACCACACAGATGGGTGTTGACGTGGCACAGACGCATCAGAACGTGAACTTTACCAAAAATTAGCCATTTTGATTTAGGAAGAGCAAATGCAGGGTAAAATAATAAAGGGAATAGCCGGTTTTTACTATGTAGATGTGCCCGCAGAGGGTGTGTACGAATGCAAAGCAAAAGGAATATTCCGGAAAGACAATACAAAACCGCTTGTCGGTGATGACGTAGAAATCGAAATAACGGATGCAAAGGATTATGAGGGCAATATTGTGAAATTATTGCCAAGAAAAAGCGTCCTCATTAGACCGGCAGTGGCAAATATTGATCAGGCGCTTCTGATTTTTGCAGTGGCAAAGCCTGAGCCGAATTACAATCTGCTTGACCGTTTTCTCATTATGATGCGCAGGCAGGGACTTGACTGTATCATCTGCTTTAATAAAACGGATATTGCTGGTGCTGAGCAGTGTATACGCATTCGGGAAATCTATGAAAAAAGCGGGTGTAGCATACTGTTTGTAAGCGCTGCCAGACAAGAGGGAATTGAAAAAATTAAAAAGGCGCTTATGTCCAAGACGACTGCAGTTGCAGGGCCAAGCGGCGTGGGAAAGTCCTCCCTTGTGAACTGCCTGCAGGAGGGAACTCAGATGGAAACAGGCGAAATCAGTGCAAAGATAGAGCGCGGCAGACATACGACAAGACATTCCGAGCTGATTGCAATATCGGAAGGGACATATATTATGGATACGCCGGGGTTTAGTTCGCTTTCGCTTTTTGACATTGGGAAAGAGGAGTTAAAAGAGTTTTATCCTGAGTTTGCACCATATGCGGGAGAATGCAGATTTCTTACCTGTGCGCATATCCATGAGCCTGACTGCGGTGTGAAAAGAGCATTGGAGGAGAACCATATCCATAAAATACGCTATGCCAATTACACAACGTTTTATGGGGAACTCAAGGAGAAGGAAAATGCCGCTAAGAGTACGAAAAAGCGTGGGAACAGGAGATAAAAGTGATATTTTTCACTTACAAATTTGTGCGGCCGCAAAGTTATGTGTTGTGGCCAAATGGAGGTAAACGAATGAACTATTTAGTGCCGTCAATACTGTCAGCTGACTTTTGTGAGCTTGGAACACAGCTTGATATAATTGGAAAATCAAGTGTAGAACATCTTCATGTAGATATTATGGATGGTATGTTTGTGCCATCTATATCGTTTGGAATGCCTGTCCTTGAGTGCGTGAGAAAACGTACGGATTTGTTTTTGGACGTACATATGATGGTGGAGCGTCCGGAGCGTTATGTCGATGAATTCATGCGGTTGGGAGCAGACGGCATTACGATACATGTTGAGGCGTGCGACTGTATATATAAGACGCTTGAGCATATTAGAAGTTTGGGCGGAAAGCGCGGAATCGCGATTAATCCGGAAACGCCGATTGAGCATGCATTTCCCTATATTGAGCATGTGGATATGGTGCTTGTCATGACGGTACACCCGGGATTTGGAGGACAGAGCTATATTCCGGAGTGCTATGATAAGATTCGGAGTATCCGCAGCGAAATCAATAAGAGGGGGCTTCCTGTGGACGTGGAGATTGACGGAGGCGTGCGTCTTGAAAATTTGAAAAGGAATCTTGATGTCGGAGCGAACATGATCGTAACGGGATCCGCGGTGTTTAAAGGCGATATTGAAAACAATATAAAAGTATTTTTGAGCAGAATGAAGCAGGAAGCATAGTCGGGAATTTACAGAATGGAGCAGGATAATGTGAATACGAAATCAGACAAGCGAACAAGTTTATTTGAAAGTGTGCCAATACCAAAGGCAGTGGTAGCATTGTGTGTGCCGACTATTATCAGTTCTCTTGTAATGGTGCTTTATAATTTGGCGGACACGTATTTTGTGGGAATGTTAAACGATCCGGTGCAGAATGCGGCAGTAACGCTCGCAGGTCCTGTCCTGCTTGCATTTAATGCCGTAAACAACCTGTTTGGCGTGGGTACCTCGAGTATGATGAGCAGGGCGCTTGGGCGAAGGGACTATGAAACGGTTCACAAAAGCTCTGCGTTTGGATTTTATTGTGCTTTGTTCTGCGGTGTTGTTTTTTCCCTGATTTGCACAATTGGAAAATTGCCGCTTTTGGCACTGCTTGGGGCAGATGATGTGACGAGAGAGGCAACCTCTGCTTATATGTTGTGGACAGTTTCCTGCGGTGCGGCACCAGCCATATTAAACGTGGTTATGGCGTATTTGGTGCGCTCTGAAGGTGCGTCTTTTCATGCAAGCATTGGAACAATGAGCGGATGCCTTTTAAATATTGTGCTCGATCCCATTTTTATTCTTCCGCAGGGTTTCAACATGGGGGCGGCAGGAGCAGGACTTGCCACGTTTATATCAAACTGTGTGGCATGCATGTACTTCTTTGTGCTTTTGTATGTGAAAAGAGGAAGAACATATGTTTGTATTAAACCGAGTCAGTTTTGTCTGCGCAAGAATATTGTGCTTGGCGTGTTCGGTGTCGGAGTACCGGCTTCCATACAAAATCTGCTGAATGTGACAGGCATGACGATTTTAAATAATTTTACGTCGGTATTTGGCGCAGATGCGGTCGCGGCGATGGGGATTACACAGAAAATATACATGGTGCCGATGTATGTCTGCATGGGAATTTCGCAGGGAATTATGCCGTTAGTGAGCTATAATTATGCCAGTGGAAACCGCAAGCGAATGAAGTCGTCTATTGTATTTTCAGGCGGAATCAGTGTCGGATTTATTACGGCAGCAGCGCTGTTTTTCTTTGTGGGAGCGGACAGCGTTGTGCGGTTCTTTATGGATAATGCGTCAATTATTGGATATGGGATAAAATTTTTAAGAGGATTTTGTCTGGGACTGCCGTTTTTGTGTATGGATTTTTTGGCGGTTGGCGTTTTTCAGGCGCTTGGCTATGGCAGAAAGGCGCTTGTGTTTGCGATTATGAGAAAAATCGTGCTGGAAATACCGGCATTGTTTCTTTTCAATCATCTGTTTCCGCTTTATGGACTTGCATATGCGCAGTTTGCTGCAGAGTTCGTCCTTGCAGTGGCGGCGGTGACAGAGCTTACTCTAATCTTTAAAAAGACAGATAGGAAAACAGAAGATATTGATGATGTATAAGGAGGAATATATAAGTTATGAAACTAGGCATAATCGGACTTCCGAACGTAGGAAAAAGTACACTTTTTAATTCACTGACAAAGGCAGGTGCCGAGTCGGCGAACTATCCGTTTTGTACCATTGACCCGAATGTGGGCGTGGTAACGGTGCCGGACGAACGGATTAAGCTTTTGGGAGATCTTTATCACACAAAAAAGGTGACGCCTGCGGTCATTGAATTTGTTGATATTGCAGGCCTTGTAAAAGGTGCGTCGAAAGGAGAGGGGCTTGGAAACCAGTTCCTTGCCAATATTCGGGAGGTCGATGCAATCGTGCATGTGGTGCGCTGCTTTGAGGACAGCAATATTGTGCATGTGGATGGAAGCATTAATCCAATCAGGGATATAGAAACCATTAATTTTGAATTGATTTTTTCGGATATTGAGATTTTGGAGCGCCGCATTGCAAAGGTGTCAAGAGGCGCCAAAAATGACAAGGCACAGGCGAAAGAGCTTGCGCTTGCAGAGCGAATCAAAGCACATCTTGAAGAGGGCAGATTGGCAAAAAGCTTTGTCACCGATGACGAGGAGGAAATGCTTTGGAGAAACGGCTATAATCTGTTGACGGACAAGCCCATTATTTTTGCGGCAAACGTTGCGGAAGACGATCTTGCAGACGACGGCGCGTCAAATGAGGGTGTTAAAAAGGTGCGGGAATATGCCGCAGGCGAAGGCTTTGGCGTCTTTGTAATCTGTGCGCAGATTGAGCAGGAGATTGCGGAGCTTGACGATGATGAAAAGCAGATGTTTTTGGAGGATTTAGGATTAAAAGAGTCCGGTCTGGATAAACTGATTGCAGCAAGCTACAAGCTTTTGGGATTAATCAGCTTTTTAACGGCAGGCGAGGACGAGTGCCGCGCGTGGACAATCAGGCTCGGGACAAAAGCGCCGCAGGCGGCAGGAAAAATTCATACGGACTTTGAGCGTGGTTTTATTCGTGCAGAAGTAGTAAATTATAAGGACTTGTTGGAAAACGGCTCCCTTTCTGCGGCAAGAGACAAAGGACTTGTGGGCTTAGAGGGAAAGGATTACGTGGTAAAAGACGGAGACGTAATTTTATTTCGGTTTAATGTATAGTGCATTCTGTTCAAATTAGCAGATTGTGTAAGAATGGAGGATTGTTATGGGGATAAACGACATTGCATTTCCACATCTTGGGATTTATTTGGAGAATATTCCCAAAAGCTTTTCGGTCTTTGGTTTTGAGATTGCGTTTTACGGCCTGATTATCGGGCTTGGGGTAATTTGCGGTGTGCTTATGGCAGTGCATATTGCAAAGCTTGAGAAAATGGATTCCGACATTATATGGGATTTTGCCATTTATGCCGTAATTTTTTCTGTGATTGGAGCAAGGCTTTATTATGTCATCTTTTCGTGGGATTTGTATAAGAACAATCTGCTTAGTATTTTTAACACAAGACAGGGCGGACTTGCAATTTACGGAGGCGTTATAGGAGCATTCACAACTCTCTTTGTATACAGTAAAGTAAAAAAGCTGTCCCCGTATCAAATAGGAGACTGCGGTGTGTACGGGTTGGTGCTTGGGCAGATTATCGGGCGCTGGGGAAACTTTTTTAACAGGGAGGCGTTTGGCAGTTTTACCGATTCTCTTTTTGCAATGCGGCTTCCGTTTGATGCTGTGCGGACAACGGATATCGCGCAGTCACACTTAGACGGAATGGCGCAGATGTCAGCAGACGGCAGTGTGAATTTTATACAGGTACATCCGACATTTCTATATGAAGGACTATGGAACTTGTGTTTGCTTGTGGCGATGCTTTTTTACCACAGGCATAAGAAATATCATGGACAGATGTGTTTGGTTTATCTCGGAGGATACGGGCTTGGAAGATTTTTCGTCGAAGGTCTTCGTACAGACCAGCTGCTGATTCCGCACACACAGATTGCAGTGTCGCAGGTTTTGGCAATGGTGATGTTTGTATTTGCTGTGGCGTTGAACGCTTATATCCGAATTGGGCTTGCAAAAAAAAGAAATAACGACGCTTGAGCATAAAAAGAAATCCCCTTTTTACAAGTACTGCATATTATAAAACAAGGCAGACTTGTAAAAAGGGGATTTTATTTTATGAAATACAGTGATTTTAAGAAAAAGGAAGTTATCAGCATCAAGGATTGCAAGCGTTTAGGGCATGTCTGTGACCTTGAAATTGACGAGTGCAAGGGGTGTATCTGTAAGATTATAGTGCCGGGCTGTAAGGGACTTTGGTCGATGATTACGGACGATTCAAAGATTGTCATACCGTATAATTGTATCCGTCAGGTAGGGCCTGACTTGATTTTGGTGGATATCTGATTTTGCCGGTGGCTGTGTGCCGGTTTGCTGTTTAAGAATGTGATTGACATAAGCGAAAAGCTAAATTATACTGAGAAAAAGAAGGTTGTAATGATATTACATGGAGGAAAAACGAATGAAATGTCCTTTTTGTAACCACGAAAATACAAGAGTGATCGACTCAAGACCGGCAGATGAGAATAATTCTATTCGCAGAAGGCGTGTGTGTGACGAGTGCAGTAAACGTTTTACGACATATGAAAAAATAGAAACCATTCCTTTGATTGTGATAAAAAAAGATGATAACCGCGAGGCGTATGACCGTTCCAAGATTGAGGCGGGAATTTTGAGAGCCTGTCATAAAAGACCTGTAAGCGCAGACAGCATCAATTTGCTTGTGGACTCTGTGGAAACAGAAGTTTTTAACCGCGAGGAAAAGGAGGTGCAAAGCCGCGTAATAGGCGAGCTTGTGATGAATAAGCTGAAGGATTTGGACGCGGTGGCGTATGTGCGCTTTGCGTCTGTTTACAGGGAATTTAAAGATATCAATACGTTTATGGACGAATTGAAAAAGGTGCTGGAGTAGCCTTGTATAGAATAAAATACAACTTTGTGTGCAAAACGGGTTGCTTTTTTGGCATTTTTTGTATACAATTTATCAAGGTCATAGAGACGGTACGCATTGCGACGGTACTTTATGATGATGCCGTGAGACATTATATTTGTCCAAATAGGCATGAACATACTATGATTGTGCAACAATTATAGTACATAACAACTAAATACAGTAGAATAAAAAAGGAGTAAAAAAACATGACTAAGAGAGGAAAAGGTGTTCTTTTCGTAAGTATGTTACTTACACTGACTATTGCACTGGGCGGATGCGCAGGTGATAAGGAGGCGAAAGACTCTAATGAGATTGCACAGACACAGACGGCTGCTTCGACTGCAGGCACAGAAAATGCCGGCACACAGAGCGTCGAACCGGAAACGGATTCTGTGGCAGACTCGCACATAACCATAGGTATTCCACAGGATTTGGACAGTCTTGTGCCGGGGCTTTCACAGGGCGCAGGTACGCAGGAAATTCTGTTTAATATCTATGAGGGCTTACTAAAACCCGACAGCGAAGGCAATCTTGTCCCTGCGGTAGCAAGCGATTACACAATGTCGGAGGATGGACTTACTTATACCTTTACATTGCGGGATGGAATCAAGTTCCATAACGGAAACCCTGTTACGGTGGCGGACGTAAAATATTCGATTGAAGTTTGCGCCGGTTTAAATGGGGGAGATCCCCTTATATCGGCGTTTTCTAATATTGAGAGCGTGGAAACGCCCGATGAACAGACAATTATTATCACGCTTAAGGAATCAAGCAGCTCATTTCTTGCGGTTTTAGCAACAGTCGAGGCAGCAATCGTTCCGGCGGACATAGACGACCTTCAAAACAATCCGGTTGGTACGGGACCGTACAAGTTTGTGTCGCGTTCTTTGCAGGAAAATGTCATACTGGAGCGTTTTGACGCGTATTGGGGAGAGCCGGCGCATATTCAGGATATTACCATAAAGATTCTTGCGGATTCCGATTCGATTGTGATGAACCTTGAGGGCGGTGCGGTTGATATGGTGGCAAGAGTGTCAACGACACAGGCGGCAGAGTTAGGCGATGACTTTGAGGTGCTTGAGGGGACAATGAATTTGGTGCAGGCAGTTTATTTAAATAACAGCGTGGCGCCGTTTGATAATGAGCTGGTAAGGCAGGCGCTTTGCTATGCGACGAATAAGCAGGAAATCCTTGATTTTGTTTCCGACGGAAAAGGTACGCCGGTGGGCAGCAGTATATTCCCTGCATTTGGAAAATATTATATTGAGGAATTAAACGATACTTACCCAACGGACATCGAGAAGGCGAAGGAGCTGCTTGCACAGGCAGGCTATGCGGACGGTTTTAGCTTTACAATGAAGGTGCCTTCCAATTATCACCAGCATGTCGATACGGCGCAGGTTGTCGCAGAGCAGTTAAAGCAGATTGGCGTGACTGCAAATATCGAGCTGATTGAGTGGGAGGCATGGTTAAGTGATGTGTATCAGGGACGCGACTTTGAGGCGACGCTTGTAGGCGTGGACGCGTCGACGCTTACGGCAGGTGCAATGCTCAGCCGTTTCTGTTCCGATGCGCACAACAATTTTATCAATTACAACAATGCGGATTATGACACTGCTTACGCAAATGCGCTTGCGGCGGAGGCGGCGTCCGATGACGATAAGGCGACGGAATACTATAAGGAATGTGAAACGATTCTTGCGGATACGGCGGCGAATATTTATATTCAGGATATGTGCGAGCTTGTCGCAATCAGAAAAGGCTATGCAGGCTACGAATTTTATCCGCTTTACATTCAGGATTTATCAAAGCTTTATATTACGGAATAAAGCGTGGAAGTCTTCATTGATGAAATGCGTTACAATTTTTACGGATAGGGAGGCAGCAGGAACATGAAATACGGTCTGAAAAAATTTGCCACAATGTTGATTACAATTTTATGTATTTCGTTTCTTGTCTATCTTGCCTTTGACGTGATACCGGGAGATGCGGCGCTTGCAGCGCTTGGGACAGATGTGGAGCCTGAGCGCCTTGCGGCGCTTCGGGAAGAGATGGGTTTAAACAGACCTTTTTTGGAGCGTTATTTTGACTGGCTTGTCAGCTTTGTGAGGGGGGATTTTGGCACCTCATACAAATACAAGCTGCCTGTGGCGGATATGATTGTGTCCAAGCTGCCGGTTACAGTCATTATGGCGCTCATTTCATTTGCAATTATGACAGTCGTGTCACTTCCAGTCGGCATCTATACGGCAAAACACAGCGGGGGGCGGATAGACAGGGTGATAACGGTGATCAATCAAATCATGATGTCGGTGCCGCATTTTTTCATGGGTATTATGATTACTTATGTTTTCGGAATGGTTTTCAAGCTGTTCACACCGGGGGGATTTGTCTCGTATGAAACGGATTTTGCGGGCTTTCTTTCTTATATTATTTTTCCATGTATTGCAATCGCGCTGCCAAAGATTGCGATATCAGTGAAGCTGCTGCGCGGTTCGTGCATCGGGGAGTCAAAGAAGGATTATGTGCGGACAGCTTACAGCAAAGGAAACAATACCAATAAGGTTTTATACCGGCATGTGCTGAAAAACGCCATGATACCGGTTATTACGCTTTGGGGAATGATGCTTGCGGACATGCTTGTCGGAAGTATTGTAATCGAGCAGGTGTTTAATATTCCGGGAATCGGGCGCATTCTTTTGACCTCGATTTCGTATCGGGATTATCCGGTGGTGGAGGCAATTATTGTATTGATTGCCCTTGTGGTAGTGGCGACAAATTTCTGCGTGGATATTATTTATGGAATTATTGATCCGCGCATCAATGTGGGAGCGGAGTGATGTTGATGAAGTGCTTTGGGAAAACGAGTGTTGGAAAAAGGAAAAAATACCCTCCCAATTTTGTAATAGGCGCAGCAATAACAGGCGTTATGTTATTGCTGATACTGATGAGTTTTTTTTACACGCCATATGATATTACAAAGATGGACAGTGCGTCTAAGCTTGCGGCACCCTCTCTCCTGCATCTGATGGGCTGCGATAACTTTGGCAGGGATATTTTTTCGCGTGTGTTAAAGGGAATGGAAAATACCTTTGTGATTGCGCTTCTGACGGTAATGATCGGAACTGTGGGAGGCGTTATGATAGGGGCGTTTACCGGATATTTTGGCGGCTGGCTTGACGAGGTTCTGATGCGCATTATTGATGTGGTGTTTGCGTTTCCGAGTATTTTGCTCGCACTGGTGTTTGTGAGTATTTTCGGTACGGGCAGGTACAATGTCGTGGCGGCGCTTGGTGTGGCGTTTATTCCAAGCTTTGCGCGTATTGTGCGGGGGGAGTTTATCAAGTATCGTGAGATGGATTATGTAAAAAGCGCACAGCTTGCGGGTGTGGGAAGGCTTCGGATTATTTTTGTGCATATTCTGCCAAATACGTTTACGGTGCTGATGTCGTCGATTATGATTGGGTTTAACAATGCGGTGCTTGCGGAGGCAGGCATGAGTTATTTGGGAATTGGCGTACAGCCGCCTGACGCGAGCTTGGGAAGTATGCTTTCGGAGTCGCAGACGTATCTGTTTTCCGCGCCTTGGTATGCTGTGTTTCCGGGATTGATGATTATTCTGCTGGTACTTGGATTTTCGCTTTTGGCGGACGGGATGAAAGCAAGATAGACGAGGAGGGCACGCGTGCTATGCTGTTGGAGATAAAGGATTTAAGGATTGAATTTCATGACCATGATGTTCCTGAGCGGGTGGTGCATGATGTGAGTTTTTCGCTTGCGGAAGGAGAAATTCTCGGCATTGTGGGCGAGTCCGGCTCGGGGAAGTCGATGACCGCAATGGCGGTTGCGGGACTGTTAAAGCGCCATGACGTGGAAAAAAAGGGCGCGATTTTTTTTGAGGGAACGGAGCTTTTGCATGCGTCGCGCGCGCAGCTGCGCAAGGTTCAGGGGAATGACATCAGCATTATTTTTCAGGAGCCGATGACTTCACTAAATCCCGTAAAGCGGATTGGCTGGCAGGTGGAGGAGAGCTTGAAAATCCACAGACCGGACATGAGCAGGGAGGAGCGCAGAAGCCGCGCGATTGCGGCGTTGTCGGACGTGGAGCTGCCAAATCCCGAACAGGTATACAAAAAATATCCGCATGAGCTTTCGGGCGGCATGCGCCAGCGCGTGATGATTGCCTCCGCAATGATTTGTGAGCCGAAGCTTCTGATTGCGGACGAGCCGACGACGGCGCTTGACGTGACGATACAGCTGCAGATTGTTAAGCTTTTGCAGCGGTTAAATAAAGAGAAGAAAATGGCGGTGTTGTTTATTTCGCATGATTTGAGCCTTGTAAAGCGGCTTTGCGACCGTATTATCGTGATGCATAACGGGGATATTGTGGAGCAGGGCAGTGCGCAGGAGATTTTTGAGAACCCGAAGGAGTGTTATACGAAGGAGTTGATTGACGCGATACCGCGGCTGGAGAAACTGGTGTGAGGAATTTTTGCGCTCATTCTTTTTGTCCGGTTTGGAGCGCGGAAGCTGCACTATGCAAAAGTATGTACCTGCGATTTTGACGTGGAACGCAATTTAACGCCCGGTTAGGATTTTTATGTTACGTCGCTTGATACTGCCTGCGGGGAAGTCAAGGTTGACGCGATGATTTGTTACGACAGGGAATTTCCGGAGAGCGCGCGGATTTTAATGCTCAGGGGCGCGGAGCTGATTCTTGTGCCAAATTTATAAATCTTTCGCAATTTATATTTTATGTAAATTTCTCGTTTTTTGGGAAGTTGATAAATGACAGTAATACTGGCTGCAAATGGGAGGAGCCGATAAGAAGTTTGTTTTGGATTGTATATCCGATTTGTCGGCTTGCTGTTTCGATGCAGTAAATGGAATTTGGGTTTGAAAAAGACGGAACAAGTTTGAAACACCAAAATGCATATAGGAGAATTGATAGATGGCGACATGGAGTGGGATTAGGAAAAAACTGGAAACGCAATATTTAGCACAAAGCCTGCGGGGGCATATTCAGTATTTTGCAACGTCTTATAGCAAAAGTCCCGACCATGAGGGACGTGCAGCAATACGGTATGACGGAAAAGAAATTATCAAAGGCTGCTATTGGAATAACTGGACGAAAGCGAAATTCTTTCCTAGAGATGAAAAATGGGATAAACGTATGGCGGAAGAAAATGCGTATATAGATGATGTGGCATTGAAACTGGGCGTTTTTGACCAACGCTGCTTTTACAGGGCATTTGAGGAATTTGATAATCAAAGTATTGAGAACAGCTTGAGCAGCGATGATTTGCTTGTGCGGATATTTGCGGTACTTGACGGAAGAATTGGGAAACGCAGGCTGCTTTTGATACAGAAAACAATTCAAGAGGAGCCGGAAACGTTCCAGGCTTTTTTTGCAATACGCGCAAAAGAGGAAGGGCTAATGTTAATCTGATATTTTTGGAGGTTTGAGTATTAAATCATGAAAAACAGTTTACCCTTTCTTTTAGCAGCAGATTTGCTTATTCCGTTTTTATTAGCGCCAACCTATAAAGGCTATAGCCATTTGACCAAAGTAATGAGTGTGTTAGGAAATTCAAAAGCGCCACTGCATTTCGTCTACAATATTTGGCTGGTTGTTTTTGGAATATATTTTTTGTTTAGTGCTGTCCGATTGTACCCTGTCGTTGCCAAAACATCAAGTGTTATAGCGGTATTGCTTTTTTTGGTTATTGCAGTTTACGCCATAGGCGGTTGTATTCTATCCGGCTTGTTTTCCGTAGAGGAAACAAAAAGCCTTGAAACGCCTTCAGCAAAAATACATGGGTTTGGTTCGGTGATTGGATTTTTGCTTTTGGCACTTGCCCCGCTGCTTGTTGGAATATATTTTTTCAAGAGAGCAAACGGAACGCTTGGGGCATTCTCTTTGCTCTGTTTCGTTTTGACAATCGGATTTTTTACACTATTTGTAATGGCTGACAAACCAAAGTTTCAAGGAACTTTGATTGCGTTAGAAGGACTATGGCAAAGGTTGTCACTTTTGAGTATGTATCTTCCTATTATGGCTCTTTGCTATTGGAAGTAGAAATTAGGTACTGCGTTATGGGAGCGTAGAAAGCGAAAATTTATCAGGAGGAACAATATCGTGCGACAACATGACAAAATTATAAATGCGGCAGCCAAAAAGGTGTTAGCGCCTTACGGTCTTTTTCGGCAGGGGACGTCAAGAACTTGGTTAGACGACAACGGATATTTTATCACTTTTGTTGTGTTTGATTCCAGTAAATGGTCGAAAGGTTCCTTTTTGGGTGTTGGAATTGATTTTCTTTGGGAGAAAAGTGAAAATTTAAATGCTGTATTTTCCTATTCTTACGGGGAGCGGGAAAAAGAATTTTGCGAATATAACGGAAATGATGATGAATTTCAGATAAAGATGGAGGAATTTGCCCAATTAGGCTTGCAAAAGGTGGTAGAATACCGTAAATTCAAAGATATGGATTATGCGAAAAAGTGTCTTGAACAGAATGTATTAAATACGCCAAAAAATCGCCGCTTTTGGGAAGTTTATGATTTGGCTATGATATGCTTCCTAATGGGTGATTTTGAAAACGGAGTAAAAATCTTTGAAACTTATTTAGATATTTTAAAGGGGAGTTTTTATGTCGGTGATGTTTATATAGAATGGCATGAAAACTTTTATAATCATTGTATACACCACATTAAGCCCTATTTGACATCAAAAGAAACTGTACAAAAAATGGTCTTGGATATGATAAAACGACGGAGAGATTTTTTTACCGGTAAGCCTTCTTTTCAGAAGATGAATAAAGACATTGATTTATTGTTTTAGAGAGCAGGTATATAATAATAGAACGCTTTGGGAGAAATAAGAATGGAAGATTTTATAAATAAATTGCAGGATTTAAGGCATTTGGATTGGGTAAATAAAAAAATATCTATTGGAACTCCCGGTTGCTTTTTGAAAGCGTATGAAGAAATAGATGGGACTCGAATATATTATAAGATGTCAAATTATGACAGTTATCGTGGTATATTCGGGCATGAATGTGTTAATGAATTGATTGTGTCGAGATTGCTGGATATATTGGAAATTCCCCATTTAAGTTATCAGCTTGTATTTTCAAAACTTTGTATAGATGAACAGGAGCTGGAAGGATATATATCGAAATCTGTTAATTTTAGAAGAGAAAATGAAAAGAAGATCGTATTTGATGTTTATTATGAGTTATATCGTGAGAAGAAGGAAAGTCCGCTTGAATTTGCGAAAAGGTATGGATGGGAGCAGTATGTTTATCAAATGTTTGTTGTAGATTATTTAATTTGCAATCGGGACAGACATGGAGCCAATATAGAAGTTCTGATAGATGAAACGGAGGAACCGCGGCTTGCTCCGCTGTTTGATCATGGATTATCACTTTTATTTTCTTGTTATAATGATATGGAGAGCGTACGAAAATTTGATATATTAGAAGATAGAGTAGTGAATAATTTTATTGGTTCGAAATCTTTAGAATATAATTTGGGCTTGATTCCGAAAGGACAGAAATTTTTTTCGGGAGAATTGAAGGAAGAGGATAAAAAAGTATTAGTGGAAGGACTGGAACAGGTTTTACCAAAAGAACATTTGACAAAAATATGGAAGATGATTTGGGAGAGGTGGAAACGGTATGTTGAAGTTTGCAATTAAAAATGCGTACTATGGTGGAAAAACGATTGGATATTTGTATTATGATGAACACAGAAAAGAATATGAGATTGAAGTACCGAAAACAGTAAAAAGCTATGAGGCGCCGCCGATCATCTCGGATTTTATCAAAAAAAGTCAGTACAGAGTAGGAAAAGAATGGAGTTATCGTTGGGTAAGCCAAAGGGTTACGCCTCCGGAGCGACAGAATATAGGGCAGATTTTGAAGGCGAATCAAATGACGGAATATGATGCGTTTCAATTTTTGGTGAAGAATGAAGGAAGAAGCTGTCAGGATGAGTGTTACATTGAGAAGGTGGAAGGATGAAAAAATAAATCGTTCTTCTCTACGGAGCGTAGAAACCGCAAAAATTCACCATATTCTACGTTCTGTGGGTGTGAAATAAAAAGGAAACGGAGGATAATCAATTCAGAAAGGAGAAGTCATATGGATCAGGTAATCGTTGGAAAATTCATTTCACAGGAACGAAAGAGAAAAGGCTATACGCAAAAACAACTTTCTGAAAAATTAGGGATTAGTGACAAAACCGTTTCAAAATGGGAACGGGGAAACGGTTTTCCGGAGGTATCGTTACTTTTACCGTTGTGTAGGGAACTTGATATTACGGTCAATGAGCTTTTGGTCGGGGAACGGGTTTCTGAGGAAGATTATCGTAAGAAAGCGGAGGAAAATATGGTGAATTTAGTAAAGGAAGCACAGGAAAGCAAGAAAAAAATTATTTTATCGACAATGGTTGCAACGCTCACGATGATAGCAGCAACCCCATTGTTCGTTATTTCGGGAGCAATTCCAATGGAGAATTGGATTCGGATCGTGTTGATTGTGATCGGTATCATTGTAATTGTTTTAGGAATTGTCATCGCTTGTGTGCTTGATCGGGATGCGGGTGCATTCGAGTGCCCTGCATGCAAAACGCGGTTTGTTCCCCAAATGGGGGATTATATTATGGGAGCGCATACCATTACAAAACGTAAATTAAAATGCCCAAGCTGCGGAGCGTATCAATATTGCAAAAAAGTATTAACAAAATAACTGGTAGGATATGAAAGAGGATTGATATGGAACATATTTTAGAGGTGGACAGCCTGAATGTTTATTATAAGAATAAAGGCAGAAAGGACGGAGCATTACAGCATGTTCTGCATGACGTTAGCTTTTGCATGAACAGGGGCGAAATCTTAGGGCTTGTCGGTGAGAGCGGCTGCGGCAAGACGACGCTTGCAAAGGCGATTCTTGGGATGCAGAAACGTTTTGATGGCAGTATCCGGCTTGACTGCGTAAACCCACAGATGGTGTTTCAAGACCCCTACGGCTCGCTCAATCCCGCAAAAAAAATCGGCTGGATTTTGGAGGAGCCGCTGCGCATGAAAAAGGGCGATAAAAAGCTGACACAGGAACAGCGCGTTTCGCGTGTGGACGAAATGCTTGAGAAGGTCGGACTGGATTGCAAGGTGAAGGAGCATTACCCGTCGGAGCTTTCGGGCGGTCAGCGGCAGCGTATCGCGATTGCGGCGGCACTGCTGTGCGATACAACCTTTTTAATTGCCGATGAGCCTGTTTCCGCGCTTGACGTGACGATTCAGTCGCAGATTATCCGGCTTTTATTAAAGCTGCAGCGGGAGCTTGGCATCTCGATTTTGTTTATCTCACACGATTTGCGCGTGGTGTATCAGATGTGCGACAGGGTGATGATTATGCAAAAGGGCGTGATTTTGGAACAGGGCGCGGTGGACGCGGTTTACCAAAACCCGCAAAGCGATTACACAAGGCTTTTGCTTGAGGCAGCAAATATCAGTGCGTAAAAAATTTTACTCGTAAATTTATATTTTTGTAACCAAAGCCCTTTGTCCATTGTATTATGGATGAAGGGCTTTTCAATACAACAAGATTAAAGGAGCGCTCATGAGACAGACACTACAGGAACTGGTGGAGCGGTATCAGAACAATCTCTTTGCAGTGGCATTCAATGTATGTAAAAATGCGCAGGACGCGGAGGATGTCGTTCAGGATACGTTCCTTCGGTACTACACAATGAAAAAAGAATTTGACAACGAGCAGCACATACGCGCGTGGCTGATACGGGTGGCGGTCAATAAAGCGAAAAACTGTAACCGTACATTTTGGAAAAGGAACAAATGTTCTTTTGAGGAATACATGGAAACGCTGACGTTTGAAACACCGCAATCCGAGAGCCTGTTTGAAACGGTTATGCAGCTCCCCGACAAATATCGGATTGTAATGCATCTGTTTTATTACGAGGATTACGCTGTGCGGGAAATCGCAAAAATTTTAAAGCTTAGCGAAAGCAACGTGAAGGCGCGGCTGTCGCGCGGACGCAGTATGCTCAGGAATGTATTGAAGGAGGAATGGGATGATGACAAATAGGGAACGGTACAAGCAGGCATTTTCAGCACTTCAAACCTCCGGAAAAATATCTTTGGAGGTAGAGGACATGGTAAAAATGCAGAAAAAACACAGAAAAAATATCGCAGTGGCGGCAGCAGCCATATGCGCAGCACTTATCGGCGTCTCGGGAACGGCTTATGCGGCAGACATCGGCGGCATTCAGGAGAAGGTTTCTATATGGATAAACGGTAAGGAAGAGGAAGTGGTGATTACGGGAAAGGGCGACGGCAGCTATACGCTTCATTTTGAGAGTGGTGATGATAATCAGGTAATTGGCGGCGTTGCCATTGGCAAGGATGAAAACGGCGATACAACTGAGCACATGCTGTCACCGAACGACATTGTCGTTACCATAAATCAGTCCGCTGATATTGTGGAAGATGCAAATGGGCATGTTTGGATTTATTATTATGACCAAAAGGCAGATATTACGGATTTGTTTGACGAAGAAGGGGCTTGCAAAGTGCAATTGACACATGAGGGACAGACAGTCTATTTGGAAATCGAACGGGATAAAGATGGCGCTTTTGCGCATTCGCAGTCGAATGATTTACCCGAGGACAGCGAGGACTATATTCCTGTTGTGACAGAGCGCGTGGGAGAAGAAGAGAACGGTTTTCAACCGCATTCCGAGGCAGGCGGCTCGGCGGAAGCGGAAAAAGCAAAAAGTGCGGATATTTCGGCTGCGGAATAACAATCGCCATAGATTCAGCCGATACTGTGGGAAAACCGCAGTATCGGTTTTCCATATCATTTTCTGCCCGATTTCAAATTGCGGATTGACAAGCAGGACAAAATCCGATACAATGACAGCAAGTACTTGCATTAAGAAATGGATTCGTGATACACGAAACTGCTTCAAAAGAACAGTTATGGTATGGAGGTAAAAATGGACGACACAAGCCAGAAAATCATTGACGCAACAATGTCACTGATACGGGATAAAGGATATGTCGCTACGACGACGAAGGATATTGCGCATTTGGCAGGCGTAAATGAATGCACGCTGTTTCGGAAATTTGAAAATAAAAAGGACATTGTGCTACAGGGTGTTGCACAGGAGAAGTGGCGGGCGAATGTGACGCCTGACATTTTTGCAAATGTACAGTGGGAGCTTGCGCCGGATTTGGAACTGTTTATGAATGCCTACATGGACAGGATTACGCCGGATTTTGTCAACCTGTCCATCGGGTTGCGGGCACCGCAGATTTATGAGGAAACCGCGCCTCTGATTATGAAGGTGCCGCAGGTATTTGTGTCGGCTTTGACACAGTACTTCCAAAAAATGGAGGAGCTTGGGAAAATCGAGCATTTTAATTTTGAAGATTTGGCGATGACGGTCTTTTCCGCGACGTTTGGCTATACGTTTCTAAATGCGTCGTTTGCGCAGGAGCTCGCAAAGACCGGACGGGAAGAATTTATCAGACAAAGCGTGGCAGTATTTGTAAACGGCATTTTAGGGCATGAAGAAGGTTGAAAGGAACAAATGGCGCTTGATGAAAGTGCCATTTTGTATCTCACATACGCATGTAAGTACTTGCGTGCAAAGAAGTCATACAAGAAATTCAGGGAGGGTAACAGTATGAAGATAACAGGAGCGGAATTGTTTGTAAAAGCGTTGAAGGAGGAAAAGGTAGACACACTGTTTGCGTATCCGGGCGGGCAGGCGATTGATTTGTTTGATGCGTTGTATGGTGAGAAGGAGATGAACATCATTCTGCCAAGACATGAGCAGGGACTGGTTCACGCCGCCGACGGGTATGCCCGTTCCACAGGCAAAGTCGGCGTGTGTCTTGTCACGAGCGGTCCGGGCGCTGCCAATCTCGTGACGGGGATTGCGACCGCAAACTATGACAGCGTTCCCCTTGTCTGCTTTACGGGGCAGGTGCCGACGAAATTAATCGGCAAGGACGCATTTCAGGAGGTAAATATTGCGGATATTACAAAAAGCATCAGCAAATATGCCGTAACCGTCCAAAAAAGGGAGGACTTGGCGGGCGCAATCAAAAAGGCGTTTTTCATGGCAAAAACAGGGAAACCGGGGGTTGCGGTGGTGGATTTGCCTAAGGATATACAACAGGAATACGGAAGTGATGCATATCCCTCCGACATGGAAAGCGGCAGGAGGGAACCGGAGATTTTTGTGGACAGCAGACAGGTGGAACAGGCAGTGAACCTGCTGTGTAAGGCAAAAAGACCTGTGTTTTTGGTGGGCGGCGGCGTGCTTATCAGCCATGCGGAGCGGGAAATGCAGATGCTCGCGGAGAAAACAGGGGTACCGGTTATCACAACCATTATGGGAAAAGGCGCAATCCCTGCGGTGCATGACTTGTATGTGGGAAATATCGGTATACATGGCAGCTATGCCGCAAATATGGCAGTCAGCAGGTGCGATGTGCTGTTTGCCATTGGTACGAGGTTTAACGACCGTATTACTGGAAAAACGGAGCAGTTTGCGCCCGATGCGGCAATTGTACATGTGGATATTGAACCTGCGTCCATTTCCAAAACGGTTGCGGCGGATCTTGCGATTGTGGCGGACGCGAAGGCGGCAATCCGTACATTTACGGAGGCTGTGCAGCCTTTGGCGGTTGCAGCGTGGGTGCGGCAAATTAAGGAGTGGCAGCGCCGCTATCCGATTACAATGAAAGGGGACGGCATCACGCCGGAAAAGATAATGCGGGGCATAAATCAAGTGTTTGACGAGGCAATTATTGCGACAGATGTCGGGCAGAACCAACTATGGGCGACACAGTTTCTTGACCTGCATGAAAGAAAAAAGCTGATGACCTCGGGTGGTCTGGGGACAATGGGATACGGATTTCCTGCGGCAATCGGGGCAAAAATCGGAAATCCCGAAACGGACGTTGTGGTGATTTCGGGCGACGGCGGTATGCAGATGAATATTCAGGAGATGGCGACTGCCATTGTATATGAGCTGCCGATAACGATTTGCATTTTAAACAACGGCTATTTGGGAAACGTCAGGCAGTGGCAGGAGCTGTTTTTTGACAGGCGCTACGCGTGTACCTGCATGCGTTACAGAAAAAGCTGTGCCGCGGACTGCAACACGCCGACAAAAAGCTGCCCGCCCTATACGCCCGATTTTGTAAAGCTGGCGCAAAGCTATGGCGCAAAGGGCATTCGGGTGACAGACGAGAATGAGATTTTGACAGCGCTGGAAACGGCAAAGCGTACAAAAACCGTTCCAACGGTGATTGAGTTTCTGATTGACAGGGAAGTGAATGTGATGCCGATTGTGCCGGCGGGGAATGCGTTGTGTGATATGCTTTTTTAACCCCTAAACCGTTTCGTTTGCGATATCTTCCGCGTCAATTATCTTTACGCCTGCATCTTGGAGCAGCTTGGCAAGGATGCCCTGTCCTGCAATCAGCTTTTGGCTGAAGCTGCCGTCGTATATCTGACGAACGCCGCAGCTTGGGCTTCGTGACTGCAAAACCGCCATATCCGCCTGCCCGTCTAACGCCTGCTTTAGCGCGGCAGCGGCGCCTTTGCGAAATTCCTTGTCAACGCTGATGTGTTCTTTTGTCATAACCGTTCCGTCTACAAGCTCCGCAGGTTCTCGCGGCACGCTCAGACCGCCCAAAACTTCGGGGCAAACGCAGATGACCTCGTGTCCTTTGATAAAATCGACAACGGCTTTGTTGTAATTATTGCTTCCGTTATATTTGCAGTTTTCGCCTAAAAGGCATGCGCTTACGAGTATCTTCATTGTATCATTCTCCTATCGTTTTTGGTTTTCCACCAATGCCATTTTTGCGATTGACTGGCTAGGGCTTACAAATCCAACGAGCTACTTATTCACATAAAGAATTTCAAATTTTCGTTTTCCTATAGATTGCTTTTCCAGCCGTTTCCATTTGCTGCAATTTATTTTCTGCTTTTTATTCATACAAATTGCTAAAATCGTGTTTTCATGTGATATCGTCCATAACTGCTCCAACATGAAATCAATCGCAATCAATTCGCCGCTATCCCATTCTACAAGATTGCCATAAGGAACATCTGTGATAATAATATCCGGAAAAACCTGTGGTAATGCCTTTGTACAATCGGCTTCAAAAATTTCCGCAGATACATCATGCGAAAACATGTCTCTTAATCTGTCACAGCTATGTAACGCGTCTTTATGTGAATCTTTTCCGTATTTGTCATATAGCTGCTGAATTTCCTCTTTTCTTTTTTTTATCCCGATACCTGTTAATAATGCAACATTTTTTTCGCATGAGAAACCATGTTTGGGTTTATATCGCTGCCATACATCTTTTTGATATCATGGTTATGAAAAAATCCAAGAACTGTAAGTGCATAGCCTCCACCACAACAAGGATCATATATAGTGATGTCCTTACTTTTGGGTAAATAGCTTTTAGCGCGACAGTATAATTCGATTAATAAGCGAATCGGAAAATTTGGAATTCCGCCTCCGCCATAAAGAACTTGTCCACTTGCAAAATCTTTAAAGTTATCTTTGGGGCAATAGAAATATTCCATTTTTGGTTATCCTCACTTCACACAATTTTGATTTTTTCATTTAACCTAACGATTAGCCGTTTATCCGGTCTGTCAGACACATACCTAACGGTGCGCCCGCTTTGATTTCTTAAGCTTTTCCATATCTTTTGTATCAATCCATTCTTCCGTATACCCGCAGGAACAACAAATATAGCGGTCTACTTTCACCGCAGAAAAAATAGTTGCCCCTGTCATAATATTATTTCCGGAACCATAAGCGCCGGCATATCCATCAACAATAAGAATATCGGAACTGCTGCATTTTGGACAAATTTTTGCGTTTTTCATGGGTTCATTTCCTTTCAAAAGATGTTTTTTCAATAATTATAGTAAAGCATTCTCCAAATGACAAGCGCCGTTTCATATCATGGACAAAATCATGCGAATGAAACAGATGACGAGGACTTTCGTTTGACACAAAATGAATCATAGCCTGTTAAAGCAGTATGACCAAATTATCGTAATGAAGAATGGGGCAATATCCTTGCTCCAATCATTCATAATATGTCCGTTCGAAAAAATCATTTACATGAACACACAATTGCTTGTAATATTTGATATTTTCCCTATCTCTCTTAAAAATGGTTGTATCAACAAGCTGTAATTGTTCTTCTTCAATAGGTATCATCAGATTAAAATTTAGGACGCCTAAAAGCCTTCCATTTACTTCAATCTTTGAAAAATCCATAAAAACCCTGTTATCTTTTCCAATCTGTGGCGAAACAGAAAGCACTTTATTATCTATATTATGTAAATTACGGATATATTTCATATCCCCTTGTATAAGTTAAAATCTATCTGCATATTTCTCTTCGTAAAAAATGGCTATGCGTTTCCACATAGCCATTTGTGTAGTAATTCCATTAGAGTTGCTAACGCTTTTAGCAGTCCACTTTACGGTAGGACTCACCACTAATAGTATAATACCATAATTCTGAAAATAATCAATCTGTTTTGGAAAATTATTCATTAATGTTTTATTTGGTTTTTATTTAGTAATTTCATAAAAGCGATATAGTTGCTCATCATCATCGTTCAAATCCTTATACATTCTTTTTTCGTTCAAAATAAATCCCACTTTTTCAATTACTTTCCAAGATGTTATGTTTTCATTTCTCACTGTTGCAATCATTTTTATTGCATTATAATGATTAAGAAAATAGTCAGTATATGATTTAACCGCTTCAACTGCGTAACCATTATTCCTATATTGCGCTCCAATAAAATATGTAATACCTGTTTCTAGAAGGTCTTCATAATAGGAGCATCCAACAGAGCCGATTACCGCAGCTTCAGCCTTTAAAGTTATTGTATAAGCCAGATAATCCGTATTGGGATTATCCCTAAATGCAAAGCTCCTTGCCTCGTCTATCCATTTTGTTATCCAATTACCACAGTCCTTATCAAAACCGCAGTCATTTAAGCTTCCGTCTGCTGCCATTTTAACAAATGGTATTTTATCTTCCGTTTTTACATTTCGAATCAGCAATCGCTGCGTTTCGATTTCCATAAGCAAAACCTCCTATGCAATTTTATTCCCTGCCGTCTATTTGTCCATATGAAACTGGCAGGAGTTGATACTAATAGAAATAAAATGTGGCAGTTCCGTATTCAATTCCATTTTCCCCTTGTCTAACAAGTTTTTTACCTGGCTTCTAGGCAATCCCAAAATTTCAGCAATTTGTTTTTCCGGACGAATTTTCAGTTGATAAGGATTCTTTACTGCAATTACAACCTGCTCCTCGAAATCACCATATTCCATAGTTTCATGTAGTTTTACAAAGTCATAATTTGCCTTTTCAAAATCAATGGCCGCTTTGTTCTTCCGAAATAACTGCACATTTTTACCATACATTTCTGCAAACTGTTCATCATTATTCAAAAAACACTGATATTCTCCCTTAGGTATAGAAGAAACTTTTTGCCGTTCATAGATTGATATATTAAGGGTATGTTTACATTCCTCACATTGATAAATCAGCCAGACATCCAACTTATTACCATTGGCATTGATACGGAACTTTTTTGTATTTACAAAATATGTTTTCCTGCCGCATTTGGGGCAATTCCGAATGACCCAAAATGAATCTTTCAGAACAATTTTATATTCTATTTTCTTTAAATAGCTCATTTGCATCTCCTGTTCATTTCGCGATATGATGCGCAGGCTATTACATTATTTTCTTATTGTATTTGCAATAGCCTCGCTATGCAAAGTAAACAGGTGTAGTCATAAAATATAATTCTCCTCTACTGATATTAAAAACGAAGCTGTAAAGAATTAAAGAACGCCTTGAGCTAACAAGTTATCTTTTCCCATGCCACATACAAACGGATTGGAATCATAACAGTGACAAAAATCCAAAAAGTCAGAACGCTGCCTTGAATCCTTCATAATTTTTACAAGTAATTCGTTTGGAAGGGTTCTTGCATATGCACCGGGACCTGCCAATTGGATATTTTTTACGCCATGACGTTTTAATATGTCTTTCAATTCATCAGGCATAAAGGTATATGTGATACACCAAGGTACACCCCCGTTTTCATACTCGGCAATTTCATCATCACCACCCATAAGCCCTTTCTTCCACAACTTCATGACAGCATCTTTGCTAAAATGAAAAGTTTCGACTGCATTTGACTTATTACCAATGCACCATTTGACAAATGGATCATCACAATCTGCATCTAATATAAATTGGTTTTTCTGTATCGGATTTGCCAAATACGGAAGGTATCCTAATCGGCTCGACACGCTGATCATAATACGTTTACGACATATGCGTATGAGTTCTCCAATAACCTGCTCCTGATTTGGGTAAGTATATGAAACAGGAGCGTCAAAGGAAATAACCATATCAAACGATTTATCTTTAAAATCACTTAGGTTTTCTAATGCCCCATTCACAAAGACTATTCTGTCAAGAACCCCCTCTTTCTCCGCTAATTCTTTTGCTTTGTTTATCATAGGCTGTGAAATGTCAAAATGTGTAACCTCACAACCATATTTGGCAAGAAGAATGGAAAATCTGCCACAGCCTGCACCACCGTCAAACACAGTTTTTATCCCATCCAAATGAGCAAGCAGTTCCTTTTCAATATGACTTTTTTGAATAATGTCATCAATAAAGGTTTCCTCACGATGGCTTTCAAGTTCTCCTTTATCTGGCATATTCCATAAACGTTCCGATATTTTCTGCTATAGTCCATAAATCAGTCTCCTTTTCCAGCTACAATATTTGTTGCGCCGTCAGAATTGTCCAAGACTCTTTCAAGCACAAATCCTACATTTTGCAACGATTCCTTTTCATGCTCCAAGGTCAGTGGAAATCAAATCTGATAAGATTTTTCTCAAATAGACATATGTTCCTCATAACCGCCCAATCTCTTTGCAAAATATTGCATTTCCACTTCTGTGGTTTAGAATAACATACTTTAATATCAAATACCACCTTACATATTTTTATAAAAAAATATGAGCCAATACCAAGTATCAGCTCATATTATTGCTCGCTCATTTTCCTAAGGATACGCTGTATGCTCTTTTTTGATAGATAATATTTGCAGGCTAATTCTGAAGTTTTACTTCCGGCAAGGTAATCCTTGTAAATTTGTTGGTTGCGCATCAAAAGTTCCTGCTTGATTTGTGTGCCTGTGCCCCATGCTTGTCTATGTGCCGACTTGCGTGGTATATATATATTTTCTCCATCAACATATTGCTGTATCAACTCGATTACTTCAACGGGCAGAATTTCTTCTGCTCTTATATAGCCCATGTCTGCCTCCTAAACTAATATTTTTTAGGAATAGCATTGGCCATAACAATTTAATGAACATAAAGATGAACCGTCATGCGGCTGCATCCGTTGTTCTTGACAATAGAATCCTTGCGCAGCATGGATTCTATTGTATGTATTGCAATAGCCAGTGCTATGCAGACATAACATATCGTCTCATATACAAATCCCCCTCTCTCTGAAATCTCTTGTGTATAATACCATTATTCTTATAAATAATCAATTTTTTTATTTTCGGAATACACATTCCTGCGGTTGTATCTGTTCTGTATCAAAGAACTTTGCAGACAGTTCCCTTGCTTTTTGCAGCACCTTTGAAATCAGTATTGCCAACACCGTAACGCACGCATGAGGATTGTTACAAACCGTTGGCTGATTACCGAATACATCAATGAATTCTTTGATGCGGTCAGAGATGTACTCTTTCTTTATCTGTTGTATCTCTGTTTCCGCCACGCCTCTTACAATCGCCCTGTCAACCTCTCGGTTCCAATGCATACGGTATTCGTTATCCATCTATATCTTTTCTGCTTATACAACGAACCTGTTATTAAACGGGGCACAGCCAAAAGATGTGCAGGAGCTTTTAGGCACTCGGACGTAAGCACTACCATGAATGTCTATGCACACGCTACAAGGGAGGCTAAGCGGGAATCTGCAAAACTCTTGGATAAGGTTGTGGGAATGAATTAAAACTGAATAAGAAAAACTTTCCCTTGTAACCTGCCCATAAGAGCATAAACAAGGGAAAAGGATTATTTTTCAAAAACGACAAAACCACATTCGTAAGGATGATCATAATACACACTTTCTTTCTTATCAGTGCGGTATAACAAGATTTTTAGTGTAATTAGAAAATCTCCACCACCTGAGAGAATCATGGATTCTGCCAGGAAAAGTAGTAGTAACTGATTTGTTATCACCGCAACCACTGCAACTGCGCCTCCTAAAACTAATGTAGGCATAGCAACTCCTAGCAGATATTGCCACTTTCTCAACGGTTCCGAGCAATTGCAGTATGGAGTAAAACTACTCCAAATGATCCCAAAATCAATCGAATGAAAATGATTTTTTGCAAAAATCCCAAAGGTGATTCCATGTATCAGTTCATGCAGAATGGTTAGACATAGAATAAGGAGAAATGCTGCTACGGCAAATCCCAAAGAAATCCCGTCTAAATCGAAACCATTCACATTATAGTAGCCCCAAAATGTTAAAGCCATAAATGGCAACATGCTCAAAGAACCTAAATAATTTACTTTTCGAATACTGATAATTATATTACTTTGGCGGTTAAAAATCGACAATGCCTGTGGCTTTTCGGATGAATATCTGGTATCATATAGTTATGGAGATAATTAATTTGAAAACGGTATCGCCCGAAACAAGAAAAATCA
>CAJTMC010000007.1 GCA_910577115.1 uncultured Lachnospiraceae bacterium
AAGAGATTAATGAGGTTCCTATTCCATACCACTGGTCATACAAGCTTGACGATATTGATATAGAAAAGGAAGACTTAAGCCAGATTATTTATGAAGTTGTAAACCGCAAGGCAGCAAAATCAACTGACAGGGATAAACGTGCACCTAAGCCACGCACTCGAAAGAAACGCGAGCAGTCAGCCACACAGCAATCATGAAACATAATCTTAATTAAGTTGGGTTATACTAGCCATTACATCAATCGGTTCCAGTATACATTCAATCGAAATCAATGCTGATGTTATATAATATTTTAACTGATATGTTGTTTCTACTTCATACGGGTAATCCTCGCTGCTGTTAAAATAGCAGCCTTTAGCAAATAGTGGCATTTATCCGTTTACCTCCCTTTACATTAACCCCACGCATTATTGTGTTGGATAATAATCGTATGTTTGTCCATCAAGTAATCTTCCACTTTTTTTCTTATTAGTTCCTCCCCATTGTTTAAAAAAGAAAGCTACTTCGTTTTTTTCACATAGTTCTTTAATTTCAATAACCCATTCTTTTTTCATCTCCCGCGACTTTGGACCTGATTCTCCGCCAACAATTACCCAATCGATGTTTTCTATATCAATACTTTTTAAACTTCCTAATAATGGTTCGCAGGACAAAAATTTAATATTTGCTTTTGTATTTCGTAACTCATTAATTCGATCAATATATTTATCACTTTCAACAGTAACTCCCATCCATATATTCGGACTCCAACGTAAAAGTCCCAAATCATCCATTGCATGCAATCTTTTCGGTCGTTTAGTAAGAACCTGAAATGTATGCCAATGAGCTTTATTCATTGTTTCGAATACTTTTATAATAATGTCATCCGAAACATCCTCATGAAATAAATCTGACATAGAATTTACAAATATCATCTTAGGTTGTTTAATTCCTAATGGTACTTCCAATAAATCTTCATGCGCTGTAACTGCAAATTCATTAGTATATCTAGGATTTCCCATTGCCTTTAAACGTTTTGCCATTCTTGCTGCATAGCAATTTACGCACCCATCAGAAATTTTAGTACACCCTGTAATTGGATTCCATGTCATTTCTGTCCACTGTATTTTTGTCTTATTCATAAATCCCTCTATTCTCAAAAATCACGCTATCCCTTTTATTAACGGTTCCAAAAGAGTCTTTTAACATCATCTTTATCTTTGGCTTATATCCATCACATGGAAATATTGGATGTTTTTCAAGATCGGAATATATTTCCTCCCATGTAACCTCTCCCTTGTCTTTATACTTACTATATATGTATTTTGCTATATCGTATACCGTATAAATTCCCGGTCGAACATCCTTCTTAATATTTCCTGTATCAAAATCAAGACACATTTGTCCCGGCATTTCAGACGCTATAGTATGTTTTTTTGAAGACTGTCCGCCAAATATATCCCACGCTGTCTTTTTAAATAATATCATTCCTTTAACGTTCCAGCTAAAATATATCAAATTATAAATCAATTGATTTGTTTTAATATAAAAGGGAAATGATGCAATATAATATTTTTTGCTGTTTGGATATATACACGACTCAATAATAGAATTCGCCATTTTTTCAAATTCCTCTCTATTGTTTGGAGCATTACTTGTTTTAATTATTTCATCAATACTCTTATGATATGTCTTTTCATATTTTGCAATTTTTTCTGGATTATTGACATTCCTGGCTCCCCGGATAACATCAGAAACCATATGATTAATAATAACTTCACCCCATGTATTGAAAAATGGTTCTAATGCATTCCAGTCAATATCTGCTTGATAAGGATCATAAAATAGCAGTGTATTGTGTTTCTCAAGATCCGACTTGACCAGCAGACGCAATAATTCATTTGCATCCGTACTATGGTAGTAAATTTTAACATGCTGTAAATCCATCATGTCTATTACAGACTTCAAATGAAGCATTTTACCTTTGTCTAAATCATTAAAATGCAATATGGCTTCTTTTTGGTGTGACGCATTTATTTGATTTATTACTCGAGCAACTCTTATAGCCGTACCTTCTACAATACTTCCATTATTATCATAATACTTTCCACAATTACACATACAGTCAATGTATATTAATCCCTCTGATTGACTGTAGCCTAATATCTTGTGGGCCCACCCTTTTGCATACTCGCTGACAAGTTCAAACTTTTTTATTGTATGATCTCCTATTTTTTCATAGTCTTTTATCCGATACCTCACACTACTATAAACATAATTATCACATTCCCTTTTTATCTTACCCATCTTATTACTTCATTAATTTGCATCATATCGCAATCTGTTATAGACACTTTCCCCAATAAGTATTAATTCTCTAATACATGTTTTCAAAAAAGAATACCTCCAAACCTTTGATGACTTGGAGGCATTTCATTACCTATTTTTACGCAAGTTCCAATTCTTTACCCTCAATAATGGCTTCTACCTCTTCTATACCCTTATTAATAGCAGACGCTATCTGTTCTGCTGTAAAGCCATTATTATGCATTGTTACAATTATCTCTGCTTCAGCCGCAGCCTTTCCTCTTGCTTCACCAATCGCAATTCCCTTATCCTCAATGCCCTGACTCAGATTACACATAACGCTCACATCCTTTCTAAAACTCTCCTCAATAGGAATATCGTATTCTTCTCCGATTATGTTTAGCTTCTCATCTATAGTAAGTTCTTTTGACAGCAATGCACCAAGCAAACGGTGCAGTTCATATCTTTCATCATGCCCCGAAAGTTCCTCCGCTAACCCAATTATTACAATGTTCAGCAGATCCAATTTTCCCTTCCACTCATAGGCACCAAGCACATTATCATTTGTAAGATGAATATGATTCATAGTATTTTCTTCCATATTCATACATACCCATATCGAATAAACACGCTTTATGTCATCATAGTTGGAATTCTCAAAATCTCTTTCTTTCTGCGAGGAAATTAATCGGCTCACATAAAAGATTGCCCTGTTCAATATCTGATAGCCCTTTGGATCATCTTTCTGTGCCTCCACATTAACAATGATCTGTGACAATCCATCTTTCATCCGAACATAAAAAACAATGTCAAATCTTATCAGCCCTTCATTCAATTCCTCATTCTCAGAATTAAAACCAACAAGCCGCTGACCGTCTTTCTCACTGCTGATATTGGTAAGTCCCGGCTCTACCGGTACTGTACTGATATAAGGCTGTCCCTCAATATAGGAAACCACTTCTTTGGGATTCATTCCTCTGAATTCATCTACCGTCTTTACCAGTATATGTGCCAGAATGCTCTTCTGTCCTAACAGGCGTTTTGCACTGGCATCATACTGTGCTTTCGTATCTGTCGCTTTTACCGCATTTTTCAATTCTGTATCCACGGTCTTCCTCCCTTTTGTATGGAATATAGTCATCTACAAAAAGGTATCTGACCACATTTATATTATATCTTAGTTTTATTCTCAAAACAACCGAATCTTGCTTTTAGCTGTTTCTGTCTATATTATTAAATATATTTCCTGCCAGCATAGGTTACTTCTGTTCCACTTTTTATTGGTATGGTCCTCCTTTCTCTTCGTCATTCATCGTGACGCGTCCGGCTATGCTACTAAAGCAGCAGCCGCCTTTACAGCTCCATCTGCATCCTGTCCTGCCCGTTTTCCTCCTGTACTCCGTCCTGCCGCATGTCAAGCCGCACATACTCTTCCACAGTGAGTGTCTCCCCAAGATAATTCATATCTTCTCTTGGATAATAACTGCCGCCCTCCGTCATCGGGATTTCTGTCTTTGACAGGATCGTTCCCCAATGGTTGACCAGCACATGCGGCTTTACCTCACAGGCAATCCCCTGACAGTCATCATCATGCCGCACATCATAGCAGAATAAATTTTCAGGGCGGTGTTCCTGTCTATCCTGCTGCCGGTGTAAAGCACCATATAGTCATCCAGCATGGCCAGTTCAAAGTTTTCTTTTCCAGCGTTTTCCATTCCTGCCTCCTGTTCTGTTAAAAAGACGGTACCTATTTATTTTCAAATAGGCACCGCCTTACATGTTTTCTGCATTCCTTCCTCTGGCTCTTCACTGGGAATCTCTTCCCGTACCCTTTACCTCCTTCCATTCCTAAAAATATCCCTAAATCGTCCCCAAAACCGATTTTGGATCGTGCATGCCTTTGGGCAAGCACTATGCATCTATAAAAACGGGCAAAAAAACAGGGCAAAAACTGGTCGATTTTCACTCCAATTTTTGCCCTCAAACCACAACATCTTGTGGTTTAGACCCGCTAATTCTTCTCTTTTCCACAATACTGCATCATTATTATTACCTCAACGTGCACCGTATGCGGAAACATATCAACAGGGCGAATGCGTTCCAAACGGTAGCCATTCGCACACAAATATTTTAAATCCCGCGCAAGCGTAGCGCTGTCGCAGCTTACATATACAATCCTTTCTGGCGCCATTTTTATCATTGTGGCAAGGCATTCCTCGTCGCAGCCCTTTCGGGGAGGGTCAACGCAAATAACATCAGCTTTAAGCCCCTTCTCTTTATACAGCCTCGGAAGAACCTCCTCCGCCTTCCCTGCATAAAATTCCGCGTTATCAATCTGATTGCGCACTGCATTTTTCCTTGCATCTTCTATTGCCTGCTCAACGATTTCGACTCCGTAGACCTTCTTTGCCTTTTTTGCCATAAAAAGACTTATCGTTCCGATACCGCAATATAAATCACAAACAATCTCATTCCCTGTAAGACCTGCGTATTCCAATGCCAAGCTGTACAGCTTCTCCGTCTGTACCGGATTCACCTGATAAAAAGACAAGGGCGAGATAAAAAAACAAATGCCTCCAATAACGTCTGTTATTGTTTCATTACCCCAAATCACACGACAACTTCTTCCCATAATAACATTTGTTCGTTCCTTATTAATACTAATCGAAATGCTTGCCATACCCTCCACTTTGGACAAAGCAGCTATCAGCTTATCCTGACGGGGAAGTGTGTCACCGTTTATAATAACACATGTCATTAATTCTCCTGTAGCAAAACCTTTTCGTATCAGCACATGCCTCACAAGCCCTTTGCCTATCGTCTCATTGTAGGCTGTTATTTTATTTTCCTTCATATACTGCACGACAGCCTCAAGAATCCTTTTGTTTTCTTCTACACCGAGTGCACAGTCCATATTCGGAATAATATCATGCGTTCTACCTGCATAAAATCCTGTGATAATCGCACCATTTTTATCCGTCCCTATTGGAAATTGTGCCTTGTTGCGATAATGATACGGTGGCTGTCCTTCCAAATCCATTCCAACAATCGGCTCCATCATCTTCTCAAGCAGCACATGCGAAAATCCGCCAATACGCTGCAAATTATTTTTCACCTTATCCGCTTTGAATAACAGTTGTTTTTTATAGTCCAATGCCTGTATCTGACACCCGCCGCACTGTTTATGATATTGACATTTGGGTTCGGTTCGCTCTGCCGACGGCGCTATGATGTTGATTAGCCTCGCATAAGCATACCCTTTTTTCACCTTCATAATCTTTGCTTCTATTTTGTCTCCAATTACTACATCTTTAACAAAGACGGGAAAACCGCCTATCTTTCCAATACCCGCTCCGTCGATTCCCATATCATCAATAACCAATGTTATCAAATCATCTTTTTTGTACTCCACCAAGACCTCCCTGCTGTAAGCATTGCTTCACAAAAGCATTCCCCTTATTCCATACTGCTGCCTCTAAGATTTGACTCAAACAATCTGTTAAAGCCAATCCATCCTGTTTCCTGTGTGGAAGAGAGAATCTCCGTAAATGTTTCCATTTTTGCATCTGTATTGTCTGCATATGTCAGTGCCATTGCTTCTATAATGGCAGGCTTTTTGGGTGAGCCAAACTCATATTCGCCATGATGCGAAAGAATGCAGTGCTTTAACTCCATTGCCAGCATCGGCGGAAACCCTGCAATTTCTCTGATTTTTTCCCCTAGCATTTCGGACCCGATGACAATATGCCCTAAAAATTGTCCTTCGTCAGTATAATCGTTTTCGGGAAATGCGCTGATTTCTCTCACCTTTCCTATGTCATGGCAGATTGCAGCCGTCAGCAGCAAATCCCTCTTGAGAACCGGATAGGCCGAACAGTAGTAATCACACAGCTTTGTCACGCCAAGCGTATGCTCTAAAAGTCCCCCGATAAAACCATGATGAACGGATTTTGCCGCAGATGCTTTCTTGAAGCGCTCTGCAAAGGCTTTATCGTCTACGAAAAACTTTTTCAGCAGCGTGTTCAGATATGTATTCTCGATACTATCTATTAATTTTAAAAGCGCTGCGAACATTTCGTCCAAATTTTTTTTGCTGACCGGCATATATTCCTTCTCGTCGTATTCGCCTTCCGCACACTTGCGCACGCGCTTCACATTCACCTGCAGCGCTCCATTAAAGCTTGTGACCTCACCGTAAACTTCAATATAATCCATTGCATCAAAATCAGCAATCCCCGCATTGTTCGGGTCCCAGATTTTGGCGTCAAGCGTTCCGGTCTTATCCTGTAAAATCACATTGTCATAGCTTTTCCCGTTTTTCGTCACTGCCGAGCTTTTAAATTTACAAAAATAAACATCAAAAACTCTGTCCCCGTCCTTATAATCTTTAATATACTTCATTGTAGTCCTCCATTCCTGCTCAATCTGCGAGTTCAATATACATAATATATGCAGCTTTCCCTGCAATTTATTTACGAATGCCAGCTTTCTAAACGGCAGCACATAAAACGTCAGCTTTCCTTTATAAAAACTATTCTCTCTGCACGGGCTGTACCGTAAAAGTCATCTGCTCATAGGAATCTACACTTGCGCGCTGTACAACAACCTTTAGATTTCTGTCAATCACAGCGTCGCGCAGTGCATTCATATAATCAGCCGCACTGCGGATTTCATGCGTTCCTACCTGCACAATAATGTCACCCTTCTGCATTCCGTTCAGCATAGCCGGCGAGTCCATATCAATGTCAAAAATATATGCTCCCTGCGGCAATCCCATCTCGATTCGCGCCTGCGATGGAATATCCTGCGTGTATATGCCAAGATATGGAATGTCCTCATCGTTTGACAGTTTTGTTATCATGCCCTTAAGCTCCGTTATTCCGATTGCCGAGAGCAGATTTTTGGTGTCGGGATTGTTATAGCTGTTGTCAATGATTCCAATTACTTCTCCCGCAAGATTGACAAGAATTCCACTCGGGTTTTCACTCGCGTAGATGTCTGTTGTAATCAGCTTATATCCATTGTCGGCAAGTTCCACATTGTTTCCTTTTGATGTTATCATTCCATAACACACGTTATCATTATATCCCAAAATATTACCAACCGCAATTACAGGAGTACCGATAATCCCTGATGGTGCAGAACTGCCAAGTGCAGCCACTGATACATAATCAAGTGTAGCGTTGCCTACATATTTTAAATCCACCGCAAGAACTGCAAGGTCTGTGTTTTTGTCATATTTTTTTATTTCGGCATCTGCATTGACTCCGTTGCAGAATGTTACCCGTATATTTTCTGCCATGTCAATTGGTGTTTTTTTTGACAAAATCAGCAGTTCCCTGTTGTTGTTTGCAATAACCACGCCCGCAGTCGTTCCCTCTCTCTGATAGGTGTTATTGAACCAGTCCACATCAGAGTACACTGCCGTAACCGTCACCATACTTGAGCTAATCTCCCGATAGGCATTGTACAGCTCCTCATACTGCGTCTGATACGCTTTTAAGGCAGGCTCCTCCTCAGGCGCAGTCTGGGACTCCTGCGGATTGCTTTCCGTATTTGCTGCCGACTCTGTGTTTATCTCCGTCTGCGGATTTTCCTGCGATTGTGGCTGGGTACTTTGTGCCGTCCCGCTCTCCGGCATCGTTTGTTCCGGCTGCGTAGTTCCGCCTTCCGTCAGCATATCTTCCGGAAGCATCTCGTTTTGTTCCGGCGGAAAAGTCACGACTTCCGGCTCCTCCTCGGGGTAAAGCCAATTATTCAGCACCGGTTCTAACAGTAAAAATGACAGGCACGCAAGCGATCCGAAAAGCACTGCCATTGATGCCGTTATAATTGTCTTTTTTAGGAGTTTCTTCTTATTTATAGGGCGTTCCTTAATCCGCTCCTGTAAAAAGTCAAAATCACTCGCCGCATCATGTTTGTTTAAGTCTTCTTTCTTTTCATTATCCGTCATAGCATCATGCCCCTTTGTTATCTCCTCTTTTTGTCCAACTCTTAGTATATCCGATAGCCGTTTTATGGTCAATGGTTTAACAATTAAATAGACTTTATATCTAAGTTGTGATATACTTACATTAAACACTTAAGCAAACAACACAATCAGCAATCACAACAAAGGAGTGGTATAAAAATGACAGACAGCGAAAAACTTGATTTCATTCTATCAGAAATGCAAGGCATGAAATCAGAAATGCAAGGCATGAAATCAGAAATACAAGGCATGAAAGAAAAAATCGACAAATTGTCAATGGGGCAATTAGAGATTAAGAAAGAGATATACATGATCAATCGAAAAATATCCGATACTTATAATGTGGCACTTGACGCATTGGGTACAAGTGCTGAAAATCGGACATGGCTTGAAAAGGGTACATTAGTATAACTGCATAACTAAAAATATCACGATAAGGGTGTAAAGTCTGTTTAATTCAAGGCTTTACACCTTTTTGTACCTTGACGGTTTCGTTTGGAGAGTTGCACTCTTATTCAATATCCGTTATAATTTTTATTAAAATTATTATATTTATTTTATGCAAATCAAACAAAAAGAAAGAGATGAAATTATGCTTAACAGACTTAAGAAAATCAATTGGAAAAGAGCGAATGCTGCAATAGTCCTTATATTACTTATTGAGATCTTTGTATGGAACCACTCCTTTTGGCTTACGATGAATTACAATCCGATTCGTGTTGATGAAGTATACACTGAAACAGGCATCCCCTTAAAAATGGGGAGCGATTATGTCATTGGAAATAATTCCTATCTGGAAATCAAAAATATCAATCGGGAAGTAGAAAATCTGCATCTCAATATATGGACCTACAAAGAAACGGATCGCAATGTTCTAACGCTCATGGTAAATATGATTGACTCCGGAAGCAAAGACTATTATGGTGTAAGTAAAAAAGTCGTCTCACCTCTATTGGACAAATGTAATTATATAACGATTTATCCCTATGGCGACTTGAAATCATTAAAGCTGACATTTCCATATGAAAGCGGAACGACAATCGCAGTCAATGATATTATCTTAAATCAGCCTGTCCCATTGTTTTTCTCCATAGAGCGCGTTTTCGTAATGTATATTTTGTATTTCCTTATCAATACATTATTTTTCAAGCCATATAATGTTTATTATAATCCAAATTCCAAAAGGCAGAAAGTGACTGCCGGTTTCATTCTGCTGCTGTGTATTGCCGTAGTGTTTCCATTAACGCTAATCGGAAATGACAGGTACGGACTTGCTACGCTCGATAAATATACAGATTTAACCCATTCCCTTGCAAATGGTATGGTTCATATGGACGTTGATGTCGATGAGCGGCTTTTGGCAGCGGAAAACCCTTATGACAGAACAGAACGAACAGCGCTGGGAGTTGGCGGATACAAATGGGATTATGCTTACTTTGACGGCAAACTCTATGTCTATTTCGGAGTAGCTCCGGTTGTCCTAATGTATTTGCCGTATTACCTGCTTACAGGCACGGATTTGCCGCATATTGTCCCCTATATGATTTTATTAATCGGGCTGATTGCAGGATCCTTTCAATTGGCCGGTACCTTAATAAAAACTTATTGCAGGAAACTGCCTGTAAAATTATATTATCTGTTCCAAATCACGTTTATGCTGGGAATTGGAACTTTGATATTTGCAAAACGTGTCTGTATTTACAATATGGCAATCATGGCGGGACTTGACTTTACTGTGTGGGGATTATATTTATGGATAAGCTGTCTGGCGGAACCGGAAAAACATAATAAGTGGAAAATTCCTGCCGGTTCTCTTTGCATGGCGCTTGTTGCAGGATGCAGGCCACAGCTTCTGCTGGCAAGCTTTCTTGCATTACCGATTTTTGCAGGGCAATGGAAGGAAATGCGAAAGGATCTGAAGGATAAGAAAAACATCGGCAGACATCTGTCACTTATTGCCGCCTTCTGCCTTCCTTATATTATAATAGCAGCCTTCCTCATGTGGTACAATGCCGCGCGGTTTGGTTCCCCTTTTGACTTTGGTGCTGCCTACAACCTTACAACAAATGATATGACAAAACGCGAATTTCATTTTGCCCGCTTCATTCCGGCAATATGGTCCTATTTATTTCAGCCTGCATCTGTCAATATTGAGTTCCCGTATATCAGTATAACGCACTTTCAGACTGCTTATCAGGGAAAGACCATACATGAACCCGGCATCGGCGGCATTTTTGCCACAAACCTTATTTTATGGCCTTGTTTTCTTGTCTTTCATTGCCGCAAGAAATTGAAAGACAAGAAAGTATTTTTGTTTACCTGCATCAGTTTGGCTGGCGCGTTCCTGATTGTATGTGCCGATACGCAAATGGCCGGGATTTTGACAAGATATATTGCAGATTTTAGTATTTTATTCTATCTTGCGGCATTTATGGTTCTGTTTACATTAATAGAGCATTACTACAGCGAAGGAAACATGCATACATACAAAATTTCTGAAACCACATGGTGCCGCACGATTGCATTGTTATGCTGTATTACGATATTATATCTCGTTTTATCTGTCTTTGCTCTCTATGTTTCAGGTGATTACGATGCATACCGCCCGGTATGGTATTATCATATGAAAGAACTTTGGGGATTATTTGATGTGTAGCCTGTTTTGTGATAAAATGAAAAGACAACCGGAAACAACACAGGCAGCTACAACAAGGAGAACTTTTTATGAACGAAAAAGCAATACGAATACTGGAATACGATAAAATAATACATCTGCTGACGGAAAAGGCAACCTCTGCTCCGGGCAAGGAGCTTTGCAAAATCTTAAAACCCATGACTGAGCTTCATAAAATCGAAGAAGCGCAAACGCAGACTGCCGACGCATTCTCTCGTTTAATAAAGGGAGACCGCGCAAATTTCAGCGGAAATAAAGATATCAGCTACAGCATCAAGGCATTGGAAATCGGGAGCGCGCTTTCTGCTGCCGATCTGTTGAAAATTTCCGCATCGCTTGCCTGCGCAGCAAGAGCAAAGGCATTTTCACGTACAGAGCATGACGATGAGGTTGAGGACAGCCTGCAGAAATTTTTTGCAAATTTGGAACCGTTGACGCCGCTGCAAAACGAAATCAACCGCTGCATTCTGTCAGAGGAAGAAATTGCCGACGACGCAAGCCCCACCTTAAAGCATATTCGCCGCAGTATCAACCTCACAAACGAAAAAATCCACAGCCAGCTCACAAACATGGTAAACGGAAGCGTCCGCACCTATTTGCAGGACGCAGTGATTACAATGCGTAACAACCGTTATTGTATTCCTGTCAAATCCGAATATAAGGGCAACGTTCCCGGCATGATTCATGACCAGTCTGCCACCGGTTCCACGCTGTTTATCGAGCCAACTGTCATTGTAAATCTGAACAACCAGCTCAAGGAGCTCGCAATGCAGGAGCAAGATGAAATCGAAAGAATTTTGGCAGAATTAAGTGCAAATGCAAGTGAACACACGGAAGCGTTAGCAAATAATTACCGTCTTTTGACAATTTTGGACTTTATGTTTGCCCGCGCAAGTCTCGCAATTGACATGAATGCATCACGCCCGTTATTTAATAACAGGCGATATATTAATATCCGCAAGGGAAGACACCCTTTATTGCATAAAAAAACCGTCGTTCCTATTGATATTAATTTAGGTGCGGATTTTGACCTTTTGGTTGTCACCGGACCAAACACAGGCGGAAAGACCGTATCGTTAAAAACAGTCGGACTTTTCACGCTGATGGGGCAGTCAGGACTTCATATTCCCGCACTCGACCGCTCGGAGCTTGGCGTATTTACGGAAGTGTATGCGGATATCGGTGACGAGCAGAGCATTGAGCAAAACTTGTCAACCTTTTCGGCGCACATGACAAACACAATTTCCATATTAAAAAACGCTGATGAAAATTCCCTGTGCATCTTTGATGAGCTTGGCGCGGGCACCGACCCTACAGAAGGCGCAGCGCTTGCGATTGCGATTTTAAAGCATCTGCACGACAAAGGAATCCGCACAATGGCTACCACGCATTACAGTGAACTGAAGGTTTTTGCCCTCACTACGCCCTATGTCGAAAACGCGTGCTGCGAGTTTGATGTAGAAACACTGCGTCCTACTTACCGGCTTTTAATCGGCATTCCCGGAAAGAGCAACGCCTTTGCTATCTCCTCAAAGCTAGGGCTTCCTGACGAGATTATCGCATCTGCAAAGGAGCATATCAGCGAAGAAGAGGAGAGTTTTGAAGATTTATTGACAAATCTTGAGGAAAGCCGCCGCACGATTGAAAAGGAGCAAAACGAAATCCAAAGCTACAAGGCAGAAATCGCTTCCTTAAAACAAAAACTGGAGCAAAAACAGGAACGGCTTGACGCGCAGAAGGATAAGATTCTGCGTCAGGCAAACGAGGAGGCACGGAAAATCCTTCAAGATGCGAAAGACGTGGCAGACGAAACCATACGAAACATTCAAAAGGCTGGCAGTCAGACGACCATAAAGGATTTGGAAAAAGCGCGCACAAAGATACGTGACAAGATTAGTGAAAAAAATAACAAACTCAGCGTCACAGAGACTAAACCCACACACAAGGTTCTGAAGCCGAGCCAAATAAAGCAAGGTGACATGGTTAAAGTGGTGACGATGGGATTAAAAGGCACGGTATCGACACTGCCCGACGCAAAAGGCGATTTATTTGTACAGTGCGGCATTATCCGCTCTAAGGTGAATATAAAGGATTTAGTGCTCGCAAAGGAGGAAACGATGCCCGGTATCGCCAATTACAAAAAAAGCTTTTCCAGCACAGGCTCTGATACCAATCGGATTTCCATGTCAAAAACCGCTACGCTTTCGACAGAAATTAATTTGCTCGGAAAGACTGTTGACGAAGCGATTGCGGAGCTTGACAAGTATCTTGACGACGCTTACCTATCCCATGCGCCCAGCGTGCGCATTGTCCACGGAAAGGGTACGGGAGCGCTCCGTCAGGCGGTGCAGAAACACTTAAAACGCGTTTCCTATGTGAAAACGTTTCATTTGGGAGAGTACGGCGAAGGTGATGCCGGTGTTACAATTGCGGAGTTTAAATAAAAAAGCGCAACCTCAGCAGCTTGCGTTTAGAAGAATGCAAAGAACATGCATTCTCCATATCAATGGAAAAGGAATGATAAATTATGGCAAATAAACAGAAAATTTTGATTGTAGACGATGACGAAAACATTGCAGAGCTTATTTCATTATATATGACAAAGGAATGCTTTGAGACAAAAATTGTATACGACGGAGAATCGGCGCTTCGGGAATTCGAAACCTTTTCCCCCGATTTAATTTTACTTGACCTGATGCTCCCTGGTATTGACGGATACCAAGTATGCCGCGAGGTGCGACAGAAATCGCAGACGCCAATTATTATGCTCTCCGCCAAAGGTGAAGTCTTTGACAAGGTGCTCGGACTGGAACTTGGCGCCGACGATTATCTGGAAAAGCCCTTTGATACAAAGGAGCTTGTGGCACGCGTAAAGGCAGTTCTGCGCCGCTTTAAAGCAGCGGCTCCCGCTGCAGCCGTATCCACCGCAAAGCAGGTGAGCTATCCCGATTTGACAGTCAACCTCACAAATTACGCTGTCATTTATAACGGAAATACCATCGATATGCCGCCAAAGGAGCTTGAGCTGTTATATTTTCTTGCCGCCTCCCCAAACCACGTATTTACAAGGGAGCAGCTGTTGGATCAAATATGGGGTTATGAATATATTGGCGATACCCGCACCGTAGATGTGCATATTAAACGTCTGCGCGAAAAAATAAAGGATCACGAAGCATGGCGAATTGCCACGATATGGGGCATAGGCTATAAATTTGAGGTCAAAGCATGAAACGCACGTTATATCTGAAATTTGTACTTGCATATTTTATATTTGCCTTTTTTGGCTTTATTGTGGTAGCAACGTTTACGTCAAGCATGACGCTCGAACACTTAAAACGCGAGCGCGCGGACACGCTCTATAAAGAGGCGCTTCTCATTGCCGACTCCTATGCCGCCGACCTCTATAACAGCGAAATTACGTTGGAATCCGTATGGCGGCAGATTGAGGCAATCGGAACCTTTGTAGATGCATCCATTTGGATTGTCAATCCCTCGGGACTTGTCATTTTGGATTCCAGCTCCCCGCTTGACATTGAAAATCCGACCACAATCCCGAATTTCAGCCCGACCATTACGGGCAGCTCCTTTTACACCGTCGGCAACTTTTTTGGCATGTTTGACGAGGAAATGATTTCCGCTTTTGCACCGATTACGGCAAAATACAAGGTGAAGGGCTATGTGGTTATCCATACCTCTATGGAAGAGCTTGAGCGCTCCTGCAACTCGCTCTTAAATATCTCCTATATCACGCTGGTCATTTTGTTTTTGCTGTCGCTGATTATTCTGTTGTTCTTTACGGAAATGGTCTATATTCCGCTGCGTAAAATTACACACGCCACGGAACAATACGCAGTCGGCAATTTCCGCTATGAATTTCAGGTTGACAGCGAGGACGAAATCGGCTATCTGGCGGCGTCGCTTGCCTATATGGCAAGTGAAGTTGCCAAGGGCGAGGATAACCAAAAGCGGCTCGTGGCAAACATTTCACACGATTTCCGCTCACCGCTCACCTCCATGCGCGGCTATCTTGAGGCAATGATTGATGGTACCGTTCCCGTGGAACAGCACGAAAAATATATCGGAATCGTGTTAAACGAAACCAACCGTCTGACCAAGCTGACAAACTCGCTGCTGACACTCAACAATTTAAACACAAAGGGCATGATTCTTGACCGCACCGATTTTGATATCAATCAGGTCATAAAAAATACGGCTGCCTCCTTTGAAGGAACCTGCCGTAATAAACTAATTTCCATTGAGCTTGTTCTCACAGATGAAGAAATGCTGGTAAACGCCGACATGGTAAAAATCCAGCAGGTGCTTTACAATCTTGTGGACAATGCAATCAAATTCAGCCACAAAAATTCGTCTATCAAAATAGAAACCATTGAGCGTTCCAACAAGCTGCTCGTCTCCGTAAAGGACAGCGGTATCGGAATCCCCGGCGACAGCATTAAGCTGATTTGGAACCGCTTCTATAAGACAGACCTTTCACGCGGAAAGGATAAAAAAGGTACCGGACTGGGGCTTTCCATTACAAAGGAAATTATCCAGTCACACAACGAAAACATCAACGTTATCAGCACGGAAGGCGTAGGAACCGAATTTATCTTTACACTCGAAAAAGCGAAAGATGACTAACCATTGCGAAGCGTTACCGTAATCTGCACAGAACCGGCTTTTGGTGCAGTTGCGGTAATTTTTCCTTTATGCGCCTCCACAATGGATTTCGCTATGGAAAGCCCAAGTCCATAACCGCCCTTCTCCGAATTGCGCGACTGCTCCGTGCGGTAAAAACGGTCAAACAGCTGTCCGAGCTGCTCCTGCGTTAACGGCTGGGTGCTGTTTGTCACTGACAGGACAATATTGTGTCCTTTTTTTCTCAGCTCTAATACAATGTCTGTCGATTGGGAATATTTAATCGCATTGTCAAGCAGAATACCCGTTATCTGCCGAATCCCCTTTTCGTCGCCTGTGCAGGAAAGCATCGGCGTAATGTCGGAAACGATATTCCTTCCCTTACTGTGCGCAAGTGTCTGAAAAGACTGCACCGTCTCGCTCACAACATCGGAGACCGGAAACGCAAGCATCGTAAACTGTTCCCTGTTTTCGTCCATTCTGGAAAGACTTAAAAGGTCATTTGTCAATACTGCCATGCGTTCTGTCTGGCTGCAGATATCGGACAGCCATTCGTTTTCCTCTTCAATCTCCATTGCAAGCACCTCTGCGTCCGCACTGATAATCGTAAGCGGCGTTTTGAGCTCATGTCCGGCCATAGAGATAAACTGCTTCTGCTTTTCATAGCTCTCCGAAACAGGAGCGACTATTTTTTTTGAGACAATAATGATAATAATCATGCTTGCCAAAAAAGCAGTGGCAGAAATCAGGCAGTTAATTATGAGAGAAGCATGGAATGTATCAAGACTTCTTCCGCAGTCTAAAAAAATGACACATGTGTCATTTTCTCTTTGCAGTTTTAGATACCGGAAAGCTCCGACAAAACCGTGTGCCGGATTTCTGTTTAACACGGCATTTGCATACGCCTCTGCTTCGTTCTGGTCGATCAGCAGTATGTTTTCCGTATTAATGTCCGTAATTTCTCCGTCCACCGACACGATAACCCTGAAAAAACGCGACTCATACATTGCTTCGGGGGACAATTTTCTGCCACCCCAAAACCCTCTTTTTCTGACATGTGTGTCATTTTTATCTTCATTTGTTTCATCGGAGTTCTCTATCGGAGGCATCTCATTCTTAGGCGGTTTTGGAAGTATTGGTTTATTTTCCTGCCCGCCCCTGTCCGCAAGCATGTCAAGCATAGTATCCGCATTTACGAGCAGCTCTCTATATGTAAGAAGGCTTCCAGACGTTACAATGACAACCAGCAGCAGCAAAAGTGATATGGTTGACAGTATAATAAATTTTGTGCGAAGCCTGTTAATCATCGTCTATTGCTCCTCTATACATTCAATATAATAGCCTGCATTTCTCCTTGCCCTAATCTCCACATCTGCTTTGAGCGCAGTGAGCTTTTTGCGCAGATAGGAAATGTAAGTCCATACGACATTTGTTTCCGCATTGGTGTCAAATCCCCATATTCTGTCCATAAGCTGTTCCGCGGATATAATCTGTTTCGGATTGCGCATCAAAAACTCAAGCATCTGAAATTCCTTATTCGCAAGCGTAAAGCTTCCCACAGGTGAGGACAACTCGAAGGTTGCACTGTCAAGCGTAATATTTCCAAGACAAAGCCTTGCGTCCGTCTGTACCATTCCCACAGCGCTCCTCGTCATTGCCCTGATACGCGCCAAAAGCTCCTTTGCGGCAAACGGCTTTGTGAGGTAATCGTTTGCGCCGCTGTCAAGTCCAAACACTTTATCCTCAACCTCCGCCTTCGCCGTCAGCATAATGACCGGCGTCGCATTCCCCTGTGCACGAAGCTTTTGAAGCACACCGATTCCATCAAGCTGCGGCATCATCACGTCCAAAATAATCCCGTCATATTCATTTGCATCAACGTATGCAAGCGCCTCTACTCCGTCATAAGCAGTATCTACTGTGTAATTGTTCTTTTTTAATATGGCTGCAATTGCTTTGGAAAGCGATTTCTCGTCCTCTGCCAGCAGAAGTCTCACTTTTGTTTCCTCCCGTTTTCCGGTAATTATATATCTACTGCGTTTTCTGAATGATCCCTGTCTGGTCTTTGACCGTTAAAATTTTCACGATTTGGTTTCTCTCCGCCAAAATCTTTTTCATTCGGCATTTCTGCGTCCGGTTTTTCTCCATTTGGTGGCATTTCTCCATTCGGCGGCATTTCTCCGTTTTGCCTTCCGCCCCGGTGCGGCGTTTGATCCGCTCCGCCTTTCATATTTCCGCGTCCGCCGCCCATTTCATGACCGGACCCATAAATCAAACCGTCCATTGTAATCTGCGTTTCTTCCGTTCCTATTTTCAGCGTATAGGTTCCGCCGTCAACAATTTCGGGACAGCTCACCACAACGGAGTCGTAGCCTTTCTCAATCGTGTGCACAATCAGCTCTTTTCCGTTGCTGTCAAGAAGCATAACGTCTGTCCCTGCCTGCTGCTGTGACTGTATATTTACAAGAATAGCGCCTTGTGTAGAACCCTCGCAAAAGTTTACTGCCATACCGCTCTGTCCTGCTGCCACCACTGTTCCGCCGCTCACTTGCGCAAAAATGCCGTAATCAAGCGCGCCGTCGCCTCCGCCGGCAGATCCCATCACAAAGACTTCCCCGCCGCTGACCGTAATATAACCGTTGGAATCAATCCCGTCGCCTTCCGCATTAATTCTGACTGTTCCGCCTGTGATATTGATATTCGCGTCCGCATGCGTATCACCCGCTCCGCGAAAGCTGCCTGCATTTTCACTCCGCGCTGTCTGTGTGGAAGTTCTCTTGTCTGTCGCATTCAAGCCGTCGTCCAAAGATGTAATATCGATTGTTCCGCCGCTGATATTAATCAGGCGGGCTTCAAAGCCTTCCTCAGACTTCGTTACCGTAAGGCTGCCGCCGGCAATATAAATTTCATTCAATGCTTCGATTCCGTCACCTTCTGCCGCAAAGTCAAAAGTTCCGCCCTCTATATAAACCCATCCTGACGTATCGTCTTCATCATCTTCCGAATGAACTGCGTCCTTTCCCGACGTAATCGTGAAGCTGCCGTCTGCAACTGCGACGCTTTCCTTTCCCGAAAGTCCGTGGGAAGCTGCCGTAATGATGTAGGTTCCGTTCGTTATTACAAGATCATTTTTGGAAACAACGCCATGTCCTGCCGGAGAGGCAATCGTAAGGCTTCCTGTTCCGTTCAGGGTTAAATCGTCCTTGGAAAAGATAACGGCATCAATATTGTTATCGTCTATCGCCTCAAACGAACCGCTGTTTGTGAGCGTATTTACCGTCCCGTCCGCGAGCGTGATAAAGACTTTATCGGCGCTCTTAACATAAACCGGCGCTGACATGGCGCTTGTAATATCTGCTCCGTTAAGAACAAGCTGCACTTTTTCAGACTTGTCAACGTCCACGATAATCATGCCGTTTTTCATTGTGCCTTCAATAATATAAGTACCTTCCCTGTTAACGGTTATGGTATTCGCATCAATCGCAACGCCTGCGCTGTCCGTCGTTGCGCCGTCACCGCGCAGCGTTATCCTTTCACATTCGTCTTCCGCATATTCACCGCTTAAATCGCGCTTTGAAAATACATCGTCGGGAGCAATTATGGTCGTTTCTCCCTCAAATGTCTGACTGGCCATATGATTGGCCGCATCATTGTTAATATTTTCACGTTCATCCTCGCCTGCATTTTTGCCAACTATGTTTTCCTGCGTCACTTCTAAGGTATTGGAACAGGCTGTCATCAGTAAACCGGCGGATAATACCGCTGCAAGTAATTGATATTTTTTCATCTTAAATCCTCTTTTCTGTCACAAAACTTCTATTTTAAAATTTCTATTATAACAACTACATATAAAGGAAACCATTTTATCAGTTTTCTCCAATTAAAGCTCTGGCTGCATTGTCGTTTCCTGCCTTGAAACAGTGATTTCCAAATTCCCGTTCCGGCATCTGATCGCATCAATCAATGCCTTTTCCACGCTTCTGTCCTTTAATGTCATATCATAAGTCAGCCGGAAAAGACTTCCCATATTGGTCGTTTTCACGCTGACAAGCTCGTTGTCCTTTGTATACTTCTCAAAAAGATCGTCAAAAACCTCTGTGTAATCCAAATCCTCCGGAATCGTAATACGCATCGTCTTTTTTAAGGCGGTCTGCTTTTTGGTGCCGAATCCGGTCTGTGAATAAAGCACATAGGCTGCACTTAATACGATTGCAAACAAAAATCCGTAGGCGATATACCCCATTCCTGTTATCAGACCCGTTCCCATTGCAAGGAAGAGAACACCGATTTCTTTTGCAGTACCCGGCAGTGACCGAAACCGCACAAGGCTGAACGCCCCTGCCGTCGCAACTCCCGCGCCCACATTTCCGTTAACCATCATAATGACCGCGCATACAATTGCGGGAATCATGGCAAGCGTTACAATAAAGCTTCTCGAATATTCGTTTTTGTACATGTACATCACTGCTATTATTAATCCTATAACAAGTGAACTGAGAATGCAAATCATAAAATCTGACACTGCGATAACGTCAGCCGTTTCAGCGTCAAATAATCCTTTCAATATTGTTTCCGGCATTTTAATAATTGCTCCTTCCTGTATTTTCCTGTTTTAAGATGTGCCCGTTGCCAACACCGACAGACACAAGCCTGTTTTCCGCTAAGAAACAGATTCCTGTCCTTTTTAAGCAATAAATATTTTTCGATTCGCGTCCTCCGCGCCGTAAATCATGTTAAGATACGCTGCGCCGTATTTTGAAAAAGAGGTCTTATAAATCCGCCCCTGCGTCAATACCTTCGTCATCCAAAGCGGGATACCGCCCGAGGTTTTAATCTCCATCAGCACACAATCCTGATCAATCAGCCGTTCGCCCCATATCTCTTCCGAAAGTGATAATGCTTCCCGTCTTGCCAAAATATTTTCATCAAACGTCACGCGGAAATCACTTCCGTCCAACGCATAAAACGCTTCCCGTTCATAAGATAAAAATACCTTTGCCTCCATCGTCTGATAGTACGTAAAAAAGTATGCAATCTCGCGCCCAATCTGCGTATCAACCGGAAACGGCGCTGTGCTTCCTTTTTTCAGCCATGCGGACAAGTCGGTGTACGGAAGGGATTCCCGCCGCTTGTAGACGATATCGTCATACTTCTTTTTTAATTCGACAAAAATCTTATCCTGCGCTATTACCTTTTCATAGCTTCGGATGCGAAGCTTTTCCTTATAGCTTGGTTTTTCAATGGAGCGCCGCACCAGTCTGTAATTGTCCGTATCGAAATAGACATTTCTGATTTGCGTATGTCCGAAGCTGTCAAGCCGCATATGCGGAAGCATCGCCTCCAATACTGTCTTTTGCTGCTTTCCTGTCATCATATATTTCATTTCATACCGCTTAAAAACTGCCTGATATGCCATATTGTTTCTCAATACTCCTCTCTTCCTCTGCGGTTTTTGGTGTTATTTATGAGATAAGTATACAGTGGAAAGCTTAAGCGAAGCTTAAATGGAGTGTGAAGAAATTGTGAACTATACAGGGATTTTCATATCCTTTTGTCACTAGCATTTAACGAATAGACACATGTTTTTCAAAAGCGCATAAAAGGCGGCCTGACTAGACATATATGTCCGTCAATGGCCATATCTCACTATTTTATCGACTTTTTGGAAATTATCATGTATAATGGAATATATTGACAAATTATAAAATAAATCAAGGTACAGAAAGGATAAAAGGAACATGGCGTTATTCAACAAAAATCCAAAAGAACAGCCACATTCAGGAATTCTCGGCTCATTTTCCGTTGATACCATCAAATGGGAACCGGAAAGTGACAAAGAAGCCGCAATCATTGTACATAAGCATATTTATGAAGATTTCCCAAACGGCTCCTATTTAATTGTAGGCGCATCGCAAATGGCAGTATTCACAAATAATATGTCGGCAGAAGGCTCTCTGGACGCTACCGGATCCGGACAGGCGCAGGTGGCAACATTTATCGGTCCCTGCAAGATTAAGCTGGAAACAGGGGACAGCCGTTTTGCTCCGTTTCGAAATATCGCCCATACCTTAACGGGAGGAGAATCCGCATTTCACAGTACGGTTTATTTTATCAATACAACTTATATGAACGAGTTAAGCTGGGGAACACATGCCCCGACTGTTGTGGAAGATCCGGAAGAAGGCATCAACGTACACGTACGTGCGTTCGGATTATTTGGCGTACATATTGATCAGACCGATTCGGCAAATGCCGTAATCAATGCCCGCAAATTCCTCCAAAAAATTGTAGGAACCCGCGCAGACTACACAAGAGACGAGCTTGTCAACTTTATGAGGGCTAAAATTTTAGAATACGTCCCTGACCTGTTGGCGAAAAGCATTGTTGACCAGCAGATTGGTATTTTAAAAATTAACACCCGCCTTTCTGATTTTTCCCAAATAATTAAGAATAAACTGATAGAACATTTTGCTGAATTTGGCTTAACGCTGGATAACTTTTCTTTCTCAAATATTAATGCGCCTGATGAAGACCTTGCCGCAATTAATGAAATGAAAATTCAAAAGAAGCGCGACAGACTCGAGGCAGAAGGGTCCGCTGCAAAAATGGACATTGAATCTGCCGCAAGAGCGCGTATGCGGGAGCGGGAAGGCTATACCTATCAGCAGGAACAGTCTTTTCAGGTCATGCAGTCTGCCGCCGCAAACGAAGGAACTGCGGCAACACTCATGGGTGCAGGCATGGGGCTTGGCATGGGAGTCGGCGTTGGCGGTGCTGTAGGAACAGGAATGAATGCAATTGCGCAAAACACAATCGGCAGTATGCAGCAGCAGCCCGCGAATAACCAGCAGTCAACCATATGTTCCGCGTGTCAGACACCGAATCCGTCATCGGCAAAATTCTGTGTCAACTGTGGACAAAAGCTGGTTACTGAAGAGCATTGTCCGGAGTGTGGCGGTGTTGTTGTAAAGGGAGCGAAGTTCTGTCCAAACTGCGGTAAAAAATTATTGCAGGTATGCGCAAACTGCGGTAAGGAGCTCGTAAGCGGGGCAAAATTCTGCCTTGAGTGCGGAAATCCGGTGTAGAAAAAAGAGGCAGCTTGTGCATGACAGCATTGTGAACAAGCTCACATTGAACTCGCAAACTGTGAAAGGAGCATGGTTATAAAAATGATTAAAAAAATACTTTTGGCAGGACTGACAGTGATATGGATTGTCGGATTTATCTTATGCTGGAGCTTCCTCTATGCAGGCCCCAATTATTGGCTCGGTTTTCTGTTCGGGCTTGTAGGCTTTGCGGCCGCCGGAATAAGTGTGTACTTTCTTGAAAAAAGCAATCACAGCACAACGGAAACCGGTTGTATTCCCGTATACTATACCGCCGTATTCGTGGTTCTTATGATTTTGCTGAATCTGTATTTTGCATTTATGCAGATATTTTCGCTGATGCCTGTTTTTATCGTGGCAAACCTGTTACTGATTCTGATTTACGGTGTGCTGTTCTACGGGGCAGTCAGACATCTTATGCGCGTTAACGATCTGACGGAATATGCACCTGAAAAAATGAAGAATATCGCAAATATATCACAGCAATTATCAGTACTGCTAAGCATCTCCAAAGACACAGGCATCAGACAGGAATTATTAAAGCTCAAAGAAACTGTCGATTACAGCAACAATGTGTCTCAAAGCTTTTCCGAGAACGACGAGAAAGCATTTCTTGAGAAGTTATACAAGATTCAGGAAGAATTGTCAGGCGGCTTGGACACAGATACGATAATCCATAGCATCAAAGATGCTGCAAGCACATGGAGCGTGCGAAACAGCCGCATCAACAGCACGCGATAAACAAACGTAATTTTCTATTGAACGCAAGGGAAGCGTAAAAGATAACGCTTTTGCTCACAAGATTATGAACGAATGGAGGTTCACTATGAATTCAGGCGGATTACAGTGTCATGGCTGCGGCAGCTCTAATGTGGAATTTGATCCTAAAAACAGAAAACTAATCTGCAATACCTGCGGCAAAGAGGAATACTATTCCAGAGCAACGCTGAATACAAACGGAAAAGTCGTTTTCAGCCGGCAGAACGCAATACAGTTTTTTATGGACGGCAGATTTGAGGATTCCAGACATTACGCGATGGAAGTTTTAAACATTTTGGCAGACAACGCGCCTGCTTTGTATATAATGGCTTATTACGAAGAATTTGTCGTAAAAAACGACGGTGCGCTGAAACGCTTTTTTCATCAAATGCAGGAGGTCGCTTTGGAATATGACGAGGTGCAGGATCTAAGGAATCTGTTTGTGGCATCATCATATAGATTACAGGATTTTGAGACAGATATGATACAACTGATTGCTGCAAATATGCAGGCGGAAGAGGACATGGAAGAATTGTGCGGATTTATCGATCAGGTATGTCCCTACCTAATTTCCAAGAGAACCTCAACCGGATATCTGACAAAAGAACTCGCCGACATGTATCGAGAGCTTGCAGAACACTGCACAATTCCCAAGACATGCTTTGCGTTGTTAAAGTCGATGGAAACCAATCCGGATTCGCCGTATATGGATAACAGCTTTTATTTAAAATCCAAGACGCGTTACTTTTATGACAATTATATCATTCCCATCGGTACTATTATCAATGCAATGAGCAGTCAGGAATATAAGGAAAAATTTGTCAGTACCTATCAAAAAAAACAGGCTAAATTTTTAGCCGATGCAGAATTGTAGGGATACGGTTGAAAAAACATAATTTCATTTTTTCAACCCGCACAGAGAGCGTATGCAAAAGGAGGTAAAAATGGCAGAACAAACCGTACAAACAGTACATATTGACGTAACAAGGCTGGAGCGCAAAATTGACGCGCTTTCGGCAACAACGGAACAGCTTAGCACAATGGTGAATAACACCAACATGGCGATTGAAACTGCAAATCATAATATTGCGGTTTTGACGCAAAAATTTCAGGAAATGGCAAACGACCAGAAAAGACAGGCTGCCCTGCAACAGGCAGCAACGGAGCTTGTCCAAACAAGACAGGAACTGGAACAAAACTATGGAAATTACAAGATTATCCGGCAAACAATGCTTGGCGTACTACAGGCTACCGACTTAGCGCTTGTTAAAAAAGCAACAATTTCAAGAGTATCAGAAGAGCTAATGCTATCCACTCCCACATACTGGCTTGCGCCATGTTTGGTTGCCGTTGCCGCATGGATTGGCAATGACAGGGATTTAGCACAGCGCGCAATTGCGGAGGCTGTGAAACGGGATGAGGAACGAACTGCTATTACTATGGCGCTCATCTGCCGCAGAAATAACAGAGTGGAAACATGCTATGAGTGGCTGTCAATCTACTTCTCCCACCAAAACGCAGCAAATTTTTCGGAGGGAAGCTTTGCATACATTGACGCTTATATCAATGGCGTATTCGGACCCGACAAGAAGCATATGTGCGATGATTACGTGATGCAGTGGATGAATGAAATCCGGGGAAGCAGCAGCAACTTTGAGGCATCGCAGGAAAAAATATGGAAGGAATACTGTAGCCGGTTCAGTCTTGACATTTCGCACCTTTATCCGGATTTAGACGGCACTGTAACGGAGTACGACAGCATCAATGAATATGTCAGCAGAATTTTAGCAGTCGATCCCATTGCAGAGAACCTGACCGGAATCAACAACGCATACATTGACCAAAACAGACTAAAAGCCAAGATTGACGAGAGCCTGATCCAGCTCATCAGCAGGTATAACGAAGATGAAGAGCCTCTCCGAAAAGAGGAGAAATACTTATTAGCCATAAAGCATTTTGAGGGCGATAAAGAAGCGGCGAAACAGTCTATTATTAAAGCAGAACAGAAACGCAAGCAGCAGACGCTGAATCTGGTCGAACAGATGTCCCATGTGATTCTGACGGACAAAGACACTTCGCCTTCGGAGAGAAAGACAGCGGTTTCCTTTTTAAGCGGTTATATCCGAAAAGGGTTCCAAACATATATCACCGAAAAGAAGGACACATTTCCAAATCAGATTACGATGAAGGTTGACGGCTGGACCGGAACTTCCGAGGACGGAAGTAATGCCGAGGAACTTTGCAGAGCTTTTGAAGCCGAAATGACAACGCGGCGTGCAGCAGAGCTTGAAAAAGCAAAACGAAGCAACGAAAAAGCAATGATGATCAGTGCAATTGTACTGGCTGTTCTTGGTGTAATCTGCCTATTTGCAATGCCGCCGTTTGGCGTTATTTTACTGGCGGGAGCCGCAGTCCTTGTTTATTTCTCCTTTAGGACAAAAAAGACAATCGCAGAAAAGATAGAGGCAATCGGACAAGACTATGCAAATCGGATCGAAAATGGAAAAGCAAAAATCAATCAAACAACAGCACAATGGAAAGAAGCCAAAGGTATTGTTTATCAATTTGAGAACAATCCGGTTCGAGAAATTATTGCATAAGTTTGCAATTCAAGTCTGCAAATAGAAAGGAGTTATTTATTTAATGGAAAATAATTTTGATAATGATTTTGACGAACTCGAATTTATGTTTGGTCAAGAAGAGTCGGATATCCAAAAGATGGAAAAAGTAGTTCTGACACAAAATCTTGAGGGATTTGCAAGCTGTTTCCCGGAATGGGATCTGCATCCGCCTGTAAAGAGATCGTGAAGTAAAAGCAGCCATGCAGGCATATGAGAAACCAAAGGAAACTTCCTATGGAGATCTGAGTTACATAGACGGAAAATATACCTATTACATATACTTCGATGATAACGGACTGGTGGAAGAAGTTGTAGTGGAAATGACCTTTTCAAAGAATTACGACGAGGTATCGTAAGCGGTGCATTGCCTATACTGCAATCAGGAACAAAAAAGGAACTGCAAAATAAAAAGGGAAATCGGCTAATGTCGATTTCCCCTTTTTCTTCTACCTTTTATTCTTTTTCGCACAACCTATGCCATCTGCGCATTCACAAACGCTTTCAGCTTCTCCTTTGACTGAAACCCGACACTCCTGTCGGCAATTTCTCCGTTTTTAAAAATGACAAGCGCAGGAATATTTTGAATGCCATACTTTAACGCCAGCTCATCATTTGCATCAACGTCCGCGTTAAAAAAGTCAACCTTTCCCGCAAACTCCTCCGAAATCTCATCAAGCACAGGTGCAAGCATTTTGCATGGACCGCACCATGTCGCGGAAAAATCCACCAGCGCAAGACTGCTTCCTAACGCTTCATCCATATTGTTATTATCAATTTTCTTTACCATAAGTTCCTCCATTTTTACTGTGTGACAACTACTTGTCCACTTTTATAATATACTCTTACAAAATGAGAAGTCAATTAAAATTTTCTATTCCAGTGCCAGACCAAGCTCCCCAAGATCCTCTGGCATTCCGACAGAAGTTTCAGCATTTTCCGCCTTCCCCTCGGGATCGTACTCTTGTTTGTCCTCCTCATCGCCCCAAAGCGAATCATATTTATCTTTCTTTTTCTGATTCATTTTATTTAGCATCGCAAGATTCTTTGCCGCCAAATACAGATCCATACTATATTCCATGACCTTTTTCTCATCCGTGGCAGGCACTCTCGCACCCTTCCCGATACGTCTTGCAGTTTCCAGAATCTTGCTCATTTCCATCGCAGCATCTTCCATCGCGTCCTTCTGCTGCTTGGAAGCTTCTGCATTAAAAACAGACACATACTGATCCGTCAGTCTGTCAAGCACTTCCTGATTTTCATCAAACTTCTCATTCAGTGCACCAATCGAAAGCTCTAAGGTTGCCGCCTCATTTGCATAAATTTCCCGCTTATCCAAATCAAAGGTAGTCTTAATTTTATTGTCAATCTCTTCCTTCTTCTTCACAAGCTTTCTGCGCCGGTCAATAATGGTTGCCCGCTGCGCACGATACAATTTCTGTGCTTCCCCGACTTTCATATTACCACATCCTTTTGAAACGCTCCCACTATCCTTGTGTTACATTCTCATTATCTTCATCTTCCTGCATTGCATTCAGATTTTCCCCGACTTTTTCAGACTCCTGTGTCTCTTTCTCCTCATCGGCAGGCTCTGTATGGTCCACATCATTGCGCTCGTCAATCAATTCCTCCACTTCGTCCTCAAGCTCCTGCGAAGTCTCATCAAGCTTACCCTGCGCAGCCTCATGAAAAGCAGCGTCCACTGAGGACTGCATCATGCTGTCCTTCGTTTCCTCCATACCTTGAAGCGGATTATACTTAATGTGCTCAATCCGGCATTCCTTTGCATCTTTAATCATCTGCAGCCCGCGCCGTCTGTAAGTATTCAAGTCACTATATCCTGCCATCACTTTCACCTGATAGCGGGATACCGCCTCTTCCTTTTCGGCATCTGTATATTCTGCATCAGCCAAAAGCTTCTTTAAGTCCTCCGCCTCATCAAGCGCATTCCTCACAATCTCATTCGCTTTATCAAGATAAGCATGCCCTTCATCATGCAGCGTCTGAATCATATCCACTGCATTCAACTCGCGCTTTACCGAAGATGCCATAAACTGTGATGCCGAATTTTCAATAATATCACCTACACTGTTTTCCTTTTTAATACCGTTGCTGCCGTTTTCGTCTGCTTTCTTGCCTTTCTTTTGTTCTTCCTCTTCTTCCTTCTCGGATTCCTCGATACTCTTTAGCATAACCAAAAGATCCCGATTATTCTTATCGACTTCATCCTGAACCTCTGACGACTGCATTGCCATTTCCTGCGCTTCCTTCGCCTTCTTTTGGTTTTCCTCAAGCTGCTTTTGCTTCTGCTCGCGCAATGCTCTCAAAACCTGCTGTTTTTTCTCAATCGTCTCCTTGTCCTCTCCCGCCTGGGAAGAATTGTTCATTGATTTTATAGTATTCGTTAACTGCTTAAGCAAATCCAAATATTCATTTTCTGTCTCTTCTGCCTGCTCTGACTCTTCCTGTTGGCGCAGTATCAGCTTCTCTTCCTTCAATTCCTGCGCGCTCCTTGACGGCTGTCTGTCTGACTGCTCGCTGAGCTTTCTTCCCTCTTTTGAGATTGTAACCTTGCACTGCGGACTGTCAAATATGCCGCCCGTCGTCTGTTCGAACCGTTCTTTCTCCTGCGACACTCTTCCGACTGTTACATTGATATTGTTTTCCGTAAACATTCTGATTTGCATAAAAATCCTCCTTATTTGATACATCTGCAAATTGGGGCACAATTCACACTACACCCGCCTCATGTTTTGAATCACTCCCACTATCCTTGTGTTATACGGTCTTGTTCCTCGTCGGCTCCATTCATGTTCTCTTTATCTGCCTCTGCCTCGGGCAATTCTCCGATTTCCTTTTGTTTCTCCTCGTCCTCTTCGGGTTTTGTATGGTTTATATCATTGCGCTCGTCAATTAATTCCTTCACTTTATCTTCCAGCTCCTGCGAAGTCTCGTCAAGCTTGCCCTGCGATGCCTCGTTGAAAGCAGCGTCCACCGCCGACTGCATCATGCTGTCTCTCGTCTGCTCCATTCCCAAAAGCGGGTTCATTGCAAAGTGATCACTTTCACAATCCTTTGCGTCCCTGACCAGCTGCATTCCGTTCCGCCTGTAATCAGAAAAATCGCTGTTTCTCTTCATCATCATATGATAATGCTCTAATGCTTCTGCTTTCTCTCTATCCGTACGATATTTACTAAGCAGGATATCCAAATCATCGGAAGAATCCCGCCCCATCTTGCTGCCGTAGATAAATACCGCTTCGCTTTTTTGTGCGTCTGTGTAGTTCTCATCCTGCAAAAGCTTTTCTATGCTTTGCGCCTCAGAAAACGCATTCCGCGCAATCTCGTCTGCCCGCGCAAGATACTGATATCCTTCTCCCTGCAACGCATCAATCATTCCGGATACATTCATCTCGCGCCTCATGGATGATGCAGCAAAGTGTGATGCTGAATTTTGAATCGAATCAATCACACTGTTTTCTGTCTTATCGTCACTATCTCCGCTTTCTTGCGTTTTGCCGCCTTCACGCTCTTCCTCCGCCTTCTCGGACTCTTCTATACTCTTTAGCATCACGTACAAATCTTGATTATTTTCATCAATCTCGTCCTGCTTTTTCGACGACTGCATTGCCATTTGCTGCGCTTCTTTTGCTTTCTTTTGATTCTCCTCGACCTGCTTTTGCTTCTGATCACCTATTGCATTAATCACCTGCTGCCTTTTCTTAAGTGCTTCTTTATCACCATCTGTCATGTTAGAATTTTGCATGGATCTTATAGTCTTATTTATCTCCTCAAGCAAGTCTGAATATTCACTTAGGGTTTCATCAGGCTGCTCTGATTCCTTCTGCTGCCGCTGCATCATTTTCTCTGTCTTTAAACTCTGCGCACTCTTTTGCGTGTATTGTCTGTCAGACTGTCCGCTCAGTTTTCTTCCTTCCTTTGAAATCGTAACCTCGCACTCCGGACTGTCAAAAATGCCTCCCTGTTGTGCCTGCATAGACAAGCGTTTCTCCTGTACTGCTCTGCCAAATGCCACATTCACACTGTTTCCCATAAACATTCTGATTTGCATAAAGCACCCTCCTCATTCCTTTGAAGTTCTTCGCAATTCCATTTGCTGCTTTTATCTAACGATTTCATATCTGAAATTGTTAAAATTTATATATATATCGGTAAAATACCTCAATTTTTTAACCTTTTTTTCATACTTTTCTTAAATTTATCACGCACTATCTGCAAATATTCCGTAACGCAAAATAATCAGAAGCGCCGGCAATATACCGCCCGCTTCTGATTATGCTTAAAACAAAATCTCTTCCATAATCTCCGGCAGATTGGCAAATTCCGAAATCACATAATCCGGACTCTTTGCCTCGCCAAAGCCATATGACGCAAACACAAACGGAATGCCCGCCACTCTCGCCGACTCCTCGTCGCCCGCGGTATCTCCCACATAGACAGCCCTTGTGACATTGTTGCGCTTCATAATCAGCTTATTGTTCTCGCCCTTTGAAAGAAGATTATTTCCCCAGCACTCGATATCATCAAAACATTTTTCAAGCCTGTGTGCCTTAAGAAAGCTCTCAATATAACCCTTTTGGCAATTGCTTACCACAAAAAGCTTATAATCCTTTTTGAGCGCTCGTAAAGTTTCCTCAAGTGCAGGATACAAAATCCCTCCATGCTCACTCAGATACCGATTCTCCTGCTCGCAGCACTCGTCCAGCAGTATCTGCTGCTGCTCTTGTGCCGCATTCGGAAACAACCGGTCTGCAATCTCCGTCATCGGCAATCCGAGACAGCCGCTTAACTCTTCCTGCGAAATCGGTTCCTTTCTGCATTCTGGATGATTTGCCACAACCTGATTCCATGTTTTCAAAATTCCGTCCACCGCGTCCCACATCGTTCCGTCCAAATCAAATAGTATCGCTTCCGCTTTCATCTCTACAACCATACTCCTTCCAAAGTCTGCGCGTTGGAGCTGCAAACCGCAGCTTTCTTTAACATATTTCTGCTCCCGATGGCATCGGCTTTTCGGCAGTCATCAGCGCAAGATTTCCTTCCACGTCCTCCGCACACAAAAGCATACCCTCCGACAGCACGCCCGCCAGCTTCGCAGGCTTTAAATTCACAAGCACCATCACCTTTTTACCCACCATTTCCTCCGGTGTATAATAAGCCTTAATCCCTGACACAATCTGCTTTACCTGTGAACCGATTTTTACCTGACTGCAAAGCAGTTTTTTCGACTTCGGCACTGCTTCGCACGAAATAATCTCACCAATCTGAAACTGCATTTTGGCAAAATCATCATATGTGATTTCGTCCTTTGGCTCTATATTGATGACCGCATCATTTTCTTCTGCCTGCGCACTGCCTGCGTCCGCCTTCTGCCTCTCGGCAATCGCCTCAACCTTTGCTTCAATCTCCTTCGGATTAAGACGTGCAAACAAAATCTCAGGTGTATCTGTCACCTTCGTACCGGACGCGTAAAGTCCGAACGTCTTCGTCGAATCAAAATCACGAATACCGCTGTTTAACTGCTTCATAATCCTTGCGGCCGTTTCCGGCATAAACGGTTCAAGCAGCCCTGCGCCAATTGAAATACTCTCCACAAGATGATACAGAACTGTAGCAAGCCTGTCCTTCTTTGCCTCGTCCTTTGCAAGCACCCAAGGCTCCGTTTCATCAATATACTTATTGCAGCGCTTAAACAAGTTGAAAATCTCCGTCAAAGCATCCGCGACACGCAGACTGTCCATTTTCGCTTCTACCTTATCATACGTACCTGTCACAACTGCCTTTAAATCAGCGTCCACTTCCTCCGTAACGCCCTGATCCGAAACCACGCCGCCAAAATATTGATTGCTCATGGAAATCGTTCTTTTTACAAGATTTCCAAGTGTATTTGCAAGGTCGGAGTTTAACCGTTCTACCATTAGATCCCATGTAATCGAACCGTCATTCTCGAAAGGCATTTCATGAAGCACGAAATAACGCACCGCATCAACGCCGAACACCTCCGCAAGGTCGTCCGCATACATAATATTTCCTTTTGATTTGCTCATTTTGTCATTATTCTGCAGCAGCCAGGGATGTCCGAAAATCTGATGCGGCAGCTCCTCACCCAATGCCATCAGGAAAATCGGCCAGTAAATTGTGTGAAAACGAATAATATCCTTTCCAATCAAATGGAGGTCGGCAGGCCAAAGCTGTTTGTACTGATCCGTACTGTTTCCGTCCGCATCATAGCCAATGCCTGTAATATAGTTTGTCAGCGCGTCGAGCCACACATAAACGACATGTCTGTCGTCAAAATCAACAGGGATCCCCCATTGAAATGAAGTGCGCGATACGCACAAATCCTGTAAACCCGGAAGAAGGAAGTTGTTCATCATTTCGTTTTTCCTTGAAACCGGCTGGATAAACTCTGGGTGTTTGTTGATATGATCAATCAGTCTGTCGGCATACTTGCTCATTTTGAAAAAATATGCCTCCTCCTTTGCCGGCTTCACCTCACGTCCGCAGTCGGGGCACTTACCGTCCTTTAGCTGTGACTCCGTCCAAAAGGATTCGCAGGGCGTGCAGTAAAGTCCTTCATATGCACCTTTATAGATATCGCCCTGATCATAAAGGCGCTTGAAAATCTTCTGTACCTGCTTTTCATGGAAATCGTCCGTTGTCCTGATAAACTTATCATAGGAAATATTAAGCATATCACAGAGTCCTTTAATAACACCTGCTACGTTATCGACATACTCCTTTGGTGTCACGCCTGCCTCCGCCGCTTTCAGCTCAATCTTTTGCCCATGCTCGTCCGTTCCTGTCTGAAAAAAGACATCATAGCCATCCTTTCTTTTATACCGCGCAATGCTGTCCGCAAGCACAATTTCATAATTATTCCCGATATGCGGTTTGCCTGATGTATAGGCAATCGCCGTTGTAATATAGTATTTCCCTTTATTCTGCATTAATTTCCATCGCCTTTCCTTCATTATTTATTCATGCCCAAACAGGCAAGTAAGATTTCCTGACGTCATTTTACCATATAAAAGGGTAACTTGTAAACCAAACCTGCCCTTTTGCCGATTCAAACATGGTAAAATCATATGCAAATCATATCGAATCATATCAAAAATAAGATTGACCTTTTCTATCATTATAGAGTATACTTATATTTGCTATTATCATCATTTGAATACTGAAATTGATATCGAGAAGGAAGGAGGTTGTATGAGACAGTTTTTTGGAACAAGTCAGAGTGGGGATTTGGCCGCAGCAGTACATGGTTTGAGCAATCCCAAATTTCTTATGCTGTTATCAAACAACATTCAGTTTGAGGCACACGTAAAGGCTTTGGAATCCTTATATCCCAGAGTCCCAAGTATCGGCTGTATTGGAATGAGCTATGATACCAACATTGTGGAAAGCGGAGTCAGCGTCATCGCATTTTTAGATGATATCAGTGCGACGGCAAATGTATTGGAACAGGTATCCACCATGCCGGTAAAGTACATTGAGCGAATGGAAAAAGACCTTGTTAAGATAGGCGCTTCTGCGCAGGATACGGTATGTATTGACTTTTGCAGCGGTAATGACGCCTGCGTATTGACTACCTTTAACTCCTGCCTGAAGCACAGGAGTATCCAGCTGGTAGGCGGAACCGGCGACGGAGGAAAAGTTTCTGCCAACGGTAAGATTTATCAGGACGCCGTAGCTTATGCATTGGTTCGGAATCATAGCGGACGTGTAAAAACTTATAAGGAAAATATTTATCGCCCATTTGGCAATTATCGTTTTATTGCTTCCAACACAGACAGAGCAAATTATATTATCGGCTCTTTGAACGGAACACCGGCAAAACAAGTGTATAAGAGCATTTTGAATGTAACAGATGAGGGTATACTGACACAGACCTTTAAAAATCCCTTTGGAAAAATTGACGGAAACGATACTTGTATTATTTCCATTAAAGAAGTCAGCGGAAATGCGCTGGCATGTTTTCGCCAGGTAAATGACTCTGATGTGTTAATCCTGTTGGAATTGGCTGATTACAAAGCAACAGTCCGACAGACGATTGAGACAATCCGCAGAGATTTCCCAAAGCGTTCGGCAGTTTTCTCGGTAAATTGTCTATTCCGCTATAAACTATTTTGTGAACACAACTATATGCAGGAATATCTGAAAGATATGGCAACGCTCGGAAGCCACGCCGGTCTTGTCGGATACGGGGAACATTACAACAATCGCTTTGTGAACCAGTCTATGACTTGCGTCGTGTTTGAATAAAGGAGGGTGAAGAAGCATGTTTTCAAAGAAGAATCGGGAAAAATCCGGACAGTCAAAAATCCTTTATCCTGTCCTGCATGTGACACGCAGTCTCAGCGATTATCAGAAAGAGCTTGCCAAAAAAGAAGTAGAATCCTTATGGGAATTGAGCATGGTTAGCAGCTCTTTCGCCGGTGTTTTGAGTGAAGCAGAAAATTTTCAGGAACATTTACAGGATTTCGGGAATTCTTTCTCCAGTATTAATCAGGCAGCAGGTCAATTTGCGCAAGTAAAAGAAGATATTTCCCAGACCGTATCCGGAGCACAGGATAAGGTAGGAGAATTACAGGATATTTCTGCACAGGTACAGGAATCTTACACCGCTATGGAAAGTACTTTTGAGCAGCTCCAGCTTGCCATAAAGGACATTCGGAAGTGTATGGTCAAAATCGTTTCTATTGCAGACGAAACAAATATTCTTGCACTCAATGCTTCTATTGAAGCCGCAAGAGCCGGCAGTCATGGCAAAGGCTTTGCCATTGTTGCTGAAAAAGTCGGTGAACTTGCAAAAGAGATTAAGGGGCTGACCGACGATGTCGATATGGGCGTACATAACGTGGAAATCGGCGCGAACCATTTAAATGACAGTATTGCAGCATCACAGCAGACATTAGGACAAGGATTTGACATTGTAAACAATACTTCCAAATCCTTCACACAGATTACGGAAGCCGCAGAAGGCGCATCTTCCGTACAATCGGAGATTGCCGATGTGATCAGTGAATCTCAGCAGCAGCTGCAAATGCTATGTCAATTTTTTGACAAAATAAAATATCAGTATCAGGAAGTTGTAAAGCATATTAATCGTGCCAGCAGCCTTGGCACGACAAAGAGTACAATGTTTGAAGATATGAACAATATGCTGTCTCAAATTGAACCGATTATGAAGGATACAAATCCTTAAGAAACCATAAATGGATAAGAGCGTGTGCATCACATTCCTGACCGCACACGCTCTTTTTATCCCGTTATAGCAAAGTATACTCCATCATCTCATACAACAATCTTGATCCTTCCGCAATCTCTGCCGGAAGCAATGCTCTCGCCACGCATTTCGTCTCCTCCGACGCGTCCCCTTCCTGTTTCAAATACGCATAATCACCGTCAAGATTGTCCACCGTATAATAAATTTTATCAAGCAGCATACGATTACCTCTTATGCCAAAACCGCTTTTACTGCCGCAGCAATTTTCTCGTCCTTGCAGTTTGCAAAGAAATACTCCTGAAACTTCTCGCCGCTTAACGCACCCTTGCACAGCTCCCTGTCAAGCTTTGGCAGAATATCGCAAAGGTCTGCATGTGTCACAGTTTTTACTTCGTCAAGAATCTTCTTGTTTCTCTGCTCCGGCACAACACGCTCCTTCGGATATCCGCCGCCGCCCGGTGCACAAAACAGCTTTTCAAAGATGTATTCCAGATTCAGCTCTCCACCCCAGCCGAAATTCTCTGCAAACGGAAGCGCTACACAATTTCCGTCGTTTACCTGCGAAAACAGATATGCATCCAGCGGTGACTCGATATGGCCGCAAAGCACTTTCGGGAAGGAATTGCAGGCAAGCATCGCGCCCTCGCCTGTTCCGCAGCCTGTGATGACAAAATCCACTGCTCCTGAATTTAACAAAACTGCCGCAAGAATTCCGTTCTGTACATAAGTCAGCTGATGCGCATCCTCCGCGGTATACATGCCATAGTTAAATACCTCATGTCCCATCGGCTCTACGACTTTTTTCAGCGTTTCACAAATCATGGCATTTTTTGCAGCCTGACTATTTTCATTGATTAATGCGATTTTCATTTTCAAATCTTCCTTTCTGTTTTTTCTTAATTTGTATCTACAGACAATTTCAGTATAGCACTAATCACCCTATGAATACCACCATTTCTTTTGAATTTTTCTTATTGCAGTTTTATATTTACATAACAATACCGGTTTTTGGAATACTTTCTAAAAAAAATCTGCCACTTTTAAAAATTTTTGTGAAATTTATACATTTTTAATTGCTTTTAACAATTATTTGAGATATAGTAAAAATATAGGATATGTTTTACTAATTGATACAGTCAGCGGGAGGTATAAAAATTGATAGCAAGGAAAAATAATTACTCATCAGAGTTATTAAAAGAAATGAATACCGCACTTTCCTTTGTAGCCGCCTCCACAAAAACCGAGCGTATTTCTCAAGAGGAATACGACCAGTTAGTTGAGCCCTACCGAGAAGCAATGACACGCCTTGAAGTTCGCATGAACGGCTTAAATGAGGATTACAGAAAAAAATACCGCGATTACCCAATACATAATATACAGGCTCGTATCAAAAGCAGAAAGAGTATTGAAAAGAAACTTGCATTCCGTAATCTCCCGATTACGGCATACACCGCCAAAGATAATTTGACAGACATTGCAGGAATCCGCGTAATCTGTTATTTTGTCGAGGATATTTTCAGTATCCTTTCCCTTATGAGAACACAGACCGATTTGCTTATTTTGAAAGAAAGTGACTACATCCACTACCCGAAGAGCAGCGGCTACAAGAGTTACCATATGGTGCTTGGTGTACCGGTATACCGCATTGAAGGAATGCAGTACTACCCTGTGGAGATTCAGTTCCGTACGCTTGCGATGGATTTGTGGGCGAGCATGGAGCACCGCATCTGTTATAAGGGGGAAACCACCAACGAAACTACGGATGCATTTCAGAATTATTCTATGGAGCTTTCCGAGATGGAACGACGCATGAAACACCTTCTCGACGAAGCCCGAAAGGATAATCCACAAGAGCCCATGCAGTAAATGGCAGTAAATGAATTAACGGCAACAACTTTTTCTCCTTTCTAAAAGGCAGACCGTTTTGTGTGGTCTGCCTTTTATCATGCCATATAATGGTATGCCATTATATGGCATGTCTTGATGTAATATGTACCGCAATATTGCAGTCCGCAATAAACTGATAATTCGCCTCAAGTCCGTATTCTATACAAATGTTTAAAGCATCTTCTGTTTCTTTTGTCTCAACTTTTTTCGTGTCAAGCGCAACCATAATATTTCCAAAAGGCGTGTGATAATCTGTCATTGTTTTTTTTCCTTCCGAAAACACCATCTGCACATTCACAGGACCCTTTTTAGAAATGGTAAATTCTCTGTCCCTTAGTTTTATCATATTCTTTATAGAGCCCTCAAAGCCGTCTACAAGCTCCTCATATACGATAAAGTGTCCGTCATTTCTATAATAATATTCGCCGGGGCAGATTGTCTCTATACTGTCCAGCTCCTCGTCGCTTGCCGTCTCTCTCACATCAATATCGGCAAATTGCAGCCCCTTTATCGACACTAACACATCTTTTGTCATAATAATCCCCCATGCCGTAGCCAAATTCCCGCGAATTTGTGCCCCTGCGCAAATTTGCAGGTTGAAAAATCTTTGATTTTTCAATCTAACCTCATTCATTCCTGCCTAGCAGTTCCATAATCCCAAGCTTAAACTCCAGCTTCGGGCTTTCCCCGCCATCTGTTTTATTGTTATAAAAGTATGACTCTATAAACTCCTGTGCCTCTTTTCGGTTTAGTTCGTTTCCTTCCGCATCAAAGACACATCCACCAGTTGAGTCTATAAATATTTCCGGAGAAAGTGCACCAATCCAAAGCACCACTCCAAGCATTAAAATTGTATTCCGCATCTGTCCATACCTCCTGTAATTCCATGTCAATTCGGACATGTCTGTCAACACATGTATACCAGAAGTATGAACCGCATTTTGCAGTTTATTCATTGACGCTGCTTTTTTTCGCCTTTTTCCAGCTGCAGCTGTCTGATAATCGCCTCTTCCTGATTATCAATGTGTTTTTTCACCACACTTGCTGCCGCTTTTTTATCCTTGCACTGGATACACCTATACATCTCCTTGTGTTCCTGTACAAGCATACTATGCTGACTTTCATCTTTGATATACTCAAAACGGTATCGGTACATTTGTTCGGATAAATTGTTCACAAGCTGAATTAACCTCTTATTTCCTGTTGACACTACGATAATGTCATGGAACGCAACATCTGCCTCTGCAATTTTTCTTGTATCCTTTGTCTTTGTTGCCTCCTCAAAGCACTCGCATGCTTTATAAAGCAGCTCCAGTTCCTCCTGTCCCATACGTTCACAGGCAAGCTCTATTGCAAGCGCATCAAGCGCACTGCGCACTTCAAGTACATCTTTTAAGCTTTTCCACGAAATCTGCGCGACCTCCGCACCTCTGCGCGGTATCATAATCACCAGACCCTCCAACTCAAGTTTTCTGATGGCTTCTCTTATGGGCGTACGGCTTACACCAAGTTTATTTGCAAGATGTATTTCCATTAGTCTTTCGCCCGGCTTCAACTTCCCTGTAAGTATTTCCTGTCTCAACGTATTAAACACCACATCCCTGAGCGGCAAATACTCGTCGTCCATAATCATGCTCATGCAAATCCTCCTTCCCTTGCTTATTCCTGCGAATTATAAAATGTCGTGACATGAACCTGCGCATGGACTCCTTTCTGTTCAAGTGTCCTGCGCACATATCCGGCAGCTTCTGCGGCTGTCGCCGCATCCGGAAATACGCCGAAGATGCTTGGTCCGCTTCCGCTCATCACCGCACCCCATGCGCCGTTGTCCGTCAACATTTTCTTAATATCTGTGATAATCGGAAATTCCGTTTCTGTAACTGTCTCCATCACATTTTCCAGGCGCTGTGTGATACCGCTTAAATCACCTTCTTCCAATGCCTTTACCATCCCGTCGATATCAGGGTGCTTTTCCATTTCATTGAAGTCAAGGCTTTGATAGACTTTTTGCGTTGATACCATAATCGGCGGCTTTACCACCACAATTTCCGCATAAGGCGGCTGCGGCAGCGGCGTAAGCTTTTCACCGATTCCCTCCGCAAGCGCCGTACCTCCCATAATGCAAAAAGGGATATCTGCGCCAAGCGGGAGTGCAAGCTCCATCAGCTCCTCCCTGCTTCTTCCAAGTGCAAACATCTCATTCATTGCAAGCATAACGGCTGCCGCGTCTGTGCTGCCTCCTGCCATTCCTGCTGCCACAGGGATATTCTTCTTGAGGCTTACTTCAATTCCCTGTTCAATATGATAGCGCTCCTGCATTCGTTTTGCTGCTTTATAAATTAAATTGTCCTCAAGTTTTCCGAGATTATCCGCGCTGTTGATTCGCAGAATAATGTCAGGGTCCTGTCTTTTTTTAAGGATTAGCTCATCATATAAGTCGATTGTCTGCATCACCATCTTTACTTCATGATAGCCATTCTCAAGCCGTCTGAGCACATCTAAGCTTAAGTTTATTTTCGCTCTTGCCTTGTAATTTAATGAATCCATTCCGCTCCCCTTTTTGTATTTTTTTAAGTACAATTTATTTGATTATACCGAAAAAACGGTACTTAGTCAACCACCCATAGACTGACCTCGTTATCGTAGTGGTGTTTTTTAAACATTGCTATATAGACTTTATCAAGCGCATCAAGCAGCTTTTCTTTTTCCAGTTCAATAGTTGTATTTGAGGCGAAGCGATATAACAAGATGCTGTATGTTACACCGAATAAGCGTGATCCAAGCTTGGTGATCTGACAGTTGTTATTTTCATAAAATGCAATTCTGCGGCGGCGAATTATTTGTTCCTGCTCATTTCCCGCAAAATCTATGTTTTCGGATTCAATAAAAAATCCATCAAGCCATGTATATTTTTGTTTTAAGGCATCTTCAATTAAGGCAAAGAAGTGATGTCCTACTCCTGTGCCGCGGTATTGTTTTACGACGGCAAGGTAGTCCAGCAGTCCGTAAAGCTGTCCTTCGGGGACAATAAAGACTGCATAAGCGCGCAGGTCGTCATTTTCATAAAGTCCAAATGCACAGCATAATCCTGTTTCCATTGTGTGTATCATGCGTTCAAGCGGTTTTAATTCGTCCGGCGGGAAATCGTCTGTCATATAGGTTTGGTATATGGTTGTGAATTCTTTCACATTTAGTTCTTTTAAGTACATTCTTCGCTTTGCTCCTATTCCATATTGCATATATTTTATAGTATAAATAATTTTGGAAGACTTTGCAATGATCATGGAATAATGCATTTATAATAAAAGCCCTGCAAGTATTCGGTGAAACCTTAACTTGCAGGGCTTTTATTCATTTTAACAGCATATTACTACCGGTTTGGATTAGCATTTATACATATTTTCTAATATTGCGCAATAGATAAGACAATGCTTTATTGAATTACAAATTCCTTCAAAACTGCTCCGGAATAATTTCCGATACCAACAATATACGCAAGTGCTTTTTCATTTGGCTGTGTATTTCCAGCATAATTGACAATATAGTCTTTCCCTTCCACAAGCCTTCTGCCATTTACGTTGATGTTAAGCACAGGTTTTACAGGTCTTCCCTTGTAAGTTTGAACCTTAATATTTTTTACATTTGCCACTGTGATGCGTCCTGTCGCAATTGTAAATGGCAATAATACCTGTTGCTTTTTAGCGCCTTCCTTGTTTAAACCTTTTTCCGTAATTGTCACAGTCGGCGCATTTGTATCTGCTATACTTGCAACTTCCTTATTATTTCTGTATTTTACCGTATAGGCTGTGCCAAGCTTCACATCAACCGCCGTACCAAGCTCTTTGTATACAAAGTTGATTGTCGGTTTCACCAAACGGCCTGTATACGCAACCGGATTGGCTGTAATTACGAAGTCATCAAGCGTCACGTCTTTTACCGTAAATAAGTTGTCACAAATTACCGTTCCACTATAATTTCCTTTTCCCCGAACAATCGCTGATGCCGTAGCTCCGGCTTTCAGATTATTCTTATACGAAATCGTGTAATCCGTACCCTTGATTAACAGCTTTTTCGAACCGTTTTCGTTAATAACATAGACATTCAGCTCCGGTTTCCATGCGTATCCCGTATAAGGAAGATAACGTGTTCCGTTTTCTCCTACCCGTTTTTCTTCCTTAGAGAGTATTGTTTCCTCTTTCGTCTCCCATATAATATCTCCCGATTTGAAAGCGCTCAGGTCTTTATTATTACTGGGGTTAAACTGTCCGTTGGCGGAAAGAGGCTCTCTCTTAATGGTAAACGCAATCTTTCTGGTTCCGGCATACTTACCTGTTCCCGTAATTTCAACCGTTACCCGTCCAACCTTAATATTGGTCTTATTGCCGTCCTCATCATTATAGCTTACCGTATAATCCTCATTATACTTTAATGGTTCACGAAGCGCCTTATTATATAATAACGAAGCCAAATCCGAGTCATTCAAGGTAATCTCATTCCCTGTGTAAGTCTTCGGTTTTGGAAGCGTCACTCTGATATTGGAAGACGAAATCAGGTGATTTTTGTCAATCACATGAAAGGTTACTTCCCGATTTCCGGTATAACCGCCCTTTTCTACTCCCTCAAGTGTCGCTGTATATGTACCTGCATCCGTGATTTTCGGAAGCTTTGTCTTTTGCGTATTCCGGTCGTACTCATAAACAACTGTTTGATCTGCATTTCGGGAAATCTTTGTAATCACATAATTTCTGTTGAGCGTCAAGGTCTTTGATCCATTCTTAAGCTTAATCTTTGGTGTCTTGTTTTCTGCCACAGCCAGGGCAGTAACCTTCATGCCATGATCACCAATGTTTCTTGGAGAAATCTCAAAAGTTTTTTCCACAAAACCAATATAATTTCCTTTTCCGGTAATCCTCAGTGACGGTTTCTTATCCGTATTAGTGCTTACATTGACATTATTCTTATAGGTAATCGAATAATCTTTGCCCTTCTGCAATACTTTGTTGTCCAGCTTTACGGTGACATTCGGTGTTACTTTACTTCCGCTGTAAGTTCCGCCCGCAGGTGTAGAAACCGTAATATGTCTGTCCGTAAGTGGACGTCTTACAATCTTAAATGTCTGCTTAAACGAACCTTTAATCTTCGTGCTATCGTTCTTTGCAATGACATACATTGTTACGGTGCCGACTTTAATATTTTTATTTTTCTCATAATACACTGTATAATCAACGTCCGGCTCCACTGCCAAGTCTGCCCCGTCTTTTGCCTTTAACGTCTGTCCGCTCTTATCTGTCAGCCTTACGATATCCGCTTCGACTTCCTCGCCGGTATAGTAATAAGGATCTTCTCCTATGTCGGCTTTTGCCTTTGATATATCTACCTTTGTGTCCTTAATATCAAAATACAAGGTTCTCTGACCGGTAAACTTACTGCCCTTTGCCCGAATCGTAATCTCTGCTCTGCTGTCTTTATCCTTATTGTTGCTATACAATGCGGTATAATCATCTTTCGTCAGTTTATAGCCGGAATAGCTTAATTCAAGATCAAGTTCAATCTTCTTACCTGTATATTCCTGAATCTCTTCATACACATAATCCGTTCCGACTTTGTGAAAGCCCTTTACCAAAACGCGCTCACTGTCAATCGGAATTGCCGTATCAAACGGAATCGGTGCAAAGACCGCATTCAATCCGACCACATCTCCCGGCATAATGAAGCTTGATAACATTGTCTCCTGATTGTCATCGCTCTCATATGTAAGTGTCGCCGTTTTGGTATCCGCATGATAAACCGCCTGCTTTTCTGCGCCGGACTCATCCTTCAGGCTGTCTGCCGTCTCCACGCCGGAAATCTCAAGCTTTGATAAATAATATCCGTTTTCCGGTCTTGCTGTGATTCTTACAACTTCTCCGCTGTCTGCTTCCATGCTGCTGACGTTTACCGTACCATGCTCGATATTACCCATATTAATTCCGTACTTACCATACAGATACATATCGTCAATCGTTCCCCAAGCGCCGCCGACTGTTGACTGAACTTCCATTCCAACCGTCAGGGTATCGCCTTCGGAAACCTTGATATTGGTAATTTCCGGATTTACCCAGTTAAGCCATCCGTTTAACGAACATATTTTCTCATATGTTGTCGCACTTCCGCCCGCATCGGTTACTGTAACATATAAAATCTGTTCATCTTTAGAAGATGCACCATTTCCTTGTATAAATCCACCTGCTGTATAAGTTCCCGGTTTCAGATTTGTCACAGTCTGAGATACGATAAAGTGAACTTCGTTCTGACTCCAAAAATGCATTCCTGATGTGCCGGAATGTGGATCTTCCGCCCGCGCCTCCACATGAGCAACACTGGAATCCTGTACATCTGCTGCCGTATTGCCAAGCAGATTCTTTGTCCATGCGGTTTCACCGTCTTCAAATCCTCTGTTTTCAAGGATATTGCTGGTAGAAAGAACCTCCAGCTCCAGCATAATATCATAAATTTCTGTCTTTAAAGATGTCTCATCGCCGTCAGTAACGTAATAAGTACATTCTGCACTACCATCAATGTTGTATATTCCTGCCTTATCCGTATTGACCAGAGGCACTTGATCCTCATCCCATTTTACTTTAATCGACTTCAGATGCGGATTTTTGTCCTTGTCGGTACTCTTTGTACCGTCGTTAAACGTTACAACTACCATATCACCATCCGGCCAGACAATATCCTCACCAACATTGACTTCCATCTCAATTTTTGTCTCTACACTGGCAATCTCATTCTTTCGGTCTGTCGCAACTGCTCCTGTCCGGATATAGCTGTAAATCTTTGATGTCGCAAGTGCTTGACCGTTAAAGTCAAACCATGCCTGATTGTCAACTGCGCTTCCGCCGTACCATCTGCCCGCATCTATAGGATCATATTCTGCGGAATAGCTTGATGCCCAGCCGGAACCGTATTTTTCCCATAATGCCTGATTTTTACTATAAAGATTTTTGTCTATCGTTTTTCCGTTATATACATAGTTCGGTGAAATCCATGCCGGCTCCCAGTAGAATACACCGATTGCAGGATTTCCGGCTGCCGCGCTGTTTACCAGATTCACTGCATTGACAACATCACGCAGTTCGTCCGCCTGACCTTGAAGCGAAACGGGATAATCCAAAGCCTGTGTTGTCTTGGGTGATGTATTGTCATGTCCGTCACCATCGTCCCATGTCGTTACCCATGATGTCTCAGCAACCATAACCTTTTTGCCGTAAGTATTGGCTACATTCGTCAATACAGATGTTAAATTGTCTGAACCGCCATGCCAGAACGGATAGAATGATGCTGCAAATACGTCGTAATCAACATTGTAGGCTGATGCATTTGCCGCATATCCGGTAAACGCACTGGATGAGGGATCTGCAAAGTGCAATGCAACAAGACAATCCTTGTCAAATTCTCTTACCGCCTTACTTCCGGCGTTGAAAATCTTAGACATGTTCCCCCAGCCTTTTTCCCCACAGATGCCGTTGTTCGTCTCGTTACCGACCTGAACCATTCCGACATCAACGCCTGCAGCCTTTAAAGCCCTCAGGCTATCCAATGTATAGTCATAAACTGCCTGTTCTTTCTGTTCAAGCGAATATTTTTCCCACGCCTTCGGAGCGTCCTGTTTTGACGGATCTGCCCAGAAATCCGAATAGTGGAAGTCTATCAAAACGCGCATACCTGCATTTGTCGCAAGCCTGCCGATAATCTTTGCTTTCTCCAAATCATTGTTACCGCCGCCGTATCCGTTGCCGTTTCCGTCATACGGATCGTTCCAGATACGAATACGAACCCAGTTCGTGCCGCCATCATGCAGCAGCTTAAAGAAGCCCGCATCTGAGAGCGCTTTTCCGTTCTCGTCCTTGAAAATCGTTCCGCTCTCTTTTAATGCAACATAAGAGGATACGTCTGCACCCATGATAAAATCGTCTGCCACTGCTACGGGAGTTACCTCGATTGTCGATCTTGACCAAGTACTTGGAACCAGCTCTTCCATTGCTGTCGTCAGCTCGTCATATGCCGTCTGAATTTCCTCATTTGTAGGAGCGTCCTTTTTCGTCACTGTTTCTGCCGCAGTAATCTTTTCAAGAAACAGATTCCACTTTCCGCCGTCGCTTTCGCTGTCATGATAATACTGATTTTCACCGGTTTCTTCCGCTTTCAGATCATCATCTCTGAGTTTTACCGCCGTATCAACCAAATTTTTCAGATCATCTAACGTAATTAGTCTTGAATCGGTAAGCTGTCCGTCTTTATAATAAACATATCCTTTAAAGACAGGTGTAATATCCACACCATACTCATCGCCTGCGGGACCGTTCAAAAGGCTCTTTACCCATGTATCCTCGCTGCTTCCCTTGATGTATAAATCAAAAATTTTATCAGATACATTTTCTGTATCGGGTACACTCATTGTCAGATAATACCAATTATTAATACTATCCGGTATCATATCATAAAAATTGTTATTCCACTCGTCCGTCTTGCTTGCCGTAAGCGAAGCGCTTTCTCCGGTATTCTCGTCTATATATGTAAGCGTATCGGATAACGCAAGCATTGGTGTATTGGTTTCACTATATACATAGAACGTTACGTTACGCATAATAGCAGTTGCCATATCACCCGAATAGCCTTTGCCGTTTTTCACTGCATAAGAAGTCTCTCCTGCATTTAATACGGGATAATTGTTCTCATTATATGTTTCTACGGCGCTTGCCGGATCGCTCTTTTTATGGATTTCAAATCCCGGATAATTTGCAGACGGAGTCGGAACGAAAACCATAGGGATACTATACCAACCGGGATATTCGTCCACTGCTGTCATGATATGGGCATCACCTGCATTCCATACATACCAATCCGCATAGGTATCTGCTACGGAATAAGAATTATCGCCGCTCCAGAAAACCAATCCTAATTCATCGTCCTTGTCAATGCTGTCATTATAATAATAAAACATGACCGTCTCTGCCTTAGCTTCCATATCTGCCATGACAGACTGCAGTGCCTGATATGCATTTGTAATGTCTTCACTCATGTAGTCGTCTGCTTTTGTATCGTCACTGCTCTCGCAGGTACTTACGACAGTTTCTGCCTGCGTCTTTGCATCCTGAAATGCTTTCCAGGAAGCTTCCGTGTAAGAATCCTGACCATTTGTCTCAATGGCTGCAAGCTCCTCCGATGCGAGCAAATCTTTCAGCATTTTTAAAGTAACACCGTCGGCAAGCTCCATTGACTCGTAGAATACGCCGTCTTTATAATAAACCTTTCCGTCAAAAACCTGCGTAAAGTCAGCGCTCCACTCATCGCTTGCAGGACCATTTAACAGATTCTTTGCCCACTCATATGTGCCGTCTTTCTTGATGTTTAAGTCAAATAACTTATCAGACGCATTTTCTGTGTCCGGTACGCTAAATGTCAGGGAATACCAGTTGTTTTGTTCGTCCGGTTTCAAATCATAACATCTGTTATTCCACTCGTCTGTACTGTCTGCCGTAAGTTCGACAATGGCTCCATTGCTTTCATCTACATTTTGAAGTGTATTTTTCAAAGAAAGTGACGGTATTCCCGTATCACTATATACATAGAACGTAACATTGCGCATCGCTGCTTTTGCGTCTGCTTCGCCTTCGTACAGCTTGGTTGTCATTTCAAATGATTTTACTGCGTAAGTATCTGCTTCTCCGGTAAAAAATTTGCTGTATATGTCATTGTTTCCTGCATTACCGGCAGAGCTTCCGCAGGTAAATATTGCCGTATCATTTCCTTCGATTAGTATTTGGAAATTCGCATTATCCGTTTCCTTTCCGGTAAACGTGAGCGGAATGGTATACCAACCTGTATATCCGGCAGATGTCATTTCATAAACATCATCACTTCCCCATGCCTTCCAAGCTGCTATGCTTGCAGTAGAAGAAATGTTACTGTTGCTGCTCCATTGATAAACACCAACGCCTTTGCCGTCTGTGTCCCCGACATAATAGTTGAAGTTTATTGTAACGGATACCGTTTTTTCAACTAAACCATCCTTTGCCTCACTTAATTTGTTATAAGCAGTTTCGATTGCGGCAGCATCTGTCGATACGGCATCAATCAATGCCTTTGCGTCCGTAAGCGCTGTCTGAAGCGCATCCCAGCCTGATTCGTAATCCTCTTCGGTTTTTCCCTCTATCAGCGCCTGTGTTTCATCATATAATTTCTGCAAATCTTCCAACGTATATAGAACTTCCGTTTGTTCTGTGCAGTATAATGAAACATCATCAATGCAAATCCAAGCGCCGTTCTTCGAAGTTACGGCAAGACCAACTGCATAATCTGCCTTGTTTTCCGTAAGGTCAAATTCATAAGTAACTTCCGTCCAACTACCGCTTATCTCTGTCTCAGTTCCTTTGTCCTCTCCCTGATATAAATAAGCGGTTGTGTCAGCTCCCTTCACCCATGCTGTCATCTTATATTTGCCTGCGGGTAACGTAAGCGCCTGATATACATTTAAAGTATAATCCGCATTATATGTAACTGCTAAACCATATTCTCCGTTATCTTCCGCAGGTGTGTCAACATTTGCAGCCCAGCCATCCAGTTTCAGGGTGACGCTGTCCCAATAATTATCGGTAAACGCCCATTCTCCCAGCTTACCGTCTGCCCACTCTAAATTCGTAAAGCCGCCGCCCGTAATATAATTTGTGCTTTCCGCCGGCGCATCTGTTTCATCGCCTTCGCGATTATCTGTCTCTGAATCGTTCTTATCCGTATCCTCTTTTGCAGTTGTTTCACTTTCCTCTTCTGAGGTTGTTTCTGTTTCAACTGTTTCTGTTTCAACTGTTTCTGTTTCAACTGTTTCTGTTTCGCTTTCAACCGTTTCCGTTTGGCTTTCCACACGCCCGTAAGATGTCTCTCTGCTCTCTTTGTCCTCAGAGTCGTTCGATGACGCAACATCTTCCGATTCCTGCGCGAAAGTTTCCTCATCCTCAGACAATTCCACCTCATCCGTTCTGTCGGATTGCGCCGCATGAACCGTCATATCCGGTATTGACAGGCTTGTCAATATCATTGCCGCACTTAAAATTCCGCACAGACTTTTTTGAATGTACTGCTTCGTTTTTTTTCTCATTCTTACAATCCTACTCCTTTCTACGTTTGAAACCGTCTTCCAATAGTTCATTTTTTGTGCACATTTTGCACAATTGTTTATATTTATATGAGCCTATTATAAATTTTTTATAAAAAACTTTCCAGAGCTTTATTTTATCTTGTGTGAAACTGCACATTTTTTGAGGGTTTTTACTTTATATAGGGACATTTTTCTGTACAACAAAAAAATCTAAGGAAACATACCGTCTCCTTAGACCTTTTATCCTATTACCTATTGAATTTCCGGAAAAATACTTTTCACTGCCGGATATACTTTCTTAAACTTCTGATACCGCTCCTCATACCGATTCGCAATCTCCGCGTCAGGCTCTACCGTATCTGTCACCTTCACAAGCTTATCCGCAGCCTCCTGAACCGATGCATACTCGCCACATGCCACAGCGGCAAGAATTGCACCGCCGTATCCGGGGCCTTCTTCGCTCTCTATGATATCAAGACGAATATTCAGAACATTTGCAAAAATCTTCTTCCAAAGCGGACTCTTTGCGCCGCCGCCGCAGATTTTTGACGCTTGAATATCAATGCCAAGACTTTTTGCCACCTCAAACGAATCGCGGATTGCAAACGCGACACCCTCCAGCACTGCCTGATACAGGTCTGCCCTTGAAGAATCCATCGTCATGCCGATAAAGGTTCCTCTTGCGTTCGCATCATTGTGCGGAGAACGCTCACCCATGAGATACGGGAGAAAGTACACATGGTTATTTCCAAGCTTCTCATCTGTAATCGGCTCCTGCTCTTTTGCGAAATCCGTTGTCTTTAAAATATCTTCCATCCACCATTTATTGCATGATGCGGCACTCAGCATACAGCCCATCAGATGATAGCTGCCGTCCGCATGAGCAAAGGAATGCAGCGCATTATTTTTGTCCACACCAAAGGTCTTATTAGAAATAAAAATTGTGCCGCTCGTTCCAAGCGAAATATTACATCTTGCATCCCCAACGGTACCCGTTCCGATAGCTGCCGCCGCATTGTCGCCTGCACCTGCTGCCACTTTGACGCCTTCAGGAAAACCAAGCTCCTTTGCCACATCAGGCTTGAGTGTTCCGACCACCTCATAGCTTTCATAAATCTTCGCAAGCTGCGACTCCTGAATACCGCAGATTTCGATCATTTCTTTTGACCAGCATTTATGTTCCACATCAAACAAAAGCATACCGGATGCATCTGAAACGTCAGTGCAGAAACTTCCTGTCAGCATATATGCGATGTAATCTTTGGGAAGCATAATTTTTTCTATCTTTGCGAAATTCTCAGGCTCATTGTTCTTTACCCACAGAATCTTTGGTGCAGTAAAGCCTGTAAATGCAATGTTTGCTGTATATTCAGAAAGCTTTTCTTTCCCGATTTCATTATTCAGATAATCGGTTTCTACCTGTGTTCTGCCATCATTCCAAAGAATTGCCGGACGAATCACGTTATCGTCCTTATCAAGAATAACAAGTCCATGCATCTGACCGCCGAAGCTGATTCCCGCTATCTGTTCCTTATCATACGAACCTGTCAGGTCCTTTAATCCGTCTTTCACCGCGCTCCACCAATCCTCGGGCTTCTGCTCACTCCACCCCGGATTCGGGAAATAGAGCGGATACTCCTTTGACACAACATTCACAATCTTTCCGTTCCCTTCCATCAAAAGGAGTTTCACAGCCGAAGTCCCAAGATCAACACCTATGTAGTACATATTTTCACCCATCCTTTCACTATTATAACTTTTCCGAACCGTTACTGATACTATAACTATAGCATCGTGCACGTGCACGGTCAAGCAAAATATAGAAAACCGGTTGTATCGTTTTCTCTTTTATGCTATTTTATTATTGAGGTGATGAATGATTAAAAAAGAAGACTCAAAAACAATAACATTCTGTCTCGGGGACATGACCTTTGAATATGATGAGTGGAAAAACGAATATAATATTAAGCATCATGGTATTTCATTTAAACATGCCGCCCGAGTGTTTTTTGACTACGACAGAATCGAACTATATGACGAAGATAACAGTGAAACGGAAGATCGTTATAATACAATAGGTGATTTGTCAGCGGGATATGCCGGTATTCCAGCTATCAGTGAAACTGTTATCGGAAATATCAGCTCATTTACGCAAAATGTAAGTGATATTATATTTGTTGTCTATACAGAACGAATACAGATTGATGAAGCTGGACAAAAAACAGATGTTACCAGACTAATATCCGCCAGATTTGCAACAAATTTTGAAAGGGGATTATATTATGGTAAATGCCAATGAAATGTCAAAAGAAATGATAGCAGCACTTTCTTTCTCAGAGAGTGAAAAAAAATCACTTGACGAAGCAAGAGAAAAACCAATCATTTTTGATACGGACTGTCCGGAAACAACTCCGGAACAGGCACTGAAATTCAAACGGGTAAATCCGCCGAGAACTAAAATAGAAAAAAGAGCATAAATCGCATAAGCCTTGCTTAATAAGGAACGCCAAGCCGCAGCGTTCCTTTCCAAATTTTCATGTATTCCATTTTCTATGATGCAGCGCACCTTCCAGCTGCATATTTTGAAATCCCTGCTGCCGAAGCGCTTCATACAAAACAATACTCACGCTGTTTGCCAAATTCAGGCTTCTTATTTGATCCAGCATCGGAATCCGGATGCATGTCTCTTCGTGCTCCACAAGGATGTCCTCCGGAATGCCTCCGCTTTCTCTGCCAAACATAATAAAATCATTTTCGCCAAACACTGCGTCCGTATAGACGTTCCTTGCCTTTGTCGTTGCCATCCAGATTTTTGCATTGGGATTATCTTTCAGATTTTGTTCCACAAATTCCTCAAAATTCATATATCGGCGCACGTCCAAATGTTCCCAATAATCCATTCCGGCGCGGCGCAGCTCCTTGCCTGTAAGCCGAAATCCCAGCGGCTCTATCAAATGCAGCACCGTCCCTGTTGCGACGCAGGTTCGTCCGATATTACCTGTATTTGCCGGAATTTCCGGCTGGTGCAGTACAATATTCATCACTTCTTTTCCTCGCGCAGCTTCCTGACAAACCGCTCCAGCCGCCCAATTGCAACCTTGAGCTTTTCCAGTGAATATGCGTAAGAAATGCGCAGGAATCCCTCGCCGCAATCACCAAATGCAGTGCCCGGCACAACTGCCACCTTCTCTGCCTCCAAAAATTTCATCGCAAATTCATCGCTCGTCATGCCAAACTCCTTGATACATGGGAATATGTAAAATGCTCCGAACGGTTCAAAGCACTCAAGCCCCATCTCCTGAAAGGCATGGACAAGAAACCGTCTTCTCTGATTATAGGATTCCCGCATCTTTTGCACGTCCTCGTCGCCGTTTCGCATCGCGTCAACCGCTGCATACTGTGACGTTGTCGGTGCACACATAATGCAAAACTGGTGTATCTTGTACATCTGTTCGATAATTTTTGCCGGCGCGCATGTGTACCCAAGACGCCACCCTGTCATTGCATGTGACTTCGAAAAGCCGTTAATCAAAACAGTACGCTCCCACATACCGGAAATATTAGCAATCGATACATGCTTTTCCGTATAACAAAGCTCAGAATAAATCTCATCGGAAAGCACAAACAAATCATGCTTTATAATCACTTCCGCAATCGCCTCTAAGTCTTTCCGCTCCATAATCGCACCTGTAGGATTGTTCGGGAACGGCAAAATCAAGATCTTCGTTTTATCCGTAATTGCGTCCTCCAGCTCCTGCGCAGTTAGTCTGAACTGATTCTCATGCTTCAACTCAATTATAACGGGCTTTGCCCCTGCAAGCACAGCACATGGTTCATACGAAACATAACTCGGCTGCGGAATCAGTACCTCATCTCCCGGATCTACCATTGCACGAAGCGCAATATCGATTGCCTCCGACCCGCCGACCGTCACCAGCATCTCTTTTTTTGCATCATAACTCAAATCATATCTTCTTTTTAAAAATTTGCTTATCTCCTCACGCAGCTCTGTAAGTCCTGCATTGGAAGTATAAAATGTACGTCCTTTCTCAAGGGAATAGATACCCTCGTCGCGGATATGCCAAGGCGTTTCAAAGTCCGGCTCGCCTACGCCGAGCGAAATTGCCTCCGGATCATTCAGCTCACTCACAATGTCAAAAAACTTGCGAATACCCGAAGGCTTTATTTGTGTAATGGTACTTGATAATGGGTTTCTCATGGTGTTACCTGCATCCTTTCGTCAGTTTCTTTCTTTCCAAGAATCGTGCCATGATCCTTATATTTCTTTAATATAAAGTGTGTCGCTGTACTGATGACAGGATCTAATATGGAAAGTTTTTCTGACACAAATTTGGATACTTCCTTGAGCGTCTTTCCTTCCAATGTCACAAGAAGGTCATAGCCGCCGGAAATCAGATACACAGCATGCACCTCCGGATATTTATAAATGCGTTCTGCCACGCTGTCAAAGCCGTTTCCGCGCTGCGGTGTCACACGCACCTCAATCAGCGCATTCACCTTCTCCACATCGGTTTTCTCCCAGTCAATCAACGTATGATAACCGCAGATAACTCCCTCTTTCTCCATTTTTTCCATCTCGTTTACAATTGTTGTCTCATCGACGCCAAGAATGATTGCAAGCTCACGCAAATCAATTCTGCTATTCTTTTCTATGATTGATAAAATCTTTTCTCTCATTTTATGCTCATACTCCTTTCACATTTGCTTCTTATAATATTTGTATATTTCATCCCCCCGCACAGGCTCAAGAAATCTGCTTTCGTCCTCGTGGCGGATTATCCTGTCGTTGCCCTGTGTAATTTTTCCAATCACAGCCGAAGCAATACCGCAATCCGCAAGCGTCTTCACCAAAGCGCTTCCGTTTGGACACGTGATCAAAAGACTTCCTCCTGCCATAAGCTCATAAGGGTTCAAGTCAAAATATTCGCATACCTCTATGGTTTCCTGCCTTACAGGTATGCATTTTAAGTCTGCGACCAGTCCGACACTGTTCTTTGCAGCCAACTCCCAAAGTCCGCCAAAAATGCCGCCCTCTCCTGCTGCCTGCATATCACTTGCGCCGGACTTCATGGCGGTGGCGGCCTCCGGCATAACAGATAAATACTGCAAGAAACCTGCCGTTTCCTGCACGATATCTGCCGGATAACGTGCCTTAAGCGTTTCCCGACTGCTCCTTGCAATCAATGCGGCGCCTTCCAGCCCAATCCATTTCGTCATCACGATATCGTCGTCCGGTGACGCACCTTTCCTTTCCACCCAACCGTTTAATGCCATGTGAATAACACAATTCGCGGTTTCCATATGCACCCAAGGCAAAACCTGCACATTCACGTTTAAAACCGGAATCCGCAGTTCGTCCGCCCGCCGCGCTGTTTCTGCAAGCATCTCGCGCACCTTAATCTCGCGCAGTTTTTCCGGCACGAAAAGAGAAATATCCGCATATGCCCAATCGTAAGAACCCAAAATACCATTTGCCGCAATACTGTTAAGAGCCGCCTCATATGCCCTCATTACGGCATTTTTTCCGCTTGCCGACGCCTGCGCACTTGCAAATCCATTTGCAGATGTGCTCCTGTTTGCAGTATCCGCACAAGGGAAAACGGCGCAGAAATTCCCTATCTCTGCGCCATTGTAAAATTCTTTATTTTCAGTTGAATTTGTATGCGTGTTTGCCTTAATGACTTTAACGACCGAACGCTCATAAACGTCTTCGTTCAGTTTTCCGTAATTCATACTAAAAATTCCCCTCAACGTATCGAATGTATGTTTTATGGCGTTGCCTGCTGCTGCGCTGCCTGCTGCTGCGCCTCTAACTGGGCTTGCTGCTGTTGCTGCAATGCCTGATAATAAGCCTCCAAGTCAGCCGCCTGCTGCTGCGCTGCTGCAATCTCTGCATTGATCGCTGCCGCCTCTGCTTTGCAGGTATCAATACTTCCCGATGCGATTGCCGCCTCCATGCGTGCCGCATATGCCGGATTGTCCGTATTGGTTCCCACCGTTGCCGTCCTCGGAGACACTTTATAAGCGCTTTTATTGATAACATCGCGGCTTACTTCCACGCCGTTTTCTTCCACCACTTTCCAGAGCTGCGCCGTATATCCAATATGTGCGGACTCCACACTGATATATCCGATTCCCTGACCAGGCGCTGCCGTAATCACTTCATGGTCGGGACGTGTAACCGACAGTGTTTCGCTCACATAGGTCACCTTGCGTTTGGGATCTCTCTCCTCAACACCATATATCGTAAACGTAATCTGCTTGCCTTCCGTAATCCCTTCTATGTATATCGGGTTATTCAGATTATTCACAAACTTAAAATCCTTGCCGGACGACTCCGCGATTGCCGCATCCATAGATGGCTCCACGTAAGTGACAATCATCGAATGGTTGTTTCGCTCCGTCACCTCAAGCTCCGACAAAAGTACGGTATTGTAGAGCGTTGTCGAAACCTGACAAATACCGCCTCCCAGGCTCTCAACAACCTTTCCGTTTAAATAAGAGCCTGCCGGAAAGTAACCGTTTTCTTCCGTAAAGGGCTTGATCGCCTCATAAGTAGAAAACTCGTCTCCCGGATACAGAATCGTCGAATTAATCAGCCTGCAGCCGTTCTCCACATTCTTACATCTTGCAGCGCTGCTTGTAGAGTAGCTTGTCGTAAACGTTCCAAGCACATCTGTAAGCTTTGCCAAATCCTCCGCACTTCCCTTTGGTTCTGTCACATCTACTACCAAATCAATTGCCGCGTCCTGATAGTCCCACGCATTGTCCGTAAAATATTCTGATATCTTCAACAGCGATTCTTCAATATTAACCGCCTCACCTGCCTGACCTTCCGAAATGGCAAAAGAGCCGTCAACGCGTGTCATCGTCGCATTTTTCGCCGGAATATTATACTCCGTACACTGCTCCTCAAGGATCGTTTTCACAGCATTCTCGTCAAGTGACAATTCCAGATCGTAGACCTTATTACCCCTTTTCAAATCCTGTATTGCCATATAACGCTTGATAAAATTTCCTTTTTTGCCAACAGATGCTGCCTCTGAGAGTACATCGGTATTTTCCCACTTCAATCCCAGCTCACCGGCCGTTACCGCCACATAGCGCTCTCCCGCCACACCTAATGTCACATTCTTACTTTTCAGGCTTTCCACAAACTGGCTGACAGCTTGTGTCGCTTCTTCGACAGTCATTCCCGAAAGGTCAACGTCGCCGACATAGACACCGCCAAGTATGGTATCGCTCTCTTCTCTCGCCTGTGCCGCAGCTTCACCAAAGCTGCCTGCAAGCACAAGCACCAATGCGAATGTCCACAGAATCTTGAAACATTTTTTCATATTCATAACCATGCCTTTCTCATGTCCGCAGTCCTTACACTGCATTTTGCTCCCCATTACTGTTATATAAATTATCGGGATATCCTCTCCAAATAATTATATCCGAATGACTTGTAATTTACATAACTAATGTATTATAATCAAATAGTATTCTAATAGCCCACAACGCTTGCGACTAAGGGTATTACCATACAGAGCACTAAAATAACCGCAATGACAGCCGCGATTGTACGTTGAGTTTTTCTGTTATTCATGTTCATCATGTGCTGTTCACCCCTTTTCTGAAAGGATATTATATATGAATTTTTTAATCATTACAAGTTTTTTAGCATTCTCGATTGTATTTTTTTTCGCACGTAAACGGGCAGGCCGTATTGAGGCAGCGCGTGAGCAGGAATTTTGGGACAGGGAGAAACGCGCCAACTTCACAAGGCGCAAATCCCTTGACGGATTAAACTATATCACCATTCCCGAGGAGCTTCTAAACATGGAGCCTTCCGCCACAACAGAGAAATTAAACGCCTGTATCCGGGATTTGAACGACTTGTCCGAATACCAAATCGTCAACCTCACGGGTTACACGAATACCGACTTAAAGCTGGAATATGGTACCGCTAATATTACTATATTAAGTGACTTTGATTTACATTACACAAATCTTGTGACACTTCTGCAAAAGCTTGCGGAACTGCTCCACGAAAGCGGAGAAGACACGCTCGCCATTGCCACGCTCGAATTTGCAGTTTCAACAGGTACCGACGTAAGCAAATCCTACTATCTGTTGGCCGATTTGTATCAGGAAGCCGGCACGCCGGAAAAAATCGCCGACCTGATTGACCAGGCGCGAAACATCAATACAATGGTCAGGGATACGATCGTCCAAAGGTTGACAGAAGTTTATCAATAAGCCGACTGGCTTCATTTTTTGTCAATCTTTTTAAATCTGTGTTTTCTGTCGTTACATTCATAACCGGTTTTAATATCACACTGTCATTCTCGCCCGCATACGTTTCAAGGCGGTACTGCTTTGCAAGTTTTAGCAGCAGCTCGTACTGCTTTGGCGTAATCGGGCCTTCTTTTTTTACGCTATACACCAGTTCTTTTGGCTGAAACAGCTCTGCCTCTTTTTCGGCAAAATCCTTTACAAGCCTCTGATACAGCTCATGCGTAGCAAGTGCATCGTTGAGCGCTCTGTGCGCCTGTAACTGAATTTGATAATACTCGCACAGAGAACCGAGACTTTTGCTCTCCAAACCGGCGAGAAACCGCCTTGCAATTCTAAGCGTATCGATTCCGATGCGGTCAAATTTCTTTTTCTGATTCACCGCAGCCTTTTTCACAAAAGAATAGTCAAAAATCAAATTATGTCCTAATAAAATGTCGTCACCCGCAAAGTCGATAAACAAGTCCAACACGTCCTCAATATAGAGCGCATTTATGACATCTGTGTCATAAATGCCCGTAAGTTCCGTTATCCGCTCGGGAAGCCCCTTTCCCGGATTGACAAACGTCGAAAAGGTATCCGTCACCTTGCCGTCCCGTACTTTTGCAGCGCCAAGCTCTATTATTTTTTCATATTTTGGATTTAATCCTGTTGTTTCTATGTCGAAAACAACATAGTTCATTGGTATTCGCATCGTCATTGTATTTTGCTCTTATATTCTGTATCAAGATAAATCAGGTTCATCTCGTAATCTTGTTTGTTTTTCTGGTTAATGGTAGAGAGAATCAGTCCTGAAAAAAATGCCTGCATTGATCCAAGATAGACAAAGCAGCAGACAATCAAAGTCGGAAACCGGTCCACATATCCCGTCGAAAAATATTCTCCCAGCACAGGTGCAAGGAATGCTGTGGAAATCAATGCAAGAACAACCGCAATCCATGTAAAAAACTTCATCGGCTTATAATTTCTGTAAAGCTTTACAATTGTCATCAGCACCTTCATGCCGTCCGAATATGTGTTCAGTTTTGATACACTGCCCTCCGGCCTGTCGCGGTATTGGATAATCACGTTTTCCACATGCATGTTTTTGTCAATGGCATGAATACTCATTTCCGTTTCAATCTCAAATCCCTTCGAAAGCACCGGAAACGATTTCACAAACTGATAGCTAAACGCACGATAACCTGTCATAATATCGCGGATATCACTCTTAAACATGCTGTTAATTGCACCGCGCACCAGTGAATTTCCAAAATTATGGAACGGACGCTTATTTTCCTCAAAATAGGAAGACGAAAGCCTGTCCCCCACTACCATGTCCGCATTCCGCTCCAAAACGGCCTCACAGAGCTTTGGCGCCTCATCGGCAGGATAGGTGTCGTCGCCATCTGTCATGATATAGCACTTTGCGTCAATCTCGCGGAACATACGCCTTATGACGTTCCCCTTTCCCTGCTGATACTCATAGCGCACCACCGCGCCCGCCTTCTTTGCAATCTCGTCCGTACCGTCTTTTGAATTATTGTCATACACATATATTGTGGCATTCGGCAAGGCTGCCTTGAAATCCATTACCACCTTTTCAATTGTCTTACTTTCGTTATAGCATGGTATCAGCACCGCAATTTCATCCATGTGCCTGTCTCCTTTTTATCTCGATAATAGATTTAGTTTACCATATATCAGTTACATAATAAAGATACAAATTATGTTTTTTCTTCTTTTTCCAGCTTATTTCGAATGCGCAGTTCTTTAAAAAAGGATTTTAGAAGCGCTGAACACTCCTCCTCCATTACGCCGCGCACCGCCGCTACCTGATGATTAAATTCGGGCATGTTGAGAATATTTAAAATCGAACCGGCACACCCTGCCTTCGGATTCATACATGCCATTACTACACGCGGAATGCGCGCCTGCACAATCGCCCCCGCGCACATCTGGCAAGGCTCGAGGGTGACATACATGGTACACTCCTCAAGCCGCCAGTCGCCAATGACTTTGCTCGCGCGCTTTATCGCCGTAATCTCCGCATGGGCAAGCGTATTTTTGTCCGTATTTCTGCGGTTGTATCCCCTGCCGATAACCTTCCCCTCATGCACAATCACACAGCCAATGGGAACCTCCCCCAAGGCATATGCCTTTTTCGCCTGTTTATAAGCAGCTTTCATATACTTTTCATCTTCGTTTGTCTCAACGGATCTCATTTATCTGTCACTACCCCCTTCAATTTTGCCACCACCATTGAAAGGGTCTTGTCTGAATCTTAAAACGCACTGTCTTTGTTCCGCCAAAACCACCGATTCCTGTGATATAAAGCTTCGCTGTTCCTTTATTGGTATTATTGTCATAGCCTGTAATAATATAATCCACTCCCTCTGTCAGTCCGCTGCCATACCCATTGTATGTAACCAACACGCCGCTGGCAGAATCAGGCTTAATCGCACTGCCCGTATACGTCTGCGCCGCAACCGTCACCTTCGCTTTCGCGATATCATACGATGATATACGGTATTCTCCGCTTACCGTTCCTCTGTACGCCCCCGTTTTTGCAGCACTTACGGTAATGCGCAGTGTCGTTCCCCGCTCTACAATATCCGTTGCGCCGACAGGCTCTCCAGTCTCCGCATAGGTATACACAACAGACGCTTTGTCGTAATCTTTGCCTGCCGACAAATTTTTCCCATCTGTATCCGTAATCACAAAGCTTGTCGTATATTTGCCCGCCTTTCCGGTATAAGTCCTGACCTTCGGCGTCAGCGTAAGATTTCCAATATCCTGCTGTACAATGTTAAATGCAGCCTCTCGCTTACCTTTATAATATCCTTTTCCCGTAATGACCACCGTAGGCGCTTTTGCGCCTGATGCAGATGCAATCGCCTTATTATTTTTGTAAGAAACCTTATAATCAATTCCCTCTTTTAAAAGTCTGCTGCCGCATTGTACCTTTACGGCCGGTTTTGCGCCTCCCTTTGCATAGGGAACATTTCGTGTATCAAGCGTGATATGAACCAGCCGATCATTCTGCATGTTGCAGTTTATTGTAAAGGATACTTTCCTTGTCCCTTTATAATCGTTGATTCCGCTTATGGTAACCGTCGCTTTTCCGGCGCCCTTGTTATTGTTATAAGAAAGCGTATAATCCGTACCTTCCACAAGCGTCTTTTTTCCGTCAGTGATAACAGGTTTTGGCTTTACATCTGTTCCTTCATACGTGATTGTCCCGATATTTTTAACCTTTACCTTTAAAACAGACCTTTTATCGGCATCGGAAGCAGGCTCCGGCAATATCTCAAAGGGAATCGTCTGTGTGCCGGTATAGCTGCCTTTTCCCTTAACAATTACCGCTGGTTTTTTCGATGACACAGTCTGTCCGGTTGACACTTTTACATTGTTCTTATAGCTGACCGTATAGTCTACACCTTCCGTCAAAAGCTGTTTTCCGTCATATACCGCAATATCCTGCGTTAATTTTCCCCCCGTATACGTAAGGTCTTTGACGCCTCTTACCCAAAAATCATTGTTGTACAAAAAAATGCTGCATTGTGCACTGATTTCATCAATTTGTGCTTTTAACGTAATCTCTGCCGTATCGGAATCGCGAACTACATGCATTGTATTGTCGGAAAGATAAAATGCTTCCTTGCCGTCAGTGCCATTTATGACAATCGTGTCATTTTTTTGCACCACTTCAAGCGGATTTTCATTTTCGTCAAAGGCAGTCCATACAAGCTCCTTCTCATATGGATAGTGTGCCGGTATTGGCACTATTTTAAACTCCTGTTTTGCATCTTTTATCAATGCAACCGTATCTGCGGACATCCGGAGCGCTTTCAGAACAGGTTTCGTAAGAATCCTTTCCGCCGTTGTCTGTTCCGGATCAGAGCTTAAGCCGTTCATCGTGACAATGACCTTATAGCAATAAGAAGTGTCGGGAGCCGCCGTATTGTCAATATACTGCCTGTCCGTAATTTGATCCGCTATGCACGCATAGCTGCCTGCCTCTTGCTTTGACGCCGCACTTCTATAAACTGCGTAGGACTGTGCATTTTCCACCGTATCCCATGACAGGCTGACGCGTGTCCGATTGTTTTCGCGTTTTAACTCCGTTATTTCCGAAATCTTCACAGGTTCCGGTAAGACTTCTACGGTTGCCGCATCAGATGGTGATATTACGGCTCTGCTCTTATCTTCTGCCGTATAATAAGAAAGAATACGGTATTGATAGCGATTTCCTCTCTGCACGTTTTTATCCGCATACGCCGTCACAGCACCGCCTTCTATCGCGGTAATCTCAGAAAACTTGCCGGCATTGTCGCTGCGCTCGAGCAGATACCCTTCCGCGCCTTTTGCTTCCTTCCACGCAAGATTTACGCCGCTTTCCTCCGTATACTGCGCTGTTTCAATTATGGCAGCTTCCGGAAATGTTAAAATTTTATCATACTTTACAGGCTTTCCTTCTACCGGCTCTCCATTATGATCAATCGCGATTGGAAGCAGACTGTAATAATACGTTTTTCCTTTATATACCTTGTCATAATAATGCAATGCTTCCGCATTCGTATCCGCAGTAACCTCTGCAATCCGTTCGCCGTCGTCGGACAGATTTTCGCTCCTGTAAATTGCTATTTTTTCAGCGCCCAAACCGCCGCTCCACGTAAGCGCGGTTGTGTTTGCATAATCATATTCAATACTTTCAATGACGAGTGCGTCCGGCACCAGTCGAAACGTAATCGTTGTTGAGGTGTCAATCACCTTGCCCGCTGCATCATATGCGTTTACATAGTACTGATGTTCGTCGCATGGCAGATAAGATGCACTGTTCATGGACATCAACGCTTTCACGTCATTGACTGTCGCAGAAAATGTTTTTCCGTTTACCTTATGAAAAAGTTTATAGGATACCGCGCCCTTTACGGGAAGCCATTCAAAATATGCCCGATAATAGCTGTTCTGCGTCCAGATTAAGTTCCTATAAATGCATGCCTCTCCCCACTGTGTCTGCTCACCGTCGTGCACTGCACACATCTTGTAGGTATAATTTCCCAATTCCCAGCCGTCCGTATCAATCGTGTAAGAATGTTCCTCACCCGCCGCAAAATCCGCCACATGCACCTCTTTGCCGCCTTCACTCCCGTCGCCGGAAAGCTGCCAAAGCTCATAGCTGTCCGCTCCGCCAATACTGTTCCATGTAAAGACCGCCTTGTATCCGTCATAGGAAGAAAGCACGAGCTTCGGCGCATCAATAGCACTTTCGACGCGTCTGCTGACAACCTTTGATGTCTCCGTCCGATTGCCATATAGTGCCTCTACCTTATAAAAATACTGCCCTGCTTTTCTTTCCGAGAGGATATCCGTATACGCTCTTACGGAACTGTCCGCCGTATAAATCAGTTGATAGTCGTTATTATTCTCAGACCTGTAAAGTTTATAGCTGTCCGCTCCCGTACATTTAGACCAGCGAATATGAACCCGCGGATTCTGTGTAAAATCCTGCGCTTTCTGAACCTCCGCTTCTTTTATCTCAGGCACGTAAACCACATCGTCACAATTTTTCGTAAGCACATTAATCCGAAACGTTCTGTTATTGTTGTAATTATCCTGCCATGAATTCAAGTCCGCACCGTAAAAGCTCTGCCCTTTGGCAATCACATGCTCTCCCTTGCAGCTTCTGTCATCGGAAGTATAGCTTCTGTCAAAGTACATGCTGGGCTTTGTATCCGGAAACGTAAGAACAACCGCCACGAAATCATCTGTATCCAATACAATCGGCGTTGTAAGCTCTATCGTGTGCATTCCCGCATACGTTGTAGTCCCTGTCTGCGGCGCATCAAGCATCGCTGTTCCGCTTGTCGGATCTGTCACCACACCATCCTTTCGCACAGGGTTTTTATATATCTGAATCTCATAATCTACATTAGATGTTCCGATCAAAAATGACACTGCTGTCAGTTTTTCGCGTTCTGCATTTTCGCTTTTCATTTGATAAACCTGCGCCGCTCTACGAACGGCAATGGTCTTAGAGGAAAATGCCGTATTACCATAAAAATAATTGTTGTCATATTTTCCGGAATCACAGACAGTAACTGCGTACACCGGATTTCCCGATCCGAGCGAAACATCCTCATATGACATGTAATAATATCCGTCGTCTCCTTTGTTCGCCCCCCAGCTGTTTCTGATAATCCATGCCCCGTTATTCTCAGGCATGATATCCTCCCTGAAATTCTCTTTTGGATAATCATCGTCCCAGCCTACTGCCATAATCGCATGATTTGTTTTCGCACTGCCGGAGCCTCCGGCATTGTTGTAGTATGCTCCCGTATACTCATTGACGTATTTTGCGTCATTATAATATGACCATGACACCGCGCCATAGTCCATTATCATTTTCTTGACAACATTAACTGCCTCATCTTTATCTGTCTCTTCGGCAAAATTGTAGCGATATGCATTTTCCAGATATAATTTTGCATTCTGTGCCGCCGTCCGCTCCAGTGCATCAGGCAGTGAACTAGTCACATACGGATACGCGTCTTCATCTGCTCCGCCGTTCCAGTTCATTAAGCGGACGACTCCTCTGATGTCGTTTCCCCCGTTCGTTAAATAATAGTCGGCAGGACTGGTCATTGTATCTTTGTTTGCATTATCCAGCGCATCATATCCCGTATTATATCCAAAATATGCAAGGTGGCGCTCCGACAAGTCAATGCTATCCGCCACAGCTCCTATATCTCTGACCGCTGATACTTCCAGCGCGCCTGTCAGCGAAAAGCTCCAACAGGCTCCCCATCTTCCCTGATCCCTGACGGCGGGCAGATAGCCCTCCTGCCTTGCGTCATACTTTGTCGGAATTGCGCTTCTGGCCCTTCTGTTGTTAACCAGCGCATCTGTCAGCGCGCTTTGGTTTTCGTCATACGGAACGTTTTCCGGTTCCAACGCCTCCGGACAGGGATACTCGATTTCTTCCTCCACTGTGCTTTCAGGCTCGGTTTCGATTTCCGTTTCCGGTTCGACTTCCGATACGCTTTCAGGCTCGGTTTCCGTTTCGACTTCCGATTCCCCCACAGATTCGCTTTCCTCTTCCGCCGTACTCTGTGTATTGCTTTCCGTTTCGGTATTTGTTTCTTCCTCTGTAATACGTTCTGTCTCAGAGTCCGTTCCAGACTCCGTTTCTTCACATACAGTATTCCGCATACCGGTTTCTGTTTCATCTGCGCTTTGAAGCTCGTCTGTTTCAACCCTTGTACTTTGCACATGGCTTTCCGTTTCAAATTCATAGATTTCCGATTTTTCTGTCTGCGTCTCTACCGGCTTTTGCTCCGTTTCTGCCGCATACAGGTTTGTTTCCGGCAGTGACGATGCCAGCAATACAGCTGTCAGCACCAATGCAGTTTGTTTTTTTATCCTTCCAACCATTATGCCCCTGCTCCTTTCCTCCGCAAAATGAATGTTATTATTGCAAAAAACTTGGAAACATTCCGCCTCCAAGTCCTTCCTTGTCATTCTTGCCTGTTTATGATTTGCTGCTCAGCGCCTTAGCGTATTCTGCCAATTCCCGTTGAATTTCCTGTGCACGATCAGACAATTCCCGATGCGTTTTTGAAAAAGTAAGATAACAGGCTATCCCCAAAAACAGCAACGGCACCAGACACTCCATAGCAAATACCACACCCAGCAGCGGCATCTGTTGTACAATCTCCGGCAGATGACCTTGCAGATTTTGCACATAATTATTCCAATTGATTGCCAGATTACAAAATGCCCAAAAATAAAAAATCAGATTGATACGCCATGTTCCATACGGACTGATAAAAACAGATATCCAAAAAAGTTGAAACAAAGGCCGTAAAACATCTGTCACCACCTGAAAGCCTGCACCCATCTGCTGCAGGGCTGCAATGCTCAAAACGGCATGCAGAATCCAGTAAGCTGCCATAAATCGAAATATCATTTTCTTTTTTTTAATCCAATTCTTCACCTCAGGCTCTGCTCCATAGACTCTTTCCCTTTCTTCCAAGAGCTGCCGCCTTGTTATTTGCTGCTGTTTTCTATTCATCTGATCCCCTTATTTTTCCGATCTTTCTTCCCGCACAATAACCACTTGTTTTTCCTTCGCATATGGCTCCGAAAAGTCTACCTGCTCCAGCCGGTCCTGCGTAATCGTAATACCCGAAACTGCCACAGACGACATTCCTCTCTCCACCGACACAATTACAGAGTCAAACGTTGTATTCTGCACCTTAAGCTCCATATCCAGCTCATCACAGATTGCTTTCATGATATCCACATCAATCCCTACAATCTTCCCGTCCTGTGTCATACTCTCATATGGCGGAAATTCCGCATTTGTTATCATTGTCAGAATACCGTTTGCATACGAATCCTTATTCTGCCCTTCATAAGCAGTATCCGTCACTTCGCCCATAATCCATGCATCTTTGATGCTGTCCAGCGTTCCGTCATTTTGCAATTTCGCCAGTGCTTCATTGATATCTGCCAACAGCGCGGGATTATTCTTATTGACCGCAATTCCATATTCTTCCTCTGCAAAAGGCTCGTCCAACAGCGTTAAACCCTGAACCTCATCAATAAATACCTTCGCAGGCGCATCGTCAATAATCACAGCATCAACAACACCCTTTTTCAACGCTGTCGCAGCATCGATTCCACGATTAAAACGTACAACTTCCGCATCTTCGATATCACTGGCATACACGTCGCCTGTCGTTTTCAGTTGAACGCCTATTTTCTTCCCCTGAAGGTCGTCCAGCGAATGAATCGTATTGACAGCAGTCTGCTCATTACAGCCCGAAACTGCCATTACCATACACGCCGCCGCAACAAGAAAAAGTCTTTTCGTGAAACCAATTTTCATGTGTAATTCTCCTATTATGCAACAACCTGATTTCTCCCGTTGTTCTTGCCGACATAAAGCAGTTCATCTGCCCTTTGAATGACCTTTTCGTAATGTGCATCCCCTGTTCCGTCCGCAACGCCAAAGGTCATTGTAATATTCATTTTTGTTCCTTCGTAAACAAACTCATGTTCTAAAATACTTTGCTGTAACTGTTTTGTCTTCTCAACCGTATCACGAAATCCAAGCATGTATACAAGTAAAAATTCTTCCCCGCCCCATCGGCTCGCAAAACCGCAGCCATGAACATTCTTCTTGATGAGTGCGGAAACCTCCCGCAGAACATAATCTCCGGCAGCATGTCCATATGTATCGTTAACCTTTTTAAAGAAGTCGATATCGCACATGACAACACAGTTCATCTGCGCTTTTTGCACCATTGATTGGAGCATATTATGACAGCTTCTCCGATTGTAAAGGCTGGTCAAGGAGTCCCGCTCAATCAGCTTTTGCAGGTTGTCCCTCATTTTTATTGCATAAACGCCAATCGAACCAATTTCATCGTTGCGGTTTACAATACGGTTGCCAAGCACAGCTCTCAAATTGCCCTCCGAAATTGCTTTCAAAAAACGATTGATGCTGTCAATATCCGAAATCATGCTTGATGTAAATTTTAATGTGATAAAAATTGAAATTGCAACCGTTATAACAGAAAAAGCAGCGAACCATAAAACAACCTCTATTATTTTTTGATAAACCAAATCCTTCTGTTTACCGGCAAATACCATGCCTACAATCTCACCGCCGACATTCTCCAGCGGAACATAATAACCGATATATTTTTGATCATTTATCATCAGTTTCTTCGAAGAAAAACTTTTCCCTTCCTTTAATACAACATCCGCCACGCGGCTGTCCGCCTTTGTACCAACAGCAGATATGCCATACCGATCCTCTATCGTGGTCATAATCCGTACATCATTCCAAAAAAACGTAATGTCAATTCCGGATTGCTTTTTAATCTGCAGAAGCATTGTCGAATCTGTGATGTTCAAGTCTCCTTTTAACAGCATTCCGTTTTCATATCGATAATCTCCACTTATTGCAAAATTCAAACAGTCAATCAGCGTATCCGTCGTAGAGATCAATTCGCTGCGAATACTCTGGGTATAAAAACCATAAAACAACGTTACACCAATCATGGTACTCAGGCAACTCAATATAACAACCGGTATAATTACTATAGGAAGAATTTTCTTACGGATACCTCCATTTGCTTCTACCAATAGATTATCCTCCTCGTCTTCTTTATCTTATTTTATCATAGCACACTTAAAAATTATTGGCAACTGCTAAGAAGCCTAAGCACTTCTTTAATTTTTGATGCAAACCGCGCCGTTTTATGTTATACTGGAAAGCAAATATGATAAAAATAGGAAAGGAACGATACAGCAATGGCATTTCAAAAAAAATGTCCCCTATGCAGCGCAAAAATGAGCAAAGTTGACGGGGTGCTTACATGCCCTGACTGCGGTTACAACGAATCTTTTACCCGCTCATCTTATACGACTTCATGTTCAGAAGAAACCACAAATACAAATGCAAACACAAGCGGAAGCTCCCGTTCTTATTATCAGTCCGGCGGTTCCGGCCAAAGCGGTTTAAGACCTTACGAACAATACTTAAACCAGCAGCAAAACGGCAGTCCTCCATCCAGTCAGAGCTTTGCGGAAATTACGGCGCAAAGACGGGCGGCATATGGAGACGAACGTTCGAAATCCACCAACCGCATTTTGCTTGTATGCCTTGTGTTGTTTGTTATATTTATCTTAGTTTTGGCTCCGATCGTTATCGGTTTCTTTTCCGCATCAGTCCGCAGGGGAGGCCAAAGAGAGGCGTACGAAGCAGCGGACAGCAGCAGCCTCACAAACAGGGCAGGCGGCTATTCAGCCGAGGTTGAGGACTCCTATCAAGCGTTTCCGCAAGAAAAGGCAGCCTTGACCGTTCCGCAGTCTGCGTTTTTTAGTCAGATGATGAGCCTTATTTTTGAGAAAGATATTGACGATATCGCGGCATCGGATTCCGAACAGATTGTCGCACTTCATGTCTATGAAATAAATTATGATTACATGGCGGTAGATTACGTGCTTGCTGACGGGACGGTCGGAACGGTTTATCCCGTTTCCCAAAGTCCTGACGTGAGCGAAGACCTGACCTGTTTTGTAAACCTTGAGGAACTTTACCTTGAGGAATCTTCTTACGACGGCATCAATTTGGATGGACTTGACAAGCTGCATACACTCTACTTTGACGGCTACCTGAGCGATATTGCAGATACCGTTTCTCCTTCTCAGATTACGGAGCTTGGGCTGTATGATGTACGCTTTTCCGTTTCAGGACTAAGTGCTTTTACAAACGTTGAAAGCCTTTACTTAGACAGCAGTATGCTTTCGGATATTAACGGAATTTCCGAGCTGCCTAGCTTAAAAAAACTTATTATCATGGACGGCGACTACATCGACGACCTCTCCGCGCTATATCAGGCAACACAGCTTGAGTCCCTTTATATCGAATCCAATTCGCTCAGGGACGTAAGTTTTTTGACTAAGTTTGATAATTTAAAGGAGCTTACCATTATCGGAAGCCAAGTCCTTGATTTCACCCCGCTTGCGGAGTGCACAGAACTCGAAAGCCTGTACTTGTTGGAAAACTATGAAACGACGGACTATGATTTTGTTAAAGGCTTGACGGGACTCAAAGAGTTTGGTTTAATGACAAGCTTTAATTTTGATGATTCCGACATGCCCGACTTGTCATCGCTTAGCAATGTGACAAAGCTCTATCTTGGAAACTTTGAAAGTTTTGATAATCTGAAATATATGACAAATGTCGAGGAACTGATTATTGACGATGGCGGCTATGGCGATTTTGGCAGAAGTAATTCACTCCTTCAGCTCCCAAACTTACGTTCTCTGACCGTAAAAGGCAGCTCTGTCTCACCTGAAATGATTCAGCAGATTTCGGAAGTCGACGGACTTACCTCTCTGAATCTGAATTACAGCTTTCTTTGGAGTGATATCAGTCCCATTATCAATATGCCAAACCTCGAAGAACTGTATCTTGACTATGCAAAATTTATGCTTAACACCGACAACATTGCGAGCAATGAACACCTTCGTGTCCTAGATATAAGCAATGCGATTGTCTCCAAAAACAATACGGACCAATGGGCGGATCGGGAAAATGTCGATGTCGAAAAGCTTCAGGAAGCGCTTAAGAACCTGCATGGCATGGAAGAACTGACACTTGAGGATTTAACGCTAAACAGTGTCGAATTTGCGGTAGAAATGGAAAATTTGAAACTACTCAATATTACAGACAACTATGTGACATCGCTTGCCCCACTCCAAGAGCTGGCAAAGCTTCAAGTGGTTGTGTGTGAATCCAATCCCATTTCCGATACCGCAGGGTTAGATGATATTCTTGTGAAATAATTTGATTAAGGTTTTAGTCTTGGAAAGAGCCTGTATCTGTGAGAATGCTTATCATGCTTTCACAAATACAGGCTCTTTTGGATTCGTACTATAAATTTCTCATTTTTTCCAGTCGTTCATGCAGCCGCTTCACATAATCAAGCTCTACTTTCTCCTTTAGTTCCCGTCCGGACGAAAAATATCTGACACTCGTGTCATTTTTTGCAACCGCCGCACAATCGGTTCCAAGCTGGTTCCGGCTTTTGAGCACATGAACAAGCTGTCTTATCGTACCCTCACTTCCGTCTATCATATGAACGTCATTCGGCAAGATTTTTCGGAACGTATCCTTAAAATAATTAAAATGTGTACATCCAAGCACCAACTCGCCATATTGCGCAAGCTCGTAGAAAGAGAACGCATCTCTCAAATATTGTTCAACCGCAGCCGAAGAAAACTCGCCGCGTTCTGCAAATTCTACCAGTTTCGGAAGTGCGAGCAAGTCAACCAAATGGGCATCATCAACAAGCTTCACCAGATTTTTGAGTTTTTCTTCCCTCACAGTCAACGGCGTCGCCGCCACCAGAACACGCTTTCCATGGCTTTCCCTGACCGCCGGTTTTACTGCAGGCTCTATTCCTATAATCGGAATGGAATATTTCTGCCTCATAATCTCTGCCGCTGCTGCTGTCGCCGTATTACACGCAATCACTACCGCTTTACAGTCGTGCTCTGCCATAAACCGCATTACATTGTCCACAAGCGCAATAACCTGATCTCTTGATTTCGTGCCGTAAGGAGCGTTATCCGTATCTGCATAAAAGATATATTTCTCATTTGGAAGCATAACAAGCGCCTGATGAAGTAAAGTGATTCCGCCTATTCCGGAATCGAATATCCCTATGTTCATTCCTTCATCCTTCCTTCTGTTTGTATTCCGTTCGATCCATTGCAAAAGGGATATATTCATTGGTTCCTGCAATGGAAGTTCATTGTAGTTGCATAGTAATTATGGTATAAGGTCAACATACATTATACACGCCCGAATGGACATGCACTACCGTAATTACGAAGTAATTATGGTATAATACAAATGCAGGAAAAAGAAAAAGCCTAGAAATTCTAGGCTTACCAAGAGCGATAGACGGGGCTCGAACCCGCGGTCTCGACCTTGGCAAGGTCGCGCGTTACCAACTACGCCACTATCGCATTTGCTGTCTGTATCAGACCTCTATTATATTACATGACTTTTTTGTCTTTGTCAACTGTTTTTGGAAAAATTTATTAAAAAGCAGGATACGGGAGTCGAACCCGCCTCTTCAGCTTGGGAAGCTAACATACTACCGATGTACTAATCCTGCATCACTTTTTCGGTAAAGCGAAAAGCAGGTGATGGGAATCGAACCCACGTATCTAGCTTGGAAGGCTAGTGTTCTACCATTGAACTACACCTGCATGAACTTACGGACAAAATTAATATTACCACAAATATTTTAAAAAGTCAATACACTGCCCAGAACCGGAATCGAACCAGTGACACGAGGATTTTCAGTCCTCTGCTCTACCGACTGAGCTATCTGGGCAAACGCGCATGACACTGATATCATAGAATGCCATGCGCATCAACATAACAAATTTTACTAAAAGAACCTATTTTTGTCAAGTATTTTTGTCCACTGCTGCGCTGATTTTACCATGTCTTTTCCAATGTAGTATTGTAATCCACGCGGAACGGGTTATCATCAGCTGCCAAAAGCTCTTCATAAATTTCGCGGCGCTCAGAGCTGTCTGCTTCTGCCCAGTACTCATATCCTCTCAGATAGCTGTCGATAAGCTCGTCCCATGAACCAAATAACGGCTGAACCGTCTGGGCAATTTCAAGAGACTTGTCCAAAGCCTCCTCCTTTGTATAATATCCTGCCATATAATAAAAGCTCAGCAAACTTAATGCACGACAGTAATCCCAGCCATCAATAGCGGTTTCGCCGTATTCTTTGTACATTTGATAGGTTGCAGCATCAAAATCCGCCTCCTCCTGAGATTCATCATATTCCTGCATCAAGAAGTCTACAAGCCCTTCTTCTCCGCATTCCTCAACCATCATCGAAAGCAATTCGCCGGTTATCATAAAATCGTCACGATGTCCCTCTGTCAAAATCCAGTCAAGCGTTTCGTCAGCGCTTGCACGATCCGTTACACCCCATGAGCTGTCCAGCATCGCCTGATACTGCATCTCCATGACCGTACCCGGCTCTGCACCGCCAAACAGGTTGTAATCCTGACCGTTTGCATCGGTAAGAATTGCATAAGACGCATTAAACCACTGCACTGTATCTGTTTCCGGACCTACATAAGCACTATCCCCGGAATCCTCCGTTGACTCCTGCGTCGAAGTCTCGTTATTCGAAACCGTATCAGAAACGTCCTCTGAAGAATTCGATGCCGGTGACGCGCCGCAGCCTGCCAGACTTGATGCTGCCAACGCAATTGACAATGTTACAACAGCTAAATTTTTGCTTATTTTTTTCATTTTCTACTTTTGCTCCTTTCATTACCTCCCTCGGTATCCATACGCAAACTCTGTCACTGATAACTGATTTTATACTAATATTTTGTTTATGTCAAGATTTCTCACTATTTATCACCTGCATAATTCCCATATAAATCGCCCATGCCACCTTCTCCTGATAGTCATCCTGAATCAGAAGGTCAGCCTCCGTAGGATTGCTCATAAAAGCGCATTCCACAATCATAATCGGCACCGAGGTCTTTTTCAGCAAATAATAACTACCGTTATCTTTTGCGGCTCTCTCCTTTGACGGCTTTAAGCTTTTTATCAATTGCGCCTGCATAATTTCTGCTGCCGCCTTGCTTTTCACAGAATCCTTATAATAAAAAACCTGTACTCCGCTCACCGACGGATCGGGATAACTATTCTGATGAATGCTCACTGCAAGCTTTGGATTCGCTTCTTCTATAATAGAAAGGCGCTTTTTCATGTCACGTACCTTTTTGTTAGAATCGCTCTCACTATAAAGCCCGTTATCGTCTGTTCTTGTCATAACCACGTTAATTCCGTTTTCTTTCAAATTGCGCTCCAATTTCAAGGCAATTGCAAGATTAATATCTTTTTCCAATGCATTATTGATTCCGACCTTTCCCGGATCAAGTCCTCCATGCCCCGCATCAATTGCAATCGTCACTGATTTATTTTTTGCCGCGCGTATGTGTTCTTCCAGCGTGCTTACAAACTGTGCCGACTCGTGCGCTACCACAAGCATCGCAACTACCAACAGCACTGTCAATATTTTTGCAGTATTCTTTCCCTGCTTCACACTCATATATATCCTACCCACACATATGTAACTCTGTAAATAATATGCCAAAAAAGCGGTTTCCATGACTTCAATATTTGGCATCTGCTTTTCCAGCCCATTAAGATACGCTAAAAAAATACAATAATTGCACTGTCAACACAAATATGGTAAAATAATATCAAAAATGAAAAGGAGGCGTAGCAGGATGGGGTATGAAACGTTTAAGATGGTGATTGAAATTGCCTTTGTTGTAGTAGTTGCCATTACTATTATTCAAGCGATGCGAAGAAAAAAGAAATAATTATATCAGCGGCAATCCCCGCCGCTGATTTTTATTTCCTTAATATCCTCCCGACAAAACAATTTAAAACAAACATTACGATATTCGCCGCCACAATTGTAGAACCGACAGGCGTTGAAAACAGAATTGAAAGCACAATTCCAAGAAGCGCGCAGACTACGGAAATCACTGCGGAATAGATAATCACACCTTTGAAGTTTTGGATTACGCGCATGGCAGAAAGTGCTGGAAAAATCACAAGCGCCGATATCAGAAGCGATCCCACAAGATTCATTGCAAGCACAATAATGACCGCTGTAATTACGGCAATCAGCGTATTATAAACATTTGTTTTTATTCCGGTCGCTTTCGCAAAATTCTCGTCAAACGTCACCGCAAAAATCCGATTGTACAAAAACACAAAAAGCGCCACCACAATCACAGACATCACTACGCAAAGCCACACCTCCGCCTTCGTGAGCGTCAGTATTGACGTTGAGCCAAAGAGCGTACTGCAAACGTCGCCCGAAATATTTGCCGAAGTCGAAAACAGGTGCATTACCAAATATCCGATTGCAAGAGCCCCCACTGAGAGCATTGCAATCGCCGCATCTCCATGTATTTTCGGATTTTGACCTGTCCGAAGGATTAAAACCGCCGCCGCGACTGTCACCGGCATCACGACAACGGAAGTACTCGTAAGGTCAAATATCGTACCGATTGCAAGCGCTCCAAACGCCACATGCGAAAGCCCGTCGCCGATATAGGAAAACCGTTTCAGCACAAGCGTCACGCCAAGCAGCGAAGAACAGAGCGCAATTAAGGTGCCCACAATCAACGCATACCGCACAAACGGATAGGATAAATAAAACTGTAATGTCTCTATCACTGTATGCCACCCCCTATATCCTTCCAAAAATCGCTTTTCACATACTCCTTTGCAGTACCGATAAATGACCGTTCTTTTTCTACATGCAGCACATGACTCGCATATCTGACTGCCGCATCAATATCATGGCTAACCATGATAACCGTAAGCCCTTCATTGTTTAAGTCCTTAATCAGCTGGTAAAATTCCGCCGTCACCTTCGGGTCCAACCCCGTCACAGGCTCATCAAGCACCAAAAGCTTTGAGGAAGCGCAAAGCGCCCTTGCAAGCAGGACCCGCTGCTGCTGACCTCCGGAAAGATTACGGTAGCACTCCTTTTTCAGCTCCCAGATATCCATGCGCTTCATATTTTTCTCTGCAAGCATCTTTTCTTCTTTCCCGAAAAAAGCACGCCTGCCGCATTTCGACAACGCGCCGGAAAGCACAATCTCCCACACCGACGCCGGAAAATCTTTTTGAACAAAGGTTTGCTGCGGAAGGTAACCGATTTCATACCGCTCCAATCCGTCGCCATATGCAATACTGCCGCCCATAAGCGGCATAAGCCCCAGCAGCGTTTTCATAAGCGTACTCTTTCCCGCACCGTTCTCACCGAGTATACAGAGATAATCACCCTTCCCGACCTCAAAACTGATGTTCTCAGCCACAGGAATTCCCTCATACCCGAGTACCAAATCTTCACATTTTATATAAGACATTGAAATCCCTCCGACGGTTCTATACTCACGAGCGATTCGTCCCGTCAGCACTCCCCTCTGCATTCTCTAAGCTATAATCCGAATCAAACAGCGCTTTCTCAAGCGAAATTACATCTTGCGTGTTCGGCGTATAGACATTATCAATCAGCTCAATTCGAATCGTAAGCGTTTCCTGTGCTTCATACGCAGCGCTGTCAATGCTCTCTCGCAGCGCATCACGCAAAATTTCTGTCATATCCTCAAGCATCTCTTCCTGCGTGGGCGAAGTCTCCATCGCTGCCCAAGCTTCCGGAAGGCCTGCAATTCTCTCATTGTAGACAGTCAATGCCGGCTCAAAGACCTTCAGTCGTTCATATGTAATCTCCACCACAAAAGAACCGTCCTTCTGCTTCTTTGCCGCTCCAACCGTATATTTTGCCTTTGCATATATGTCCTTAAAAAGACTGCGAAAATCCGCCTCCAGTTCCTCCGACATATTCAGCTTTTCCTTAAAAAAAGACATTTCCGAATTGATGCCACGCTCATACAATGCAGCGGCATCCTCCGCTGTTCCAAGCTCCATTTCCACATAAGCAGCGGAATCTCCTTTGTATGACAAATCAAGCATCGCCTGTAAATATCCCCGTGCGTCAAGCTCTTTGCCACACGCAGCAAGCATTCCGCATAGAATCACGCAGATTGCAATTACACTTATTTTTCTTTTCATTTTTATAGCCATGCTCCTTTCACAGTCTCCATGCTTGTGCTTTATAAAGACCTTATTCCAGTATATAAAAGACTTTCCGGCACGTCAAGGATTTACGTGCGCAGCCGAAATACTTTTCCTTTATCCCGAACAGGTCATTCAACATTTAAATCATTGTATTACGCGCAGCCGCATGGTCTGGTGTTACCAGCATTTCCGTCTCCTTATATACAAGCTTTTCTGTCTTATTACCGCGCACACTCCGTTCCATACCGGAAAACACGCAAGACGGCGCCGCCGTAAATTTCGCAATTCTTTTTCTGCATTTGGTTTGTGTTTCTGTTTCAAAATCTTTATAATGCAAAAGTGCGTACATCAGTTCTTCTACCGACTGATACCTGTCATCCGGATTTTTCCGCGTACATTTTAAAATCACCTTCTCCAGCCCGCTCGAAAGCGAATCATTCCATCTTCGAATCGGATACATCTCATAAGGCGGTTCCGAAGGCTTGTGTCCTGTCAACAGATGATACATCGTTGCGCCAAGACAGTAAATATCCGTCCTTGCATCTGTCTGTCCCATACCGCCGTACTGCTCAGGGGAAGCATATCCATACGTTCCCAGACAATTCGTGTCACCTGCATTCTGTTTCTTAAATTCCCGCGCCGTCCCAAAATCAATCAAAACAACACTCCCGTCCGATTTCAGTATCACATTGGACGGCTTCATGTCGCGATATATAATCGGCTTTTCCCGCGTGTGAAGATACTGCAGCACATCACAAAGCTGCACCGCCCAATTTACCACATCTTCCTGCGGATTTGCGCCGTTTTCATTGATCAGTTTTTCAAGGGTTTTCCCTTCAATATAGTCCATAACAATCAGGAAATTTTCATCGGAATCGATGACATCGACAATACTAGGAAGATTTTTATGACTTAATTTTTTAAGCATGTCTGTTTCAAGTATCAGACTTTGCTTCAGTATATCGAAGCTTTGGCGGAAGGACTTGCGCACCTCCTTTATCGCCCAAGGCTTGTTCGCCTTTTCATTGATGGCAAGATAGACGGTGCTCATTCCTCCATGCCCGATTTCATTCAAAATCTTATATTTTCCGTCAATGACGGATCCAATTTTTAACACGAAACTATCAAAACTCCTTCTTTTACCGATCCATTGCTTTTACAAGAATGGCAGAAATATTATCCTTTTCCATACGGCTTTTGTTCTGCTCTATCAAATACTTGAGCTGCCCGCTCATCATGCGTGAATTTTCCTGCCTGTAATTCACATGCCATTCGATCGATTCCAACGCCAAATGACAATAGTCATATATCTCACGCTCTGACAGCTCATGCCGAAATCCATCGGAGCAAATCAAAAAACTATTTCCTGCCTGATACTCTCCACTGATAAAATCAGGCGCTACACGATTTACGGTGCCGATACACTGTAATAGCACATTTTTGCGGGCGTCATTTTTTGCCTGCTCCGGTGTCATATGCCCCAAAGCTACCTCGCGCGCCACATAAGTCTGGTCGGTTGTCAGCAAATGAAATCGGTTGTCAAAATCCGTCATTTGGTAAACCCTGCAATCCCCGACGTGTGATATATAAAAACAGCCCTCAAATAAAAGCAGTACGGTAAGTGTTGTTCCCATCGCAGTCTTGCGTTCCCTGCTGTAATCCAGAATGCGCGCATTGCAGTCATTGGCAAGTCTGTCCCAGCTTTCCCGAAGCCATGACGCGTCCAGTCTGCCGCCGCTCTCATGCAATGCCGACGGCAATTCCTTTAAAAACCATTGTTCATATGTGCGCACCACAACGGCGCTTGCAATCTCTCCCTGCTCCAAGCCTCCCATGCCGTCACAAATCACCGCTATGGCAGTCTCCCCATAGGGCGTATTTGCGACCTTAACTGTCAGACTGTCCTGATTTACCTTTTTTGCAATTCCTACATCTGTCTGTGCCGCCACTGTATAATGCAGTTCCATTGTGTTTTACTCCCGTTTAAATTCAAACACTTCATCGGCAAGCTGCAGCAAGCTTCCCGATTCCAGCTTTACCGGCTTATCAGCCTCAAGCTTTTTTCCGTCAACAAAGGTATGGTTTAAAGAGCCTTTATCCTTTACATAATAGCTATTCTTTTTGCGTATAATGTCCGCATGATTTCTGCTAATTGTAGGATTATCATCTACCACATAATCAACACATGTGGCATCTTTTCCAAGCTTAAAAATATCTTTATGAATTGTAATCTTCTCACCTGTGCGCTTGCGCAGTAAATAGACAGGCTTCTCTTGATGCTCACCTGCTCCGGTCTCAGACGCGGCACGCACCTTCGCCTGCTTTTGAGTTTTTTGGTGAGTGTCCGCTTCCATTTTAACCGCAAGCGCGCTGCTCGAAGCAATGATTCTGTCAATCTCCGCTTCCGCATCTTCTCCTGTAAGACCATCGGCAAGATAAAATCCTGCCTTGTCCGATACCTTCCATACACGATAGTCCCTGCCGTCTTTTGTAACCTTCTCCGATTCGCCTACTCTGTATTTCATGCTGCTATCACGCCTTCCTGTTGTACTGTTCCCTCCGCTCCGGTAATTCCTGTTTTGCAGCGTTTTCAATGGTACTATACGCTTTATCCCTTTGTCAATGGTACTTTCGTACCAAATTTTTAATAAAAAACATGACCGCCAATCCTGATTCCGTTAATTCCGGGTATCGGCGTTCGGAAATAAACGCACTGCCCGACATTTGTCACGCCGCGCATCGCCTCATCCGCCGCCTGATAGCAGCTTGCCGTCGCCCTGTCATTGGCAAGCGCCAGTGCGAGGTGCCCGTCATTTACGGGAGAAAACTGCTTGTTTTGATAAATTACACCGACAATCGTATTGGGATAACGCGAGCTAAGCACGCGGTTGATTACCACTGCACCGACTGCGACTTGTCCACTGTACGGCTCTCCTCCTGCCTCGCAGTAAATCAGGTTCGCCAGCAGCATACGGTCGCCTTCCTCAAAGGTTACCTCCGATATGTCACGCCAGCTTGACTGCGCCGCAAGCCTTGACTTTGCAAGCTCCTCCTCATACTGCTTTTGCAGTGCCGCAATGTCCTGCTCCTGCTCATTAATCATGGATTCGAGCGCATCAATCGTCTCTTCCGCATCTGCAATCTGATCGGTATAGCTTGCCACGTTCTGCGAGGTCTTACGCACAAGCTCCGCTACCCTGTTTTTTTCGTTGTTGGCTTCTTCCTGCAAAACATGGAGAGCCTCTAATTCCTCCTCAAGCTGTGCCTGTTTCAGTTCCACGTCTTTTCGGCTCTCCTCATATTTGCGAAGCATCTTTTGGTCGTACAGATTAATCTGTTCAATATAATCGCTCTTGTTTAAAAAGTCCGCAAAACTTTCGGAATTAAAAAGGAAATTCAGATAACCGTAGCTTGCTCCACTCTCATACATTGTCTTGATGCGCAGCTTCATATTCGCATACTGCTCCTGCTCAACAATTTTCGCCTGCTCAAGATCTGCCTGTGCCTGCGTAATTTCCGCTTCCTTTGTGACGATATCCGCCTCTATCTTTTCAAGATTTGCAGACACCTCAGCTAAATTGTCATTCAGTGTGCCCAGCTCACCCAAAAGGGAATTTTTGGTTATCTGAAGTGAATCCTTTCTCTCCTGTGTATCGTCTTTTGCTTCCTCGGTTTTTTCCTTTTCCTCTTTTGCGCGCTGTAAGCGTTCCAGTGTCGTCTCAGCATGTACGGGCAAAGACGAAGAACCTGCAAGCGATGCTGACAAAACAACTGCAAGCACTGCCGACATTGCCCTCGCTACAGACTTTTTAAAAGCCGATTTCGTCATGTTTTAATCCATTCCCCAAACTCATAATTTTTATTATTATTTTGTACCGAAAATTCTGTCTCCTGCATCTCCCAAGCCCGGTACAATATAACCATGATCATTGAGCTTCTCGTCAAGCGCTCCGATATAAATATCCACATCAGGGTGTTCACGCTGCATACGTTCTACGCCTTCCGGCGCCGCAATAATGCACATAAAATGAATGCTTTTGCAGCCCTTCTCTTTCAGCATACGAATCGCAGCCACAGAAGATCCTCCGGTTGCAAGCATCGGATCTACAACAAATACTTCTCTCCGGTCGCAGTCCTCGGGAAGTTTGCAGTAATATTCTACCGGCTCTAAGGTCTCCGGATCCCGATAAAGTCCGATATGTCCTACCTTTGCAGTAGGAATAAGCTGCAAAATGCCGTCAACCATGCCAAGTCCCGCACGCAAAATCGGGACAACTGCCAGTTTTTTTCCTGCAAGTTCTTTTACGGTTGTCTTGCAAATCGGCGTTTCAATCTCCACGTCCGCAAGCTTCAGATTCCTTGTCGCCTCATAACAAATTAAATTTGCAATTTCTCCGATTGTCTGTCGGAAGTCTTTTGTACCTGTCTCAGTTCTTCGGATCATGCCGATTTTGTGCTGAATCAGCGGGTGATCCATTACTACTGTTTTTGCCATATTGATACCCCTGCTCCTTTTACTCTTCCTCCAACTGGGCAACTCTCCTGATGTGCTTTTCTTCATTGGAAAACGGCGTATTCAAAAATGTTTCCACAATGTCAAGCGCAAGCAACTCTCCTACATAGGCTCCGCCCAAAGCAAGCATATTGGCATCATTATGGAGTCTTGTCATTTTCGCAGAAAGTGTGTCACTGCAAAGTGCGCAGCGCACTCCTTTGATTTTATTCGCGGCGATAGAAATGCCAATGCCCGATGTACATACTACAATGCCTTTGTCGCACTCGCCGCCCGCAACCGCCTTCGCTGCCGCTTTTCCAAATACGGGGTAGTCACAGGACTTGTTTTCATAACAGCCAAAGTCCTTATATGCGATATTATGCTCCTCAAGGTACTTAATTATTTTCGTTTTTAATTCCAAACCGCCATGATCACTGCCTAATGCTATCATGTTGTATCGCGCTCCTTTCCGTTTTTGAAACTGTTGATTTTACAATTGTTTTCTTTGTTTTGTTTCTATAAATAAGTTTAAAAATAAGCTTAAAGCTTTACGCACCGATGTCCTGCCGCCTTTAACAGCCGGTTCATGACTGCCTGTCCGACGCCTTCTGAGGAAAACGACTCCGAATATATATACGCGATGTTTTCATCATCAAACTCCCGCAAAAAAGTGTAAAGTTTTTGCGCAGCTGACAACATATCGTCCCGTTTTCCCGCATCTTTTATGCTGTCCGCCTTGTACTGCCCTATGCTCTCAGACGTTCCGATGATGCCTGTTTTTTCTCCTTTTTCTGCGTGTAATGCTGCCTGTTGATTAATATACCTGATGACCTGTTCCGGCTCTCCCTCCACGATAACCAGCTCGCCCTTTGGCGCGTAGTGGCGGTATTTCATGCCCGGCGCTTTCGGGGGCTGCTTTGAGTTGTTGTCCAAAATTGTGACATCTGTGTCAGTTTTTCCGATGACCTTTGTGATCATTTTCTGTGTGATATATCCGGGACGTAAAATCATTGGCACTTCGCCCGTCATATCGACAATGGTCGATTCGATGCCGATCGCGCCGTCCGTTCCCGCGTCGGCGTCCAAAATCATGTCAATTCTTCCGTCCATATCCTGTATCACGTACTGCGCCTTTGTGGGGCTTGGTTTTCCTGACAAATTCGCGCTCGGCGCCGCCACATATCCGCCCGCGTTTTGAATAAAAGTCAATGCAAGCGGGTGCGCGGGCATTCGCACTGCCACTGTGTCAAGTCCGCCTGTTGTCTGCATCGGTACGATGTCCGATTTATGCATAATCATTGTAAGCGGCCCCGGCCAAAATATGTTTGCAAGCTTTTTGGCGCTCTCGGGCACATTTTGCACGATTTTTTCCAAGTGCTCCATGTCCGCGATATGCACAATCAGCGGATTGTCGCTTGGACGCCCTTTTGCCTCATATATCTTTTGGGAGGACGTCGGGTTCAGCGCATCTCCACCAAGTCCGTAGACCGTTTCCGTCGGAAACGCCACCAGTCCGCCATTTTTAATAATCTCGCCTGCCTGCGCAAGCTTGGCAAGCAGGGATTCCTTGTCCTCGCCCTGCGTCAGGGATACGATTTGTGTTTCCATTATTAGCCCTGCTCCTTCCAAAGCCTGTGCTTTTGGCACCGACCGGTTCATGCCCGTTCGGGCAAGTGTAATATCTGACGATATTGTATCATATGTAATTCGTTTTATAAAGGGGTTTTTTCTCAATCGCACAAAGTTGCACAAGGTCCCTGCGAAATCAGCCGGATGGTCAGCCGGATAGTGTCCTCTGGCGGAATTTTGCGCAAGCTTTATGGAATGTGAGTTGATGGCGGCTATTTGTCAATAACAGGACAATAACGATTTATATGCCTTTACGAAATGGATATTTTTGTCCTGATACACGCAGACTAATGAACAGAATATACATAATAAGGAGTTTTCTCTTTGTCGTCTTTTACCAACGTATTAATAATATCTATATAAAAGTGCTTTGCAAACCAATTTGTCATTCAAAACAAATCTAATTACGCTGGTCCAAAATCGTTTTAATTTCTGACAAAGCATTTTTCTCTACTTCTTTATTTTCACACTTCCTAATAAAGAATTTCCCATCCTTTAAATCGGAAAACTGAAAGTACAAATCCTGAGAATACAAAGTTTCAAACAAACGGTTTTCTTCGTACTTAGGCGAATATATTTTATTGCCATATATCTCTAACAGATAAGGATATGTTGTGTACATACGCACATCAATCCTGTCATCTAAACTCATGAGCAGCATTGGGAAGGTGCCTGAACATCCCGACTCAACCACAATAATGCGCTTTTCTTCGATTTTTTCAAGCAATGCAGTCAGGCAATTTTCTATTGCGGGATATTGCTTCAAAGTTGCTCGTATGTCAGGTAAAACCACACTGCAAAAATCTTCATAATTGCGACATTTCCCAAACTCCAATGCCTTGATAATAGAAGCGCGAACTGCATCATCTACATTTTCTACTCCTGTCAACATCGTCAATGTTTTCCTGCCCAATAACCAGGGATAAATACTTTTTCTGTTTTTGCTTTGATAATAAATATAGGGCAATAGCGTATCACGAAGTAAGAAAATGTATGCTGTATTTTCTTCATATCCTACCCATTCACAAAAACGCATCAGCTCTGTCAGAAACGCATCATCACTTACATCTGTACTTTTTTCAGCCTTCGCGGTAAGCTCTTTAATTGCCTCTATTAGTTCAAAAGCTTCCTGTCCGTATGCAACATCTGTTTCTACCAATGGTTTGCTGTAAATAGGAAACGGTTTGGCATGATTGTCTTTCAAATACGTTCTTAATCTTGAAACACCCTGATATGCTTCTTCCAGCTTCTCATTTAGCTCTGTGTAGCCCTCATCAATCAAGTCATCAAGCATTTTCAGCAGCTGCTTTGCCCGATATATTGTTTCCCCGCTTGCCGCAGCAGTCTCTACTTTTTGTAATTCTGTTTTATAAAAATCCAAGTTAAAAGAAATAAAACTCATATATATTCCACCTCCACAAATTAGGTTTGTAATTCTTCGTTGGCACTTTCCATTTGTTTGCCCCCCTTCACACGATCCGGCTTCTTTTTAGCACACCCTAACGTCGGGCAGTTCGAAGTATCCGGTCCACCGCTGCCTCAGCGTGTGTGGGCAGATTTTGAGGAACTTCCCCGGTTTCTGTTTCTTCTATACCTGCATGAAATGCCTGCAAAGCGTATTTTGCCAGCAATTCCGAAACGCGCCCTCTTTCTATCGAATCCTCGGTTCCCAAAACAACAACTACCAAATTATGCCCCATGTTCCCATCATCCGCAGACAAAGACGTAACCAGACAGGCTCCGGATCTGTTGGTTGTTCCGGTTTTCAGACCGGTGACCTCGGACAAATTATGCAAAAGCGGATTCGTATTACGTACTTCAAGGTCGAGGGATTGCAAGGTGGCAGATTCCAAAGACGTCATATCCGTAACCTGCGGATAGACGCGCAGGAGATACGATACCAGCCGGAACATATCCTCTGCACTCATGCGGTTCTGACGCTTTGAAGGAATGGGTTCTTGCGTATAGGAAGGCAGTCCGTTGCAATTGAAAAAAGTTGCTTGGGAAAGACCTATTTCCAACGCTTTCTGATTCATCATTTGAACAAAAGCCTCCTCCGAACCGGCAATCGCTTCTGCAAGGCACAGCGCACATTCATTGCTGGACGGCAGAAGAGCGCCCAAAAGCAGTTCCTGCACAGTAATCTGTTCTCCAGCTGTCAAAGGAACCACCCCGTCATCAGAGGCAGACAACACCTGAGCCGCCTCCGAGATTGTAACCATTTCTTCGAGTGAAAGCTGCCCTGCCGAAATGGCGTCCATTGTCAGAAGACATGTCATTAGCTTGGAAGTGCTGGCTATGGGATAAGGCGTATCGGACTGATACCTGTAATAGAATTCCCCTGTGGTGGCATCTCCTACTAGCACACTGTTGACTCCGTAAAAATAGCCCTCCTGTTCCAAGTCGGCAGGAGAGATGGAAAAAGGAGTCTGTGTATGGATTTGCAGAGCGCCTGCGCTGGGAGCAGTGATATCCGCGTCTAAAATCATCGCCAAATCTGATGCCATTATAAAACAATCGTAATGACCGGAAGGCAGTGTCATAATCAGTGTATAGTAACGAACCTCCTGCCCGTCAACCTTGAATTCGTTTCGCCGCAGAGAAATATCCGGATTTTCACTGTGTTCCCAAGCGCTATTCTCCCCTCCCACAGGCATGTAGGCACCTCCCTTGTTCAGGGAAACGGCATTTTTCGTAATTTCCAAAGAGAACGATTTTTCTGTACCGTTCAAAACAACGGCAATGTCCCGCATGGAAAAGTACGTATTGTGGTCATAACTATAGTCAAGCGTTTTTACTGTATATGCAGCGTTGGTATCCGCCTGTACCTGACAGGTTCCGGGGATTTCATAACTTGCGTCTGCCCTGACAGGCAGAATAAAGCATATCAGGATTACGGACAGTATAAAGGAAGTTATTTTCTGTAACGTTGTCTTCATTGAAATCCTCCAATCTCGCTTATTTTCTTATCCATTTTATATAAATCCGCCCAAGCGCTTACTGATTCTGGGACTGTTGTAAAATATATATCGTTGGAAGATAACCCGAATCGGTTTCTTCGGTCAAAACCAATTTGGAGTCCTTTCGGATATAGCTCTCTGTCTTTGTGACAGCCTGCCCTTCGGCATCATATTGCCGAATCAGCATGCCTTCTGATGTTATATAGGCACCGCTGCCGTCATATTGCGCCTGCAAGTCCTCTAAGGGAGGCAGCAGTTCAGGAGCGCAGGACATCAGATAGGAAACAGTAGGCATTCCGAAGGTTTCCGTTACAAGCATTTCGATAGTTTCGTCGTCTGTGCCGCCTGTATAACCTGCCATGCGAAGCCTTTCCAACAGAAGATCCCGAAAAGCCGCAGCAAACGCCTCATAGGCAGCCTGATTGCAGGCATCATAGCTTTCTGGCAGGACATTGCAGTGAAAAGTTCCTTCGGAGTCGGCGGTTTGATCCAAGGTTAGATTGACTTCAATGGTCAACCCCTGCATATATGCTTCCATATCCTCCAAAGAAACAGAAACTGCATCTATGTCCTGCAGCCAGCTTAGTGCTGTGACGGCAGCTTGTTTTGTCATATCCGGCTTTGTGATCCAGTTTCCGGACAGATCCTTGTCACCTGCTGCAAAAAAGTGCAAATATGTCAAAAGCGCAGTGGAAGTGATTAGAAATAAAAACAATATAGTCCATACAATATTCTTTAGATTTCCTCTCATAGCGATACCTCCCTCCCCGTTGTAACGGGTGTCTTTTTTACAAATCTGTCCTTCTTATTGTCGTCCTGCCTTCGTTGTCTTCATTGGAGAAAATGGCATTTTATTCATGCGTCAAAAAAGAAAATTGCCCGAGCTGTCAGGCTCAGGCAGTATTTTTATTGCAATTCCAGTTATAATTTATCATGCAGGTAAAGAATTGTCAATTACTTTTCCACACGTTTTCACACATTTTCTATCTTCGTCTTTAGTCCACTGCATAATTGAGTTTCACCGTAATGGTCGCCGTCTTGTTTCTCGAGCTTGTGTCAAATGCACCGCCATAACTGTATTCGGAGTTGGAATTCTGCGCAGTGATTTGGAAAACGCCTAAGCTTGCGCTGAGGAGCTTTGTCAGGTCTGCGCCAGTGCCGTCCGCAATGATTTCCATACGCGCCATTGCGTTGTCTGTCGCCTGCTCTATCAGGTTCAGTTTCAGCTCGTCGAGTTTCGTGTAGTAATATTCGGGTGAATACGACTCAAATTCAATGTTGGATTCAATCAGCTTTGTAATGTCCCTTGAAACTGCATCAACTTTGTCTACATCTGCAGACGTCACCGTAACGGTCTGATAGAGGTCGTAGCCGTCCAAATATTCACCTGTGCGCTTTCCGTCATCGTTGTACTCCGTAACCCATCTTTGCGAGATCGAAACGGAGCTGAACGAAAGTTCGTCTTCCGATATGCCGTTATCCACCAAGTATTGCCGAATAACTTCGGCGCTGTTTTTAATGGACTGGTATGCCCTTTTCGGCGTTGAACCATAGGCAGAAAAGCTGCCGCGCCATACAACCAAATCCGACTCAAAATCACAGCTTGCCGATCCGGTAACGGTAATACCGCTGCTACCGGAGTATTTTTTGTATTTTACAAAATTACCGGAAAAGATGCTGACACAGATAATTGCCGAAATTCCGGCAATCAGCGCAACGATGACCGCACTGGACACGCTTTTTTTCGGCGGCTGCAATTGAGGCTGAGTCTGCAGCGTGTTTGTTTCTTCATTTTCATTGTCGTACATACAAATCCTCCTTTTGGTACGTAATATAATTAAATTTTTGTTATTCTAATTATAGCAGACGATATAATGTATGCAAGAATATGCGACAAAATGATGCAAAAATGATGTACAAACGATAAAACTATGATGAAAAACGTAAAATTTTATTCCTCATAATCGTTTATTTGATTCATCTATTGTCCGTCGCCGAGAAACTTGCGATTTCATTGCGTGTTCATCATCCCCCAAATCACGCAGCTATCTGATGCGTTCCCACCACGTCCCTGACAAAACAGCCTCCCACACCGTATTTTCTACAAGCGGTTTCAGGAAAAATCCAATCACAAAAACCATTCCCCAAACGATAACCGGCTCATATTTCGCCAAAACCGTTCTATTGTTCTCCGGCATTTGAAACGGCATTTGAAACGAAAGCTTTTTTGCGGCGGCGTATCCAATCACTGCCCCAAGCGTGTTCATAATCAAGTCATCAATGTCCGTATGCCGAAACGTAAACAATTGCAGCAGCTCAATCACAAGCGACACGGCAAGTCCCACAATTGCCATTGTCTTGGCAGAGCGGTACTCTCTCCAAATAACAGGCAGCAAAAATCCCAGCGGCATAAATAAAACAATATTCAGCAACGTATTTTTGACATATTCCAAAGGACTGTTTACAATGTCTGCAAGCGGCACAAGGTTCACACTCAAATCAAACTGCAGCGTATATGCGGTCGGCAGCCCCGTTACCGAGAAAACCGCCGTCAGATAAACCGCCAAAAGCAGAACCATAAACCATTTGCAAAAACTGCGCTGTTTCAACACAAAATACTGCAAAACAATAACGGCAGGAACCAAAAAAATTATTGACGATAAACATGTAATTCCAGCAGACAATAACCGAACCATTTCTCCCTCCATAAAAAACTGTACTAAAGTAACTTATATTGTATAAGTTTAGCATATCCTTTGTAATCATTCCATTAACAGCCGTTTAAAATATATTTAAGATAATTAAAACTTTCTTCACTTCCCCACCGTCTAATCATTACAGAGAGGAGGAACGAGCCTATGCGAACCGACAACATACAAAAGAAAGTAGAGGAAACGGTGCTAAGCTCCTACGAGGCGATGTACCGTCTGGCATACACTTACGTGCGCAGCGAGGCGGACGCACTTGACATTGTGCAGGAAAGCGTCTATAAAGCCATAAAACATTCGTCTTCCGTAAAAAAAGAAGCCTACATCAAAACATGGCTGTGGCGGATTGTCATGAACACCGCTCTGGACTTTATCCGCAAGAGCAAAAAAGAAATTGCATCGGATACCTTTTATGAGGACGGAAAAGAGGACAGTTATCAGGATTTTGATACCTTAGATGCCCTGAACACATTAACGGAAAAGGAAAAAACGGTTGTGGCGCTTCGCTTTTTCGAGGAATTAAAGCTGAACGAGATTGCAGAGATTTTGAACGAAAATCCCAATACGGTTAAGACCATTTTGTACCGAAGCCTGAAAAAGCTAAAGCGGAAGCTGGAACCGCAGCCAACGGAAGGAGCGCAAAAATATGAATGAGAAAAAATTAGAAAAAATGAAACAAGACTACGAAAACATCAAAATTCCACAGGAGCTGCGCCAAAGAGTGGAGGCTGGCATCCGGCAGGCAAAGGGAGAGAGGAGCGAAATTATGTGTGAAAATAAGGATAAAAATAAGGCTGAAAATAAGAAGTCAAATTTCATGGTTTATATCGGAAGAGCTGTAAGCGCCGCTGCTGCCGCGCTGTTGGTCATTACAGTCATGGCAAATTCGGGAGCAGGTATTGCCCACGCCATGTCAAAAATTCCTGTAATTGGCGCGATTGCCGAAGTCGTAACGTTTCGGCAGTACGAAAGCGCAAAAAATAATATGGACGCAAACATCAAAATTCCGGAAGTGAGCGTAAAAAATCAGGACGGTACCGTAAACGAGGATACCACCCAAAAAATTAACAAGAGTATACAGGAATACACCGACGAAATGATTGCACAGTACGAGGCAGATGTCGCGGCGGCAGGCGAAAGCGAAGGGCATATGAATGTGTCATTGGACTACTCCGTAATTACGGATAACGAACGTTTGTTCTCAATTCGTTTTGACGAGCTGCTTGTTATGGCAAGCGGTACGCAGATGGTTAAAATATACCATATTGACAAACAGACCGGAGAACTGATTGGGCTGTCAGGGCTGTTTCAGGAGGGCGTTGACTATATCACGCCGATTTCCGAAAATATCAAACAGCAAATGAAAGCACAGATGGCGGCAGATGAAATGGTTTCGTACTTTTTGGACAGCGACGTTCCGGAATGGGATTTTCAGGCTATTTCAGCAGATACGACATTTTACGTCAACGAAAACGGAAAGCTTGTGATTGTATTCAACGAATACGAGGTCGCGCCGGGATATATGGGCAGCGTGGAATTTGAAATTCCTACGGAAGTCGTGCAAGACTTCGTTCAGGAAGGCTTTTTAAGATAAATAAAAGGCAGGACGAGTCGTGCCATAACGAAACTTGCGTTATGGCGCAGCTCTCCCTGCCGGCTTTCTCTAAAAATATTATCAAATCTTAACCAACTCGTATTTGTCCGTACCTAGTCCAATCTTAACCGCATGTGCAATACAAGACTTCCACTCCGTATCCGGATGCGTCATATAGAAATGGTCATGTCCCTCATGATTTCCATGCGCTTTGAGATTCTCACCTAAAACGCTGCTCTCAACAGGCTCCATCTGGTTACACAAATCCGCACACGCCTGATCCAGCGCCACAGGATCAAACGACGCAAGCATACCGACATTCGGAATAATTGGTATATCATTCTCCGCATGGCAGTCGCAGTTTGGCGACACATCGCAAATCAGCGACACATGGAAACATGGTCTGTCTTTGCACACCGCTAGGCTGTACTCCGCCATTTTATAATTTAAAACCGCAATTGAATCAGAGAAATCCGCCGCAATCACATCCTTCGGGCACACTGCAAGGCAGCGTCCGCAGCCGACACACTTCTCATGGTCAATTTTTGCCTTGCCATCCGTAATAATCGGCGCCCCATGTGCACAAATCCTGCTGCACGCGCCGCAGCCGATGCAGCCGCTCTGGTCTACGCTCGGCTTTCCATCACAATGCTGCTCCATTTTACCCGCTCTCGAGCCGCAGCCCATTCCGATATTTTTCAGCGCACCGCCAAAGCCCGCCATCTCATGTCCCTTGAAATGTGTCAACGAGATAAAAATATCCGCGTCCATAATCGCCTGACCGATTTTTGCCTCTTTTACATACTCACCGTCAATCGGCACAAGCGCCTCGTCCGTTCCCTTTAAACCGTCGCCGATAATCACATGGCATCCTGTCTGATAAGGAGAAAATCCGTTGATATATGCCGTCTCTAAATGGTCAAGCGCATTTTTCCTGCTGCCGACATACAACGTATTGCAGTCTGTTAGGAAAGGCTTACCACCCAATTCCTTTACGTAATCCGCAACCACCCGCGCATAGTTTGGACGCAAAAACGCAAGGTTTCCATACTCTCCAAAGTGTATCTTAATCGCTGCATATTTCTCTTTAAAGTCTATCGTTTCAAACCCTGCCGTCTTCATCAGTCTGTGCAGCTTCTGCAAAAGGTTCTCGCTGCCTGTCGCCTTAAATGTTGTAAAATATACCTTTGAACTATTCATTATGTAACCATGCTCCCTTCCTTCAATTACCACTTCTATGTCACACGAACTCCCATTCGCCCTATGGCAGGCACACAAATCGGGAGCGATAAAATCTTCATTTCACACAACTTAAATTTTCACTATAAACAAAACAGAGTCCGCCACAGCATAGCGGACCCTGCCAATAAGCGTCAATTCAGACTATTTATTCAGAAACTCCTTAACCTGCTCATAAACGCCCTTCGCGTCAAGCTTATACTTCTCAATCAAGGCTGCCGCAGAACCGGACTCGCCAAACATGTCCTGCATACCAATCTTATAAACAGGCGCCGGATAAGACTTACAAAGCGCATCACAAACCGCGCTGCCAAGTCCGCCAATAACAGAATGCTCCTCCGCCGTCACGCATTTACCCGTCTTCTTCACAGAATGAATGATAACCTCCTCGTCAAGCGGTTTAATCGTACAAATATTTACAACCTCCGCACTTACACCATCCTTCTCAAGCATCTCAGCCGCTCCGAGCGCAGAATCAACACAAATGCCTGTAGCCACGATGGTTACATCTGTTCCCTCTCTGACAACGGTACCCTTTCCAATCTCAAACTTGTAATCCGGTCTGTCATTAATCACAGGCACTGCCGCACGCCCAAAGCGAATGTAAACAGGACCTTCATATTCCACTGCCGCGCGTACTGCCGCCTTTGCCTCGACATCATCTGCCGGACACATTACAACCATACCCGGAATTGTCCGCATCAGTGCAATATCTTCGTTACACTGATGAGACGCGCCGTCCTCACCTACCGTAATGCCTGCATGTGTCGCACCGATTTTAACGTTTAAGTGCGGATAACCGATTGAATTGCGCACCTGCTCAAACGCACGTCCCGCCGCAAACATTGCAAACGAACTCATAAACGGAATTTTTCCTGCAAGCGACAAGCCCGCTGCCACGCCTGCCATATTTGACTCCGCAATACCGCAGTCGATATGTCTGTCCGGAAATGCCTTTCTAAAAACCCCCGTCTTAGTTGCTGCCGCAAGGTCAGCGTCAAGAACGACCAAATTCGGGTTTTCTTTACCAATTTCAACAAGAGCATTGCCATAGCTCTCTCTTGTTGCTACTTTCTTTATATCTGCCATTTTTACTTTGCTCCTTTCTAAATTTACAAATTCCTGAAAACGGAACATATAAGCTTTTTGTTTTACGCAAGCTGTTGTCCGATTTTCTCCAAATCCGCCATCGCAACAGCATACTCGTCATCGTTCGGAGCCTTGCCGTGCCAGTCAACATTTCCTTCCATAAAGGAAACGCCCTTACCCTTTAACGAGTGTGCAATAATCGCCGTCGGCATTCCCTTCGTCTCTCTTGCCTCCTGAAACGCGGCACGAATCTTATCAAAATCATGTGCATCGTCAAGATTGATTACATGGAAATTAAACGCCTCAAATTTCTTGTCGATCGGGTACGGCGAGCATACATCTTCAATCTTACCGTCAATCTGTAAGCCGTTATTGTCCACAATCACACAGAGATTGTCAAGCTTTCTGTGCCCCGCAAACATCGATGCCTCCCAAACCTGTCCTTCCTCAATCTCACCGTCGCCAAGCAGCGTGTATACACGATAATCCGCATTCGACATCTTTGCGCCAAGCGCCATTCCGCACGCAACGGAAATGCCCTGTCCAAGCGATCCTGACGACATGTCAACGCCCGGCACATGCTGCATACAGGGATGTCCCTGTAAATAAGAGCCAAGCTTTCTTAACGTCACCAAATCCTCAACCGGAAAAAATCCGCGGTTTGCAAGCGTCGAATACAATCCCGGCGCCGTATGTCCCTTTGAGAGAATAAAGCGGTCTCTGTCTGCCTTCTTAGGATCCTTCGGGTCGATGTTCATTTCCTCGAAATAAAGATATGTAAAGATATCTGCTGCCGATAACGAGCCGCCCGGATGTCCCGCCTTTGCCGCATGGACGCCTGTGACGATACCTTTACGAACTTCATTTGCCTTTTTTTGAAGTTCCAAATTTGTCATGATAATATACCTCCATTTATAAATATACCTTATGCGCCTGCGAACTGAATCGCAAGTGCAACATTACAAAACAAAGAAGCCTGTTTGTCAAAAGCTTATCAATCTTCTACCTTATTTCCATAGTACGCGTTCGCACCATGCTTTCTGTAATAATGCTTATCCTGTATCCGCTGCGGTGCAGGCTCTATATTTGCATTCAGCTGCTCCGCAAAAAGCGCCATTTTCGCAACCTCCTCAAGCACAACCGCATTATGCACTGCCTCCTTCGCGTCTTTGCCCCACGCGAATGGTCCGTGGTTTTTGCAAAGAACGGCAGGAACTGCCATTACGTCCTTATCTTTAAACGTTTCTATGATCAGCGTCCCCGTGTTCTTCTCGTAGCCGTCGTCAATCTCCTCCTGTGTCAGCACACGCGCGCAGGGAATTTCTCCATACATATAATCCGCATGCGTCGTACCGTAGCAGGGTATCGACCTGCCCGACTGCGCCCAACTCGTGGCATATGTACTATGCGTATGAACAACACCGCCGATTTCCGAAAACGCTTTATAAAGCTCCAAGTGTGTCGGCGTGTCCGAGGAAGGATTATATTTTCCCTCTACCTTATTGCCTTCCAAATCCATGACAACCATGTCCTCAGGCTTGAGTAAATCATAGTCAACACCGCTCGGCTTGATGACAAACAGTCCGCTCTCGCGGTCTATGGCGCTGACATTTCCCCAAGTAAACGTCACAAGACCGTACTTGGGCAAATCCATATTCGCCTCATATACCTTCTTTTTTAATTCCTCCAGCATATCTGTACTCCTTTCACAGTTTTAATTTCCGTAATTCTATATAAAGAACGCCGCCTTTGCGTTCTTTTACACGTAACTTAGAAATTCTCAGTCAGCGTCTTGTGCTGACTTAGTACTTCTTTACGTGTTTTCAACCGCCGCGCGTTCAATCGCAAGTCCTTTTTTATACCGCTCAATAAAGGTTTCAAAGCCTGCCACATCTTTTGCGTCCGGCTCCATGCGCACAGATTCCTGACCTGCAAATACCTTGTTATTCAGATAATCACTCAACGACTCGTCTGCGCCTTTCTTCATCATATAATTCGCAAGCACTGCGATGCCCCATGCGCCGCCCTCGCCTGCCGTCTTCATTACGGACACAGGTACATTAACCGCCGCTGCAACGACCTTCTGGCCAACACCCTCGGTCTTGAACAATCCGCCATGCCCCAAAAGCTCATCTAATGTCACATTCTCCTGTTTAAACAGAATATCCATACCAATCTTAATCGCACCAAGCGCCGTAAATAAATTCACTCTCATAAAGTTTGCAAGACTGAATTTCGCATCCGGTGTACGCACAAACAAAGGTCTGCCTTCTGCAAAACCGGTTACATGCTCGCCTGAAAAATAACCGTATGCCAGTAATCCGCCGCAGTCCGCATCTCCCTCAAGCGCCTTTCTGTAAAGTGTGCCGTAAAGCTCGTTCATATCCGCTTTCTGACCCATAGCCTCCTGAAATTCCTTGAAAATATTCACCCATGCATTCAAATCGGAAGTACAGTTATTGCAGTGCACCATCGCAACCAAACTGCCGTCCGGCGTTGTCACGAGGTCAAGTTCATCATAAGACTTTGACAAATCCTTTTCCAAAACTGCCATCGCAAACACAGAGGTACCCGCAGAAATATTACCGGTTCTCTGCGCCACGCTGTTTGTGGCAACCATACCCGTACCTGCATCACCCTCGGGCGGACACATCGGAATACCTGCCTGCAGCGTTCCTGTCACATCGAGAAGCTTTGCACCCTCTGCGGTCAGCACTCCTGCCTTGTCGCCGGATACCAGCACCTTCGGCATAATATCCGCAAGCTTCCAGCTATAACCCTTGTCTGCTACAAGCTCGTCAAACTGCGCAATCATTTTCTTGTTAAAATCCTTCGTATCGATATCAATCGGGAACATACCTGACGCCTCGCCAACGCCGAGCACCTTCTCCCCGCTAAGCTGCCAGTGAATATAGCCTGCAAGCGTCGTAAAGAAATCAACGCTGCCCACATGCTCCTCGCCATTCAAAACCGCCTGATAAAGATGCGCGATGCTCCACCTTTGGGGAATGTGGTATTGAAACAGGCTTGTAAGCTTTTCGCTTGCGTCCTGCGTAATCGTATTTCTCCACGTCCGAAACGGCACCAGCAGCGCATCATTCTTGTCAAACGCCATATATCCATGCATCATAGCGCTGAATCCGAGAGAACCAAGTGTCGTAATGGATGTGCTGTACTTTTCCTTCACCTGCTTTGCCAAATCTTGATAGCAGTCCTGAAGTCCCTTCCAAATCGCGTCAAGGCTATACGTCCAAATATTGTTTACAAGCTGATTTTCCCAATCGTGATTTCCAATCGCAAGAACTTCATGGTTTTCATCAATGAGCACTGCCTTGATTCGGGTAGAGCCAAACTCAATGCCGAGTGCAGTCCTACCGTTTTCAATCGCATTTTTTGCGTCAAATCCCATAAAATTGTAACCTCCTATTTGTTATATTTTTCACAAATATATTGTCAATATGCACAAATTATCTGTCGCACTCTGCCTTCATTATAACAACTATGCAAAATGAATGCAATAACATTTCGGATTGTTTCACAGGATTGTTTCAAAGGATATTATGCCAGCTCAGCAATACAAATCCACCTCCACATTCAGCTTCCCTTTCCGCGTTTCACCTGATACCCCCGCAAACGCAAACCGCCCAAACCCCCTGACCGACACTTTATCGCCAGCCTTGAGCTGTCCGCTGTTATTTTCATTAAGCCTGCCGTTTACAAACACCTTCTTCGCCCGAAAAAGTTCGACACTCTCGCTCCGCGACAGATTGTACAGTTTTGCAATTATGCTGTCCGCACGCGCTGTACTCACCTGAACAGCCTTCCGCTCCAGCCTCGTAACCGTACTTTTCGGTATCTCTTTCGCAGGCGCACACCGGACATTCGTATGCCGCACCTTGTCAAGCTCCGCTATAATATAAGAAGACATCTTTTCCGCACAAAACAAAAAGGCACGTTTTCCGTTAATTACAATATCGCCAAGCGTAGCGCGCTCAATTCCCAGATTCATCAGTGCCCCCAAATAATCCCTGTGATTCAGCTCCTCGCCAAACTTCTCAATCAATGGTGCAATCTCCACACACGCAATCGGAAACGGTTCCTCATAGCCGCAAAGCTCCTCGTCCCCAAAGCGCAGCATCACCCGCTCGCAATCCGCCGTTCCGCCAAAAACCGTCACAGGCACATACGAAAGCTCCCGCTCCATTTGATAATAACTGTTCAACTCTGCAAGCGACAAAAAACCCGTAAACAAATACTGGCTGTTTGTATATGATTTATTTGCAAGCTCCGCAAGCCTCTTTTTAAATAGTACCTCCTCCGCGTCCATACAAAACCTCCTCCCTCATAACCCGCACGTTTTTCACAAGCCCTTCACGCCTTGTCCTCCAAATACTCTATATAATCCCTGTCCCACATTAAAATCTTAAGCTTCTTTGCCGCCTCCGCTGCCGGCTTCGTAAAGTACTGGTTGGTCAGCACCGCTCCTACCATTCTGTCATAAAAATCACGCCCTGCATACGCCTCCTGCACAGCCTTCACGCCCACCAGCCCCGTATAGCGTTTGCACTGGATCGCATACGTCACGCCGTCCTTCTCCGCCAAAATATCAATCCCGTAGTCGCCGCTGCCCTTCGTGACTTCCACTTCAATAAAGCCGTTTGCCGCAAGCAAATCCGCACAGTAGTATTCAAACTCCAGTCCTTCCATTGTATCCAGCGCATGTGTCCGCGCATTTCTCCGAAACCGCCTGCAAAGCGCCACGCCTGCTGCCACAACCAGCACAATTCCCACGACAGCCGCAATAACTACAATATTTATCCCCATCGTATCTTCTGCCATAACATTCTTCCCTCTTTTTAGTTTCTGTTTGATGTTCACTCCTATTTTACCATGCAAACATAAGTTCTTGCAACTATAATTTTCCTATTTTCAAAAAATTCTTACTTTTTTCAAATATCAGTTTACAAACCGTCAAAATTGTTGTATAGTTTCCATTGTAACATATTATGTAAATATATTTTATGCAGAGTAGAATCGCGTGCGTTAAGTGCCTTGTGAACAGGGAGTTGTCACAGGGACGAAAAAGCCTTTACGGTCTTTGCGGTACGGGGTTCGCATCCCGCTGCTACATATTTTTGTGTAGTTTTCGGTCTCGCTGCATTAGTGGAGGCGTTTTTTTATGCAAAAAATCAAACAGTTCTATCTCGATTCTATTAACCAGCTCAAAATTACCCAAAACCTGGTCGTCTGCGGACTTATGGCAGCGCTTGCCGTCGTTTTAAGCTATGTGGCGAGCATTGATCTTGGCCCCTATATCCGCATCGGCTTTTCCGGTATTCCAAACCGCATCATCGAATTTCTTTTTGGCCCGATTGTCGGATCGGTTTTCGGCGGCACGCTTGATATTTTAAAATATCTGCTCAAGCCCAGCGGACCGTTTTTCTTTGGATTTACCTTTGACGCGATGCTTGCAGGCGTGCTTTACGGTTCAATCCTCTATAAAAAGCCGGTAAAGATATGGCGCATTGCACTCGCCGAGTTTTTGGTGAAGCTCATTGTCAACTGCGGCTTTAACACGCTATGGATTTCCATGCTGTACGGAAAAGGCTTTTTCCTTTTGCTGCCCGCGCGCATTCTGAAAAATGCAGCAATGCTTCCGCTGGATACCGCAATTTTATTTTTTGCACTGACTTTTATGGGGAAAGTATCCACCGCCCTGCATCTGAAAAACAGATAAAATTGTGGATAAGCAAAACTACAATATCTTGTGTTTACGGCATTTATCCACACTTGCTTTAGTACCATAAAGGATTTAGTTACATAAGAACTTGCAAAACGATTTCACTTTTCCCTGAACACAAATTTAGGCTTTTATCTCTAAACAAAGTGTGGTAAGATAGTTCTATCGAATGATTTTAGGGAGTATAAATTGAAAGATCAAAGATTTTTCAATCGGCAAATTTGTGCTTCTGCACAAATTCGCAAGTACCGGCAAGAATAAGGGCTAATGATGAAGGAAAATGACAGCATAATTTTTCTACCGGAGGGATACAATGGAGTACAATTACAACCGAATATTGGAAGATATCAGGCAGCTTGTAAACAAATCCGTTTTTATTTGGCTTGGCATTATGGCAGGCATGTCGTTCCTCATCAGCATTTTATGCGTTGTGGACGTACTTCCGACAGAAGTTCTTTGGTCGCTTTTCGGGATTATTCCTTCTGTCATTATTATGCTTCTTGTGGTTGCCTACTACCACAAAAAGGCAGGTGCCTTAGCCAAAAAGCAGCAGATAGCAATGATGGCGTTTCATGCAAAAAAAGCAATTGACAATCTGCAGCAGGAATTTCCTGATACGTTTTTAAGCGATTGTCAGATTCGAATGCGTTATCTTGCCAAAAACGGCATTGACGTGGACAATGCTTTAAAGCGTCTCGGCGGAAATGTCGATGCCTATAATCAGCTTGTGCTTTCCTTTTTAGGAGAAAGCGATAAGCTGGAAGACGCGCTTTTTGATTTGATGCAGCCTGACACGCTTTTTCAATACGGCAGCAAGGCACATGCTTTAAGAGTAAAGGCAAATGAGCTTGGTATTACGAATCTCACCGACACTGCCTTTTTCCATGAGATAGAAGCTTATGCAGGCAGCCTTGAGATTGTCCGCAGCAATTGGAAAAAGCTTTCCTTTGAGCTCGACGAAGCATACGGCGTCTTTTTTGAGTATATCAACTCACTGGGCTTGAGCAGGCCAATGACCTTCCAGCGTTGGGGAGAGCAGCTTCAGGAAGCGTTTAATGCGTTGGAAACCTACGATACCATGAAAGCGAAAAGGATCCTGAGCGATCTGATGAAATATCAGATTGATGCAGATATCACAAAGACCTTGCAAAGCATTATTACGAACATTGACGAAATCATGGCAAACTGAATATCGGAATAAAGTAGAGCAATCGGGCAGGGGCGGCATAGTTCTTCTGTATGGGACTGTGCATAAAAAGGAGACAGACACCGTCTCCTTTTTTTATGGAAATTTTTATTTTCCTATCGTTTTCTCCCAATATGGGGTATAATAGACGTATATGCAGATATTGCGGTAAAATCGCAAATTTACAGGTTGAGAAAGGAGCATGATTATTAGATATGAAAGGAAGAATACATTCACTGGAATCTTTTGGAACTGTTGACGGCCCGGGAGTGCGTTATGTCGTTTTTGTGCAGGGCTGTCCGATGCGCTGTGCGTACTGCCACAACCCGGACACTTGGGAGATGAACGGCGGCACGCTGATGGAGCCGGAAGAAATTCTCGAAAACTATGAGCGCAACAAGCCTTTTTATCGGGAGGGAGGAATTACGGTTACAGGCGGCGAACCGCTGATGCAGATCGACTTTTTGCTTGATCTTTTCACAAAAGCTCGTGCACGCGGCATTCATACCTGCCTTGATACTTCGGGTATTGCTTACAAACCGAACAACAATCCCGAATGGCTTGCAAAGCTCGATAAGCTCTGCGAAGTAACCAATCTTGTAATGCTTGATATCAAGCATATTGATCCCGAAAAGCATAAGGATTTGGTAAAGCAGCCAAACGACGGCATTCTCGCGTTTGCCGAGTATCTTGACAAAATGGGTGTGGAAATCTGGATTCGCCATGTGGTTGTTCCCGGCATTACCGACAATCCCGATGATTTGCACAGACTCGGCGTTTTTATCGGCGGTCTGAAAAATCTCAAGGCGCTCGATGTGCTCCCTTATCACACAATGGGCAAGAAAAAGTATAAGGAGCTTGGCATAGAATACCGTCTTGAAGATCTTCCCGATATGGACAAGGGCAAGGTTCCCGAGCTGAAGCAGTATATTCTTAACGGAATTAAAGAGCGGCGCGGTATGCCTGTATCATAAAAGGCAAATTTTTTATTTTTTTCCTTGTATTTAGCGGTGTTTTATATTACAATATCTGTGTTGACAAGTATTTGTCAATGTGATTTTCATGTGTGATTCGTTTGAAAAAACCATATATAACGGTTTTTTCAAACGGCAAATTTGTGCTAACGCCCAAATTTGCGGGCTGTATACAGCCTATAGGTGTTTAATATAATATAAGGAGGAATTTGTTATGGCATACGTAATTTCAGATGCATGTGTTTGCTGTGGAGCATGTGAGGCTCAGTGTCCCGTAGGCGCGATCAGCATGGGGGACGGCAAGTTTGAAATCGACGCAGATAAGTGCATCGATTGCGGTTCTTGTGCAGGCGCTTGCCCCACAGGATCTATCTCTCAGGCATAATCAGATACAAAAACATAGAAAAGACCACACTCTTTGGCAACAAAAGTGTGGTCTTTTTATGTAGCTTATTTTCTTTATTTTTCTTATTGAAATTTTGTTATTGAAATTTTGCCTCCGGCGTCTTCTTAAATAAGCGAAATTCTTTTTTCGGCTTTGGCTCCTTGTCCTTATTCGCAAGCGGAAAGCTGATTGTTTTTGACTCCTTGGGAATTTTTCCCTTCCCCCTGTATTGTCTTAAAAGCTCATCAATGCGTTTATAATACTCTTCGCTGCGTCTGTCCTCCTCTGACATTCTGTTGCTCTCACGCTCATCGTCGCGCTCTTCCATAAGCCGGAACTGATAATCAAGCTCCTTGCAGACGTCACCCTTGACGCTCTCTGAAATGCGCTCCACAATCTTGCGAATCATTTCCTCATTATTTGCCGCCACAGCCTCCTTCACCAGCTTTTGGAACAAATACTGCAGTCTTTCCGTCTGTTCCTCCTGTGTGACGGTCTTCACCTCGGAAACCTCATTCTTTGGCTTCATAATCGACTTGATTGACTTAATTTCAATCATATTTTTCTTAGCGTGCGAATCGTCATGGTTTCCGTCATACTGCTTCTCGTCATGCTCCTCTGTCTCCGATTCCGCAGCAGACCTTGTAATCTTGGTAAGCTGCTTCTGTGCGAACGGGTTATCTGACAAAACGGTCTTCACCGCCTTTAACTGCAGCCCCTTATCCTTTAAGCTCTTAATCTTTAGAAACCGGTCAATGTCCTCCTGTGTGTACACCCGATGTCCCTGCGGGTTTCTTTTAATAGGAAGCTCAAGCTCCTCCTCCCAGTATCTCAGTACATGCGCCTCCACATGAACCTCTTTTGCAGCCTCGTTGATTAAGTATGTTTCTTTTACCATTCTTACTCTCCTTTCTGAAATGTAAAAGAGGGCATGTCCCATGTTCATGTCCTCTTTCGTAATCTGATAAACTCCTATGCTTATTGGCCAAAAACGCTGTCTTTGCGTTTTTTTTAACATTTTTTTACTTTGCAAGATTTGCAAACTGTGTATAGTCCGGCAGCCATGCCAGATTAATGGTACCGATTGCACCGTTTCTCTGCTTGGCAATGATAATCTCCGCCACATTTTTCAACTCAGTATCCTTGTTGTAATAATCGTCACGATAAATAAACATCACCACATCGGCATCCTGCTCAATCGCTCCTGACTCTCGCAGATCCGAAAGCATCGGTCTGTGGTCAGGGCGCTGCTCTACGGCTCTCGAAAGCTGTGACAGCGCGATAACCGGCACATGTAGCTCACGCGCCAGCGCCTTTAACGATCTGGAAATATCCGAAATCTCCTGCTGTCTCGACTCGTTCTTTCCCGAGCCCGTCATAAGCTGCAGGTAGTCGATAATAATCATTTCCAAATTGTACTCCAGCTTAAATTTACGGCACTTTGAGCGCAGCTCTCCGAAGCTGATTCCCGGCGTGTCGTCAATGAGAAGCTTCGACTTGCCGATAACGTCCGCACCCTCGATCAAGCGCTCCCACTCGTCATCTTTCATGTTTCCCGTACGGATTGCCTGCGAGTTTACTTTTGACTCTAAGGAAAGCAGACGGTTTACAAGCTGCTCCTTCGACATTTCCAGCGAAAAAATCGCAACCGCCTTATCCTCATGGAATGCCACATGCTGCGCAATATTTAAGACAAACGCCGTTTTTCCCATAGAAGGACGCGCCGCCACAAGGATTAAATCCGACGGCTGCATTCCGGCTGTCTTGTAGTCCAAATCAAGAAAGCCCGTAGCAATTCCCGTAACCGCTCCATGATGCTTGGATGCCTCCTCAATCATGTTCATCGCGTTCATAACAACCTGACGGATTGGAACGAAATCAACGTTATTGCGGTTCTGCACAATGTCAAATATATTCTTCTCGGAGGTTTCAAGGATTGCTTCCAGCGTATCATTTTGTGCATAACAGCTGTTTGCAATCTCCTCGTTCACCCGAATCAACCTGCGCAGTACGGATTTCTCCGCCACAATCTTTGCGTAATATTTCACGTTTGCCGACGTCGGCACTGCTGCCATGACATCTCTTATGTACTCCAAACTGTATATCTCAGGCGGCACGCTTTTTTCCTTGAGCCTTTGCTGCAGCGTCACCAGATCAACCGGTTTGCCCTCGTCGTTGAGCTCAACCATTGCGTCAAAAAGAATACCGTACTGTTTTCCATAAAAGTCCGCGCCGCTAATCTGTTCACTCGCTATGGTGATAGCCTCCTTGTCCATAAGCATGGAACCGATGACCGACTGCTCCGCCTCAATGCTGTGAGGGAGGACTCTCTTTAAAACCGCCTCGTCCATTTCAGGCATCTTTATCCCCCAATTCCTTCAAGTCCGTTCTCAGACTGCCGTTACATGTACTTTCAGCTTTGCCGACACCTTCGGGTGAAGCTTCACCGTTACCTCGTACGTGCCCTCTGTCTTAATCGCATCGGAAAGCTGTATCTTCTTTTTGTCAATCTCCTTACCGTACTGGTCTGCGACTCCTTTTGCAATTTCCTTGGAAGAGACGGAGCCGAAAGTTTTGCCGCCCTCGCCGCCCTTGATTTCAATCTTTATCGTCATCTTCTCCAGTTCCTCTGCCAGTGCCTTTGCCGCCTCAAGCTGCTCTTTTGCAAGTTTTTCCTTATTTTGATTTTGGAGTTTCAGATTGTTCATGTTTTCGCCTGTCGCCTCCACTCCAAGTTTTTTCGGAAGAATGCAGTTTCTTGCATAGCCGTCTTTGACCTCAACCAGCTCTCCCTTTTTTCCTACGGATTTTACGTCCTCTAATAATATTATCTTCATTGTATTGATATCCTTTCTGTAATAAAACGCATGTAAGCCTTCTTTGGCTAAATCGCGCCCTCCTCAAGCATTTTGCTTACGGTTTCCTTGATAATCGCAATCGCTCTCTCCGGCGTCACATCCTCAAGCTGTGCGCCTGCAATGTTCATATGGCCGCCGCCGCCAAGACGTTCCATAATAATTTGTACGTTCACCTCGTCAATAGACCTTGCGGAAATGTATATTTTTCCGTTGTACTCTGTGGCTACAAAACTCGCCTTGATGCCGTTGATGCCCAAAAGCTCATTTGCCGCCTGTGCGCCGATTTCTGTCGGGCTTTCCAGTCCTTCTGTGGGGCAGATTCCCATTGCATAGGCATTTCTGTATATTTCGGCATTTCTGACGGTCTCGGCTTTTGCCTTATACTCCGAAGCGCCATCGCGGAACATCTTGCGGACTCTTGTGACATCTGCACCGCATCTTCTCAAAAATGCCGCCGCCTCAAATGTTCGAACACCTGTTTTCGCCGTAAAGTTATTGGTATCGACCATAACGCCCGAGTAAATACAGTCAGCTTCGTTGCTTTTCACCTTCACGCTTCCGCCTGCAATATATTGAAGCACTTCCGCTACCATTTCACAGGTACTTGAAGCATACGGCTCCACGTATGACAAAGTGGCGTTTTCAATGATCTCAGAGCTCTGCCGGTGATGATCAAGCACCACTACGGTACGGCAGGTTTTAATCAACTCGGGGCATTCCGTAATGCTCGGCTTATTGACGTCTACCACCACAAGCACAGTACTGCTGTCCGCAAGCTCCAATGCATCAGAGCTGTTTATAATAAAGTCTTCCTCATATGAATTTTTATCCTTCACAAGCTCCACAAGGGGCTTTACTGATGAAGTAATGTCATTGATAACAATGTAGCACTTTTTGTTCAGCGCACGCGCCACACAGCTGATGCCCACTGCCGCTCCAAACGCATCTGCGTCGGAAAGCCGGTGTCCCATGACAAGCACCTTGTCCTTGCTGTTGATAATTTCCTGAAGGGCATTTGCCTTCACTCGCGCCTTTACACGCGTACTCTTCTCGATCTGCTGACTCTTCCCTCCATAGTAGATAATTGAGTCTGGCGTCTTTACCACTGCCTGATCGCCGCCCCGTCCGAGCGCCAAATCAATTGCAGTACGGGCAAATTCACATTTCTGTGCATACGTCGGGGCGTCAAGCCCTACGCCAATACTGACCGTAACTGCCATCTCATTTCCGATGTTAACGGTCTTGACGTCCTCAAGAATGTCAAAACGCGATTCTTTTAATGCAAGCACCGCCGACTTTCTCATAATGACAAAATATTTGTCCTTTTCCGTTTTCCGCACAATGCAGTCAAGCGCAAACAAATATTTGTTAATCCTTCTGTCAATGAGCGCCATTAGGAGCGAGCGACGCACATCTTCCACACTCTCAAGAGCCTCGTCATAATTGTCAATATAAATCATTCCGACTGCAAGGCTCTGATCGTCAAGCTCTCTGAGCGCCCTTTTCAAATCCGTCTCATCATAGAGGTAGCCCGCGATAAGGCATGTCTGATTTTCGCCGGTTTCAAGAATCTGACTGTTGTCCAGCACCTCCTGAATGGAAATCCGTTTCAGCTTTAGATTATATTCACGCTCTTCAAACGCAATATCCATCTCAAGCCCCTCCTCGAACGCCAGTTTCTCTTTTGTTACTGTCGGAAATACCACAGAAATCGGTCTTCGCCAGCTTTTGTCCTTATGTATGATTCGCTCAAATGCCTCATTTGTCCAAATAACCCTGCCTGTCTCGTCCATCAGCACATAAGCAAGGTCAAGCTCTTTTAACAGCCTGCTCTGCACTTGTCCATACTGCGTTGCAAAATCAATAAATTCATTCACAATGACAGGCTTGCTGCGGCACAGCAGCGTGCTCATCGCAATCAGATATACCACCAAAAAGCCGGATACACAAATTCCCGCCGTAATATTTAAAAAATAGATTCCTGCATTCACTGCCGCCAGAAAGATTCCCAACAACAGGGCGGTCTGAAGATATGCTTTCAGATGCCCTTTCAGTTTAATTTTTCTATTCATGTATCATACCTCCCGCAAACAACTATCGGGACTTTTCCTAATTTGTATTCAATTGTATCTGCTGATACTATTTTAGTATAACATCAATTCAACCAAAGTTCCATAGCATATTTTGTCTTAATATACACTTGTTTGCGGAAAATCGTAGCTTCGGCACCGCAATAAGCCAAATATCAACGCCTGGCCGGATATTTGGCTTATTTATTCGCCGCAGGAAAGCAGTACAATATGTTTCAGTATCTCCACAATTGTTTCCATATCTTCAATGCATGCAAATTCATTTCTTCCATGATGTCCATCTGACCCCGTACATATGTTTGGGCACAGTAATCCGTCGAAGGACAGTCTCGCCCCGTCCGTACCTCCGCGGATTGGTGAAATCTTGGGTTCCACGCCGACGCGCTTCATCGCCCGAGCCACATTGTCAATAATATAAAGCTCCTTCTCAATCATCTCACGCATGTTGCGGTACTGCTCCTTAAGTTCCAGCGTAAAAAGCTTCTCACCATATTTGCCGTTTAATGTTTCAACGCAGTCCCTGACAATCTGTTTTCTCTGCGCAAACTTTTCCCTGTCATGATCCCGTATGATGAACTCTACCGTCGTTTTCTCCACATCGCCATGAATGCTGTCCACATGATAAAAGCCTTCATACCCCTCCGTATTTTCAGGGCATTCATCAGGAAGCATACTGATAAACTCATACGCCATCTTCACCGCGTTTTTCATAATGTTTTTCGCACCTCCGGGGTGTACACTCTTACCCCTGACCGTAAGCGTTGCTCCTGCCGCGTTAAAGCACTCATAGTTGATATCCCCAAGCGCTCCGCCGTCAACCGTATAGGCATAATCCGCGCCAAAGCCCTTTATATCAAAATACTCCACACCGTTTCCAACCTCTTCGTCCGGTGTAAAACCAATGCAGATTTTCCCATGCTTTATTTCAGGGTGCTTTAGAAAATATTCCGCCATTGCCATAATCTCCGCAACGCCTGCCTTATCGTCACCGCCAAGCAGTGTGTTGCCGTCCGTCACAATAATGCTCTTTCCCTTGCATTCCTTCAGCATTGGAAAATCCGATACGCGCGTCACAATATTAGCGGCTTCGTTCAGCACGATATCCTCCCCATTATAATTTTCAATAACACGCGGTTTGACATTTGCCCCGCTCACTGCCTCAGAGGTATCTATATGGGCAATAAATCCAATACTTGGCACTCTCTTTTTGATAAGCAGATTGGCTGGAATTTCTGCATAGACATAGCAGTGCTCCTCATCATAACGCACATTGGACGCCCCCAGCTCCGAAAGCTCGTCACGCAGCAGACACGCTAAGTCTCTCTGCTTTTCCGTAGACGGCGTTTGCGCAGAATCCTTTTCAAGGGATTGTGTATCAATCTTTACGTAGCGCATAAAATTTTCAATTACGGTAGAGTAAGTCTTGCCTGACATATTTTATCCTTCCTTTCTTATTTTAATCTTATATTAATATTCTATATTAACATTCTTAATAAACATGGTTCAAAATGGAATTCACAGTCTGTTCATATACGCCAAACCGTATATTGTGATGACAAAAGACCAATGAACAATCCTGAGAGTTCATTGGTCTTTTCCTATTTTCCTATTTGATATTAATCAATCGTATAAGGCATAAGCGCTAAATGACGTGCACGCTTAATTGCTACGGTAAGCGCTCTCTGATGCTTTGCACAGTTCCCTGTGATTCTTCTGGGAAGAATTTTTCCTCTCTCAGATACATATCTCTTTAACTTTGCTGTATCCTTGTAATCGATTACATTATCCTTGCCGCAAAATACGCAAACTTTTTTTCTTCTACGAATACCGCCTCTTCTCTTCATCGGAGAATCAGTCTTCTCAGTTTTATTAAAAGCCATGATAAAGCCTCCTATCTTTAAAATCTCAACTCACTCAGAATTTCAAAATCAATGCTGATGCAAAGGAATGATTCCTTAGTTAAATGGCAGTTCTTCGTCGATTCCGTCCGGAATATTCATAAAACCGTCGCCTGCCGCCATCGGAGCAGCGGACTGGCCGTTGTTACCATAGTTTCCTTCAAAACCGCCGCCATTATTATTACTGTTTTTGCTCTCAGCAAACTCCTGATCTTCAACAACAACGTCTGTGGTATAAACTTTTACGCCGTCCTTATTGGTATAGCTTCCCGTCTGAATCCGGCCTGTCACAGCAATCTTTGTACCCTTGCGCAAATAGCGCTCTGCAAATTCCCCTGACTTGCCAAATGCAACGCAGGAAATAAAATCTGCTGTGTTCTCGTCACCGTTGCGATTAAATCTTCTGTCAACTGCAAGCGTATAACGCGCAATTGCCATTTGATTGTCGCCTTGTGTATATCTTACCTCAGGATCTCTTGTTAAGCGTCCCATTAAAATTACTTTATTCATAGTCTAAGTTCTCCCACTATACGTAGTTCCTATGCTACGCATTTTCTATTTCTCGTCCTGTCTAACGCACAGATATCTTACAACATTCTCGTTGAGACGAATTCTTGATTCAATCTCTGCCGGAACATCTGCTTCGCCATCAAACTGAATGAAATAGTAGAAAGCTTCCTTCATCTTACGTACTTCGTAAGCAAGTCTCTTCTTACCCCACTCATCTACGTTTGTGATTGTACCGCCATGCTTTGTAATCATGTTTTTCACTTTCTCGACGGTAGCTGCTCTGTCATCGTCCTCAAGCTTCGCGCTGACAACAACGGCTAATTCATATTTGTTCATCTTGTTACCTCCTTTTGGTCTCTGGCCTTTCCCCCTATTGGAAAAGCAAGGATTTTTTTATATATCACGAAAAATTATAATAACACAGCTTGTATATTTTTGCAAGTAGTTCACACAATTTTTTGTTAATTTCTGTTAAATTTACCGTTTTGTCAAGCCTTTTGTATTTTTCTCGACCTGACGTCTCGGAATCATAATCTGATGACCGCAGCCTGTACATTTCAGACGGAAATCTGCACCGACACGAAGAATCTCCCACTCAAAACTGCCGCATGGGTGCTTCTTTTTCAACTGTACAATATCGCCCGCTTCATAATCCATATTTACACCCTCTTTTCCTCATTTATGCCGCCGTTCACTTTGCTCCATATCACATCATACTGCTCATACATCTTCTGCACTTCATTTTCCAGCGTATAGTAATGCCCGATATAGGGCACAAGCAGAACCAAAAGCAGTACAATTAACGCCAAAACCGGTATGTACTCCGCAATACAATAAATTGCCAGCGCAATCGTTGTCAGAATTGCAAATGTTACCGTCACGATAAGATGAATCAGCCTTTCGTGCTGAAAAAATGACACTTGTGTCAGATGCTCCTGCAAAATCCGCTCCCACTGCGCATTCTCCGGCGGTTGTGCCAGAAGTGCATCCATTTTCATGCGATAACTTATGATTCGTTTTTTCACCGCAATCTGCCTACTTCCTATATGAATTTTCTGTATTAGAATTCTCTGTATGTTAATTTTCTGTCAATTCTGTGTCTGTCAGTTCTGTGTCTGTGAAGCCTGCATCAAATCTGAACCTGCGAAAAGACTTCCCCGATACTGCCGGTAATCACCAAATTCGCCATTGTATCCCGCGCCGTAGGTGTCTTGTTAATCAGCACTAGCTTATTGCCATGATAATAGTCAATCAGTCCTGCCGCAGGATAAACTGCAAGCGACGTTCCCCCGATAATCAGCATATCTGCCTCGCTGATTGCACGTACTGATTCGGACAACGTGTTTTGGTCAAGCCCCTCCTCGTAAAGCACCACGTCCGGCTTAATCCTGCCGCCGCACTCGCATGTGGGCACACCGGACGATGTAAGAACTGCATTGATATCATAGAATTTGTTACATTTTTCACAATAATTACGCAAAACACTGCCATGCAGCTCCAAAACCTTTTTGCTTCCCGCCGCCTGATGAAGTCCGTCAATATTCTGTGTCACGACCGCCGTCAGCTTTCCTGCTTCCTCCAGTTTTGCAAGCGCAATATGTGCCGCATTGGGCTTTGCATCGGTAAAAAGCATTTTGTCTCTGTAAAAACGGAAAAATTCGTCGGGTCTTTTGATGTAGAACGTATGGCTTAAAATTGTCTCCGGCGGGTAGTCATATTTCTGATTGTAAAGTCCGTCTACACTTCGAAAGTCGGGAATCCCGCTCTCCGTAGAGACGCCTGCGCCTCCAAAAAAGACAATCCGCTCACTTTCATCAATCATTTTCTGCAGTTTTTCAATTTCCTCATTCATTTCGCAAAACACTCCTTTCCTGTTTTTCATAGAAAACGACAAAAACACTTGCCGTTTTCTTAATCAATGCACACGACCGCATAAGGAATTTTGCCACTATACGAAATGCGGTCGGCACAAGGAAACACAAATACGATTTGCGCTTTCTATAATAACACCACTTTACAACTTATTAAAACAACCACAACACTGTTTAACCAGCCGTTGTAAGACTTTTATATAGGCACTTGATTTTATGCCTGTTTCGATATTTTGCAGCAAATTGGCA
>CAJTMC010000008.1 GCA_910577115.1 uncultured Lachnospiraceae bacterium
TTTATTCTTTATACTCTCCGAACTGCTCAACCCCCACAATCATCCATCCCTTTTCCCTCTCATTTCTGAAAATCAACCCTTTCCTGCCTATTCGCTATTGAGTTTCCGAGACCGCTCTTCTAATACAATCCATATAACGTCATAAAACCCGTATTTTTCCAAAACGGGCATTACGTCCTTTTTATGTTTTTCCGCCATTGCGACAACTATCAATGCCTGACTGATTCCCATATACTCGTGAATGCTTTTTATTTGTCTGCCCCTAAACGTCTTTTCAATATCCGCAGTTTTTGTTACGGCAACTTCATAGTTAAAAACAGAATTATACTCCAATACTTTTGACACTTCTCTTGCCATATATCCTGCTCCATATAATATAAGGGCTTTCGCCTGCCTTATTCGATTTAGCTGCATTTGTGACAGACAGTCAATATACCTTGGCTCCTGCTTAATAAACCTTTTATAAAAATAACTGTCCGCCGGATGGGATTCCAGATACGTCTCCTCCGTTCCATCTTCTTGGAACATTTCCTGCAGGTTTCCGATTTCTTTCAGTCTCCTGTCAAAATATTTTTCTATCTGCCAATTGACTTCCGGAGAAAATTTCATTTTCCGCCACCGTTCCATCTCCACGCAGAACAAAACCGCCATGCTCTCCAAATACCTTTTTTTAAGGGGGGAAGTTACAATAGAGCCTTCCCTGTATCTCCTCAAATACAGTTGATCCGGAATGCACATGGCTCTCCTTGCCGTAACATAATATGAAAACATGCTGTCATCTGCGTATCTTAGTCCTTCTTCGTCGTATAATCCATTCTCAATAAAGAAACTCCTCTTGTAACAGTATAATACTCTGTTTGCGTTTGCTCTGTCCCCGTTGCTTATAAGCTCTGCAAACAATTCCGGTCCTTGGTACACCCTCGGATAATCATGTTTCCTCACATAGTCGTTTTCATTTCCAAACCTATGCGCGTCTTCATTGTCAAAAAAGGCACGCGCCGAAAATCCCAACAAATCCAAATCGTTTTCTTTTGCACATCCATACATCCTGGAAAGTGCATTCTCCACCAACAGGTCATCGCCATCTATGTTATACAGATACTCCCCTACCGCATGCCGATAACCCTCATTCCTTGCCGACGCAAGACCCCTGTTTTCCAGAAGTCTGATAACCTTGACCCTGCAGTCCTTTTTTTCATATTCCTCCAGTATCGCTCCCGACCCGTCCGTCGACGCATCATCCACGCATATCACCTCATACTCTGTTCCTTTTTGGTTCAAAATACTGTCCAAACAGTTGCGTATGTACTTCTCAAGGTTATATACAGTCACAATTACCGAAATATTTAACATCTTATACCCTTTCCGTGCACACAGGTCACATTGTCTCCTACCCTTCCAACCTGTCAGTCACTGTTACAAAATTTATGATTTTATCCATAAGCTCCTGTTTTTTACGCAAGTCATCTGTCAGTCGGTCATCCGGTATTTCATACAGTTCGCTCCTGCCATCGGAATAAACCACCAGCTTGTAACCCTCTGCAAAAATAAAACCCTCAAATGCCATCAGTCCCCTTTCCTGCTTATTTTTCCTGTATATATAGCGGAAATCAGGATTGTAAATTTCCGAACGCACTATTTTTATAAATTCTTTTTTTCCCGACTTGTATTTTTCTCCTTTCAGCAGAGAAATAACAATATCATTAATATCCATGAGGGAAATAATACCCTCCTTGAACCCCACTTCCATTTCCGGTGACTTGACCACCAACGGTATCTGTATCAAATCCTCATGGAACGTGACCTGTGCATATGATATATCTCCCAACTGAGCGTTCCTTGGCAACACGATGTTGCCGTGATCGGCATACAACACAAAACGCGCTTTTATTTTGGACAGTAATGGAAACAGTATGTCATCCAAATATTTAAGGGCATCTTCATGCTGAACCACATAATCTGTGCGAAGCTGTTCCCCATTCCTCGCTAAGAAATCAAACATAATGCTGCTACCATCCGCGACCAATTTGTCCTTTGTATAAGGATTGGGATAAGAATAGTGACTTTCGTACAATATATGAATATAAAACAGTCCCTGCTTCTCCTCCACTGCATCTAACACAAAATCCCATATTTTTTCACTGGCAGTCTGCGCACGGTCTGTCACGCTAATTTTGTCACTATCAACATATGCGATGGAATCCGTGTAAAAGTAAATGTTCCTTCCCTGTTCCATTGCTGTCCTGATAAACTTACACTGTTTTTCCTCAACCGTATTTTTCTCAAAATATTTGGTTCTCAAGTCAGCGTTTTCACTGTATGCCGGAATAAGGCTTTCATATGTTGACGTTGAAACAGAATAAGCATTGTTGAAAATACAGGCATTGTCATCCAGCCATTTTTTCATTTTTCCCATTAAGTCGCCTGACAAATCCTTTCTCCTCAATCCGTCTATGCACAGCATGAGCACGTTTTTATCCGCAATATCCGCTGTCGCAACCTGTTGCAAACTGTAAATCTCACGAAGTTTATTTATGGCATAAAATTCAGTGCTACATACCCGAGCATATTCCTCTGCGGACAGTATTGCACTTCTAAAGTCTTTGATGCACACATATTCCCGAATTAATTTTTCATATGCTTTGCTTTTTTCTGTTTCAGAATCCGCTTTTAAAATCCTACGGTTGTACTCATTAATCTTTAAGTAGTGGTCATATGGATGCGCTGCGAAATAATACTCATGCGACAGTATGATCTCATTTTTTTCCAGTACGTCATAAATGTCCAAATATTTTATTTCGCTAAATTTTCCTTTCAGGATTCCCTTAACCTCTTCTCTGTACTTAAATGACGAGATGATGATACCGTCTATGCCGTTATCCCTTATCATGTCAGGGCTGATTATGGAAAACCCGCTTTCTTTTTTTCCACTATACGTTTCATCTATAATAAATTTCACATTTTTCATTTCAAATATGAAATCTGCCATTAGCATCTTTGTGTGTTTCCCATAACACCAAACCGCCGGAGTGTTGCAGCCTGCAGTAAACCAGCGCAGCGCTTCCTTTACAATCCCGTTTACATTTCTGTTTGGCTCTGTCCTATCTATTTCAAAAAGCTGTGCCAAGTCATTGTATTTGTCCTGTAGTGTTTTTTTCAATCCTCACCCTCCCTTTACCTCCTTACGCTTATTTGAATTTTTCTATTGTCTTCCCATAAAAAGAAACCAGTTCATGGTATATTTTGTCCGGCTTAAGCCTGTTTACCGTATCCGTTGCATATTCCCCCATCTTCATCCGCTCTTCCTCTGTCAAATTCATCAGACAGTCAACCGCTTTGATAAGTGCGGTCGGAGAATCCCGTTTTATCAGCAGTCCGTTCTCTTTATTATGAATTAGCTGCTCAAAGCTTGCCCCGTAAGTTCCTATTACAATACTTCCTAACGCCATAGCCTCAATGCATGAATTCGGAAGGTTGTCAACCCTTGAAGGAAGAACGCATGCTAACGCATTTTTCACAATCGGAAATAGCTTTTTATGCTCAACGTGCCCTAAATACACCACTCGCCCTCCATACTTCTTCCCCTGTCTCATGAGTATCCCTGCTACCTTCTGTGAATTTCCCTCTTTCTGCGAAAGCCCGTAGTCATATCCGACATACACCATGTACAAATCGCCGTATTTTTCCAGTATTTTCTCCGCTGCCTCAATTCCAACATGTGTCCCTTTCAGTCTCGAAAGCGTGCTGTTAAAAAGCAGGTATTTTTTACCTAAAAGCTTTTCTTGATAAAGGCTTTCATCCATTTCCTGATTTTCCCACAAATACGGCGATTCTATTATGGTAACGTCCTGTCCAGATCTTTTTTTGATGACGTCCGCGCAAAACCGACTCGGCGCAAAAACCGCATCCGCTCGCTTCTCACAATGCAGCTCCAGATAATCAGCCAACTTCTTTTCTCGGACTGCACTTTTATAATCGAACTCATATTTCATCGCGTTTCTCCACAAAGAAGCATCGGAAGACGCCCTAACAACTGTCGGAATAGACCATAAACGGAAAAATCCCACCGCTTGGTAATTGGCTGTCTGCACAATATCTATCCTGTTCTTTTTATCCTCTTGCCTCAGAGCATTATATAGCCTCCAGCTATTGTGCATCAGTGCCAACGCATACCGAATCTCCTCATCCACACTAGGGATTTCCTTCGCCATAATCCTGACAACTTCTACGTTATTTCCATATCGAAGCCTTCCATCCTGTTCCGATAATGTGATTACCGTGACATTATGTCCGTGCTTAGACATAATGTTTGTTATATTATCCAAATACGTCGCCAGTCCGCCACGCCATTTTTCCGTCACAAACTCGCTTGTTATATACGCAATATGCACACTGTAACACTTCCTTTTTTCCATTCATGTTTTTCTTCCGTCTGCTGTGGAGCTACCTTAATCAATTTCATATAAAATATCTTCAAGAGAAATAATCGGGCAGTCAATCTTCTCACTAAGCTTTTCTTCTATTTCATCAAAAAACGTAATCGCAGTGACCACAACCGCGTCAACTTCTTCCAAATTGTCATCCATAGATACAATATCCACATCTGCATACAGGGATTCTGCATTTCTATCAATGCCATATGCAACTGTTACTGTAGAATTTTCAAGTTCATTGATCAACGTCTCTCCTGCATAGCTCATGCCATAAACAGCAATTTTGGTATACCCATTCCTTTCAAAGTATGATGAAAGTTTTTTTCCTTCCTGTTTCACCCTTACCCACTGACTCATCATTTTATAAAGTTCTAAGTGTTTATGTGACATAGCACTCATTTTATTGAGTTTTTCACCTTCCACTTTTCCAACTGTACCTGCCCCTACAACTACGCCTATCAAAGCTGATAATACAGAAATAATACCTTTCTTCATTTATTTTTTCTCCCTATTACAATTCATAAATATTTAAACAATTAAATTCCCTATAAACCTAACCTTATATCCTGTTATCATCCACCATAACTGAAAAAATACCATCATTATAGCAAGATTGATTTTTATATAATTCTTTCAAATCTTTTCTTTTCAAAATATAATTCCATACTTCCAAATGCTTTAATACATAGTTTTCCCATGTCCAATTTGAAACGGCCTGAATTCGCATTTCTTTCTTTTTTTGCAAATCAAGAAATGCATCCCTAAACTGGCTTACCGTACAACATGGGTAATCAATCTGACAATCCGTGTCCAAATGGTATCCCTGTGGGGTAACAATTGTACCTGCTCCAGCTGTCAACGCATCTAAATATCCCATTGTTCCTTCATCAAATCCCATATACAAAAAATAATCTATTTCCTGCATTAAGGCATTGTACGTATCATATATAAACTCCGGATAATAATTTACCTCAAACCCTCTTTCCCGCATTCTTTCTATTATCTTATTCCAACCTGCTCCCATAATTGAAAATTTAAAATAAAGAGGATTTACCCCCTCCAACACATCCAGCAAAGCAGTAGCCCTTTTTCTCAAGTCCTCTGTATCATGGCATTTATGCGTAATTCCAATTACATACTTGTGTGGTTTTATTACACTATCCTGCGCCGGATTAATATAGCATAATTTATTCCGAGGAATTCCATATAGCACTAGCCTGTCCATCGTATCATTTGACATACAAATTCCCATACTGGCAGTTTTCAACTGCTTTTCCAACAGCATAACCTTTTTCATATTATCCACATGTGTTATCATTAACGTATCATTTGCATAAGGCTCATATGCAACATACGGAATATGATGATTTATATCAGCAGACGACTGCGTATTAGAAGATATTGCAACATCTATGTCATATTGTGATAAATGTTCACACATTCTGTCAGCAAATTTTTTAAATATCCATGCTCCATCCTGACAGACCAAATTTACAGACAGTTTCCGATGTTCTTCTGCTAATTGATATGATTTTGATGTTCCCCAAAACGAATAGCCAAAAGAAATATTATTAAAATAATGGAATATCACTGCGTCTATTTGATATTTTTTAAGTGCATTACAAACTTCCATATAAGTTGTACTGTTATAAATAAAGACAATGATATAAAGAGGTTCTTTCAAGTCCTGCAGTTCATTGGGTTCAATTACCCTAACTCCATTAAATTCTTTTATTTCTGTAGCATTTAAATCACAGATATAATCTATACTAGTTAATTTATCAAAGTTCCGTTTTAGACCATTTCCAGCGCCATATGCTATTATTTTTCTTTTATTTTGGCAATACATTGCGCAAAAATCATCTTCATATTTAGCTATTTTAATCATTATGTTCACTCCATTTTATTTCAAATTTTAGAACGGCTCACTAACTGATTAAAAATATAATTAGCTTGTGCATAACAGGAATACTTTTCAAATACTAGTCTGTATCCGTTCTCTGCAATCTTACATCTTTCTTCTTCATGTGCTAAATAATATCTAATCTTTTCTTCTATATTATTTTCATCAACTTTTACATAATTTACTCCGTCAATTAAGCCAATTATTTCCGAATCCAATGGTTCATTGGCAAACAGGCAGGCCTTAGAAGCCATTATTTCTATATACTTGGGAGAGAAATTTCTGTATTGAAGATTTCCTGATGTAAAAAATATTTTGCATTGATTAATTGCCTCTGAAAAACTTTTTCCTGTCAAAGGTGTCCCCGGCGGCAATAATCCTGTTCCCGGATGTTTCTCGTGATAATATTTTATATTATCCATATGAAGGAGTTTTTGATGGATTGCATATCGCTCAGGATAAAATTTGTTTTTTTCATTAATACCTGAGTTTAGATTTCCGACATCATACTTTTTCTCACAACCCCAATCATTAAAAATATGCGGATCAAAACAAGGCGGATACCAAATAATCCTATCGTAAATCGCCAAATCCTTATATAAATGTAACGGAGCTCTCATATATGAGAAAATGTAATCAATATTATTTTGTATAATAAACTGCGCCCATTCCTCTTTCCTACAGTCCGCTTCCGACCAAAAATCACATAACATGATTGCCTTTTTACAGTTTAATTTCTCCAAATCATGATATCTGAAACCCTCTTGCAGGTTTCTCGGATCCCAGCAATCTGTCAAAAGAATCAGGTCAATTTCTTCGTCTCCAAACAGAACTTCTTTTATATCCACAAAGGAAGTTATTTCAGAATCATATAACGGATATCCTTTTCCATAACATTTAGCATTAAACAGCGCTTTTAAACCAGTTCTACAAGCCTCATGGACCTTAGCGTAATAGTTCTCATAATTTTCGCCTTCTATAATAATTCTCATTGTTCTCCTTTCATGCACCATGCATCATCTTTAATAAAATATGAATTGATTGCAATTAATTTCTTTGACCATATATAACACCATGCCTAAAATCCAAAGTTTCATCTATGTTGTTGTCATATAAGAAAAACATATAACCTTGCGCATAGCTGACCTTATACCCTAAAGACTCTAATATAAAGCGAATATACTCCGCGTCTTTCTTTCTGTGATAAGAGCATACCGACAATTTCACATCATTATTCCTTAACACGTTTATACCACCCAATAATGCACTTGTTTCAGCTCCTTCTATATCCATTTTCACAAAATCCACCTTATTATTTTGCAATATAGTATCTAACGTAATACTATTTTCTGTATCTTCATCCGACAACATTTTAGGTACAAATACAACCTTATCTTTATAAGGAGCAAACGTTAGTTGTAAAGCTTCCAACCAACTTTCATTTGATTCAACTAAATAAGCCTTAGACACTATATCAATATATGATAATGTAAAATTTCCTTCTGCTACCCCTGCATCCACAATAACATCATTGCGATTGATCCTATGTATATCGTGCATGTATAAGTGTGGTGAGCCATCATATTGATCATTTTCTACAATATTGACAAGATACCTTTTCCCATTTTCCGTTCTAAAATTATAGTTTTTAGGGAAGTACATCCGCTTTCCCTTAAAATTGACATATGGAAAATCTCCTTTTGATCCATCACTATAAACTTCGTAAATAATTTCCTTTGTATTTTCCCGCTGATTCCGTACTGAAACAGTATGGCTTTTTAACCAATTAACCGTTTCCTTAATTTCCGCATCTTCCGATTCTTTATACTTATAAATAAGTCTTTTTGTTCTGATTATATTTAACATTTCAATATAATCAACAATCTTAAAACTTCCCTTTAGCTTCTGATTAATCCATGCCTTAATTTCTTTACGTGCATCCTCAGCATCACACGCTATTACGATGTAATCAAAAAGTAATTCTGCAATTTCGTTCAGCTTATAAACCGGATATCCATAAAACGTTTCTTCATGAGTATTTTTGATATCTGTAAAACCAATCACCTTTATATTGTCTATTGGATAAGACAACATCTTTTGAGCAAAAAATTTACCTTTATCCCCCATGCACCATACTAATAATTTTTCCTCGTCAAACATTATCTTTTTCTCCTTAGTTACCTTTATTTTAATGTCCCTCTTTTAATATCACTTCCTGTTTATCAATTCCAATAAACCGTCTTTTATCTGCATCTCCGGAATATGGACCCTGCTTTACTTCTATCATTTCCACCTCTTCTATCACGAAAAATCCATGTCCGCCGGAAATCAACAAAATTATATCTCCCGCATGCAACTCTTTGCTCAATAGATAATCTTCATAATCATCATAAAAATCAACCCGAAGAATACCCTTTTTAATAAAAAGAACCTCTTGTGTCAATACCACATTCCTATGAACTAAATTATGTACATGAGCATCAATTACTTTTCCCGTTGGCTGGTGCATATATGCCACTTGCTGCGAGTATTCATTTGGCGTAATAAAATCCACTCCTTCACACGAATAATTATTACGAATAATCATTGCGAGCAGTTTATTTTTTTTCTTTACTTCTTCAACCTGTCCCATCGTCTTCCCTCCCATTCCGTACAAAGTTTCACTACTTTCAACGAGTCAACATCATCTGCTTTAGATTTGATTCATTACCTTCTTAAGCTTATCTACTACCTTATCCATTTGTTCCTTAGTCAGGGCAAGTCCACTTGGAATGTAGAAGCCCTTTCTTGCAAGGTATTCTGCATTAGGATAGCTCTCATCAAAAAATAACTTCTTATTACGGTAAACCGGCTGTTCATGCATGCACCAAAAAAACGTTCTAGATCCTATTCCTTCTTCTGCCAGAAGCTTCTGTATCGTTTTATTGTCAGCATGAATATTATTGTTCAACACGATTCCATAAACCCAATATATATTGACGGCATAATCTGTCTTTTCAATCGGAAGAATCAGACCATCTATTTCCTTCAGCTGTTCCGTATAATATCTTCCCATCTTACGTTTGCGTTCAACAAATTCATCCAGCCGCTCTAACTGTGCAAGTCCGACTGCCGCCTGTAAATTGGTAAATCGATAGTTATCACTGATTTCATCATGTACATACCTGACATCTTTCCTAAAACACAGATTTCTAAGCATCCTGCATCTTTCTGCCGATTCCTCATTATCGGTTACAATCATGCCCCCTTCACCCGTTGTAATATGCTTGTTGGGATAAAAACTGAATGTACTGATGTCGCCAAAGCTTCCGCATGGTTTCCCATTATATGTCTGTCCATGCATTTCTGCCGCATCTTCAATCACTTTCAGATTATATTTCTTTGCCAGTGCAAGAATATTATTCACTTCAACCGGAAGACCATATAAATGTACAATCATGATAGCTTTCGTTCTTGACGTTATTTTTGCCTCAATCTCATCAACATTCATATTCCATGTATGTAAATCGCTATCAACTAATACTGGAACAGCTCCTACTTTTGTAACAGCCATAGCACATGATATGATTGTAAATGTTGGCATAATAATTTGATCACCTTCGCCAATACCAAGCGCCTGAACTGCTATCTCAAGAGCTGCTGTACCATTAGAAACTGCAATACCATATTTTCGTCCCACCGTTGCACTCATCTTTTGCTCAAATTCTTTTACAAATGGGCCTTCTGACGATATCCATCCTGTATCAATGCATTCACATAGATATTTTTTTTCATTGCCATTTAATAGAGGCTCATTCACTGGTATAAAATTCATTTTTTAATCCTCATTTCCAAATATGTTTTATAGATATTTTTCATTTATTAACTTTTGGCAAATTTTTTTTATAATATTTTTATTTATCTTCATAAAATGACAATCGTATTGTTGTTGTTGTGATATCCTCTCCAAAAATAATATGATTAATCCAAATCGTAAATCAATGTCAATTTGTTCAGAACACCTATATTCATACACTATATTTACATTTTCATATATTGACAACCACTCATCTAACCATGTTTTTTTACAACCATGCATATACCTGACTTCTTCTAATATATAATATAATGCGTCTATTGCCTGAATATCATTGTTTCGAGAACAGTCAAAATCAATCAACACAGGCATATTGTCTTTACACATAATATTATCCCTATGAAAATCGCCATGAACAATCCCCACACGTATTATTGCTCCTTTTTGTTCTTGCAAAAATTTATAAAACTTCTCACTAATTTTCCTTCCACCGTCGCAGCTTTTCAGTATTTTTAATCCATCCATAAGCAAAGGATAATCATTTACACTAAATACTGCTTCATGACCAACTTCTTTTAATTTATTTAAAATATAGCAAGCTGCCTCTTCATTTTTAGCAGGAGGTCTTAATATTGGCATCATAATAGTAAGAGGAATCCTTTTTTGGATTTTTAAAGGAGACATCAATGTTTGTTCATAAACAGAAAATAATTTTCTATTCCTCAAATCTTTTCTTATATTGTCACCATATAACTGAATTTTATATAAATAATTACTTGTTAATACATTCACGCATCGATTCCTTATATTTAAGGAATTGATTGATTTCATATCAATATGTAATACCCTTGCAAAAATTCTTTTTGTAATAACGTTATTACAAACGTTATGTATTCTTAACCAATTATCAATATTGCTCCATAAAATGCGCTTTCTTTCCATTACATCTCCATTTTTATTAAAGTATTATAAACTACTTTGCCAATATTTTTTTTATCATCATATTTGAATTTACTTTGGCTTATGATACTTTCAATTTCTTCTAAAAGTGATGGCGAGAATTTTCCTAAAATATGTCCTTCATAGAAGCAATTATCAGAAAAACATTTCCCTAGATATTCCTCTGTTAATGAAAATCTATCATCAGACTTTGTTACTTGCTTTCCACGAACTGTTATATACTTTCCTTCGTAGAAAGAAAATAGTATTAATTTATCATCTTCAATCATCTGTATATCATAATAGTAATAAAAACTCGCATTATTACTACTTTTATCCTGCACATATTTATTCATCTTTATTGTAAAGAATTCATTATTTGTATAGTCGAATGTCTTGATATCCTTTTTAAATACATTGATAAAGTATATATATTTTTTTGTTACATAAATATTATGGGCATTATATTCTAAGCTCTTAATATATTGATTCAAATCAACGATTTGTACTATCTTATCATTTACATAATCCCATTTGTATACTCTATTTCTATCTGTAATAATCCAAATACTTTTATCAAATCCATTAACACAACATATTTTCTCGTCTGAAGGGATATCTAAACTTTTCACCTGAAATTGATCTGTATCCATGTTCAAAAGAATAGCGTAACTTCTATTACTCATAAACATGTAAATATTATTATTATCCGTATAAATAGTTTCAATTATTAAGTTACTCTTAACTTGCTCTGAATAACTTTTTTTAAGAGTATTCCACTCTTCCAATTTTTTGATGTCACCTTGAGTCACACTATATTTTATGAAAAATGAAGCTGAAAATGGTATAAAGTATACACAGTCTTTATATTTTACAGATTTAAGATATTGATTTACCCCACCTTTGAAATCAGGTAATATTATGTTAGAAAATTTCTTTTCTTCAAGATCATAAATTGCTATTCTTTTTGCATAACAAGGTGTAAATATCAATTTATTTTCAACTCGTTTTATATCTGTATATGCTCTAAATTGCGTTTTTTCTTCGTTTGGAAAAAAACCAATAAAATCCAGTTCATCAGTCAATAAATTTTTTTTAAATAAGCCATTTGTGTTTCCTGCTACAAACCAGTATTCTTTCTCAATTTGAATACCGCACTGAATAATCACTTTTCCTTCCATTTTTCTCCTCATCTTTAATCACTATCTCTAAAATAATCCGTCTCTCCGTTCAATAATCTCAAAATGTCTATTGATTCTCGTGTACATCTTTGGTCTCTAAGATAATCCTCTATTTTGAATGAAACAACTCGCTGTTTTAAATAATTCCATCTTACCCATCGATTGTAAAATCCCGGATTAATATACCCCCCCCCCCGCATCGCAAAAACTTGGAAACAAGCAGATTTTTTTATATATTAAATCATCAAACACTCTCTTGCATAATTTCCAATTATCGGTTTTATCAAAACCAAATTTTACAAAAATATTGTTAAAATTTATTCTCTTCTTTCGTCTCTCCCACTGCTCATTAGCTTCTCTGAAATTAATATTATGTATTAATTCCATATACACTTTTTTGTCTCCTTCGCCCAGCATTCCCACGGGATATTCACCCGTTTCAAAATTTCCTTCTCGCATGCATTTCAATTGCTGTTTAAGATAATATGGCAAATCTGAAATAAATTTTGCATACTCTTCTTTTTTCCATGCAATATTTATTGTTGGCGAGCTAAAAGGCAGTGAAAGGGCATGGTAAACCTCTCCTCCCCAACAATCATCACTAATTATGCTCACCGGATTTTCAATCAAGCTTATATACCTGCCAAAGTCAAACCTTGCATACGAAAAAACGTTTCCATTCAAAATCTTATATCTTTCAATTCCCAAGTTTTGAATTTCAAGGCATATTTCATTGAAAAACAACTTACTACAAACAATTATATAGTCAAACTGCATGTCTAAAAGTTCTGATGAAGCAATTAGTGGAGTACCATCTATAAACTTTGCAAACATATTCTCTTTCTTTGTAACAGCGCCTACAATACGTATATTCCCTTTATACTCTTCAAAACGAATAGAATTATAAAGTCTATCATAATCATTTCCCGTTCCCCATATAATGCATGTTCTCATATAATTTTTTAATCTCCATTCGCCAAAACAGTCTCCAATTTTAATTAAAAGTTCTTATAAAATTCATAGTATACATCTTCTTTACGATCCATCTTTACCGGAAAAAAATCTCTAATTTCTTGGACATTATCATTTAAGTCATACTCCAATATGCCTTCCTCATTTGCTAGCTCTAATAGAATATTTCCATCAGGGTCTATAATGCAGCTATCACCTGAATAACTTAGTTTATTAATTTCTCCTACACAATTAATTGCAATAATATACACTTGATTTTCAATTGCTCTTGCTCTCAACAAGCATTTCCAATGCTCAGCTCTTGAAGCTGGCCAATTAGCAGGAACTAAAATAACACTTGCCCTTTTAGATGCTATTTGAAAAATTTCCGGAAATCGTAAATCATAACAAATAAAAGTTGAAAAAATTATATTATCTAACTCAAAAAATTTTATTTCCTTTCCGCTCTGAAACTTTTTGTCTTCTCCTGCGTAAGAAAATGGATGAATTTTAACATAGTCTGAAAGTACATCCCCTTGTTTACCGACAATAGTATAATGATTTTCTGAGATTTCCCCACAATCCTTGACCCAACCAAATCCTATTGCTATATTATATTTTTTTGCATAAACTGTTAGCTTTTTGAGAGTTTTATGATCATTCTCTTTTGTTAAATCTGTTCGCATAGAAAAACCGGTAAAACTCATTTCTGGCAGTAGAAACAAATCAATATTTTGCTTACTTACTACTTTTAATTTTTTTTCTATATTTAGGAAATTTGCTTCTTTATTCTCCCATATAATATTCATTTGAAACAAAGCTACTTTCATCAACTTACCCCAATTCAGAAACTAACAGATATTAAATGTTTTAAAAAACATCATTCCTCATACAATCTTTCATTATTTTAAATCCGTTATAAGTTCCTTAACTTTTTTGTATAAAAAAATATCTTCATATGCTTTGTCGCGCATATTTTTAATTATTTTATTATATGCTTTGTCATAATCTATTCGCTTTCCATATCCTGCATATTCATATACCTCATTGTCTAAAATAGTCATATCTATATACTTTGCCCTGTTAAAAGCCCCCATTACTGCCATCGCTTTTTGTACCTTTGCATTAGACAATTTTTTAATATGATTGCAATTCTGAAGCATTTCATAATATTGTGTTTTGGATTTTGGACACAACGTAAATCCAAAATCAGCATAAAATGGTTTCCCTGTTACTATTACAGGTATTCCCATACATCCTGCCTCAATTCCAACAGTACCCTGACATGTAACCACTGCATCCGCAACTCCCTTTATGCTTGCAGCATTAAAGTCATCTGGTACAAAAAATATATTATTATAATTATCTATTTCAAGAATCTCACGAATCTTTTCTGTTTCTCCATACAAATATGCTGCTGGATGTACTTTAATATACCAATTTACATCTTTTACACATTTTATTATTTTTAATGTATCAGTTATCCAATCATAATAATCCCTATACATAACCATCGCCGAAAGATGTGGTGCATCTGAAAACACATGCATGAATATAAAAACATTTTTATTATCATTATGGGCAAATTGCTCTCTTAATTCCTCGCGTGTATATATTTTTTTATTGCCAAACGCATTTTTCGTATCAAATAAACCTTCATTTCCATATATTCTTTCATTAAGATATTGATTTCCCTCATTCTGCAACTCTATATTGTCTATTTTTTTTAAATTTTTAATAATATTACTATTAAACCTTTTATGCCAGTACAGTTCCTGTGGCAAACTATATTTTGAAACCTCTACATCGTTTACTGTAATCACTTCTCTATTCTGACAAAGAGCAGCTACAGCTAAAGTCCCATATTCTATATATTCATTGTGAGAAAGCAATACTAAATCCACATTATTTTTTTCTATCAATGTTTCATATTTAGCAGCATACATTAATGCATTAAATATATACTTTATATGTTTTACTTCTATTTTTTCTATTGTGTAACAATCTTTATTAGAATGTAAAATATTGTCATATACTAACTTACCGATATTTATTTTCTTATATTTAATATTTAATAAACCATTTACATTGCACTTAGTAAAAAAACGAATCATTTCTACTAATATTAGAAACTTTTTATTTGCATTAGGACTCACTTCATTTAAATATACAAATTCATCTATCCCAAAACTTTCAAACATTTTTCTATTGTTATCCTTGTCTTTTTTCAAAATAACAACAGGTTTTATATTCATGACTTGTTCTATTGCTTTCGCTGCAACGCCCAATCTAAATAAATGTGTCGGCATTCCTCCTAATAGTCCTTCAACCAAAAAAGAACTTGACCGCTCGCATTTATATGAATTTTTCCAATACTTTGTATTAAATAAATAAAATCTTTTTTTATATGGCTCTAAAGAGTAATGTTTATTTTGTAAATCCTCTTTTGATTTAAATAATTTCCATTTCATAACATAATTTCAACCTTTTTTACATTTAAAATAGTCAACATCCCACTTTGCTAACTTTACTTCATTGTTTCTAACAAACTCTCTTGCTTCCTGCAAACCATCACACATAAAATTAAATAAATCTGATGTTGCAGCAGCACTGACTTTACATTCCTGAAACACCTTGACAAACTGTATAAACTGACCGCATCCTCCGTTTGCAATTACCGGTGTAGATACTCGTTTTGATACATTTATAAGGTTTTCATAATCATACCCTTCTCCTGTTCCATCATCATATATTGATGTAAGCAACAGTTCTCCCGCCCCTATATCTTCTACATGCGTTATTGCCTCTTCCAAACTCATTGCTAATCTACATTGTCCACTTTTTATATAGACCGGACTATTATCTTCATTTCGATTGTAATCAATTGATGCTATAATGCTTTGCCTTCCATATACCTTTATCAACTCTTTAATTAATCTCGTATTATTGAAATATGTTGTATTCAATACTATCTTATCCGCACCTGCTGAAAATATCTTTTTTGCATCTTCAATACTTTTAATTCCTCCCCCTGCTGCAATAGGCATGAAATATTGTTTAGATATTTCCCTTAAACATTTACAAAAATCTGCTACATTTTTGTTATCCTTTGAAACATTTAATACCACAAGCTCATCAATGGCATATGCTATTGAATCATAATCATAATTTGCTTTAAGCCATTCCATATTACCAACAGTTTGAAGTTTAAAATTTCTACTCTGCATAAATTTCCCATTATCATATAATAATACAAAAATCAGCCTTTTCTTTAGCATGAATCTATAACCTCGCAAAATTACTTAATAGCTTTAAACCATTGCTTTGACTTTTTTCAGGATGAAACTGTACTCCCCATATATTGTCCTTTTCAAATGCGGACACAAACTCACTTCCGTACACTGTAATACCTGAAATATATCCATCTTTGTTTTTTTCTATTCTATAACTATGAACAAAGTAAAAATCCGATAAATCATTAATTCCAAAAAACATTTTCGAATTTTTGTTTACGATTTTAACATCATTAAATCCCATATGTGGTATACTTATATCTTCTTTTTCAATAAACTTTTCCACATTATAAGGTAAAAATCCAAATCCATTTGTATATCCATCTTCTCTACTGTCTTTTGCAAGTAACTGCATTCCTAAACATATACCTAATATTGGGCATTTCTGTTCTACTTTCTTTTGAATACATTTAAGTATTCCAAGTCTATGAATGTTTTCCATTGCCATTTTATATGATCCTACTCCTGGCAAAACTAATTTATCAGCATTTTGTATATCTAAATTATTCTGAGCAATTTTTACATTGTATCCTAAATATTCAAACGCATTCTTTACTGATGTCAAATTCCCCATCTCATAATTAACTATTGTAATCATTTATACATTCCCTGCTTTTCATAATTGCTTCTATACATATAAAATCATATATATCATCTACTTCGTATGTCTGCCAACGTTCTATATAATAAGGCGCTATATTATCAGTATATACAGACATGTATTCCAACAAAACTTTTGTTTTAATCAAATATGCAACACCGTATGGAAAATATACTAAATCCAATTGCTGTCTTTGATATATGCCATCTTTCTTCTTACAATATGAAACTATATTCCCATTTTCACTAATCTTTTTTACAGACAAGGGATGTTCCATATGTACTTCACCTAATGATATTACACCATCTCTCTGTGGATTATCACAAGCAAGCTTTATAATATTATCAATATCATCTTCTTTTCGAAGTGGTGATGTCGGTTCTAACAATATCACGTAATCATATGTTTTCCCTTCAGATTCCAAATATTCAATTGTATATTTGATAACTTCTGCCGACGAAGTAGAGTCTTTTGCAAGTTCATCTGGTCTCAATTGCTCAACTTTTTTATTACACACTTTATCACATATTTCAGCAATCTCAGCACTATCAGTTGATATATAAATATTATCAATATATTTGCTTTCTTTTGCCCTTTTAATAGTCCAGTAAATCAAGGGTTTCCCATTCATTTCTTTAATATTTTTCTTGGGCAGTCCTTTTGATCCCCCTCTAGCTGGAATAATTGCTAATATTTTTTTTCCGTTATACATTTTATGTATTCTCCAAAGTTCTTAACCTTTTATTGTTTTTGCAACACTACAATTATTTCCGTTCCTATATTATTATTTAATAACAATTTTTTATTTTCTTCTTTTGTTAGCAATAGTTTTAGTACATCCGCTGTTGCTCTCAATTGAAATGATGGTGCCGTCCTACTCATATAATCGCACCACATATCTGAATCGTCTAAAAAATCTGCACAGGCTTTATATGAAATGATTTTCCATTGTGGTTTAGAGTGAAAGAAATCTAGCAGCCACTTTTCACCAAAACATAAATAATGAAAGGGAGGACATATTGCATAAAAATCATTCATTTTGCACAGAGGAGAGTCAAAGTTGGGTGTACTGAACACAAAATACCCCCCCCCGTATAATGCTGAATAAATATTATCAAGCATAAACTCAATCTTTTCATAAGGAACATGCTCTATTACTTCCCATGCTGTTATTAAATCATATTCATTTCTCCCTATTTCATCTTGTAAAAAATTCAGTGCTTTGGTCTGTATTCCCATATCTTCAAGTTCTTGGTTTTGTTTTATGGAAAAATCAGAATGAGTAATTTCCCAATCCGGAAAAGACATTTTTAAATATTTACTATAATTTCCCATTCCCCCACCTAAGTCTATGCAGCGAACTTTTTCAGGCAATTTATCAACAATAATCTCCAAATTGCATCTTGTCGATTTTGAATTATATGGATTATTGTGTGATATAACAAAATCTTGCTTATCCCACTTATCATAAATAAGATAACCCTTTTCGTTTTCTATATATGGTGATAATACTACTAAATTACATTTTATACATTTGTGATATAACGGTCTTGAGTTTGGAATATAGCCACAAAATGCCTGCGACATTCTCATAGGTAATGAAATTAAATTGCCGCCGCAATGTGGACATACATCATAATATTTTATGTTTATATCCTCTCCAAAGGCTGCTAGTCTTTCAAAAATTTCCATTTTACAAAGTTTATTCATTAATGCATCAATACTCAATTCTGGCATATCTTCAATTAATTTATTCAGAATCAGAAACATTTTTAATCTTTTATATTTATACAAATTAAATTGATTATTATATTTTTCCTGTGAAAAATAATATAATAATAATTCATCTCTAATTGAATCAACACTAGGTCCTAAAAGATATTCAAATTGAGTTCCCGGAACGGCACCTTCTACCACTATAACTTTTTCTTTTGTTTTTTCTAATGTTTCTTTTGCATACTTTAAAAGCTCAATATCAACAATTGGATTCATAATATCAATAACTGCAATATAATCTGCTTTATTTGATAGCATTTTAATTTTTTCTATTAAAAGAGTACTTTTCGTAAAGTTAATTGATTTAGCATTAAAATAATTTAGCCTTCTTGTAATAAATTGTTTCACTTTAACTACGCTATTTTCAAAATTAAGTCGTTCATTTTCAATTATAATAAAATTTATATCGTGCATTTATCTCCTTTTGTATTTCCCATTCCTAGTTTCAACATAAAAACTAATATTTTTAGTTATATATATCTATTTTGGTATTTAGTAAACCTCAAACGTTGGTTGCCATATACCATTTTCTTTTACAAACAAATCTTTATTTGCCCATTTATCAATAACATTATCAAATTCTTCTCTTGTCATCTTATAGTAATCCAAATAGTAATCTATATACTGCTCCGGATATTCACCATCATATTTCTTAACAAGGTTTAAGGCTTGTTTTCTGCTTAATGCACCTCTCCTAATGTCTGTTCCTGCTATACTTGTAGTTCGCCCAAAACCAAATTTTAAATACATCAAGTAAAAATATAGCCAAATAATATAAGTATCCGTTGCAGAAAAATTTTCATATGTCCCAGAACTGCGTTCTTCGTTCTCTAATAGTCCTAATTTTTCTTTAGCCAATATATAGTGTTTATAGTTATTAAAATCTTCAAAATATGACCAATGAGATATTTCAGGTTTCAATGCAATCAAATCGTTTCTACTTGGATATGTATACCAATATAAGTCCTTCTCTGTAAAATTATCCAAATATTTAGATGGATCTACACCGCTTAAATATAAATTAATGCTATCTTCCATATCATAAGTATGTTTATCTTTTAATTTGGTTGTTCCTCCATACTCTGTTTCTCCTTCCTCCGCAAACATCACAAATGGGATATCATATTGAACAGCGCACCTAAAAATAACTGTTTGTACAGCAATCATATGCGCATGCATTGGTATACCCTTATTAATAAAGTTCTCCTTATCAATAAATCTCCCAACCTCTCTATTAGGAGTTATCATTAAATGATCAAATCCTCTATCCAAAAAATTGCTTATATTTTTTACTCCAACCGGATTTTCCATTGGTGGTCGAACAGTCACAACAAGTGGAGTCATTCCTAATTTATTTTTTAATGTCCATGCAATATATCCACCATCTTTTCCTCCAGAATAAGGAACAATAACATCAAAATTATTTTTATTTCTAGCTCTATATTTATCACATATTTTTTCTAGTTCATTCCATCTTTCATCCCAATTTATGTGTTTCTTTTCTTCTGCCCATAAACACGCGTTGCATATACCGTCTTCATTAAATATAAGCCTAGGTCTAGTATTTGGCATTAAACATTTTTTACAATATTTCATTTTCTTTGTCTTTTCCATTATCTACATTCCTCCATAAACTAGTTATTTTACCTATATCCAACACAAACTGAGCTGTTGATCCCTGTTCAATTTTTATAATTTTTGTTGTTTTGTTTCCAAAAAATTTTATTAATCGTTCAGCCAATTGTAAATATGTAATATTTTTATCCCCTACATTAAAAACCCCATTTATATCAGGAGTATCAATCATTTTATCTATTATCCCACACACTTTAGCAACATGAATAAAATTACTTGTTCTTTTCCCATCACCATAAACAATAACTTCATTATTATTCACTATACTATTCCACATAACTGGTATAATTCTATCTTCTCTCATACCCTTTCCATATATTTGAGCCAACCTTAAATGTATTATTTGGCTTACTGATTTTAAAGCATAGTCAAATATATTTTCAGCAATGAACTTTGATGCTCCATATAAACAGTCATTATTGCAAGACATTCGTATCTCGGATTTTTCATTATATATGCCGCTTTCATTTGGATATACAGCCATAGATGAAAAATTAATTAATATCTTAATTTCCATTTTTTTAATAAGTTCTACTATATTTCTTGTAATAGTTATATTTTCATTAAAAACATCCATCTGTTCATCAAACGTCATCCCACTGCTTACCAACTTTCCCGCTGTATGAACCAGTACATCTATTTTCATATTACTCATTTTATTGATATATTTTTTTACTGAATTTATATCACTTAAGTCCAAATAATCCGCTTTATCACTATTCACACTTCTTGAAGTCAAAAAGAGTTCGTGTTTTCTTGCTAATTTATCACTCAAATGTCTTCCCACAAATCCATTTGCTCCCGTTATGATTACATTCATAACTATTCCATAACCAACCTTTCCTCAAAAAATCTATATACTTTTCCCTGTTTAGGATTTAAAATCGTATCCTTCCACCCCATTATTTTGCAAATAATAAATTCAACTTCATTATAGCCAAATAATGCACGCATATATGTAGTTCCCGAAAATCTTGGATTTATCTCAAATAAATAAGGAATTCCATCTTTATCTGTCCTTAATTGTAAATTACAGCTTCCATACGGTTTTAGTGCATCTCCAATACATTTTATATACTCTTTGATTTTCGTCTCACTGTTCCCACTATACTCCGCATATATTGTATTTCCCTCTTTAAGGACTCTTTTCAAAATGATATTGTCTATACACACACCATCCCAACACAATATTCCACATGTATATTCAGTATCACATGTTCCAATAAGCTCTTGTGCTATGTAATTCTTATCTTTATATTTTTCATATAAGTTTAAATAGCTTTCAACTCCCTTGACTATTTCAACTCCCCTGCTTCTAGCACCATTTCTAGGCTTTAAAATAAATGGATAGTCTAACTTTGAGTCCTCCATTTCCTCTAATAAGTATGTTCTTGGCGCTCGTATCCCATGCTCTAGTAAAAATTCATATGTCTTATACTTATCATTTCCAATTTCAATAACCTTTTTATTTGATACAATAACTGTACATTCATATTTTTCCTTTAGTTCGGCTTTTAAATCAGCAAAAAATGCAAGTTCAAAATCAACTCCAACAAATATAATCCGCACTTCTGATTTCATTACTATATTAATTATTGCATTCTTCCAGTTTTCTATTTCTAACGGATTAAGTAAATCTGGTAATACGTAATTTTTATCACACCAAAAACTTCCAACAGTATTGGGGAAATAATCACATCCAACAAGTGTAATTTTATCTCTTATTTCACTAAAATTTATTGATTTTATAATAGCTTGTCCGATCAACGACCCCGTTCCAGTTATTAGAATATTAGACTTCATTATTGAAAAAACTCCTATCTGAAATTTTGTTCACTTCGTGAGCATCAGAACCAACAGATACATAGGGATTATATTCAAACAGCATTTGTTTTAATATCTTCTCAAATACTTGATGATATTTATAATTAAACTCAAATGCTATATCATTTTTGGCACATTCATATACTATATTTTCAAAATACTCTTCCGGAAACTTTCCATATGTAGATATAGACATTCCCCCACTATGACCAATTACATTTATTTTTTTACTATTTCTTATTGCAGAAAGTGAAAAATTTAATTCCTGTTGAGCTAATTCTTCAAATGAAAACTCCTTTGGTAGTTGAAATTTTCCCATATATGAAATCCTATGAACACTCGCAACTATAATATCTGCCATATCCACAGCAACATTTGATATATCAATATTTCCATACACATCTAATATCTTTGCCTCAAAACCGCTGTATATCCTCATATGGTATTTATTTTTAACTTTATTAATTTCACTAATATAATCCCAAAAGTAATCAGACTCTTTGCGTATGTGATCTGTAATAGCTATCATATTCATTTTATTTATATTTGCCTGATCTATCATTTGAAACAACGAATTTTTTCCATCCGTCCAATTCGTATGCATATGCATATCAATCTTAGAATTATATGAATCAAACTCCCGCATCCGTTTAAAAATCTTCTTATTGTCTTGCATAATCAAAAAACTCTTTTCTGCATGAAATATTTTTTCTTTCCAAAAAATTACGTATTTCTCTGACAATAAAATCAGAGGTTTCAAAACCCTCAAACGGATTAACACTCATATCCAATATTCTTTTATATTCATCTGTCAATATATATTCAATTGCATTACATATATCTGTTTTCTCTGCTTTGCAATTAACTATAGCACTGCTTTTCAGCCTTCCTTTTTGTCGCTCTCCAATATTTATAATAGGTATTTTAAATGATGGCGCTTCAACTATAATGCTTGAAGAATTTCCCATAACGATATCCGCATAGCGCATAACATTCATATATAATTCTGTTCCTAATGAATCCACTAATATTGCTTTACCTGAATGTCGACAAACAAATTCTTGAATAGATTTATTTATAATTCCACCTTCCGGATCAGAATTTGCTTTTGTAAATATATAGTAATATTCTTCATAACATTCTAATGCTGAAAGGAGATTATCTATTTCACTTTTTGCAGTTCCATAACTACGCGTTGTTGGATGATATGTTATCAATATATATTTATTATTTATATTTATACCCAAACAACTTGATATTTCTGTTTTGGATAAGCATTTTATATTTTTTGCATTTTCAACTCCTAACGCTCCCACATTAAATACACGTTTAGGATTTTCTCCCATTTGAATAATTCTGTTTCTATATTGTTCAGTAAATGCAAAATGTAAAATGCTCATTTTCGTTATAGCATGTCTTATTGCATCATCTACCGCATTAGGTGTTGAATCACCACCTGAAATATGTGCAATTGGAATATTCATAATAGTAGCTACACTGACAACACTAAGCATTTCATATCTATCGCCAAGTACAACAATTATATCTGGCAATAATCTATTCAACGCATCAGATATCCCTATCATTGCTATTCCCATTGTTTTACATATTCCTACTTTTGTGTCTGTGTTCATCTGGATTTCAACCTTTTCATCTATAGTGAATCCATCTGATTCAATTTCACGATATGTATATCCAAAACTCTCAACAAGATGTGTTCCTGTTGCTAAAATCTGTAGCGTAAATTTTTCATTCCCTTTTATTTTGTGCATTATAGGTGCCATTTGACCATACTCTGCTCGTGTAGCTGTTACAAAACATATCTTTTTCATGCTTTTTTATCAATAATAATTTATTAGATTAGTTAGATTAGTTATATTTCCTAAATACTGGTTTTATTATTGCTCCTTCTATAAACTTACTTACATCAGAATTTAAAGCATCCCTATACACTTTTAAAGTCTTTCGAAATGCCTCCAATGTCATTTCGATCTCCTGCTCTCCATGTTCATAACATAGTGAAACACAATTCATTATAATGTTTTGTCTTGCCATCTCCTGACAAAATAAAGTTCTAAACTCAGAAGAAATATTATTATTACCATCTTTTGTAACAATATTAAATGAACATGCTGCTCCTTCTGTACATATGTTATCTTGTATTCCTAACTCTAAAGCAATTGAATTGATTCCATCCTTTAATTGTTTACCAGTACGCCAAAGTTTTTCTGTAACGTTGAGATCTTTATACACATTTACTGTTTCCACAAATGCTCCAAGTCCACTCATTTCAGCGCCATGGGTTGTTGATATCAAGAACACCCGTTCTTTATTATGTTTTAATCCACCCAACTCCATAATTTCTCTTTTACCGCCTAAAGCAGCTACAGAAAAGCCATTTGCCATACCCTTTCCATATGTAACCAAATCAGGTTCAACATTATAATATTTGCTTGCCCCTAATATATCCCATCTGAAGCCTGTAATCATCTCATCAAGAATAAATACAGATCCATTCTTATGACAAATCTCTTTTACTTTTTGTAAAAAGTTATCCTTTGGTTCTTCAAACTCTGCTGGTTCCATAATTAGTGCTGCAATTTGATTTCCATATTCAGCAAAAACTTTTTCCACTGATTCAATATCGTTATAATCAAAATCTAAAGTAAGATTGCTTATCTCTTTCGGAACTCCAGCATCCATAACAGTATCTCCTATAAACCAATCATCATATGAAAAAAATGAATGCTGCCTGCATCTAACAATATATTTTTTTCCTGTATATGCACGAGCTAATTTTATAGCCGCTGTTGTTACAGTTGACCCATTCTTAGCAAATTTAACCATATCCACCCACGGAATTAAATTACAAATCATTTCAGCAGCATCAACTTCTATTTTTGATGCTTTTGTTGCTGTATTTCCGTTTAATATTTGACTAATCGCTGCCTGCGATATTCGATCATAGTTATATCCTACTGTTACTGATCTGCACGCCATACCATAGTCTAACCATTTATTACCATCTACATCCCATGCATAAGCACCTTTACAACGTTTAATAACTCTTGGTGAGTTACTTGAAAAGGTTTCATCCGACCGACTATATGTATGAGCCCCAGCTGGTATATAAAAATGGGCCTTCTCTGCATAAATTTCATTATTATTCATAACCTATCCTACTCCTTATACTCAGACTTCAAGATATCATACAAAACGTGATTACATAACATTCCGCCCAAAGATACATTTTCTCTTTCAACCCCTATTTTTTTAAACCCAATGCGTTCAAAGCATCTACACATTGCGATATTTTTTTCATAGCAACCTGCAGACATTCTCCTTAATCCTAAAACATTAAATGCATATTCCAATCCCACTCTGCATATTTTTTCGGACAATCCTTTTCCTCTGTAATCTAAATCTCCTATTAATATACCTAAATCACCAGTTCCTATTTTCCAGTCAATATGTCCTATTTTTAATGTTCCTATAAACTTACTTTCAAAATCAACTGCAAAAAAACTATCATTAACACTATTATTCATGTATTTCAAATATTCACTTATTTTGCTCTTATCCATACTCAATAAATAATCGTAGCGACCAATCATCTTAATATTTTCATAATTTCTTAAAAAGCTACAATATTCATCAAAAATGTTATCCTCATCCGAAAACTCATATAAAGTTATTTCATTTTTTTTTATCTTCATCTAAGAAAAACCTTCTCTATCTATCAAAACCACCATCTGAATTTTCAATATCACATAATAGTTGTAAAACTAATAAATCTTTTTCTAAATTATTATCATATTTTGAATGGTCATTAACCCCTTCCAAAAAAGCTGTTAATTCCTCTACATACATATTTTCATTTATATTAACATTATAATTAGTTTGATGAACCGTAATCGGTTGCTCAATATATATCCAATTACCGTTTTGTGCATCATATAACTTTATCTTCTTTTCATCCCAGTTCCACTGCACTTGTCCCCTTTCAAGATTTATTATTAAATTTCTAATTGCATACCTTGCAACAACATCTACAACCATGCTTCCTACAAAAGATTCATAAACCATATTACATACATATGTATCCTCAATATCACATCCTAAATCCATGGTTTTTCGAAAATATCCTTTGATTTCGGATGGAAATCCCAACATATTTACAATCCATGTAAGTTCAAATGGAACTATTTCTCTTGCTCCTCCTGTAATACGATTCCCAACATAAAAATCCGTTACTTTTTCCCAAGGATGCCAATCTGGAAGATACTGTCCACAATGATATGAAAAATTGCATATTTTCCCATATCTTTCAGATTTAATTATGTTTTTCATTATTTTTATCATTGGATGAAAAGCCATCGTATATGACGGGGCTATAAAAACTTTTTTGTCATTATAATTGATTATATTTTTAACATCATCCAATAATACACTTGCTTCAATAAATACTGGCAAATTATGATCAATTGCTAATTTTGCACCAACAAAATGCTTATCAGGTGGTAATGATACAATAACAGCTTTTATATCCGTAAAATCTATTTTTGAAGCATCCGAGTATGTTACAACCTCATAGGTACTCTCTACTTCCTCACACCGATCTTTTCTTAGATCCAATCCTACAATTTGCTGTTTTTCCTTTCCCATTGTAAGCAAGCATCGTATCCTTCTTTTTCCCATCGAACCAAGTCCAACTACAAGAAATTTTTCCATTACACTCTACCCCTTTATCAATATTCTAATTTTTGTTTTACAGATTTGAGTTTTTCCATTTCTCCTATATCAGACCACTTATCATCTTGTATAATATATACCCCAACTCTTTCATTATGGCTGATATAACTTTTTATTATCTCAGGAAAATCTATTGCCTCATTATAATTCAATTCCTCAATCACCCGCGGTTCGACAATATAACAACCTGTATTTGTCAAAAAATTTATTTCTGGCTTTTCTAACATTGTTTCAATTTTATCATCACTATTTATAGTAATAACACCATACGGTATTACATAATTTTTTTTCGCACACACTATCGTTATTACATTTTTTTGCTCTTTGTGTTTCTCATATACATCAACCATATTTTCATCAATCATAATATCGCAATTTGATAAAATAAAGGTTTTATCTATTTTACCTTGTAATAAACTAATTCCTCCACCTGTTCCCAAGCGTTTGTCCTCAAAAACATAATTGAGATGATAGCTTTTTTCTATATCATCAAAATATGCTTTAATCATATTACGTTTATAGTTGACTATTATGTTAAAGTTATTACAACCATATTTAAAAAATCGTCTTATGATATGTTCAATAATAGGCATTCCGTTTATAGGGATAAGTGGTTTGGGCAACACCTCTGTATATGGCTGTAATCTAGTGCCGCTCCCTCCTGCCATAATGACTACTGGAACATCGCAATCGAATTTCTGTATCTCCTCATAATCAGGCTTAGCAAAAATAATTTCTATAACTTCTTTATTCTTGTCAACAATCGGCACAGCATCAATCTGCTCTTTTTCAATTAAACTTTCTGCACGCATCACTTGTTCTTTGAACAAATATATTGGACAGTAATTAGCTATCTTTTTAATTTTCTCATCCAATTCTTTGCCTTTTAATATACCTCTTCTAATATCTCCATCCGTTAAAGAAGCTACTAACTTATTATCTTTTAATACAAAAAGTATTCTTTTCCCTGACTTATTCAATTGTTCCATCGCTTCAAAAATACTGCATTCCTCATCAATCAATATACTGATCATATGTTCACCTTAAATTTCAATCATTTCATCTTTTTCAAAATCTCGAATTGCCACTTTACCTAATATTTCAAACCACCTAGTTGGTGAAATTCCATTTCCTGGTCTTTTAATTGAAATATTATTCTCAGTTAAAATCTCTCCTTTTTTTATTCTTTTTTCTGCTACAATACTTTTTCTTGCTATAAATAGATTCTCTTTTTCCGATTCAGTTAATTTCTTAATTCCACTTCCCATTGCTATGTTTATATTTCGTATAGCTTTTATCATTTGTTTTAATTCGTTAGGTTCTAAACTAGCCTTATGATCCGGCCCACTCATATTTTTGTCTAAGGTAAAATGCTTTTCTATAATTGAAGCTCCCATTGCAACTGCTGCAAGAGAAATTTCAAACCCTTTTGTATGATCAGAATAACCAACTTTAACATTAAAGTGCTCCTTTAAAGTATTCATCGCGTTTAAGTTTACATCTTCAAGCGGGGCTGGATACTGTGTTGTACAGTGTAAAAGAATAATATTATTAGTTCCACTATTTTTTAGCAGCCGGAACGCATATTCAACCTCTTTTAGACTACTCATACCTGTAGAAAGTATTACATCTTTATGTGTCCTAGCAATTTCAATTAAATAAGGTGTATTTGTTATCTCACCTGATGGAACTTTCCAAATATTAACTTGTTTATCTAAATAATAAACGCTTTTAATATCAAACGGAGTAGATAAAAAACCAATATCTCTGATTTTACAATACTCTGATAATTCCTTAAATTTTTCTATTGGAAGAAGTATTTTCCCTATCATTTCTTTTTGACTACACTCTAATCCTATATTATTTTTTTGGTATGATGAAATCGGAGCATTATCAATCACCAATGAATCAATGTCTGCCGTTTGAAATTTCACATAATCTGCCCCACACTCTTTTGCTACATCTACCATTTTTTTAGCAGTTTCCATGTCTCCATTATGATTGACGCCAGCTTCAGCTATTACTATGGTCCTTTCCATTGCTTTTCTCCCAAAATATATCTTAAATTAAATATTGTATATATCCGTCTTATACTTATCTAAATTTCCTTTTAAAAATTCTATTGTATGTTTTAATCCTTCTTCCAAAGAATACTGCGGTTTCCAGTCTGTCAGACGCATTATTTTTTCATTACAGCCAAGCAGTCTGTTCACTTCACTTTTTTCAGGCCTTAGCCGTTCTTCATCACAGACAACCGCTGCGTTTAGATTAATCTGCCTAATTAGTTCTTCCGCAAGCTGTCCAATCGAAATCTCTTTCTGCGTTGCAATATTTATCTCTTCCCCGATTGTTTTATCAGATTCATAAATTGATATAAAACCATTAACTGTATCTTTTACGTAATTAAAATCCCTCGTCGGTGTCAGCGAACCGAGCTTTATCTCTGTCTTTCCTGCAAGAAGCTGTGTAATAATTGTTGGAATCACTGCCCTCGCCGACTGTCTCGGTCCGTATGTGTTAAACGGTCTTACAATGGTTACTGGTAATCCAAAAGAACGGTAAAAACTTTCGGCAAGCCTGTCCGCCCCAATCTTTGTCGCCGAATACGGTGACTGTCCCTGAAACGGATGTTTTTCATCAATCGGGACATACTGCGCTGTTCCGTATACCTCTGATGTGGATGTTACAATCACACGTTTTGTTTCCAGTTTTCTTGCTGCCTGCAGCACATTAAGCGTTCCTTTTATATTGGTATCAACATATGTATCCGGCGAATGATAGCTGAACGGTATTGCAATCAATGCCGCCAGATGAAACACCGCATCAACGCCTTTCATGGCCTGCTCTACACCGTTCGGATCGCGGATATCCCCCTGAAAAACATCCACATTTTCCATGATGCCTTTTGGCAGTGTATCCAGCCAGCCCCAGTTATTAAAGGAGTTATAATACACAAATGCCTTTACTTGATACCCTTTTTTTACTAATTCCTCCGTCAAATGGCTTCCGATAAATCCATCAGAGCCTGTTACCAATACCCTCATTTCCTATGCCTCATTTATGAATTATCATTTACCTTACTCAACAAAAAGATGTAAAGTATTTATCGCATTGACACTTTCACACTTTACATCTTTTCTAATACTTCATATAAATTAGTTTCGCCTTCCGTTCAGGAAGTTCTGGTTCCTGTAGCTTTTCCCTATCACGAAATAGTGACAGCAAAAATGAATCGCTCCTGTACTATAATAAACCGTTGCATTTTAAGAACTCTTGCCTAAAATATGCATTCTACCCTATACTTTTGCCTTACTAACTCCGTACTGTACGCTAATTTGCGCCGAAACTCAATGAATATATGTTTTGCATTCAGACATAAAGTATGAAATTGTCAAAGTTCGTTTTCTAAAACATAACTATCAAATCAGCTTATACAACCACATCCACATTCTGCACCATAACCGGCTTCCCCGTCTGCTGATACATCTGCACCACACTGCTGCCGTCTCCATAATACGCATCACTCAACACAATCGCCCTATCCACATCACTCGACTCATCATAAATCCCCCAGCCTTCTTCCCGATATTTCCGAACCAGCTTATCATACGCAAGCCAAAGCTGTGGCCGCATAGCGGAAACAGTTGTCTTAATCAACGGATGCGGACGCCAAAGAAGCGCCACCTCATCCTGATTCTCCTTAAATACACTAAATACATATTGCATTTTTTCCAACATCTTTTCATTATGCTGAAGCAATGCCCCCACGCTTGTATTATAAAAAATAATCTTCTTCCAACTACCGTCCGGTTTCTCAATAATCCTCAACCACTCCTGCGGTATCTCCAAATCTTCCTTTTTGGTATTCAATACCTTATCCAGCTTCGGCGAGCCAAGCCCCAAAAACTTTTCTTCCAACCTCTTCCTGTCAATATGATACCCTTGCAAGCCATTCTCCTTCGCTGCTTTCAGATACTCATTCACATAAATCTGCTTCATTTTTTCTGACTGTACAATAACCTTATCCGCATTGATAACCCCCGGTGTCCATACAAAGTGCTTCATCTTATCAATTCTTTCCTGATCGTCCGGCTCAATCTCACCCAATATAAAATATGGGATATACACCAACTGCTCCGTATACTTTTTCAGATTATTGCTGTAATACCGCGAAGGCACGCAAGTTACCAAATTCCAATTATCATATGGATTATGTATGTAAATAGCTTCCGGCTTTCTTTCCTCAAAATTATATGTCTGCCAATCCGTTATGTCAATATTTTTTGGATATTCCCCGCCTTCATAATGCATCACGCCCAAGCTTCCATCCGGATTTTTGTCATAGTATGGAATCGGTACACAATACGCATCGCAGTCCGGATCTTCTTTTGCCGCCAAGTAAACGCTTTCCAACGCATCCCACATCGAAGCCTTATATGGAAAAAATGCAACCTCCTTGCGAATCCGAATATCATTGCGCACACTGTTCTCAATGCAAACCAGCTGTTTTTTCAGCTTCTTATAAATTTTGTTTGCACTGATATCACCATCGTTCAACTCCTCATGGCAGTGAAACACGACATCACAATACGCTTCCACATGTGACACCGTAACAAATCCTTCTCCTTCCATTGTTTCAATCGCTGTCCCAAGTGTAATGGCACACTCCTGACACTGGATTAGCATGTCCTGTGCAAGCACATAGTTCTTTTTGTCAATATCATTTTTAATTTCATCATGCGCCTCATATAAGGTCTGAATCATTTCCATGATTTCCTGCTTTTGTGCCTTCCGCATTCTGCTCCCCCTTAAAGCAATCAATTCGTTAAAAATCTGCAAAATTTTTATATTCTTATACAGTTTAGCACAACTTTATGTAAATTGCCACAAAAATTTTACAAAATACAAAATTTTCTATCTATGTCCCAATAAAATGTCTCAATATAGGACGACTTTTTCTTTCCAAAAGGCATTGACTGTGTTAGAATATCAAAGAATATAACTTTATCATAATATCGGATAAAAGTGAGGAAGTGTTTAGTCTTGAAATACTTAAAACAATTTTTAATCATTCTTTTGATTTCATTTATTGGTGAAATCCTAAAAGCCGTACTGCCGCTGCCCGTACCGGCAAGCATCTATGGTATGGCAATTCTTTTTGTATGCCTTGTGACAGGCATCCTCAAACCAGAGGCTGTAAAAGACGCCGGAAAATTTTTGATAGAGACAATGCCTGTCATGTTCATTCCGGCAGGAGTGGGGCTAATGGCATCATGGGGTGTCTTAAAACCGATGCTTGTTCCTGTTGTGGTTATCACAGTCGTCGTGCTTGTCGCTGTCATGGCAGTGAGCGGCCGCGTTGCGCAGGCAATCATCCGGCATGAAAGGAGCAAAAAAAGCAATGAATGAATTTATGCAGACTTCAATCTTTGCCGGAGCGGCAATCAGCCTTCTCTCCTATATGCTTGGTCTCAAGCTCAAGGAAAAATTAAAAAGCGGTCTTTTTAATCCGCTTCTAATCTCCATTATCGTCACGATTGTCATACTCTTAGCGACGCATGTGGACTACGATACCTATAATCTGAGCGCAAAATATCTAAGCTGGTTTCTTACTCCCGCGACGGTCTGCCTTGCCATTCCGCTGTATGAACAGCTTGCGCTGCTAAAGAAAAATCTCGCCGCGGTGATTGCCGGAATTGTGTCGGGCGTGCTGACAAGCCTTGTTACGGTGCTTATCCTCGCCCTGCTTTTCGGGCTGAATCAGCAGGAATATGTGACCTTCCTGCCAAAATCTATCACGACGGCAATCGGCATGAGCGTCTCCGAGGAACTTGGCGGATATGTCAATATCACAGTTTTGGTCATCGTAATCACAGGCGTTCTTGGAAACATTCTGGCTGAATTCATCTGCAAAGTTTTTGGCATCAAAGAGCCTATCGCAAAAGGACTGGCTATCGGTTCCGCCGCGCATGCCATCGGCACTGCAAAGGCAATGGAGCTGGGCGAAATCGAGGGCGCCATGAGCAGCCTTTCCATTGCGGTTGCAGGTATTTTGACGGTTATCGGCGCCTCTGTCTTTTCGTGGATTTATTCTGTGCTGTGAGTATGTATCTTGCTGTCTTTCCTGTCCGGCAGCTGCACGAGAATAATTGCCGCAAATGCCAGCACACATCCGCAGATTTCTCTTACGGAAAGCTTTTGGTCTAAAATCAGCCATCCGGCAAGCACAGACACCACAGATTCCAAGCTCAAAATCAGGGATGCAACCGTCGGGTTCATCCCTTTTTGTCCCACAATCTGCAGCGTATATGCGACACCGCTTGACAGGACGCCGGCATATAAAATCGGAATGCCTGCCGCAAAAATATCACCCATATCCGGTTTCTCAAAAATCAGCATACATACCGTTGACAGTGCCGCACATACCAAAAACTGTATGCAGGAAAGCTTTACCCCATCCGATTTCGGGGAAAAATAATCAATCACAAGAATATGAAAGGTAAATCCGACCGCACAGGCAAACACAAAGCTGTCACCTAACTGTAGGCGAAATTCCCCTTTCGTGATACACAAAAAATACATACCAAGCAAAGCCAGCGCCACTGCCGTCCAAACCTTCATCCCTGCTTTTTTGTGCAAAAAAATGCCGAATATCGGCACAAGTACCATGTACATTGCCGTAATAAATCCGGCTTTTCCGACTGTGGTATGCTTCACCCCAAACTGTTGCAGGGTACTCGCTGCAAAGAGGCAGATGCCGCAGCATATGCCTCCGATAATGAGGATCTTTTTATTCTGTTTTATGACACTTGTGTCATTTTTTTGTTTTCCTTTATCCGTTAGCGCAATATATGGCACAAGCACGAGAAAAGCGAGAACATTTCTTGCAGCCGTAAACGTAAACGGCTCAACATAGTCCATGCCGACGCTCTGTGCGATAAATCCTAATCCCCATATACACGCTGTGAGAAACAGGATTAATGACTGACGCAATACAAATCGATTCATTCTGTAAAACTCCTAAGTTCTGTTAAAATAATGCCTTTTTTAATACTTCCAAATTATCCTGCATGGCTCCCAGATAAGTAAATCCGCCCTCAATCTCCTTTGCCGTCACCGACTGTAACGAGTTCATGGTAAGGATTTCCTGATTCTGACTGCGCGTGTTCTGCCTGATAATTTCGGCGATTCGCTGGTCAGAGCCTTCTATCGCCAAAATCGTGTGAAGCTCCAGCTCATCCGCCTTCCCTGAAAGAAACGTGATGGTCTCAAAGCTCGCGTCGGTTTCCGTACTGCATCCGGCAAATGCCGCATAATAATCAATCCCATAATCCTCTGTCATATAGCGGAACGGAAAGCGATCTCCGAACAGTAAGGTATTATGCTGCGCCTTACTTACCACATCAACATACGCATCGTCCAGCGCATGCAGCTCTTGGATATACGCCTTCGCATTTTCAGCGTAATATGCGGCATTTTCGGCATCGAGCTGTCCTATTTTTTCAGAGAGCGCATCGGTCAGATGAGCGGCATTTCTAAGAGACAGCCATATGTGTTCGTCATACTCTGTTTCCCCGTCTGAATGCTCCTCATGTGCCTGCATTCCCTCGACCACTTCTTCCTCCCAAACGCGGTCGCCCAATGTGTCAATCAGGTTCACTACACACATCTCTTGGTTGACCGCACCTTTTAATGCTTCTTCTACCCACTCGTCCGACTCTCCGCCGACATATACAAATAAGTCCGCAGACGAAATCCTTGCCATGCTTTCCGCAGTCGGCTGGTAGCTATGCAAATCGCCGCCCTTCTCCAGCAAATAGGTCAGTTCAAAGTTGTCAGAATGCGCTCCAAGTATTTCCCGAATCCAGTCATACTGCGCAAAAGTCGTGCAGACAATGCTGTACTTCGCAAGCCCTGTGTGGTTCGTACTGCTCTTACAGCCTGTCAGCAGCACGCACAACAGTATACATAATACCGCTGCCAAACCCAAATGTTTAATTTTGTTTTTTCGCATAATTTTGATTATAACATCCCTTTCCATTCCATCATAATATCCTCGCAGGCATACGCATCCATATCCTCAACCGCCTTGCACATTTTGCTATAATATTTCGCATTCGTGTCATCAAGCCTATATATGCTGAGTTTGTGAACTGCCTCCTCGAGCATATCCATATCAAGCTCCTCAATCGCGTTTTCTATTTCTTCAAACACTACATGTAAAATGTCATTCGTCAATTCCTTTGTCGCCTCATTTTTATCTTCTGTGAAATACGCCTTTAGAATTTCATAATAGTGCTCGTACTCATCAAGCACCGCCTGCGTATCAGACCGAATCGTTTCAAGATCCAGCTCATTCCCCGCTCTCTCAAGCAGCTCTGCCTTTCTTGCAAGCTCCATTGCGCCAATCTGTCTCGACGAGCTTTTCAACGCATGTACTTCCACCGTATAGTTTTTCCAGTTCTCCGTCTCATAATATTCTTTAATCACTTTTGATTTCTGAGGGATAATCCTGCAATAATCCTTTAAAATAGACCAAAATACGTTTTCGTTTCCGAGCAATTTAATTGCTGCGGCCGTATCAATTCCTTCTATCTGAGGAAGTGTGCTTTTGATATGAGAAACGCTCTTGACGCCTTTTGTAATCTTATTTTTAGGCAGCCAGTGTTTTACCTTGTTAATCAAAACGTGAACTTCTATTGGCTTTGCGATAAAGTCATTCATGCCCTCCTCAAGGAACATGTTTTTCACACCGCCCACTGCATTTGCAGTCAGTGCAATAATCGGCACGTTGTCATACTCCTTGTGGAAACGCCGGATAATGCGCGTCGTTTCTACACCGTCAATCTCCGGCATCATGTGATCCATTAAAATCAAATCATAAGATGTTTCTGAAATCTTCTCAATCGCTTCCTTGCCGCCCAGTGCCGTATCAATTTCCATTCCAAGCGGCTCTAAAAGCCCTTCTGCCACTGTCAGGTTCACCGTATTGTCATCAACAATGAGAACCTTCGCTGTTTCCGCCATAAAATCGTAGATTTCATCGCCCATATGCTCATCAAAGTACTCTTCATTGTTATAAATGGCAGTGATCATCATTGCAGATACCGGTTTCTTGACAAACAGTACGTTTGGCAGATCACTGTCTGATGAGTAACTGTATGAGTTAACGGAAACTACTGTAAGCTGCGGATTCTTTTCTACAAAGATCAGTAAATCGTCTGTGAGCGCCACTTTATCGACAAACAAAAACGGTTTCTGATCCATCACAGGCAGAATATGCTCCTTCACAGACTGAATATTCTGTATGTCCTCAATTCTTGAATATTTTATACCCAGCTTTCTCATGTCTGCTTTCAGACGGCTGTCCGCATATTCATTTTCAAGAGCACCAAACGCAGGCGGAGGGTCGGAACACTGAATCTTTAAAGACGGTTCACCTTCCACGATCTTTAACGGAATTTCAAAAGAAAAGCAGGAACCCTTTCCGTACTCGCTTTTTACGGAAATACTGCCGTTCATCAAAGAAATCAACTGCCGGCATATCGCAAGCCCGAGTCCGGTTCCCTCGATATTGCGGTTTCTCTTGCTGTCTGCCTGTTGGAAGGACTGGAATATTTTGTCCAAATCCTGTTCCTTGATGCCGATTCCCGTATCCTCAACGCTAAACATAAAATCAATATACCGGTCACTTCTGCGCCTGCAGCTAAACTTTAATGTAATCTTGCCTTTTTGCGTAAACTTGGAGGCGTTATTGGCAAGATTGATAATAACCTGCTTAATCCTGTTGTTGTCGCCGTAAAGAAGCGACGGTATGTTGGGATTAATGTCAATTAAAAGCTCCACGTCCTTCGCATCTACGCGTGTCACCATAATTGTCGTTATGTCATGGATCAGCGACAGCGGCTCAAATTCCGTTTCGATAATATCCATTTTTCCCGACTCTATCTTTGAAAAATCAAGAATATCATTGATAATTGTAAGAAGCGTCTTTCCGGCAGCACGAATCTGGCTTAAATACTCCCGAACATCGCTTGACATGTCTTTTCGCAATGCCATTTCTGCCATTCCGATGACCGCATTCATCGGCGTGCGAAGCTCATGGCTCATATTGGCAAGAAAATCCGATTTCATGTTTGCCGCTTTTTCAATTTCAATGTTTGCCTCTTCCATTTTATATTTATGATAGGCAATGCTGGAGATAATGTCCGTCAGCGTATACAGGAAGTTCGCATGGCGTTCAATCGTATCCTTATCTAAAATTTTCACATTCATAACCGCCTGAAGGTACTTAATCAAATCAATTTTCAGTTCGCCTGCGCTCTGCATAACCTTGATGATATCCGGCGTGTCTGCCAGTACCTGACCGCCTACAAAACAGCCTATCATACGCTTACCCGCCATGATGGGAGCAGCAAAATCCATCAGTCCCGCATGGCAGTAATACGGAACCGACGCGCCTGCACGCAGGGCAAGCTCCGCTCCGTATTTATCGCATTCCTGACAGCGCAGGCACCCGATAGGATTTGAGCGTGTATACAAAGCACAAAAATCCGTAAAGTTGCTTCCTTTTGTGACCGCTACACCGTTTGCGTCCGTTATGACGGCGGCAAGTCCGGTCATGTTGGAAAATGCGTCCTGCATACGCTGGAGCATATCGACGTCAAACAGGTCTGTCAGTTTAATATCCTTATCGCGTTCCCGCTCTCGTTCTTTTTCATTACTGCTGCCCATTGTGTACCTCTCCTATCCTAAAATTTCCTTAATTTTACTGAGCAATACATCTTTATCAATCGGCTTTAAAAGGTATCCGTCCGGCTTAAGGCGCAGAACCTTTTGAATTTTTGCGGTATCGTTTACGCCGGTTAAGAATATGACAGGAATTGACGCCGTAAGCGGATTTTCCCGAAGCGCCTTTAAAACCTCCGCCCCGTTCATTTCCGGCATTTCATAATCTAAAAGAATTAGGTTTGCTTCCTTTGTCTTGAGAAACCGTAGGGCGGCTGCCCCGCTTATCGCGGTTGAAATATCGTAATCCTTCTCAAGATGGCTTTTGATCGCTTTATGGATTATTGTGGAATCGTCCACGACAAGAATTCTCTTGCGTCCTGTTCCCGAAAGCAGATTCGCGGGAATCTTAATGTTGGCGTCACCGCTTTCGAGCTTTTTCAGCTCTTCATCCAACTGCGAAAGCGTGTCAAGCGCGTTCTCTAATTTCGGCGCTACCTGCACCTTCTGGTCTGCTTTATTGCACTTATGGCGCACGATCACGTTGTTGATTTCGCTTTGCAGCTCTGAAACAGATGCGTTTGCGCCAATCCTGAAATCCGCCCGTCCGCCCGGCATTTTACACAAAAATTCATAGTCCGCCCCGTCCGCCACGACAATGAACGGAACCTTATCCTCTTTCGGTGCGCCGTCCACAAATTGAATTACACTGTTAATATTATCCCTGCTCTCCACATGCATACAGTATACAATTGCATCCGGTCGAAAGAACTGATAGTGTATCCGCAAATCGGCTGTAATCAAAGATGTGCTTGCGCAGTCAAAATAAAAATCCAGCTGCATAAAAAAGTCTGTTATGAGGCGCTTGTTGTTTCCCATAATTAAAAGCTTTTTTTTCATCGTGTTTTTCCTCCATATTCCTGTCATTGATTCTGTTTCCAAAAGCCTTCTTGCCTAATGATTTATTATTTAATATAATTTTATCATACTGCCGCTTTGTTACGCAACTTTTTTAGGCAGTTATGAAACAGAGAAAAGGAGTTTTAACCTTGATTGATGAATATCTGTATAAAAACCACAAAAAGTTAAGATGCGGTTACACGACCGGTACCTGCGCGGCAGCGGCGGCAAAAGCGGCGGCACATATGCTGCTGACAGGAGAGCGCCTTAGCTGTGTCCGCGTTCATACGCCAAAAGGCATTTCTGTCACGCTTGCGTTGGCAGACATTACAATGACAGAGACAAAGGCTGTCTGTGCCGTCCAAAAAGATGCCGGCGACGATGCAGACTGCACCGACAAAATATTCATTTATGCATCGGTCTGCTATGGCACAAGTGATGATATTTTGATTGAAGGCGGAACAGGCATCGGCAGAGTGACGCGTCCGGGCCTGGAGCAGCCTGTGGGAAGCGCCGCAATTAACCGTGTGCCGCGTGAAATGATAAAAAAAGAAGTACTTTCTGAGCTTGCGGCGGCAGGGTATGATGGCGGCATGAAGGTTATCATATCCGCGCCAGAGGGAGCGGAACTTGCCAAAAAGACCTTTAATCCGCAGCTTGGAATAGAGGGAGGCATTTCCATTCTTGGCACGAGCGGAATTGTGGAGCCGATGAGTGAGCAGGCGATTGTCGATACCATACGGGTTGCGTTAAAGCAGAAAAAAGCGCTCGGATATGAAACACTTTTGCTGTCACCCGGAAATTACGGGCAGCAGTTTGCATTGGAGACATGGGGGATTGACTTGGACGCGGGCGTAAAATGCAGTAATTTTATCGGTGAGACGCTTGATATTGCGTCGGAGCTTGGGTTTTCACAAATTTTGCTGATTGGGCATATCGGGAAGCTGATTAAGGTTGCCGCGGGCGTGATGAACACACATTCGTCCATGGCAGATGCAAGACTGGAAACGCTCAGTGCGTGTGCGCTGCTTGCAGGGGCGGACGCAGATACGGCACGCGGGATTTTAAATTGCACGACGACAGACGACGCGCTGCAAATCCTGACAGACCGCCATATTTTAGATGCGGCGATGCAAATTGCACTGGAAAAAATGCTTACGCATATGCGGCGGCGCGTGGGCGGGAGGATTTTGGATATTCAGGATATTCAAATAGAAGTAATCCTGTTTTCCAACGTGCACGGAGTTCTTGCCATGTCGGACAATGCGCAGACGTTTATCAGACAGATTCCTTTGAAAAGGGCATTATTATGAAAGGGGCATTATTATCAGAATGAAAAAAATATATATTGTCGGAATTGGTCCCGGAAGCTATGAGCAAATGACAATACAGGCAGCCCGGACTTTGGAGCAGTGCGATACCATTATCGGTTATCCGGTGTATGTTGATTTGGTTAAGCCGCACTTTCCCGAAAAGGAATATCGTTCCACACCTATGACGCAGGAAGCAAAGCGATGCAGAATGTGCTTTGAGGAGGCTATAAAGAATAAAACAGTCGCTATCATCTGCAGCGGAGACGCGGGCGTATACGGCATGACGGGGCTTATGTATGTCATCGGACAGGATTATCCGGACATCACCTTAGAGCCTGTCTGCGGCGTTACAGCCGCAGTTTCCGGCGCGGCGCTTTTGGGCGCTCCTTTGATTCAGGACTTTGCAGTCATCAGTTTAAGCGACCTTTTGACGCCTTGGGAAACCATTGAAAAACGCATTTGCGCCGCGGCGCACGCGGACATGATTATCTGCCTATACAATCCGTCAAGCTGTAGAAGGCATGATTTTTTGCAAAAAGCGTGCGATTTGATTTTAGACTATGCATCCGAAGATACGGTGTGCGGAGTTGCCGGGCAAATCGGACGCGAAGGGGAAACCTGCTCTTTGTATTCGTTGAAGGAGCTTCGGGAGGTTTCTGTCAATATGTTTACGACAGTGTTTATCGGAAACTCACAGACGATTGTCGTGGACGGGAAAATGGTCACGCGGCGGGGGTATCGGCTTTAAGATTCACTGTTTAATGACCACACCGATACCGCTTATCACCCGCACAACCTTATCCGCCTTTGCGGCGAGCATACAGGAGGCTCTTCCCACCGCCTCCCTGTATGTCCGTTCCTTAGCGTCAACAGGCACAATTCCATAACCGATTTCGTTTGAAATTATGACACGAATGTCATTTTTTTGAAGAAGCCGCGATATGTTTTCTTCTATATTTTGTCCGCTCTCTATCAGCTGCCTGATGTATAAGTGGAAATCCGTAAGACAACATTTTCCTGACAGTTCATTATTTTTAATATCCGCCGCGCAAATGATATCATCCCCGGTCAAACCATATTGTCTTTTCGCATACTCCCATTTTCCCTGACAGCAGCCGCCTATAATAAAATCCATGCCTGTTCTCCTTATTGGGTCAACTGATTTGTTTCCATGTCTGCGAACCTTTGATCATTCATTTACAGACGCTTTTATCTATAAATACTATATTTTATGCTATTTTATCGTATCTTTTCGATACTTTCAACAGAAAATGAAAAGATGAAATCACCAAATAATCAATTGTTTATGATTTCATACATATTTTTCCAAAAAACAGTTGTACATTGCAAAATAATGTGTTAGTATTTCTATATGAAAAAGGGCAAACATTTCGTGAGGAATGGACGCAAAGCATGAAGTCATAGCAGTATAAACATTTGATTATACATTTATGACGGTTCGGCTGCATGAATTATGAAACATTTGAAACTGTTTTTTGTTGCTTAACAGCTGCTTTAATAATGGAGGATTCATATTCGCGGGCTGTCGGCAGCATGGAGGACTAATATGAGCAAAGAGTTGAAACGGAACATGAAAAAAGCGTTTTGTATGCTGCTTGCGGCGGCGACGCTCTCTTCGGGCATGGAGCTGCCTGTAAACGCGGCGGAACTGACGAATGCAGCGTGTGAGGAGAAGCTGCATGAGGAGACAGAATCCGAAACGCTTGTGGAAGAGGTGTTGGAGGAAGTACCGGAGGAGACAGCGCAGACAATTGACACTGAAGAAGCAGACGGTGAAATCGAAGCCGCCGAAACAACTGCCGCAGTAGAGGAATCCATCACCACTGCAGAGACGATTGACACTGAGGAAACAGAAATCGAATCAGAAGAAGACACAACATTTGCGGAGGAAATCGTTGATACGGAAAATCAAACGAACGGGTTGACAATCGAACGCCCGTCGGAAGAGATTGGTATCGGTGATCCAATCGTCGGAGGAAAGCTACCAAACGGATCCGGTTCTTGGTCGCTTACCAATGGGAAGCTCATAGTGTCCGGAAGCGGTGAATATTGGCCAAGCACCGGTCTGATTGCTCCTCCATGGTATGAATACCGGGAGCAGATTAAAACAGCAAGGGTGTCCTTAAGGGGAACAAAGAGTTTTTCCAGCTTCTTTAGCGGCTGCAAGAATCTGACCAGTGTGGATTTTCGTAATACCGATACCAGTAATGCAACAACCATGAGCAATATGTTTGGAGGCTGTGAAAGCTTGGAAAAGCTCGATTTGAGCAGCTTTAACACCTCAAATGTCACGGATATGTCCTCAATGTTTTACAACTGTATCAACTTAAAACAAATAACGTTTGGAGAACATTTTAACACAAGTAACGTAACGTGTATGGCTAGTATGTTTCGCTTTGTCAACTTGACTTCTTTGGATTTAAGCGGCTTTGATATGAGCAAGGTAACGAAAGCTGACGACATGATTTACTCCGACAGTCTGATTGCGCTGGAAACGCCCCGGAACCTAAATGTGTCTATCCCACTGCGGGGGACATGGATTACGGATCAGGGATTTATTTGCACTACGCTTTTACAGCACACGGACAAAAGTATTCACTTAAAGCAGAGACCGGAGCTTTTGGTGGAAAAAGGCAAAAAAGAATATCTTGTCGGTGATACCCTTGACCTTTCGGATTTGACCGTTACACTGTATTACAATTTCAACAACCGTACGACTACTACCGACTATACGACAAATGCCGCACAAATTGACATGAATACGCCAGGTACAAAATATTTGGTTATCTCTTATGAGGGGCAGAGCGTGACGATTAATCTGACCGTAATCGGCAAAAGTCTTTCTGTTTCCAAGATAAAAAAAGAGTACTTTGTCGGCGATACACTGAATGTAAACGATTTGACCGTAGAACTTCTATACACAAACAATATATATCCGGCAGAGAAAATCACATCAGGCTATACGACAAACGCCGCAAGCATTAATATGAATACGGCAGGTACGAAAGATTTGATTGTGAAGTGGCAAAATCTATCGGCAACCGTGAAGATTACAGTAAAGGAGGACAGCTATTCCAAGATTTCTGTCAGGAACGATATAGATACGTATTACCTTGGCGAAACGCTCGACCTGTCCGAACTGCATGTGTTTGCCTGGTCAGTTTCGGGTACACACACTGAAATCACGGACTATACAACAAACGCCAAAGACATTGACATGAATACTGTCGGTACAAAGCAGTTGATTGTGTCCTACCAAAATTTTACGGCAGTATCGGAAATTATCATAAAGCCCGCAAGAACCTGTACCAAACTCTATTTCCAAAATGGATGTGTGTTCGAGACGGGAACGAAGCCTGCGCCTGATGAATATCTGATTTTTGAGGTTCTTGATGAAGGGAAAGAATTCAGAATTCATGCCTGCTATTATTGGTCAAATATTGATGAAATTGATATATCGACAACGGGAAAGAAACGGCTTCAGGTTGCACATGCGGAGCTTAAGAGCGAGCTTGACATCTATTACATTGAAGCGTTCCGTGATGATGATATTGCGCATGAAATCGCCGGATCTCCCAATGAGGATATCGCCTATAAAATCGACAAAAACGGAAATCTGAAGGTCATGGGAAAAGGCACATGCAAAGCATATGGCTCTCCGATTTGGTCAACGGAGAAGGATTATGCAAAGGACATCAGGACGGCGACGCTTTATGTAGACGAGGCTGATGATCTTGACGGTCTTTTCAGCGGCTGTGTCAATTTAAGGTCTGCGGATTTGAGTATGGTTGACGCAGGCAGGGAAACCAATTTTCGCGGGATGTTTGACGGCTGCAATCAGCTTGTATCAATTTGGACGCCGAAGAATGTAAAGGCGGACGCTGCGCTTCCGAAGGTGGAAGGCACGTATTGGCATGACCAAAACGGGAAGGTATATACTGCGCTTCCGAAGAATATGAGCACGAGTATTCTGCTGACGAGAGATGACATTCAGGAGGAGGAAAGTTCTTCTGCTATCGAGAGCTCTAAGGTTGAGGAAAGTTCTTCTGCTATCGAGAGCTCTAAGGCTGAGGAAACCTCTTCTTCTATCGAAAGCTCTAAGGTTGAGGAGAGTTCTTCCATAAAGGAAAGCTCTTCCGTAATCGAAAGCTCCAAGGTTGAGGAGAGTTCTTCCATAAAGGAAAGCTCTTCTGTAATCGAAAGCTCCAAGGTTGAGGAGAGTTCTTCCATAAAGGAAAGCTCTTCTGTAATTGAAAGCCCCAATGTTGAGGAAAGTTCGGAAGTGAATGAAAACACTCCAAGCGAAGAATACAGCGAGGTTGAGGAAAGCGCTTCGACAACCGAAAGTTCCAAGACAGAAGAAAGCGCTTCTACGATCGAAAGTTCCAAAACAGAGGAAAGCTCTAACGTTGAAGAAAGCACGGAAACGGTTGAAAGCAGCCTGGAACAGGAAAGTACCGAAACAAACGAAAGCTCTTCCGAAACAGAAAATGCCAGGACAGACCTAAGTAAAGCCGGCGGCGTTATTTCTTCCGTTAAGACAAAGGTTTATGACCAAAATGCATACGAACCGACCGTTAAAGTCACGGTCGTTGAAAACCGTAAAAAAATCACATTGACGGAAGGCGCGGATTACGAGATTGAATATCAAAGCAATGTAAATGCAGGAACCGGTACTGTCCTCGTCAAAGGAATCGGTAATTACAAGGGAACGTTGAAAAAAACCTTCACAATAAATCCGAAATCCGTCAAAAAACTCAAAATCATAACCGGCAGCATGACAACCGGCTCAACATCGGAACCGCCTGTCTATGTATATGACGGCACAATACTTTTGAGAAAAGACGCGGATTATAAGCTTACCTACGACTCCGGTCTCACGGCAAAAGCTGCAAAATCCGCAAAAATAACCGTTACCGGACTAGGCAATTACAAAGACAGTAAAACCGTCAAGCTGGCTGTGTATGATGTGGATGAAGGCAACATTATCAATCCGGAGCATGTCACCTTAAAGCAGCAAAGCATGGAATACACAGGTAAGGCATTGCAGTCCGTACCGATTGTAAAAATAGGCGGTACAGAACTTACCGCAAATAAAGACTTTAAGGTTCGTTATCAAAACAACATAAATGCCGGAACAGCATATGTAATTGTCACTGGAAAAGGCGCTTACAAAGGTGAAGTTATAAAAACTTTTGAAATTACGGCATTAAAAGCAAATAAGACGAAACTGACAATTGCACCGATTTCCAATAAAACTTACAACGGGCAGCTCCAAAAGCCATCGGTTACCGTAAAAGCCGGAACGAAAAAGCTGACGAAAAATAAGGATTACACCGTTACGTATGCGGGAAATCTTCACGCCTCTACAACCAGCCATAAAGCAAAAGTCATCATTACAGGAAAGGGAAATTACGCAGGCATAACGGCGACGGCAACATTTACGATTCTGCCACAAAAGATTTCCAAAGCTTCCGTTAAAGGAACGATGAAAAATCTTTCCGTTACCTATAATAAAAGACCGTTAAAAGAAGGCGTTCACTACAAGCTTGTACCTGATGCAGCCGGTGCAAAGAAAAACAAAATCAAGATCACGATAACAGGATTGGGTGATTTTGCAGGTTCCAGTGTAACGAAAACAATAAAAATACAATAACCGTTCCGTTAAATACCTCGCAGCTTGCTGCGAGGTATTTGTGTTATCGTTATATTTATAAAAACTTTGGCATAATCGCTTCTATCGTAGACGCGCTTGCCTTTGAAAGAATATCCGGATTTCTCTTACAGAATACATAGAAAAGGCACTCTATAATGAAGAGCTGCCCCAGCTTCGCGGCAACAGAACCGGACTGCAGCGGACTTTCGTTGTAACCGCACAAAAGTACCACATCCGCATAGCCTGCCGCGCAGGAATTTGGAAAATGCGTTACCAGTATGACGGATATATGGCGCTCTTTTGCGATATGCATAATGTCCTCCATATCCTTGGTAGATCCTGAATATGAGAAAAACAAGAGTACGTCCCTCTCTGTAGCCAAAGCCAAATGCATGACCTGCATATGAGAGTCCTCAATATGAACAAAATGTGACGTCGCCGTAGAAAAACGCGCCCATGCCTCCATCGCCATGACCATGCTTCCTCCGTGACCAAAGCAAAATACCCGATCAGCGGCAGATATGAGATCAACCGCTCCGGAAATAGCATTTTCATCCAATAGTTCCATCGTTTCGTTTAGGGACAGCATATTGGCATTATAAATTTTACGGAAAATACTACTGAAGGTATCCCTCGATGTAATTGTGTCAGACGTATCAGAGGTTTCACCTAAATCCGTGACATAATCTGCCTTGGCAAGCGCCAGCTTCAGGCTGTTGTAACCCGTCAAACCAAGGCTGCGGCAAAAGCGTGTAATGGAAGCCTCCGACACGCCGCTATGTTCAGCAAGACCCGAGATTGACATATACTGTGCATCATGGGCATTGGCAAGAATATAATCGGCAAGCCTCTGACCGGAACGGGTAAGAGAATGATACTGCGCAGTGATTATTTCTAATATATTTTCTGTCAAAATAATATTCTCCTTTCGTATCGTTATACAGTGCACACCAAAAGGATGACAGCCGGATTACATAACAGCCGCTCCCAACATTCCGGCGCGGTTGATTGCAGTACCTCCGATATCAAACGCCATAACTGCCATAATTAGTTTCCTCCGATTTTATGTTCCTTTATCAAGGAAGCGTGATGAAATACCATTTTTAATGTTAAAGTTTTATCAAGTATTACAATATTCGCAAATTTTCCGGGCGTAAGACTGCCGTAATGCTCATAAATTCCAACCGCCTTTGCCGGATTGACAGCGGCGCACTTGATTGCGCTCCCAAGAGAAATATCCATATTATTTACGGCATTGCGCACACAGTCCATAAGGTTTGTCACGGAACCTGCGATTGTGCCGTCCTCCAAAGCTGCCAAATTTCCCCTGACTATGACTGTCTGACCGCCTAAATCATACTGACCGTCCGCAAGACCTGCCGCACGCATACTGTCGCTGATAAGTATAATTCTGTCATCTCCGAATATCTTAAAGGTTGTTCTCACCACTGCGGGATGAATATGAATACCGTCGCAAATCAGCTCTGCCATACAGTGTTCACTGTCCGCAGCGGCGCCGATCGGTCCCGGCGCGCGATGTGAAAACGGCGGCATGGCATTGTAGGTATGCGTCAGCTGCGATGCACCGCAGGAAATCGCCTCCCTTGCGGTATCATAATCCGCTGCCGTATGCGCAATGGAGATATTGATGCGGCTGCCGGCTGCACGGATAAAGTCCATAGCGCCCTGCGTTTCAGGAGCAATCGCCACAGTCCGAAGCAATCCTCCCGAAATATCCTGCAGACGGTTTAACATCTCCAGGCTGGAAGGAACAATATAGTTCCCGTTCTGTGCACCCTTTTTGACAGGATTGATAAAAGGTCCTTCCATATAAAGACCGCACAGGTCCGCAGCATTGTCATCCGCCGTATCGCAAAAGGTCCTTGCGGCACGGCATATCTGTGCAAGTACATCCTCGGGCATTGTCATCGTTGCAGGCGTGACAGAGGTTATGCCTTGGCTGAGCTCATACTCCGCCATTGTGCGAAATGCCTCTACCGTGCCGTCACAGCAGTCACTTCCCATGCAGCCGTGAAAATGGATGTCCGTAAGACCGGGTATAACATAATTTCCTTCAGCGTCAATCACTGTTTCATCACCCGATACACTAAGGTAATCCTTCTGTGAAACAATCTTTTCATCCATTATATATACGGTTTGGTTCTCAAAAGAGCCCTCTTCCTGAAAAACCACTCCATTGATAATCTTCTTCAATGTCATAACTGCTCAACTTCCCTAGCATTTTGACAGTGCAGCCTCGTCAGCCACCAGGATTGCATTCGGATGAAGCTGCAGAACGGAAGCCGGTACTTGCGGTGTAATCGGGCCAAAGAATGCCGCCTTTACAATGTCTGCCTTCGCTTCGCCTGACACAAGCAGCAAGATGGTACGTGCGGACATAATTGTCTTTATGCCCATTGTATATGCCTGACGCGGCACTTCGTCCTCGGTCGCAAAAAAACGCGCGTTTGCCTTGATTGTCTGTTCTGAAAGCGTAATACAGTGTGTTTCCGTTGGGAAGCTCTCGCCTGGTTCGTTAAAACCAATATGCCCGTTGTGTCCAAGTCCCAAAAGCTGAAGATCCGGCGCGCCCACGGTTTTGAGAATTTCATTGTATTTTTGGCAGGCCGTGTTGCTGTCAGGTTCTGTTCCATCCGGAAGATAAGTCCGGTTCTTGTCAATGTTCACTTTTCCAAACAGGTTTTCATTCATAAAATAATAATAGCTTTGCGGGTTGTCGCGCGTAAGACCCTTATACTCGTCTAAATTTACAGTCACAACCTCCGAGAAGTCAAGGTCGCCTTTGTTATACCGGTCAACGAGCTGACGATAGGTTCCTACCGGTGTCGAGCCTGTGGCAAGGCCGAGTACACAGTCCGGCTTCATGATAATCTGTGCGGAAATAATGTTTGCGGCTTTCCGGCTCATGTCGTCATAATTTTTTGTTTTGTAAATTTTCATCGTTTACCTCCATTCCACCACACCCTGCTGGTTTGTGGCCACTCTTCTTCCAGTCCGAAGCGTTTTGTGATGCGCAATGCATATCACAGTTTCATTAAAGTATTTATATAAAGTATCTATAATAAAGTATCTATATAAAGTATCTATATAAAGTATCTATATAAAGTATCTATATAAAGTACCTATGGAAAACTATATCATATATTATGATAAGCCGCAATGACGAAAATTTTCAAAATTTTCAAAAAAGAAATATTTTTTCAAAGGTGTATTGACAAACATACTAGAAAAAGCACAATACGTCACAATTAAAGCTTAACATGTCATAGCATTATCACAAAAAGTCAAGATACAAACAGCCATACAATGGCAATCAACAGGAATATCTTTGATTATTGGTTCGCATAAAGCAGAGAAACTATGAGAGATATTCGTAAATATCAGGGAAAATGCAGTGTGTGCCTGTCATGGAAAAAAGTCCATTATGCAGAAGGCGAGAGCCGCGAAGCAGGCAGGCACGCCTGTGATACGTACCAGCAGTATCCGCGCTGTGGTGGCGATTAATGAGGAAACCTGACTTCCGGTAATTGGCGAGAGGCGGGTACATAGTCCTCAGCAGGCAGTGGAACTGCTGAGAGTGGGAGCGTTTGCTGTTGTCACAGGCAGAATATCGACAAACACTATGAGATGTCTGATGTCTGTGAAACAATGGGACGGGGCTGTGCCGAAAAGTCGGAAAGGCTGGATATCTTGGAAGCAGCCGTCCGGCTGCGCGGATATTTGTGATGCGCAGCGGGGCGGCTGTCTTTTTATCGGATAACGCTTATTAGATAACACTTATTGGATAACGCTTGTGGAAATAACCGTAAGGTATAAAACCAAAATCTCCTCGCACTGTAAAAACCACCCTGCCAAATCACCGGTGATGCCGCCAAAGCAGTTCTTGGACATACGGTGATAATAGAAAAAGAAAAGCAGCTCGCCTGCGAGGATTAGAACGCCAGTTTGTGGCAATAGGATTACCCGAAAAATACCGGCTGCCATCAATACAAGAATCAGCACAGTACACACAAATCCTTTGCCTGCCGAACCGGAAAATGCGGCAAGTGAGCCTTTTTTGTTTGCATTTAGGAAAAAGACGGCTGCTAAACCGCTTAACGCACGCGATGTCACATAGCCTGCGGCAATCAGCCACACTGTCGTGTTGGCATGCAATGCCTGATTTATTGGCATGACACTATCCGTTTGCATGGCCTTCGATGCTATGCTGCTCCACGCACCGTAATACAGAACAAAGTACAACACTGCCCATATCACCGCAAACGCTCCCACATTCGCGTCTTTTAAGATTTCAAGCCGCCGCTCCTTTGACTGGTGGGAGGACAACGCGTCAATTGTATCACAGTATCCGTCCATATGAATTCCGCCCGTTACCGCTATCGGGAGTGCCGTCGCAAGTGCGGCGTATATTCCGACTGACAGTCCGCTTTGCTGCCATAAATAAAACAGCACTAACTGCAGTACGCCGATGATAAAACCGGGGAGCGGAAGAAATGCCAGTGCATAGCGCATGCTCTTCTCCTCCCATTCAAACTGCGGCATTGGTATTTTGGAATACATGGAAACCGCAATGATACAGGCTTTTATGATGTTCATAACACATCTCCTTTTATTTTTACGGGAATGGAATATACAACCTCAACGACGCTGTCCGCTATTTTTGCCAAATGCCGGTTGATTGTCCCAAGGCACCGGATATATTCCGCTGTTTCCCTGTCATAACGGTTTCCGTCGGAAAATACTTCGTTTGTCACAATCACAAGATGACAGCAGCGTGTATACAGGTTCACAATACCGGCTGTGATGTCGCACACAAGCTCCTCTGCGGATCTTGTGCTGCCGCCGTCAAACATTTCATTTGCCACAAGATTGGACACACATTCGAGCAGCGCGGTTGTATGCTCCCCTGTGGGAATGGCTGTTTTTTCAATTTGTGTATACTGCTCCACAGTGATAAACCCGCTCCCCTGCCGCTGCTGCCTGTGGCGCGCAATCCGCTGCTGCCCTTCGGCTCCGAAAGGTTTCATTGTTGCAATATAATATTTATCCGCTTTTGCAAGCCTTGTGATAAGCGCCTCTGCGTAAACGGATTTTCCGCTTCCGCTTCCGCCCGTAACGACCACAAGCATTGTATGTTCCTCCACAATCTTGTATTATTGTAATATTGTAATGATTGTATCCGATGATACGAAGGGACTGATTTTTCTGCTCCTTAGTATAATTTTTCGTACTGCGCAATGTCCGTATCGGCAAACCGGTGCGCGTACCGGTATTCGCTGAGCGCGATGTCCAAAAGGGGAAGCATACACACCGCTCCTGTTCCCTCGCCAAGATACATGCCTGCGTGAATGACGGGCTTGCAGCCCAGCATGTCAAGGATTGCTATTCCTGCGGGCTCCTCTGTAACGTGCGTGGCAATCATAAAATCCCTGCAGGAAGGGACAAGCCTGCATGCAAGCAATGCCGCCACCGACGATATGATACCGTCAATCAAAATTGGAAGGCCGTAGACTGCTCCGCCAATAAACATTCCCGTCATTGCAGCGATGTCGTAACCGCCCAGCTTTGACAAAAGCAGGAGCGGTTCGTCCTGCGTTGCTGCATTGTTCACTTCGATTGCCTTTTGGATTGTGGCAATTTTTTTGCCAAAGCCGTCCGCTGAAAGGCCGGCGCCTCTTCCCGTCACCTCTTTTGCGCTTCGGTTCAAAAGCACTGCGGCGAGCGCGCTTGATGTCGTCGTGTTGCCAATTCCCATTTCGCCTGTTACGATCAGCTGATAGCCTTTCTGTTTCATTTCACCGACAAGACTGACTCCGGTGTTCACCGCCTGCAGCGCCTGCTCCCTGCGCATCGCGGGACCTTGGGTGATATTTCCTGTGCCGCTAGCTATTTTTCTGTTGATTATGCCCTCGCATTTGGCATCGTGCAGCATTCCTACGTCTATGGCGTAGACATCTGCGTTTGCTGCTTTTCCCATAATGTTAATGTTCGATTTTCCTTCGGCAATCTCTCTTGCCACCGAAACCGTAACCTGACTGTCCGACTGCGTGACGCCCTCCGCCACAACACCGTTGTCAGCACAGGCAATCAGGGCGCAGCGTTTGTCAATCCGCACATCCTCGTCCGCAAAAATGCCTGCCAGTTGTATTACAAGCTCCTCAAGCCGTCCAAGACTTCCGAGCGGCTTTGCGATGCTGTCCCAGTTCTTTTTTGCTTTTTTTATGACACTTGTGTCAATTTTTTTTATCTTTATATTTTCGAATTCTTTCATTCCTTTATTCCAATCCCCGTCCCTGTAAAGCACTGCAGCTATCATTCGCAGCGCCTACCGCTCTCCTGTTGCCATATAAATCAACGCGTTGCAGATTGCTGCCGCAACGTTGCTGCCGCCCTTTCTGCCTGCGGCGACAATATAGTCCACTCCTGCCTGCATGATAAGCTCCTTAGACCGGACGACATTGACAAAGCCCACAGGGGCGCCGATTACAAGCGCCGGTTTTAATTTTCCCTCACTGATTAGTTCACAAATCCGTACGAGCGCCGTCGGTGCATTTCCGACTGCGATAATCAATGGATTGTCCAGCTTTGCGGCCTTTTCCATACAGACGGCTGCCCTTGTGCAGCCTTGTCTTTTGGCCTCTGCGGCGACGTCTTCGTCTGCCATATAGCAGTATAGCGCACCACCCAGTTTTTCGAGTGACGCCTTATGCACGCCGGCTTTTGCCATATTGGTGTCTGTGACAATGCATGCACCGCTCTTTAACGCTGCAAGCGTCTTTTCCACTGCATGTTCCGAAAATTTCAGATTATCCAGATAGTCAAAATCTGCCGTCGTATGAATGACGCGTTTGATTACCGGCTTTTGCAGCGCGTCAATTTTTCTGTCTTTGGGCAGCTCGCTTTCTATGATTGCAAAGCTTCTGTTTTCAATCTGCTCCGGCAGTATCGTTTCCAATTCGATTTTCATTTTGATCACCATGCTCCTTCCAAGGTCTTTGGGTTCTTTTTCAAGCCTTTATATCTGCACTGTTTCCTGTGTGGGGTCGCGCTGACAAAGCCTGTTGGTTATTTTCAGACGGTTACTGTCTGTTCAGAATGCGGTACAGTCTGTCCATGTCCATATTGTTGCGAACAGTATCGGCAAGGAGATTGTACTGCTGCTGCCTGTATGTCTCCCTGTCATAATGCGCTGTATTTTCCATGCGCAGGCCTTTCTGTTCCAACAGCGCCTGCACAATCGCGTCTGCTACGCCGTCCTCGTCGAAAATTCCATGAACATATGTTCCGTATATATTTTGACATTGTGTCCCGTCCAAGAGACCGTTTGACAATTCACCGAATGCCTCACCATTTTGCGTGCAATTCTGCATATTATCCCGTATCCTATCCTGCATACGGACTGTATTTCCATGATGAATTTCATAGCCCGTAAATGACATTCCTGTCAGTTTTTCCAGTGTGCCGTTTATTTTTCGAAACGCTCCGCGCACCTGTGTCCGATGCTTTTTTTCCTCAAATACCGTAACAATCGGCAGCAGTCCTATTCCCTTTACGTACGCCCCGCCCTCTACATTGTCCGGATCGCGTATTTCCTGTCCAAGCATCTGATAACCGCCGCAGATGCCAAATATGGTCACGCCCTGCTGCGCCGCTTTCTGTATCGCCGCCTCCAATCCGCTCTGTCTTAGCCACAGTAAATCCGACATGGTGCTTTTGGTTCCCGGCAGCAGAATAAGGTCCGCATTTTTTAGTCCCGCTGGCGATTCCGTATAAGAAACCGAAACCTGTTCAAATTGTTCAAATACCGAAAAATCCGTAAAGTTGGAAATTCTCGGAAGCCTTACAATGACAATTTTTACAGGTTTTTCACTGTTATATCCATGACGGTGAATATCCTCAGAGAGCCGCCGTGAAAGACTGTCCTCATCATCAAGATCAATCCGCATATACGGCAGTGTACCAATCACGGGAACTCCTGTCAGTGTCTCAATCTGAGTAAGTCCCGTATCCAATATGCTTTTGTCACCTCGGAATTTGTTGATAAGCAATCCCTTTACCCGCTGCTGTTCGTCTTTGCCCAATAGCTTTAACGTGCCGTAAAGCTGGGCAAACACCCCGCCTCTGTCAATGTCTCCCACAAGAAGAACAGGCGCGTCCGCCATTTTTGCCATTCCCATATTAACAATATCATTTTCTTTGAGGTTGATTTCCGCGGGACTTCCGGCACCTTCTATTACAATAATATCATAAAGCGCTTCCAGCGCATGATAGGCCTTTTTGATCTCGGGCACAAGCTCCTGTTTTCTCCTGTAATACTCCGCCGCTTTCATATTACCGCGCACCTCGCCGTTTACAATGACCTGCGAGCCTGTATCGCTGTTTGGTTTTAGCAGAATCGGGTTCATTTGTACGGAGGGTTCAATCCCTGCCGCTTGTGCCTGCATGACCTGCGCCCTTCCCATTTCCAACCCTTCATTTGTGATGTAGGAATTCAGCGCCATGTTTTGGGATTTAAACGGACATACACGAAAACCGTCCTGTTTGAAGATTCTGCATAATGCTGCCGCTACAAAGCTTTTTCCCACGTTGGACATGGTGCCCTGAACCATAATTGCTTTCGCCATAAATCCCCTCCATTTGACTGTGAGCTTTTTATTTCAATAATTTACGCTGCCGCACTTTCCTTTTGCATAAAAAATTCATTTGATACCGCTGTCAGCTGTGAAATAGCAGAATACCTGTCAGAATGCGCATCACGCCAAGCACAACTGCTGCCATGATTACCGTACCATACAAAAGCCTGTTGGCACGTCTGATGTCCTCTGCCTCTATGGCTCTGCGTGCGTCTCCGACGGTTTCCTTGTGATGAATCCTGCCAAAATAAACGGTATCTCCCAGCAGGCGCAATCCCAACGCTCCGGCACAGACAGATTCGGTTTGTGCAGAATTGGGGCTTTGCGACTTTTTTCTGTCCCGCAGAAAAATTCTCCACGCATTTTTGCCGTCAAATCCGGCTAAATATGACACAAGTGTCATAAATATTGCAGCAAGCCTTGACGGTATGAAGTTCCACACATCGTCCATTTTTGCCGCAGTTCTTCCAAAATCCAAATAGGTTTCATTTTGGTATCCAAGCATGGAATCCATTGTATTGACTGCCTTGTATACAAAGCCAAGCACCGCTCCCCCCAGCATCATATAAAACATTGGCGCAATGCTTCCGTCAGATGTGTTCTCCGCTACGGTTTCTACTGCCGCTCTCGCCACGCCATCCGCGTCAAGCTGCTTTGTATCCCTGCCTACAATCATTGATACCTGATATCTTGCTTTTACAATATCCTGTTCCGCAAGCGCCTGATACACTTTCATGCTCTCGTCCTTTAACGATTTTGTCGCCATAATCTGACAGCACATGGCAGATGCAGTCATGCAGTAAAGCAACGGATTGATGCGCCATGCCGCATACAAAACCGCAGCCGGAACCGCACCGGAAACCATTATCACGATAAACCACAGAACCATTCCCGCCAGCCGCTTTCCTTTTGCCGTATCCGGAAAAAGCATTCTGAACCGGATTTCCAAAGCGGTGATCAGTTTTCCGATAAAGCATACCGGATGGGGTATTTTATGCGGATCACCAACGATAAAATCAAGCAAAATTCCTACCGCAACGGCGATTGTCGTGTATCCGTACATACTGAATAACCGTACTCCTTTCTTACCTGCGAAATCCCAAGACTGTACAAAGAATGCCCTGTTTTTGGGCATTCTTCCTGCGTGAAGCTTTAGAAGTTCTTAGTCCGCGTTTTTTGCGGGCTTAGAACTTCTCTTCACGCTATAATCCGCACACTTTTCCACAAAGTTTATTGCAAACTGTGGATTTGCATAATAATGAATATGCGGAAATCCCGCAAGGAGGTTATCGGCTGCGCAAAAGCTGCACCACTCCCTGTCTCCCTTTTCTGTGCGAAACGTATCTGCTGCCAAATCGGAAACACACCTGTGAAATTCATGTGCCCTGATTTTATCTCCCGTCTTGCAAAGAAGATTATCTTTGAATGCCACCAGTTCCACATAGCCAAAATGCTGCAGTTTTTCGGTAAAAATGCATGTGCCGTCTAACACACCTGCCATTTGATTTGTTGTGCCGTTTGGCGTGGTGATTTCCCTGTGGAGATATAGGAAACCGCCGCACTCCGCATGTGTGGGAAGCCCTGCTTGGATTTTCTCCTTTATATCCTGCCGCATAGCATGATTTTTTTCCAGCACATCTGCGTAAAGCTCGGGATATCCGCCTCCTAAAATAAGACCGTCGATATCCTTTGGAAGCTGTTGATCCGCAATCGGTGAAAATTCCACAATCTCACTTCCAAGTTCTCTTAAAAGCTCCAAGTTATCTTCGTAATAAAAGCAAAACGCCTTATCTCTTGCAACAGCGATGCGTAGTTGTTTTTTGCCCTGCGTACCGATTTGCAAATTCTCTTTGATATTCAGCGGTTTTGCCTTCTGCGCCAATTCTAAAATGCCCTCGAGGTCAATATATTGTTCTGCCAGCTCCGCCAAAATCTGCATTTTTTCTTTTAAATCCGCAATTTCGTCTACAGTAATTAATCCAAGATGTCTGCTTCCAATTTCTGCTTTTTTTGTTTTGGGAAAACAACCCAGAACCCGAATGTTATTTTTTTCACAATACGCCTTCATGGCAGGATAGAGCGACGGGGCAAGCTGATTGAATATCACGCCTTTTATGTGGGAATCCTCTTTAAAATTCACATAGCCGTCTATTACTGCCTGAACGGATCTTCCCATGCCCTTGCAGGGTACAACGAGAACAACCGGTGTTTCGGTATCCCTTGCAAGTGCGTAGGAGCTTGCCGTATCTTCCATGCCAAGTCCGTCATAATATCCCATAACGCCCTCAATCACTGCGATATCCATGCCGCGTGTATTTTTGTATAACAATGCGTTGAGCGTTTTTCTGTCCATAAAATAGCCGTCGAGATTACGCGATTTTGTTCCGATAATCTTGCTGTGAAACATCGGGTCAATGAAGTCGGGACCACATTTAAAGGCGGCGGTTTTGCGCCTTCTGTTGACTAATGCCTGCAGTACGGCACACACGATTGTCGTCTTTCCGCTTCCGCTGGCAGTGCCTGCTATCATAATTCTTTGCATCTGTTCTCTTTCTCCCTTGCCCCAACTGCTTTATACGCTCCACAATCTCAGCATCATTCTTTGCTCCTGTCCGCTTTCAACCCCTGCAAATAACACTCCAGCTCCTCTATTGTAATACCGTCTTCCTTTGGCCTTTCCACTACCAAAAGCGAAATCCCCAGCTCTTGCACCGCACCTGCCTTCTGCGGAAGTCCGCCCTCATCTCCGGTATCCTTTGAGACAAGATAGCGCGCATTGCATTGTCTGAGCATATTGACATTCTGCTGTTGTGTAAATGGTCCTTTTTCGCAGATTAAATGTTCCTTTGAATAGCCTGCGCAAAGCGCCGTTTGAACAGACTGTTCTATGGGAAGGATTCTCGCATATACTCTGTTCTCATAATCATTTACGTGTGTAAAACATTCTAAGGCTTTGCTTCCCGTTGTTAAAAGCACATTTCCCTCATGCTCACAAAGGTACTCCGCCACTTGAGCCATATCGGAAAAGTAGACTGCATTTTCTAATTTTGCGCCTTGTTCTCTGACAATTCTCAGATAATTGATATCACACGCACGACACGCATTTTTGACATTTCCCGTCACCTCTACCGCATAGGGGTGCGTCGCGTCAATCACAAGGGTAATTTGATGCTGGCGCAAAAAATCCTCAATTTGCTGCGCGTCCATTCTGCCCACAAGAACCTGACAAAATGAAAGCTCTTTTCCCAAAACCTGACTGCCATATGCCGTAGCCACGCTCACATAGCTTGCGATGCCAAACCGCTCCAATAATGCAATCACCCGTTTTCCTTCTGTCGTTCCAGCGAAAAGCATTACATTTTTCATATGAATTTCCTGTTTTTCCTCTCTCCTATGCAAACCACAAATCTACCACATTGAGCGCCGCTGCGACCGTGATATGGTCTTTTATGGTCTTTTTTATGAACAGTGTTCCGCTGCTGCCTGCCACCGCGCTTCGCTCGCATACATTATCAGCGCCTGTGACACTCCCCACAAACTCCGAACGATGAAAAGTTCCCGAAACGTTCATGAGTGTATCACTGTCAAACGTTTGAAAGGGCAATCCGTTTTCTTTGCAAAAATCTGTCAGTCCTTTTTCGGTTTGTTTTAAATTAATAGAGCATATCTTTTTTACTGACTGGAATGCTATCTTGTGTTCTGAAAGCACTTGACTGACTGCCGATGCAATCCGCTCTTTTGGTGTACCGCGCCGGCAGCCGATTCCAAGCGTAATCTGCTTTGGTATCAGCTGCAGCGCGCTGCTGTTTTCATGACAAATATCGTCATGACGATATTCGTCATGGCGATATTCGTCATGGCGATATTCGCCATATCTTTTCGCAGATATGACAATACCTCCGTCCTCTGCTTTTTCCCTGTCGTCTGTTATAATTACGGCATTGTCGGAAGGATTGTTTTTCAAACATACATTCTCTACGTACAGATATATTTTTTTCCCTTCAAGCAAATTCGCTGATACTTGTTTTGCCTTACGCATATCCGTTATAAACAACCCATTATTCTTCGCAAACACATCTACCGCAAATCTGCCATGCAAATCTGTTGCCGTTGTAATAACAGGAATGCCCCCCGTAATCTCTGCGCAAATTTCGGCAAGCAGATTAGCACCGCCCAAATGTCCGGACAATAGCGGTATGCAGAATTTTCCCATATCATCAATCACAACAACCGGCGAATCCGTCAGCTTGGATTTGACAAAACCGCTTATTTTCCGCACTGCAATTCCGACCGCACAAATAAATATCACTGCACACTTGCGTACAAAAGCCGCACCGATGATTTCCTCTGCGTCCACAAAGGCTTCAAGTTGTGCTTTCTCAAAACGGATATCGTTATACTTATGAAAAAGGTATCCCTTACACTGATACCCTCTGTCCGAAAGGCGCTCTGTCAATTCCGCGCAGCGCTCACCGCCCTGCCTCGTGTATGCCATTACTATTATCTCCATTCCGAAACCCCGTCGTAAATTCTGCATCGTACAATTTTGACAGTTCATAATCATCTCCGAGAAAATACCCTACTGTGATAAGCGCTGTCTTTGTTATATCATGCTCTTTTGCAGCCACTGCAAGCTCCGACACCGTACAGCGTATCACCTTCTGTTCCGGCCATGTCGCCTTGTAAACAATGGCCGCCGGTGTATCCGCCTGATATCCGCCTGCAATTAATTCCTCTGTCAGCTCTTTTAAAAGCCCCATGCTTAAAAAAATTACCATTGTAGCCTGATGCGCCGCTAAGTCTCTCATGCGCTCCTGTTCTCGCACTGGTGTTCTTCCTGCCATTCTCGTAATGATGACAGACTGTGACACCCCCGGAAGCGTGTACTCCGCCTTTAAAGCAGCTGCCGCACCGCAAAACGAACTTACGCCCGGACACACCTCATATGCAATACCCGCACTTTTGAGTCTGTCCATCTGCTCCCGAATTGCCCCATACACCGAAGGATCCCCTGTATGCAGCCGGACGGTCATAAGTCCTTTTGCTTCTGCCTGTTTCATCAATTCAATCACTTCATCTAAATGAAGATACGCACTGTTATGTATTTGACAATCCTTGCCTGCGTATTCCAAAAGCGCAGGATTTACAAGAGATCCTGCATAAATGATGACATCTGCTTCCTCCAACAGCCGCTTTCCTCTGATTGTTATTAAATCTACCGCGCCGCTGCCTGCGCCGACAAAATGTACCATTTATGTTTCCCCTTCCTCCAGCACAATCCGCATCGCTTCAAGCAGCCGCACATTTTCGTCATGCGTCCGCACTGCGATACGGTAATAGCCCCTGCTAAGTCCTTGATAGTTGCTGCAATCCCTTATTAAAAAGCCTTTTTTTAACAGCTTCTCTTTTAAGGAAACCGCACAGTAGAAAAATATAAAATTTGCACTCCCCGCAAACACTCTGCATCCAAGACTGCAAAGCGCTCCGGCAAGATATGCTCTCTCTTGCAGCAAATAGTTTCTTGAATATTCTGCAAATGCCGTCCGGTCAAGCGCTGCAATCCCTGCTCTCTGTGCAAGTGTGGAAACCGGCCACGATTGTCTTTGACGGTATATTTTTTCAAAAAGCGCATGGTTGCCGGAAATCGCATATCCTAAACGCAATCCGGCAAGCGCAAACATTTTTGTAAAAGATTTCAGAATAACAAGACACGCCCTGCCTGCTATTTCGCCAAGCAGCGAATAGTCTCCGGGCATATCAAGAAATTCGTTAAAGCACTCGTCAAGCACAAGTAAAATGTCTTTTTTTTCACAAATATCCGCAATGCGGACAAGCCGCTTTTTATCTGTCACTGCACCTGTTGGATTGTTTGGAACGCACAAAAACACCATATCCAAATCCACGGTAAGTTCTTTCTCAAAATCCGATGTCAGAATAAAATCATGCTCCTGTAAAAGCATATGGTACCGTATGTTTGCATCTGCTGCCTTCAATGCCGTCTCGTACTCCGAAAAGCAAGGCGCTGTCAGCAATGCCTGTTTGGGTCTGTGCGCATACACAATCGAAAAAATCAAGTCTGCCGCGCCATTTCCGCAAATCACGTCATCAGCCTCACAGCCTGCATTTTTTGCAATTTTCTCTCTGAGTGCCTTGCACGACCAGTCAGGATAGCTGCCAAGCGCATTGACACTTGAAATCACTGCCTCCGATATCTCTGACGGCACTTTGAGTGGATTGATATTTGCCGAAAAGTCTGTGATGTTTTCATAAGCGTAGCTGTCACCGCCATGCCCGTACTTCATAAGCAGTCCTCCGTTCAATTTTTGTCATTTTTATGGGATTAATCGCACCAGCGTCACAGGATTTTGTCCGGTCATCAGATGATAGTTTCCCGTTTTTTTCGATTTCGACACACCGATCTGCACAACCTGCGGCTCTATGCCGTATTCTTCTGCAACCTGCATGACTTCCGAAAGTGTCTCAAGGGTAATCAGACTCATCACAATGACTGTATGCGGATTTTTCTCCCACAGAAAAGAAAAAATCGCTTTCATATTCCCCGCACTTCCGCCGATAAACGCATGGGTTGCCGTCGGAAGCGTTTCAAGTATTTCCGGCGCTTTGCCCAAAACAATATGCAGATTATCCGCTCTGAATTTTTTTTGATTCTGTGTCATTAAATCGATTGCGGCTTCCTTGTAATCGATTGCATATACGCTGCTGTGGGGATAACACACCGCCGCCTGTATTCCAACGGAGCCTGTGCCTGCACCGATATCATATAGGACGGAATGTTTGGAAAGTCCAAGCTTCTGTATTCCGATTGAACGGACTTCCGACTTTGTCATCGGAACGTCTCCGCGTACCCATTCACTGTCATCAATCTCGGGAAAGACACACGTTCTCGGTGAGGGATTTTCGATGATTGCCACAAGCAGGTTTCCAAAGTCTGTTCCGGATACCTCTTGTGGTGTTATGTGAACAATTTTTTGCTCAGGGTATCCTATATTTTCACCGATATGCAAAATCACATGCTCAAAATCATAGTAAAGCAGCTTGTCCGCAAGCTCCCGCAGCCCTTGGGCACCGCCAAGCAGGCAAAAGGTGTATTGTTCTGTGTCTATTTGACCTATAATGTTTCTCTGTCTGCCATGCAGGCTGACTGCCGAAACCGTCTCCCATGAAATTCCTATCGCCGCGCAGAATGCCGATATGGAGGAAATCCCCGGCACCAGTTCAACAGTATAATCCGAGAGCGCCTCCAAGAGTTTTTTGGCGCCACTGTAAAAGCCCACATCTCCCGACAAAAGGACACAGGCCTGTTTCCATTCTTTGTTTTCCTCTGACTTCAGACAGCGGCATATCTCCTCAGGCTGATATGCATTAATTCGTTTCCCCTGATACCCTTCTGCCGCTTTCAGCATTCTCTCCGCGCCAAACAGCAGGTCGCCGGCATTCACCAGTTTTGCCGCTCTGATGGTCAATCCCTCATAAACTCCTGTTCCGATGCCGACCAAATATATTTTTTTATCGCTCATTTTTATCTCTCAATTTAATCCTCTGTTTTGTTTTTGACAATCACAATCGAATAATAGCCTGCTGCACTGTCCAATTCCTCTGCCGCATACGATACACGCTCCTTCTCCATTCCGCAGTTTTCGACCATATAGACACTATTATTTGTACCTGCAAGCCGTTCCTTTAACCACTCCATTTTACTTCCGATTTTCATAAATACCTTTGTTCCGGAAAGGTTCAAGGCCTCCTCGGGCTGATACGATGCCGGTATGATGTGCATCTCCTGTGCCTGCTCTGCCAATGGAACATTGAGCCTTGCAGCAGCGGCGCAAAACGACGGTATTCCGCTGATAATCTGTGTCCTATAGCCTTCCGCTTCTATTTTTTTGTGAATGTGGCTATACGTTGCATATACAGTGGGATCTCCAAGCGTTAAGAACGCGATATCTTTTCCCTGTTTTAAAAGTTCCGCTATTTTATTGGTACCGTCCGTATGATATTTTTCAAGCGCTGCGGCATCTTTTGTCATCGGCATTGGAATTGCAAGGCATGGTTTGTTTGTAAGATCGATGGCACCTGATGCAATTTTATATGACAAACATTTGTTCTTATCTTCTGCCGGAACCGCAATATATTCGCATTCCTGAATCACGCGAACCGCTTTTAAGGTCATAAGCTCGGGATCGCCCGGCCCTACACCTACTCCGTATAGTATTCCTTTCATTGCTGTCTGCCCTCTCGCTGTGGTACTTTTATTTTCATTCTTATACAGTATATCATTCTACCTAAAATATGGCTATTATTTTTGTGAAAATTGGTTTATAATATATATATATATTAGAAATTTTAATTGGAAGGAGTATCAAAATGGGTTTATTTTTACAGACAGCAATCATACCAGATTGCAGTGAAGCAACTTTGAGAAAGGCAGTAGCGGCTGTGGCGGAGAAGTATTCGTGCGAGCTGGAATCACCGGACTTTGACGAATCATCGGAATTCCACATCCTCGACCTGATGCCGGACGACTGCAAATATCAGTCCGCACAAAACGGAATCAGCATTCTGTTCAATGAGGATTGTATGGGGTATGAGTCGCTTGCAGGCGCACTATCGGAAGAATTAGGCAAAGCAGTTTTATTGTTGTACATATATGACGGAGATTATTGGGGATACTTTTTGTATGATAAGGGATTGGAAATCGACCAGTTTGTTCCGATGCCTGACTATTTTAATGCGGTGTCTAAAGATGAAAAACAGCAGGTGAAAGGCAATGCGGACATCATTGCCAAGTATTTTCATGTGGACAAGGCTTCGATTGAAAAGTATATTGTCTTTTGGACAGACAAAATGATGAATGATTACAGTACAAAAGCATATGAAGATGATGAATTCGGGCAGTGCGTGGACTGGCAAATGGCTGATTTTATGCGGAAATTAGGGTATCCGTACGAATGGTAATCAAAAAATAATAAATTTTATTGCAGAATGGAGGATTTAATATGGGATTTTTGGCAGGAAAGACCGCAATCATTACCGGTGCGGGCAGGGCTGTCTTAAGTGATGGCAGATGCGGTTCAATCGGCTACGGCATTGCAACGGCTTATGCAAAAGAGGGTGCAAATCTTGTCATTACGGGGCGAAATGTAAAAAAGCTGGAAGCCGCAAAAGAAGAGCTGGAACGGCTGTATCACATTCAGGTATTGATTGTTCAGGCGGATGTCAATGCTGGCGCGGACAACGAGGCAGTTGTTGCAAATGTTGTGAAGCAGACGATTGATACGTTTGGAAGTATTGATGTTTTGATTAACAATGCGCAGGCTTCCGCTTCCGGTGTGCCTTTGGCGGAGCATACCACCGACCAGTTTAATCTTGCGCTCTATTCCGGATTGTATGCGGCTTTTTATTATATGAAAGCCTGTTATCCTTATTTGGCAAAATCCAAAGGTTCTGTGATTAATTTTGCGTCGGGCGCCGGACTGTTTGGCAACTTCGGGCAGTGCGCTTATGCGGCGGCAAAGGAAGGCATTCGCGGTCTGACACGCGTTGCGGCCACGGAGTGGGCAAGGGACGGAATTAATGTCAATATTATCTGTCCTTTGGCATGGACGGCGCAGCTGGAGCAGTTTGAAAAGGCATATCCGGACGCCTTTGCGGCAAATGTCAAAATGCCTCCTGCAGGGCACTATGGCGATTCGGAGTTGGAAATCGGGCGCGTGTGCGTGCAGCTTGCCTCTCCGGATTTCAAGTATTTGACGGGTGAAACGCTCACACTGGAGGGCGGTATGGGGTTAAGACCGTAAAACGAAAAGGAACCGAAAGGTTCCTTTTTACTTGCAAAACGCTTCATGTTCCGATATCCGATACGGCAAAGGTATTTGCAATCACTCTTAAGCGTGCTCCCCATCCTTCTTGCGCATCGACAGGAAAGCTGTAACATACCCCCCATGTATCTGCTTCTGCCCTTTTTAATTCAACGCCGTAAATCAGTTCTCCCTCCTGCCGGAGCAGACGGTCGTTGATAAGTGCATACCCGCTGTCTAACAGCCTTTTTTCGGCGTCATCATAAGACATACCTTCAAATCGTACAATCCAAATCCGAACGTCCTCATTGTCCCATTCTGCCCATGCATCATGGATAAACTGCTCCCACTCCTTATCCACATCTGCCCAGCCTTCAAAATCAGCGGGATACCAGCCACCGTCAGGCAGGCTGAACGTATATCCGTTTCTCTCTATAAGGGAAGCCACCACCTCTTCTGTTTCTCCCTCTACAGTAAATGTTATTGTCGGTGTATCCTGCGGCTGTTTTTGCAACTCCCACCGATACTTTAAATCACTGGTAAAGGTATCATCTCCCGCCTCACAGTCGTTTTCAAGCATGCGCGTCAAAAGCGTAAGCGCCTCTTTGTCCTGTTGGAAAACGAGGTATCTGCTGTTTGGGTAATCCGGGACAGTCCATCCGTCCTCATCCATGGACATACCGCCTGCAAGTACTACACTTTCCGGCGTGTCGGACAGAAACTCAATATTCATGCGATATACCTGTAATGTCATGCCCTCAAAATCCTCATAGGTGTAACAGTGCACCAGTGATTCAATTCGCCAATCACTGTAATTGCTGCCTGCGCTGGCTCTTTTATAATACTCATATTCTTCATTCGCCCACGTTTCCGCTTCCTGCCGTACAATGTCCGGAATGTCCGTATCAGCCGTCACACCTGTTTTTGGTTCAGACGACATCATTTCAACCGGTATGCCGTTTGTCAAGTCTTCTTGCATTTTGGGCTGTTTACGCATATCCGATGGCGTTTCGTCTGCGGCAGTACACCCGATCAGTGTTCCGAAACCGATTGTTAAAAGAATAACACATAACAAGATGCAGACGCCGTTTTTCTTTGCGTTTTTTTGCAGAATATTCTGAAACCGTTTCTTCATCACCTGTTTTCCTCCGTAAAACTGTGTTGACAACGCCGTCCTTTTTTGGCACTGTTTATGAAGCGTGGACAGCAGCGTTTCGGTATATGCTTTGCGCACTGCATAGTCCAAGCCTTGCGTAACGCGCTCGTCACAGGATAATTCCATGTCAACCACAGCCTCTTTTTGCATCAGCCAAATCAGCGGGTTGAACCAATGAACCGCATTTGCCGTTACGAGAAGCAGTTTGAAGCAGGTATCGCCACGCTTTAGGTGAACCAATTCGTGCTTGATAATAAAATACAATTCTTCTGCGTTGTATTGTTCTTTGGGCAGAACGAATACAGGGTGAAAGAAGCCTATCATCATGGGACTTGCGGCTTTGGAGTATTCCATTGTGCAAACGCTGTGTTTTATTGCGAGCTCCTGTTGCAGTTCCTGTAATTGGTGCAGAATTTGGTCGTCCTCTATCACTGTCCCGTACTTTTTGAGGTGGCTTTTGTATTGCAGATAGCTCACCAAATGAACGGCTAAGAATGTTAAGCTGCCTAAAAGCCATATGATTGCCACAAGGTCAAGCAGTGTGATTTGCGTTTTGCTTTCTTTTGGTTGTACCGGAATTGGCGTTGTCATTTGTGCCGGTATCTCAACCATTACACGCGCTCCCTGCTTTGGCATGGCAGTTCTTTCGCTCTGTGTTGCTAACGATGCTGTCTGTGCCTTTGGCAGTAATGTGCGAATAGCCGCGCTTATCTCTTCGCCGCTAAATGGGAGAAGAAGGCGCACTGCGAGAAAAATCCAAATCCAGTATTTCCATTTTGCGGCATACCGTTTGTGCAAAAATGATGTCCCCAGAATTAAGATGGCTGCAATCAGGCTGACTGACAGGGAAACTGTAAGAATGGAAAGAAACCAATTTGTCATGACTGCTTATCCTCCAGTTTGTTTAGAAAATCACGAAGCTCCGCTACATCGGAATCTTGTATCGCTTTATTGCTGTATAGTGTGGCTACCATATTTTGTATGGAGTTGTTGTACAGTTTTTCCAAAAAGGTTTTGCTTGCTCCTGCTTTATACCCGTTTTCCGGAATAATTGCTGTGTACAGATTGCTGCCGGTTGAACGGTCGCAGTTTACGAAGCCTTTATCGCATAGTCGCGATAAGGAGGTCATCAGCGTGGAAAGCTGCCATTTTCTGTGTCCTTGTAATTCATTTAATATGTAATTTGATGTGAGGGGATTTTCGCTGCTCCAAATAACCTGCATAATTTCCAACTCCGCCTCTCCTAATTTCTTCTGTGCACCGCCCATGTGTGTATGCCCTCCTTTATTATACATTTGTATAATTATTATACGGTCGCATAATAGCTTTGTCAAGTGCTGTATTGTCTTTTTCAATTTTACCTTTTTGTATACAAGAAAAGACTACAACATTATCTGTTATAGCCTTGTCACATCTGTTTCTAATCCTCTTTCGCCCAGCCGTAAGCGTATTTGACTGCCTTTTTCCAGCCTTTGATTCTTTGCGCTCTGTCCGTTTCCTCAATCGACGGTTGGAACGTGCAGTCGCTTGCCCAGTTTTTCATGACTTCTTCTTTGCCTGCCCAGTAGCCGACTGCGAGTCCTGCCAAACAGGCAGCGCCCATCGCGGTCGTTTCAACACACTGCGGACGGATTACCGGCACATTGACGATATCTGCCTGCGTCTGCATCAGAAAATCATTTGCGCTCGCTCCGCCGTCAACCTTTAATGATGTAATTTGGATTTTGGAGTCCGCCTCCATAGCTGACAGGACATCGTTGACCTGATATGCGATGGAATCCAGTGTTGCGCGGATAATGTGGTATTTATTGACGCCGCGTGTAATGCCTACAATCGTTCCTCTTGCGTACTGATCCCAGTACGGCGCGCCAAGACCTGTAAATGCAGGAACGACATAGCAGCCATTTGTGTCTTTTACCTTTTTTGCCATGTATTCCGAATCTGCTGCGGAGTCAATGACGCGCAGTTCGTCACGCAGCCACTGGACTGCCGCGCCAGCCACGAAGATAGAGCCTTCCAGCGCATAATTGACTTTTCCGTCCAGTCCCCATGCGATTGTCGTTACGAGTCCGTTGTCGGAAAATACCGGTTTTTCGCCTGTATTCATCAGCAGAAAACAGCCGGTTCCGTATGTGTTTTTTGCCTCTCCTGCCGTAAAACAGGTCTGTCCGAATAGTGCTGCCTGCTGGTCTCCTGCTGCCCCTGCGATTGGGATTGCGCCGCCTAAATAGGACGGATCTGCTTGCCCGTAAATACAGCTTGAGGGTTTTACTTCGGGGAGCATGCATTTGGGGATATTCAGTTCGGCGAGGATTTCGTCGTCCCATTCCAATGTGTTGATGTTAAAAAGCATTGTGCGGGAGGCGTTGGAATAATCGGTAACGTGGACTTCGCCTTTTGTGAGTTTCCAAATGAGCCATGTTTCGACTGTGCCAAATAACAAATCGCCGTTTTCCGCCTTTTGTCTTGCATCGGGGACGTTGTCAAGAATCCATTTTACTTTGGTTGCTGAAAAATAAGCGTCAATGACAAGACCTGTCTTTTGTTTGAATTTTTCTGTAAGTCCTTTTTCTTTTAGGGCGTCGCATAGTTTGGAGGTTCGCCTGCACTGCCATACGATTGCGTGATAAACGGGTTCGCCGGTATTCTTGTCCCAGACAATGGCGGTTTCCCGCTGGTTGGTGATGCCGATGGCTGCGATGTCCTTTGCGGACGCGCCGATCATGTTCATCGCCTCGACCGCGACGCCGAGCTGGCTTGCCCAGATTTCGTCTGCGTCGTGCTCCACCCAGCCTGGCTGTGGGAAGTATTGCGTAAATTCTCTCTGCGCGACGCTGCACATTTTGCCCTTTTCGTTGAATAAAATGCAGCGGTTGCTGGTCGTTCCTGCGTCTAGTGCCATGATGTATTTTGCCATGTTTTTCTCCTCTTTGCTTCACTAAATATATTGATTATTTCAAACTGTGAATACTATCCACATTAATATTGTTTATGTATATTTCATTATAGTTGAATTATTTTTCCAAACATACACTCTTATTTTCCCATATTTCTTTGCTTAAGTACCATACATATTTACATCATTCTCAAACCAGGTGTATGTATATGTTGGATACTGGACAGTTTGAGTACCATACATATTTACATCATTCTCAAACGCAACGTTGTTGTTGTATTTATCCGAGATAGTTTGAGTACCATACATATTTACATCATTCTCAAACTGTCAGACTTAGCCAAACTCAGAGAATTCGTTTGAGTACCATACATATTTACATCATTCTCAAACGGGCATTTTAATTTTAGCTTCAGCATGATTGTTTGAGTACCATACATATTTACATCATTCTCAAACTGGCATCTAACGGAAAACTGGAGCTTGAAAGTTTGAGTACCATACATATTTACATCATTCTCAAACTAATGCAAATCACGGGTTGTTCAAAAGCAGTTTGAGTACCATACATATTTGCATCATTCTCAAACAGACGAGTCATTCTCAGACGAGACATTCTCGTTTGAGTACCATACATATTTACATCATTCTCAAACACAAAAGCTCTAAAAAAAGGAAAAGTTGAGGTTTGAGTACCATACATATTTACATCATTCTCAAACTCAAACTCTGTGGAATACGAATTCGTGATGGTTTGAGTACCATACATATTTACATCATTCTCAAACTATCCGGTTGTGGTTGCCGTCAATGATTCCGTTTGAGTACCATACATATTTACATCATTCTCAAACTGCTCCCCAATGTGAGGATACGTATACCATGTTTGAGTACCATACATATTTACATCATTCTCAAACTACACAGACGAGGCGGTAGCAAACATGGTGGTTTGAGTACCATACATATTTACATCATTCTCAAACTCAAAGGTATGATTTGAGACACCCCAACCGGTTTGAGTACCATACATATTTACATCATTCTCAAACCTATTCCAAGTAAAGGCTTGCGGTTTCCGGTTTGAGTACCATACATATTTACATCATTCTCAAACTGCTTGACGACATGAACGAGATAGCAGAAGTTTGAGTACCATACATATTTACATCATTCTCAAACGTATAAAAACCCTGATGCAGTGCGAGATTGGTTTGAGTACCATACATATTTACATCATTCTCAAACAGGCGAATTAAAAAAGAGGTGGAAGAGATGTTTGAGTACCATACATATTTACATCATTCTCAAACCATACTCGGAAAACCCTCGTTTTTGTTACGGTTTGAGTACCATACATATTTACATCATTCTCAAACTTTAATTGGAGCATTGAGGGATACGAGGGGGTTTGAGTACCATACATATTTACATCATTCTCAAACCATAGCAGTAGCCATTTCGGAAAACTTTTGTTTGAGTACCATACATATTTACATCATTCTCAAACTGTCAATACTTTGCAAATAATTCGTATCTGGTTTGAGTACCATACATATTTACATCATTCTCAAACGATAATATCTGCATGAATGGGCTTGAACACGTTTGAGTACCATACATATTTACATCATTCTCAAACGCTTCAGAAAGCATGTCATTCTCCTTGCAGGTTTGAGTACCATACATATTTACATCATTCTCAAACTCTGATAATGTCATGGTTATAGCTCCTTTTGTTTGAGTACCATACATATTTACATCATTCTCAAACACAAAACAAGAATCTAACACAAACAATGGTGTTTGAGTACCATACATATTTACATCATTCTCAAACTAGCGATTTAATAGATTCGAGCGCTTCTTTGTTTGAGTACCATACATATTTACATCATTCTCAAACTGTACGTTTAAGGTTGGGAATGATGAAAATGTTTGAGTACCATACATATTTACATCATTCTCAAACCTCAAATTCAAAAATGATATGCCATCATCTGCACAATACTTGGTACTCAAACAAATATAGATATTCTATATTTCACATATATCGTTATCTATTATATACTGTGTAACACCTTTAGGAAAGCTTTTTTGACTGCTTTCAATAAATAACACTGCCAACTCATTATATGCTGCCTCTTTAATCACCTCTTCTATTTGATCAACCTCCATATAACTTCCCAAATTAACAAATATCACTACCCTTTTTGATAAAAGTTCTGCAATTAACTTCATATACTGACTTATATTTTGTATGTAATTGTCTGCATAACTTTCTACCTTTACTCCCATAGCCTTAAAAATAGCTGTCATGTCAATTTCTTTATCCACAGTCAGAAAATATGTTTCCTGCTGTTCCAGCTCCGCAAAATATTGATTTAGTGCAGATATTATCTTTTGGGTATATAAATACATATTTTCCCCAAAAGCCTTTTTACATAATTCCTTATACAATCTGCTAATAATACGCTTATCATTGATGTCAACCGAAAATGGATTGATTACGATCTCTACAAATTTTTCAATATTAACTTCTTTATCGTTTTCGGATAAAACAAACCGTCCCTCACCTCCCGCCTGCTGAACGCATAACTCCTGAACATACTCAGCAAACATCGTTGGCGATTCTATAACCCATAGCGCACACTGTTCGCTGCTAAAATGAATAAGTCTTTCCAATCCCTGACAAACTAACTTTATAAAACCACCAACCTCTCATCACTATCCAAAATTTCTTTTTTTACATCACCGATAATAAAATCCATCTTCGCATACTGTTTTTCCGTAACAGTCAGTAATTGTACCAACCCCTCGGGAGGTTTGTTTTTATGCACACTATCAATAATACCCTGTGTAACCGTTCCGTTTAACGCAATTTTACAGTATACGGACTCCTGTAACATCAAAAATCCGCTTTTTAAAAGAAATTTCCTAAATTTTGTATACTCCCGCCGCTGCACTCCTGTTACAACCGGAAGATCAAAAAACACGAATACCCTCATAAATCTATAGCTCAATTTCGTAAAATCGAATCAGCGAAACATCATTTTCGTTCAATGCGTCAAATACACTTTTACAATATACTTTAATAGCGTTATTCACAAACTGCACTTTTCCGTCAATCCTGATTTCATCATTTAAAATATTAACAAGCTGCATCTTTTCCTCATGTTCAAACTGCTCCAGCTTCATCGCAGAAACTTTTCTGTCAACCAATATTCGAAACGGTTCCATGAAATCAGAAGCGAGATTAAACTGATTAAACATATTGTCATGAAAAAGACCTAACTGTGTAATATATCCGTTTGCAACAATCTCCCTGGCAAATGCCGACAAAATAATCGTATACCCATAATTCAATGCCGCATTCACGAAATTATCGGCTGTTCTGGAAAATCCCATACCAAACAGAGCATTAAAATATACCTTTGCTGCATGTCCTTCCCTGTTTGTTTCATCATTCCACTGTATTTCACGCACGTACGAATCTAATAACGCTGCCTCCTCCTTTCCTTTCATTTCCAAAATCGTCTTTTGCTTTCTTATTTTTTCTGTAACAATTTCCGTCCAAACACCTTCTTTTATGTTATTGCTCCATTGAATCTGCTTTCTCACTTTATTGCTTGTGTCATGACTTCCATAATACCCTATAAGTTCCGATATCGGGTTTCTTTTCTCATCACAAAAGATTACTTTTATTTTTTTCTTTATAAGCTCTGATAAAAGGCTGGCTGTAAGCGACACCGCCGTTGACTCTATTATCAAAGTAGAAATCTCGTTTAGATAAATTTTTGTTATCGCCTCAGTCCGCACTACCAAATACCCCATTTGGTATTCCAGTTTTGCCCGTTTAGAAATAACAACAACGCGCCAACTCATATCGTCTTTAGGTCAATCTCCTGCTCATAAATTCCGGTAGGTGATTGATTGATGATTGAAATATTTTTACAAGTTGTAATATTATTATTCAGAACTAAAATTCCTGCGCTTGCAGGTCCTCCTATCAGCTTTAAGTTAGAGGCAACACTTTGACATTGAAACATGTGCAATATTTCAGATAACGCTATGCACTTATCTTCCTTTGACAGTTCCATAAAGTTATTTTTTTTATCCGTCAATGTTTTTTCCTGTGCGCTTAGTCTTGTGTTGTATATCGTATTTTTAATCTTATTCAAAAATGTATCATACAATACTATTAGTTCTTTTTCCCCTAAAGCATCATGCTCCACAATCCTTATATTTTTATTTTCTTTTTGTCGTTGCACAAACTTTAGCACTTTTTTTAAAATTGTCGTTTCCACATTACCTAAAATCAGTTGATTTGCTCCCTTAAAGATCAACTGATTTGCTGTCCTTCCTGACAACCACATATAAAATCCGTCAACCTTAAACAAGGTATCAATCTTAATTTTTCGCAAAAGAATACTTGGTTTTTTCAATTTCCTGTTCTCCTCAAGATACTGCAATGCGGCATCGTCATTTTGTTCCAGTTGCGTTTTCAGAAATAAAGGAACATACTCTATTGTTCTGATCTTATTGCCTTTTTTGTCTTCTGACTCCACCAACATAAAATAGGTTCCCTTCGCCTTGTTATACCCCCCATACTTTTCTATATCCGACAGCCTTTCATTGCATCCCTTAACAGGCACCTGCCCTTGTCCTTTCTTCATTAACTGCTGATCAAAAAGCCCTCCCTTTTCCTGATAACTTCTTCTTGTCACTAATATATTATTTTTCTGCATCGTCTTTTTCACCGTACAAATCGTTCCATGATTTCCAGCCTTCCATGCAACTTCACCGTCACGCGCTACATCGTTGCCCGAAGTAAACATTCTTTTTAAATTGTAACTTCTTCCGGGATTGTTCTTAATATACCATGCTGCATTCTTCGTAAATTTTGTATAATATGTATTTCCTACGACAATATTCAAGTATGCATCTTTCGCGTGATGTAAATCGTTCATTTCCCTAACCTTTATCAAGTCAAAATCCTGCCTAAACTGTGATGTTATCCGCGCTTTCGAATACACGATTTCCGTTTCCGGAAACACCTGTTTTAATAAAGAAGCAACTGCCTTTGTTCCCTGCCTTGTTTCGACAATCTGCCTTGCAATAAAGCCTGCAAGTTCGTCTGGTGCAAATTCCGTACCTCTTGTGAGCCTGTCATACTTTTCCTTTGAAATAAATCCACCCATAAGCAACGACTTCCAAAACGGTTTCATTTTATCCCGTATGCTCCCATGAATCGGATAAGTATCTGTCTTGTCCGCATTATATGTCTTTTTCACCAAAACGCGGTTGTCCAAACTGTCATCCATTACTTTCGATTGCGGAAAAATATGGTCAATATCGTACTTTGTGTTATCCCACAGATCGTCCAGCTCTATGATCTCGCCGGAATACATGCACCTGCCCTTTTGCGTATAGTAAAGATATAGCTTATCGCTCCTAAGCTGATGTTCCGCAAGGTTATCCAGTTCCTGAACCCAATCCCGTTCTTCTTCCTTGCATTTTTTATACAAATCCGTCAACTGTCTTTTTCTTGAATTCGTTCTTTTGCTGTCCGTTTTTTCCCGCGCCATCTCTATAAAGATGCGTTTTGGTGCTTTTTTCATAACCTTACACAATTCCTTAATCACCAATAAGGTCTGCCATATCTGCCGCTTTACCGCCGGAGAAACATGCAACTGTTCTACCATATTATACGATATTTCTTTGATTTCATCTTTTTCATTTGCAGCGTCGACAGCTTCTACAAATAAATACTTTTCACTTAATATCTGCATTAAATTATCATTCGTATACCAAAGCGTTTGAATAATGCTCCATGCCTCTCCCGTTTCCGGTGACGGCGCTGTGATTTTCTCTAAAAAAGCTCTCGACAATTTCCCCCAACCTTTATAGGACAGGGAACGCAAAGCTTTTCGCTGCGTTTCCGTTAAATCAGGATATCGGCTTTGAAGACGATGATCCAACAGTTTTTTATCGTCTCCAAACAGCGTAATATCTAATATAATGTTTTCACAATCTTCCCGAGATAAACTGCATCCTGTCAGTTTTTCCTTAAAATCATGATACGCAGTCAGGCTCGCCTTAAACTCACCATCTATTCCTGTAATATCAACTTCCCGATTTGCTATGCCTTCTCTTATCAAATAATTCTTTAATTTTTTAATTGTAACTTTCCTATTACGCTGAAAAAGATCCTTGTAAATATTTTGTTTCTGTTCCACTGATATCGGCATTCCATTTAGCCTTAAATTGTTCAGCTCGTTTAAAACCATAAATTTACTGTATAGCATTGAATTTTTCGGAAGCACATCCTCATATAGCAGATATGTACATTTATTTGTCATTCTCATTATAAATTTTTCAGCGCTTTTTTCTACATCAACTACTTCACTAAAATTCCATGGATATATTTTATCGTGTGACCTTCTCTCAACCCAATTTGTTGTACCGTCTCCGCTTTTCACTCCATTTAGAGGACCAATATAATAAGGGATCCTAAAAGTAAAAAGACTGCGCAATTTGTCCGTATTTTCTTTTATAAAAGGTATTCTATCGCCAATATTATGCAAAATTTGGTCAAGCTCCTGCAAATGTACCTGATAAGGAATTACACCATTGTCCTTTGTCACCTGTCTTGGCAGAAAGGCTCCCTTTTCCATTTCAGATTTCAGATATTCTGTTTTTGTGCCATCCTGTATCCGTTCCAATACATTTTTCTTCAAGAATGCGTAAAAATCTTCTCTGCTGCAACGTTTTCCCTCCACTGCTATTTTTTTACCATTTAATTTTGTCATTCCAATATATGCACTGTAATTAGATATTTTTGCATCTGTTTTAATAAAAATATTCTTATATATTTCTTTATCCAAATTATCTTTTACCAATGTCTTTAAATAGGCTAAATCTTCTTTATGCTTTTCATATACGGCAATCTTGGCATCCGATATACAATGATAATCTCCCAATATTTCCACTAAAACAGACCAATCGTAAACAGCCTTTGCCAATGCAATAATCTCAAATCGCTCTCCTAAATCCGTCTCAATAACCGTAGCATATTCGTCATAGTTGTTATCAGAAAATGATATTTTCGGTTTTTCGCAATTGTCTAACTGAGAATCGCCAAATATATCACTCAAACTTACTTTCGTGCCCGCTATCAATCCCAATATTGCTTTTTCACAGGACGATTGCGCCGAGAACAGTTTGCAAAGTATACTCCTTTTCGTTGCTTTTGTCATATTCTTATCTTTTAAGCACATTTCCGCATCATGCACCATCTCGTCGTTTATGCTGACATGAAACTCCAATTCCTCATCTGTGACTGCCCGCACAAATTGCTCAAAAACTCCTCGAAACGCTTTAATGCTTTCTATGTTTCCCGACAGTAAAAAATGTCCTCTATGTTTCATCATATGATGTAATGCCAAGTACACCAAACGGATATCCGGTGTTTTATCTGTTGTCATTAAATACTTCCTTAAATGGTATATTGTCGGAAAATCTCTGTGATAGTCTTTATCTGTATACTCCTTATCAACAAATAACGCATATGGAAGAATCGGACACTTTCCCTCCTGATCGCGCTTGTCTTCTACGGTATATCTGCTTTCTTTCATTCGCAGATAAAACCCTGCATCAACCCTGCTGATTTCTTCTGCGAACAGCTCCTGTAAAACATCAATTCTCCAATTTCTTCTGTCCAAACGCCTTCTGGCTGAGCGGAAAATTCGTCTTTCTTCCGCAGTCTGCGCGCTGTCAAACAATCTCACTCCCCAAAGCGCTTTTCCATGTGCCCTTAATATATTATATTCCGCATCTGTGACTGCCCAGCCCAGTGAACCGGTTCCCATATCCAAACCACAAAAATAATCCTGCATATACCATTTCCTCTCTTGTAAAGTATTGTCTTACGTATTAATGTTATTGTAGCATGTTTATATCATAGTTACCATGTTTTTCCACTATTTTGTTCACAATACAAAAAAGTCCAACGAATGTCAGACTTTTTTGTTTCACACACTGTGAGCCATCAAAGATGGCGATTTGAATAAATTCTTATTTGAACTTATGATGTAATTTAGTATGGTACTAAATATGTATTCAGTATATCATCATGCTGCTTATTTATCAATGCTCTATTATAAGTTTTTCACTCTTTGCTTGTCTAAATGATATCACTATACTAAACCAATAATCTAATTGACTTGCCACATTCATTCCTTTTAGAAAATATTAGTTTCCATATTGATTTTACAAATACAAAAGACTATAATGTGAAAGGCATGTAAGATATACGATGCATATGATATTACGAAAGAGGGGAAGAAAAATGGAATCGTATTTCATGTTTAAAAACTTAGCAATCATTATCATCGCCGCAAAGGTATGCGGAATTCTTGCAAGAAAGTGCAAGGCACCGCAGGTTGTGGGCGAAATTATCGCGGGGCTTTTGATTGGACCGAGTATCTTAGGGTGGGTGGAACAATCAGATTTCTTAGTACAGCTTGCCGAGATTGGCGTTGTTTTGCTGATGTTTTCCGCAGGATTGGAAACGGATTTAAAGGATTTGTTGAAAACCGGACCGATTGCCGCACTGATTGCCTGTGCAGGTGTGTTCATTCCGCTGGTATGCGGCGCGCTGCTTTATATGGCGTTTTACGGTGTTGGAGCGTGGGGTTCGGAAGAATTTTACAAGGCAATTTTTGTCGGCACAATCCTTACTGCTACTTCCGTCAGCATTACGGTCGAATCGCTGCGGGAAATGGGTAAATTAAAGGGTAAAGTCGGTACGACCATATTAAGTGCGGCAATTATTGATGATGTAATCGGGATTATTGTGCTGACCTTCGTGATTGGGTTTAAGAGTCCGGATTCGAAACCGACGGCTGTGCTGATTAATACTGTTTTGTTTTTTGTATTTGCCATTGTTGTTGGATTTATCTTTTATAAAATCTTCCAGTTTGTGGACAGCAGATATCCGCATACAAGGCGTATTCCGATTGCCGGACTGGCACTGTGTCTTGCTATGGCGTATATCGCGGAAAAATACTTCGGCATCGCGGACATTACGGGCGCTTATGTGGCAGGAATTATTCTCTGCTCCATTCGGGATTCCGGATACATAGCGGAAAAAATGGATACGAGTTCCTACATTCTGTTTGGTCCGGTGTTTTTTGCAAGTATCGGTCTGAAAACAAATGTGGACAGTGTGAGTATGGGTATTCTGCTCTTTTCCGCAGCGTTTGTCGCAGTCGGACTCATTTCAAAGATTATCGGGTGCGGACTGATGGCGCGCCTTTGCAGGTTCAACGGATTGGATTCTTTAAAAATCGGCGTCGGTATGATGACACGAGGAGAGGTCGCGCTGATTGTGGCACAGAAGGGATTGTCGGCAGGTCTGCTCACGCCGGTGTATTTTACGTCGGTCATTCTTTTGATTATTGTATCCTCTATCCTGACGCCGATTATATTGAAGGTATTGTATTCCAAGGATACCGTTTCCCCAGCATAAGCTGGGGATTTTTTGCTATGGGAAAATGCGATAGCATAAAACACTTCAAAAAGAATTTGCGACGCAAACCTGCGTTGAAAATTCTTTGAACACAAGCTTCTGAGCTTATGTTTTTTACATGTAAATTTTATACGTTTACTCTGTGCATTTGCGTGGAAAGCTCTTTGCTGACACCATAAGTTACTTCCGCGGTAATACGATAGATCCTTGTATATTCTGCGCCATTTAGCAGGAATCCTGTAATTTCAAAATCATGCAGTCCTGTCAAGGATATCACATTGATGATGTTTTTTCCCTCAAATGGCTCTACCCACATCATAAACGGTGTCCCATCCGCCGCCTCCAATGCATCATTGGTATGCTCGATTCCCTCTCCTTCACCATAAAAATTAAGATGCGCAAAGGTTCCCATGTTACTTGGCTCCCAAATAGATTTATTGTACTGTTCCGCCACATTGTCATTATCCAAGTCACACTGGTATTTGTACTGCTCCTCCAAAGATAATTTTTCTTCGCTGCTTCCGTCGATGCTCTTGTATTCGTCAATCATTTCCTTAAATCCAAGACTATTCTGAAAGATTTCTTCTGCATATGCTTTGTATTTTTCCTCTGTACATTCTGTCAGTTTTACATCATACGCTTCGGGGAAAAGCGTCAGCGTCGCTGTCTGCACCTGAACGCCGTCCACATAGCACGCAAGGAAGATGCCATCGTATATTTTTTTATTGTAATCATAAAGTATACGGCACAAATAGTTTTTTCCGTCGTAGGATAAAACAGCAAATTTTTCTTTTACTGCATCATAGCTGCTTGTTCTTTGGTATGTACCGTCTTCTTGACCTTTATAAAAAACATATTCCGTAAATCCTGCCGTACCACCGAAAAATTCCTGCGCGACAATATCCGCAATACCGTCATTATCCGCGTCCGTCATAACCGCAATCACATTCCCGGATCGAACCGCCCCAATCATATCGCTGCGCAATGCTAAATTATCTTTGGCAAGTGCCAAAGCCTCCTCTGTTGTTAATTTTTTGTCATTCACCATCCCTTCAAGCGTTTCCAGTTTCTTACCGTCAAGCATCGTGTTTGTGATGATATCCAAAAGCGCCTGCGGTATGTATTCTATATGCTCCTGATTATAGTCTATCCTGTGGAGTTTCTCATCGTTTTCTTCAGGAATCATTCCGGCATAAAATTGCTGGTACCGCTTTTGCACCTGGACGCTGTTTTGTTCCCACTCCTCCTTCGTAAAGGTTTCGTCGAACAACACATTTTCCGGACTGCCTTCATATGCCCGGATCCGCACACCTTCTTCCCGCACGTTTGCTATACATTCCCGCTTTTTTACCAAAGCGGTTCCTTCCCATTTCCACAGCATTTCCTTATGGTCAACATCAGACCAATGCTCCGGTCCCTTTCCATATTCGTCATCATATCCCCAAATGGTCTGTGTGTCCGGATAGCGCTCTGTTTTCCATGAATATTTCTCAAAATCCTTGGGCATTTGCGCCGGCTCATATGTCTTTTGCTTTGTATTCCACAGGTAAATATTTGTTTCTGATACCATCATATCGGGGCAGCCGTCAAAATTGCAGTCTTCAAATACGACGGTTCCTGACGCTTCCGCAAAGGAAAACTCTGCAACAGCGGAATCAAAATATCCGTCCCGAAATAGTAATACCCTCCGCGTGTTATCGGAATCGACAGACTGTAACACAAATAATGTGTAATGTTTCTCCACATCAATTTTGTCATATAGTTTTTTATTTGCCCTTCCGGACGTGTCGCCAATTGCAAGCACATTTTGCGTGTTCTCCCACAGTACCAGCTTATCATTGAGAAACTCTTCAAAATTGTACTTCCACTCTGCCTTAATATCCTCCACAATGTATATATCATCCTCATGTACCAATATATAACCGTTTTTATAATCGGATTCATAGGTAAATACATATTCACTGGCATCCGTTACCTTTTGAACACACAGCGACGTATCAGGCAGCAAGTCCAGCAATGCACTTAGAAGCTCCCATCGACTTTCATACACCATTTGGTAATTTCGAAACCATATACGTGGCGGAAGCGGTCCGCTTTTGCCATATTCATACTTATCCTCATCCTCGTTTGCCTCTGCTCCGGGAAAATCAATGACAACTGCGCCTTTGTCAAGCGCTTGCTGTTGCGCTGTTACACCATCAGGCAGTGTGATATGAAGGTTTCCATATAGCACAGCATTTTCGTCAATGATCGGTTTTGTATCAAGCAGCGTCACTTCTGTATGAGATGGCTGCAATCTTTCGTCTGTTTTTTCATCTGTTTTTTCTTCTGCGATGTGTGTTTCTTCCACGCCTGACGTGCCCGTATCCGGCAGAGTTCTGTCTTCTGTCCGCTCACGAGCGCCGCAGCCTGTGAGCAATACGGTAAGGGTTGTTACGATTATGAGTTTGTTTTTCCAATTAAAATTTTCCATAAAAATTCTCCATTCCTGTCCGGTCCTGCAAATTCCTGACAACGAAAAGCGTATGCGTTTTGATGTTTGTGGACGTAAGTACAATATCTGCTTTAATTCAAACGTTCCTGCCGAACGCCACAGACGGCGTCTGCCGTAATCCGGTATAGTTTTTTATATTCTGTACCGTTTAGCAAAAATCCCGTTACTTCAAAATCTTCCCATTCTGTTGTGGAAATAATGTTGATAATATTTTCTCCCGCAAACGGCTCTACCCACATCATAACCGCGCTTCCCTCCACCGACTGCCCCATGTCGCAAACCACTTTTTCTATCTCTGCGTCCTCACTGAAAAAATCAAGGTATGCCAAATCTCTTCTTGCCCAAATGTCTTTATAGTACTGATCCAATACGCCGTCGTTGTTTAAATCGCATTGATATGCATCATACTTCTGTGAACCAGCTTTTTCTTCACTGCGTCCATCGATGTTTTTGTATTCATCAATTTTGTCTTTGTAAGAAATCCCGTTTTGCAAAATATTTTCTGCAAGTATTCTATATTTGTCCTCTGCACACTCTGCCAAGCAAATATCATATTTTTCGGGAAAAAACACCAACTGAACCGTTTCTGCCACAGTTCCGTCCACATAGCACGAGAGGCTGATGTCCTTTTTTTCGTCATTATTGTAAAGCGTTTGGCACAGATAATTTTTCCCGTCATAGGACAGGATGTCAAACCGCTCCGCTGCCGTAACACAAACACGACTTTGCGTTTTTTGGTATGCGCCGCCCTTCTGACCTTGGTAAAACGAGTATTGCGTATAGTTTCCGATGCCGTCATAATAGGTTTCTCCAATCAGATCCATAATGCCGTCATTGTCGAGGTCTGCCATATCCATATGGTAATCCCCGTACTGTTTTGCCAAAACCACCTCGCTGCGCAGTTCCACATGGTCTTTGGCGAGCGTTAAAACCGCGTCGTTTGTTAATTGATTGTCAATCCGAAATTCCGCAAGCGTTTCGGGCACCGCAGCATTTAACATGGCTTTTTTGATGTTGTCCAAAAGCGCTTGCGGTATGTAGTCGGGAGGTTCCTGAGCATAGTATGTCTTGTGCGGATATTTTCCACTTTCTTCCCATACCATTCCTGCATAGAACTGGCGATACCGCCTTTGCACCGCACCGCTGTTTTGTTCCCACGCCTCTATGGTAAAGGTTCCATCAAACAGCATATTTTTAGGACTTTTTTCATATGCCCAAATCCGCACGCTTTCGTCCCGCACCTCTGCCACACACGCACGCTGTTTCACTAAGGCGGTTTCCTCCCACTTCCAAAGCGTATCCTTTTCGTCATAATAATCCCAAGAGCTCCCGCCGTTTGCATCTTCCACGTATTCCCTGTCGTATCCCCAAATCGTTTGCGTCTGCGGATAATGTGTTATTATCCCCGACCGCATCGGAAAATCCCAAGGTATCTGCGCCGCCTCATATTTCTTTTTGCCTGTATTCCAAAGAAGAATTTCTGTCCGCGGTACAATCATATCCGGACAGCCGTCAAAATTATAATCTTCAAATTCAATTTTTAAAGGACATTCAGCAAACGAAAACTTCATTATCGGCGCGGCAAAAAAACCGTCCCGAAACAGGGAAATTGTCCGCGTATCGTTTTGATCGACAGACTGCATTGTAAGCAGGGTACAGTCTTCTTCCGCCTTAATTTTGTTAAAATCCGCATTGTCTGTATTGTCATTTCTGACATCAATCTTCTGTATGCTGTCTTCCCAGTGAACCATATCGCTTTCCAGCAATTTCCCAAATCCGTAACCGCTTTCCACCGAGAGCTCCTCGACAATGCAGATGTCGTTTTCATATGCCATTATATAACCGTTCTTATACGGCTTGTCGTATGTGAACAGGTAGTGAAGGTTATCCCCCGGCTTGTCGTAACTATGCAGCGTAATATCGGGCAGTATATCAAGCAGTGCGCTTGCAAGCTCCCATTTGTCTTGGTATGTTATGCGATAATGCAAAAGCCAGATGCGCGGTGGGAAGGGACCTTTTTTCTTTTTTTCCATGTCGATCAGGTCAATGACACACATGTCATTTTCCGGTTTCTGTTCTTCGATTGTTACGCCATCGGGCAGTGTGATTTGAAGTTTTCCGTAAGACAGCGTGTTTTTGTCTAACTGTATTTTTGTTGCAAGCGGTATCGTCTCTGCAGGCTGTGTGTATGTATACGTTAATGTTGTCCCTGCTTCTTCCGTTGTCTGCTCTTCCGATTCACTTTCGGTAAGCTGCACGTTTGTGTTTCGTAAGCTTTCTTCTGATACGGCTGTTTGGAGAGCGTTTTCTTCTAATACAGATGACTGCCGGGTGCAGGAAATAAGGGACAGTGTGAGAATTGCTCCTGCCAGTAATGCAATTTTACACCGCGGCTTAATTGGTATTCGTTTCATAATATGACATCTTGTTCCTTTCTGAATTTGCTACCTGCGCACTTGTGTGTTTTCGTATTCCTGACGCACTGTGTACTCTGCGTCGGCAGTAATCCGATATACGCTTTGATATTGTGTGCCGTCAACCAAAAATCCTGTGATTGCAAAATCATCGAGTCCTGTTATTTTCTCACGTCCTGTTTTGTTTTCCGATCCTGTCAGGGAAATCACATGAACAATGTTTTTTCCCGCAAACGGTTCTGCCCACACCATGATTGGCGTTCCCTCTACGGACCAGACTGCATCTTTCAGTGTTGTTATTCCGGGACCTTCACCGGATAATTCAATATGCACAACCGTCCACAGGTTGCTTGGGTGCCATATGGATTTATCGTACAGTTCCAATACGCCGTCATTGTTCAAATCACACCGATATCCGTACTCCTGTTCGAAAGTTTTTTCTTCACTGCTGCCGTCTATGTTTGTGTATCGGTCAATTCTTTCCTTATATGTTACAGCGTTTTCTAACATCTCCTGCGCAAGCGGCTGATATTGTTCTTCTGCACATGCGGCAAGTCTGACATCATAGGTTTCAGGGTAAAACATCAGATTCCTTGTTTCCGCCTGCACACCGTCTGTATAGCATATAAGGCTGATGCCGCTATCCTGTTTTTTGTCGCGGTCTACCAGCATACGGCACAGATAGTTTTTTCCTTTATAGGAAATCATTCGAAACACCTCGTCTACGGAATAATAAATGCTTGTTTTTTCATACGTGCCGTCCTCCTGCCCCTGATAAAAAGCGTATTCCGTAAATCCTCCCGTTCCGCCAAAGTATTCTTTTGCAACGATATCAGGAATGCCGTCATTATCCCCGTCGGTCATAATCATAATGTAATCAATATAATCGTTCGACTGCTCTGCCAAAATAACATCACAGCGCAGCGCAATATTGTCTTTGGCAAAGGCGAGCACTTCCTCCTTTGTTAATTCTTTACCGGTTTCAAGGGTTTTGAGGATTTCATATTCCGTACCGTCCAACATGGCTTTTGCAAGCATGTCCAGCAGCTCCTGCGGTATATACTCCTGATTGCAGTCTGTTTTGTGGAGCATTCCGACATTTGGGACAGGAACCATTTCGTCATAAAAGTCCCGATAGCACGCCTGTACCGTATCGCTGTTCTGCTCCCACTCCGCAACGGAAACGGTTTCGTCGCGCAAGACGATTTTGTCTTTGTCGGCATATTCATATACCAAAATACGAACCTCTTCCTCCCGCACCTGTGCTGTGCACGCGCGCTTTTTTGTCAGGACGGCATTCTCCTCCCACTGCCAAAACGTTTCCATGTAGTCAACCCAAGTCCAATCATGCGCCGCATTCCCGTTTTCCAAGTATTCGCATCCCTGCGTCCAAATGGTCTTGGTTTCGGGATAAAGCGCAATATCATCCGCTATTGAAAATAGCGAAAATTCTTCAGGCATCTGCACTGCCTCGTATTCTTTTTTGTCGGTGTTCCAAAGATAAATAATGGATGATGATATTATCATATCGGGACAGCCGTCAAAATTGTAATCCTCAAATTGAATATCGGACGGGCAATTTTCAAAGGAGAGTTCCTTTATCGGCGAAATAAAATAACCGTCCTGAAACAAGGTAAGCTTTCGCATGTTATTTTCATCGACAACCTGCAGCGCCAACAGGGTGTAGTTCTCTTCCACTTTTATTTTGTCGACAGCGCAATACGCATAATCGCGCCTGCTGCCGATTTTCTGCATGCTGTTCTCCCAATGGACATACCGGTCGTCCAACAGTCTTCCAAAACTGTAATCCTGTTCTGCTGCGAGTTCTTCAACAAGGTAGATGTCGTCTCCATATACCATTATATAGCCGATTTGATTGGGCTTATTGTACGTGAACAGATAACGACGGGCATCGTTCGTTTTGAAGCAGATGCGCAAGGTGATGTCGGGCAGTATATCAAGCAGTGCGCTTGCAAGCTCCCATTCGCTTTGGTACGCCACACAGTAATTTGCAAGCCAAATGCGCGGCGGAAACGGTGCATTTTTACTTTTTTCCGCACCGTTCAGGTCGATGACACGCATGTCATTTTCTGTGTTCTGTTCTTCGATTGTTACACCGTCGGGAAGTGTTATTTGGAGCTTTCCGTAAGACAGTGTGCGATTGTCTGATTGTATTTTTGTTTCAAGTGGTATCATTTTCACGGGCTGTGTATATGCATGTCTATCCCCGAAATTTTTCTCACGCTCATCTGTATTTTGTATGGTTTGCGTTTCTTCAACAGAACTTATGTTTGCAATCTGTTTTTGCGTCTGTGTTCCGAAACTACAGCTTGTAAGTAATATTGCAAACATCATTACAAGGAATATTCCGTTTTTAAAAGATACGCTTTTCATGTATTTCGTCACACTCCATTTTTCCTGTATTTTTCTTATTTTACAGGATATGTGCATCAAAGCTGCATCAATGCTTGACAGGATTTGTTGTTTTTGCTAACATGTCCCCCCATTCTTTTGGCAGAGCAAACCATTCCAGTGCATCATTACGGCAGTAAGCCATGTTCTGACTGGGAGAATATCCTCCGCTAATTTCGTATTGAAGAAACGGGTAGTCTTTATGATGTAATATGAATGTATATCTGATCCATTGTTCATCCGTCGCCAAAAGCTCCACAGACTGCCCGCTTTCGCTGCGATAGACGTCCAACAGACTTTCCGCCAAAGTCTGATCTTCTGTTTGTGTTTGGGCGTCCTCCTTTTTGGCGCAGGTAATTGTGATATGAGATACCATTTCAGCTGTGGGCAGTCCTAAGGACACGTCCTCCCGCAGCCAAAGCCGCACATCTTTACCGCCAAAATAAAATTTACGCGGTTCCGTATAAAGAACCGTACGGTCTTCGTCGCCTGTTGCTTCATAGATAGCAAAACCACCGCCCGAATCTGCTCCGTTTCCGCAGATACCAATCTGCTCTCCAAGACCTTCTGACAAAGTCCAAACATCTCCGCCACTATAATACATCGCCAGCTCAGTTCCGCCCGAGTCCCTGCGGTATTGTACGTCGTCTATGTAGAGAATTTCGGAATTGTCCTCTTGTGTTTCCAGTTGATAAACGGTAGTTTCCTCCTGACTGTGACAGCCGGTCAGGAAAACAGCTATTGCAATCACAAAAAACGGCAGAAATGCCCTAAAATGCTTCTCCATATTTTGATACATATTGATTCCCTCTTAAAATGTTTACATTCTCATTTATTGTTGTTTTGCTTATTCTCTGTTTTCAGGTGTTTTTCCGCACGATATTTTCACGCTCCTGCAAAACCCCGTATGTCACGTCCGCGGTAATGCGGTAAATCCGCTGACATTTGGCGCCGTTAAGCAGAAAGCCTGCAAGTTCAAACCCGTCTGTTTCTGTTCGGGAAAAGATATGAATGATAGTTTTTCCCGCAAACGGCTCTGCCCACAGCCGAATTACCAATCCCTCCGCCATAGTTTCCGCGTTGCGGACATTCTTTACCCCTGCGTCCCTGCCATAAATCTGAAAGCGTTCCAGTTTCCCGACGTCGCTGCTATCCATCCAAATTGACTTGCTATACTGCTCCGGTACACCGTCATTGTCCAAATCGCACTCGTAGTCGTACTCCTCCGATACAATTTTTTGTTCGATGCTGCCGTCGATGCCTTTGTATGCATCAATTCTCTTTTTGTAATCAAGACTGTTCTCCAGCATGTCCTGCGCAAGCGCTTTGTAGTGCTCCTGCGCACATTCGGCAAGTTTGATATGGTATTCCTGCGGGAAAAAGAGCAGCCGGACGGTTTCCGCCTCCGTTCCGTCCACATAGTACGCAAGACTCATGCTGCTGCTCATAGCGTAATGATTGATACTGTATCCATACGGCATGCGGCACAGATAGTTTTTCCCTTCATAATTGAGAACACAAAATTTCTCCGCTACGGAAGAATAGCTGTCGGTTTTTTTGTATGTGCCGTCCTTCTGACCTTGATAAATCTCATAGTCCGTAAAGCTTTTTGTATTGTTATAATATTTTTTAGCGATAATGTCCAAAATACCGTCATTGTCCACATCTGCCCATACCATTCTATAATCTGTCCCCCACTCCTGAAGCAAATTTCTGCGCAGCTCCAAATGGTTCTTTGATACGGCAATTTTTTCCTCACTTGTTAATTCTTTATCAATCGTGTGTTTTCCAAGGAAATCCGACACTGTGTTGTCATGCATGGCATTTGCAAGTTCGTCCAATAACGCCTGTGGGATATACTCCTTACGATACTGACTGTATGTAACCGGATGCAGCCAGTCGTCGTTTGTTTCGGGAATAAGCCCTGCATAAAATTTTTGATAACATGCCTGTACGCTGTCGCTGTTGCGCTCCCAATCCGGTCTTAAAACGGTTTCGTCAAACAGAAGCTTTTTGCCGTTGTCTGCGCTCTCATATGCCCAAATCCGAATCTCTTCATCACGTACTTCTGCCATGCATTCCCGTTTTTGTTTCAAAGCGGTTCCCTCCCACTGCCAAAGCGTTTCTGTACGCAGATAGGGTTCCCGGCACTCGTCATCATTGTATTGATCTCCATAAATGGTCTTTGTTTGTGCATAACAGTTTGTATGCCAAAAGGACTGTGGAAATTCTTCGGGTATTGTTGTCGCCTCATATGCTTTTTTGTCAGAATTCCAAAGATAAATATCAATCGGCGACGGTACAATCATATCAGGGCAGCCGTCAAAATTACAGTCCTCAAATTCAATTTGGTAAGATGTTTCGGGAAAAGAAAATGTACTTTCCGGCGAAGTGAAATATCCGTCCCGATACAAAAACACCTTTTGCAAAGTATCATTCTCCACAGATTGTACAGCCAAAAGGGAGAGGGATTTCTCCACTTTGACTTTTTCGTAGACCGCGTTATATGCCTCACTATATCGGTCGCCAATCCTGCCTGTGGCGTCTCCCAGACGAACTGCGTTCTCATCGAGCAGATTTCCAAAACAGCGCTCATCAGAATGTTCTTCTGCTATGTAAATGTCGTTGCCGGATATAATAACATATCCGTTTTTATAGAACGCATCGTATGTGAACTGATAGCGGCGGTGGGCGGCGTCTTTATGCCGGAGTTCCAAAACGGTGTCGGGCAGTATGTCCAACAGTGCGCTTGCCAAGTCGCGGTCGTCTTGATATGCGCCGCGGTAGTGCGCAATCCAAAGGCGTGGCGGGAATGGTTTTTCCGCATCGGCGAGGTCAAGGATGTGCATGTTTTGTTCGGCGGGCTGCTCCTCGATTGTCACGCCGTCGGGGAGCGTGATGCGGAGGGCGCCGTAGCAGAGAGTGCTGCCGTCCTGTTTTGGGGAGTCGGTGGCGCGTGTGAGTTTGGTTCGTGTTTTTGCTTGTGTGTTCTGTTGTGCGTTTTGTGCTTTTGATTGTTTTCGGTTTGATTTTTGTTGCGTTTTTTCCGTTTGTTCTTGTTCTGCTTCGTCTTTTGGGATATTCTTTGCTTGCTCTGTTTGTTCTTCTGATTCTTTTCCTGTTTCTTCTTCCGCAAAATATGATTGGTTCTCATAAATGTCTGATATTGCGTCATTTGACATATTTGAGGACGGTGTTAATAATTGGGGGCTACAGCTTGTGAACCACATTGTGAAAATTATCACAATGACAATTCCTTTTTTTGTAGTGCAATTTTTTAAAAGGTTCTTTTTTGTTGAAAAATTTTTCATAACACTATCACATTCCTTTTATTGCATTCTTTCTTTTGTATTTTCTTATTTTACCGAAACCATGCATCAGAACTGCATCAAAAATTGTGTCCGCACCTTGTGGCTGCCAAATTGGAACGTGACAGTAAATTGTGCGGAAACTGTTTATCCTGTATAATTTGTACAGGCATTTAGTCAAACTCCCGCAGGAAGCTACGGGGATTACAGACAATAACAAGGAGGGAGGATTGTTCATGGAATTATATAAAAAGTATGCTTTTTATACTATTTTATTTGTTTTTATGATAGAATATCAATGTTAATCTTTCTTGGTGATTTTTGGCTGCGAATCAAAGAATAAGAGGTACAATATGACAGATACAGAACAAAGAAATGCTGCCACAAAATTTTATAATGATTGGCGTGGTATTGGCGATGAGAAGAGTGACAGCCAACGTTTTTGGATAGATTTTTTTACGAATGTGTTGGGAATTGAAGATGTTTTGCAAAAGATTAATTTTGAAAAACGTGTCGTGGTAGACGGGCAGACAAAGTACATAGATGTTTATATACCCGAAACAAGGGTTTTGATAGAACAGAAAAGCATTGATAAGGACTTGGGCAGAAAGATGCCGCAGTCAGACGGTTCAATGCGCACACCATTTGAGCAGGGGCGCAACTATGCACAGTGGATGATACCAAATGAAACACCGTTATGGATTGTAACCTGTAATTTTAAATCATTTGAAATTCATGATATGAATAAGCCAAATGAGCCTGCTGTAATCATACTTTTAGAGGAAGTGCGAAACAAACTTCCTTTGTTTGATTTTATGTTTCAAAAAGAGGTCAAAGAGCTTTCACATGAAATGGAAATCTCTGTCAAGGCAGGAGAAATTGTCGGCATATTATATGATAAGCTGATAGCACAGTATAAAGAACCAAATGAACATTCATTTAAAAGCCTGAATGCTCTGTGCGTGCGTCTTGTATTCTGTCTGTATGCGGAAGATGCGGGTATTTTCGGTTCGCATATGATGTTCCATGACTATCTGAAAGACGTGCCTGTAAACGGTTTTCGGAAAGCTCTTATAGAACTGTTTAGAATACTTGATACGAAAGTAGAATACAGGGACAAATATTTGGCAGAGGAAAATCCGCATCTTGCAGCTTTCCCATATGTAAATGGAGGGCTGTTTGCCGATGAAGCAATAGAGATACCAATGTTTACAGAGGAAATCAAGGGTATTCTGTTAAATAAAGCAAGTGCGGATTTTGATTGGTCAGATATAAGTCCGACTATTTTTGGTGCAGTATTTGAAAGCACCTTAAATCCGGAAACACGAAGAAGCGGAGGTATGCACTATACATCTATTGAAAATATCCATAAAGTGATTGATCCGCTGTTTATGGACGAACTAAAAGAGGAGTTTATTGGAATCAAGCAAATTGCAGTGGAACGTACCAAAAAGGCAAAATTGAATGCTTTTCAGAAAAAAATTGCAGGGTTAAAATTTCTCGATCCGGCGTGTGGTTCGGGAAATTTCCTAACGGAAACTTATATTTCACTCCGCAGGTTAGAGAACGAAATTCTTAACGAATTACAGGGAGGACAGATTGTATTAGGAGAAGCAATTAACCCCATACAGGTATCTATTGGTCAGTTTTATGGAATTGAAATCAATGACTTTGCAGTAACGGTCGCTAAAACTGCATTGTGGATTGCAGAAAGTCAGATGATGAAGGAAACAGAAGATATTGTGCATATGAGCCTTGATTTCCTTCCATTAAAATCCTATGCGAATATTACGGAAGGAAATGCTCTTAGGATTGATTGGGAAAGCATAGTACCTAAAAAGGAACTGAATTATATTATGGGGAATCCGCCGTTTGTGGGTTATTCATTACAAAATAAGGAACAGAAAGCAGATATTCAGTCAGTTTATATAGATGGAAAAGGCAAAGTATATAAAACCGCAGGAAAAGTAGATTATGTTGCCTGCTGGTATTTTAAAGCGGCGGAATACATGATGAATACCATGATAAAAACAGCATTCGTTTCTACAAATTCTATTACACAAGGAGAACAGGTTGAAGCCGTATGGAAGCCGATTTATGAGCGGTTTGGAATACAAATTGAGTTTGCCCATAGAACATTCCGATGGGATAGTGAGGCAAGTTTAAAAGCACATGTGCATTGTGTTATTATTGGTTTTGATACTGTTACGAACAGCTCAAAAAAGAAAATATTCCAAGAAAACAATATTCTTATTGTTGATTCTATAAATCCGTATCTTTTAGCTGGTGATACTGTATTTATCGAAAGCAGGAAAAAACCAATATGTGCTGTCCCACAGATTATAAAGGGAAGCAGTCCGGTTGATGGCGGAAATTTATTATTATCAGAGCCAGAGTGTGATGAATTACTGCTAAATAATCCCAGTGCAGGGAAATTTATCCGCCGATTTTATGGTGCAAAAGAATATTTACATAATATGCCTCGTTACTGTCTGTGGCTTGAAGGGATATTGCCCGAAGAGTTAAATAGAATGCCGTATGTCAAAGAAAGGGTAATGGCAGTTAAAAAATTCAGAAGCGAAAGTACAAAGGAAGCGACACGGAAATATGCGGATTACCCTTTAAGGTTCATGGAAATGAGACAGCCAGATAGTGATTATATTTTAATTCCGCGCCACTCATCAGAAAACAGGCGGTATATTCCAATGGGATTTCTTTCGTCAGATGTAATATGTGGGGATGCAAATATTATGATGCCAAACGCGACTCTATATCATTTTGGTGTATTGATGTCGAATGTTCATATGGCGTGGGTACGAGCGGTTTGCGGAAGAATAAAGAGCGACTACAGATATTCTAACGATATTGTATACAACAATTTTCCTTGGTGCAGCCCTAATGAAGAACAAAAACAGCGTATAGAACAGACTGCGCAGGGTATTCTTGATGCAAGGGCATTGTACTCTGACAGCAGCCTTTCTGATTTGTATGATGAGATTTCAATGCCGCCCGAACTTAGAAAAGCTCACACGCAAAATGATAAAGCTGTTATGCAGGCGTATGGTTTTTCAATCAAGGATACGACGGAGGAAAGCTGTGTTGCGGAGTTAATGAGAATGTATCAGAAGCTAGCGTCAACGGAGAATTAATGAGGAAAGAAACGGAGAATACCTTATGCAAACAATCACACGTAAATATTATGAAAATATTAAAGACAAACTGTTGCTGTATGCTAAAAGCATTGAAATTGATAACCGATTAGGCTATCAAGATGCAAATAAAGATGCGGAAAATGCATTCTGTTTTATTTTGAATATTATTTACGATTATCAATTAGAGAATTTAAACAAAATAAAAAATAATTTTGCGGGTATAGACCTTGGAGATGATAAAAATCGGATTTCTGTACAAGTCACTTCTGATAATAGTAGTACAAAAATTAAAAATACATTAGATACGTTTCTGCGAGAAGGTTATATAAAATCATATGATAGATTAATTGTCTTAATAATTGGCGAAAAATTAAACTATTCTTTTAAATTTAATAGTGCTCCTTTATCTTTTGATCCGAAAAAAGATATTATTGGTCTAACGGAACTAATGGTTGAAATAAATAAGCTATCAGAAGAAAAACTTCAAACGATTTCAGGGTTTATTGATCATAGTATTCTTTTTGAAACATCAGAAAAGGATAATGGTAGTGCATTTCTCACGAAACAATACAAAACCGTATATACATGGTGTCTTACGAAATTAAAAGTACTTGGCATAAAGGAAGATACAGCACATACTATAATAGAAAACGGTATAGCTGAATTTTCGTATGATTTTCCTGACAAGGTAAATTATCTTATTGGAGAATTTGGATGTGGTAAATCTCATACCCTTTATTTATATTACTTGAATTTGTATGATTCATATATAAAAACTACAAATCCCCACATACCAGTTTTTTTGAATGCAAATTTATTATCATCTTTTAATAGTATTGAGTCATGGGCTAAAGAGAAGAAAATACCGTTGATGAATTGTGTATTAATTTTTGATGGTCTTGAGGAAATTGCATATGGGGAAATAGCGGATTATATTCAGGAATTTGATTATTTAAGTAACTATTATCCTGATTTTAAATGTGTCATTAGTAGTAGACAGATGAGTATATTGACAGGCAAAAACATCATACCTGTTAAGCTATTATCCTTATCTGAAATGAATACCTTATTTTGCCAAATTACTAGATTAGATAAATACAATATTAACTTTCAGCTAACTGATGCGAATAAAGATGCCTTTCTAAAAACATTGTCAAAGCCTTTTTTTACAATTATTTTTTCTATTTATTTTGAAAAACACCATTACATCAGAAGTGAATTGGAATTAATGTCTATTTTTATTGAAAAGTCTATTCGCTCATATGAAGGAAAATATCCAAATTTAAGTAATGACCTTGCCCGATTGGCTGTTTTATCACTTGAACGCAATTTAGGATATATACATAAGTCAGAAATTAATCCTATGATAGACTGCGAGCAATTACTTAAATCAGGTTATGCTTTTAAAGATGAATATGATAATTATACTTTTTCTTTGCCGATTTTAGCCCAATGGTTTGGGGCAGAAGCCATAAGAAAAAAGTATATTAATATAGAACAGATATTGGCAAGTAAAGAAAGTGTATTACTATGGCGATATTCTCTTTCTATATTATTCAGTCAGATGAACTATGAAGAATCAAAAGAATATTTTTCAAAGATAATACTCAAAATGCCTTATATCTCTTCTATAATTATTCGTGATAGTGTTTTTTGTGATTATTCAATTTCATTGCCATCTGCAGATATTTGTGGAAAAAGAATCTATGAATGTATGAATATTTGGTTGCAAGCATTTAAGGGGATTGATTTTGGTTTGCAGAAAGATGGTATTCATACAAATACGTTAGCATACACACAAGAAGACAACGTAATTATTTATTCATGGGCAAATGAATATATTGGTCAGGATGTAATTGAATTTTCTAAAACGAAATTTCGTTCAACAATTTCTGAGCAAGTCGTCCCTGCTCAGGCAACATGGTCGTGGATTATTACATTTAAAGAATTATCACATAGATTAAAATATAATGTTCGTAATAAGAAATGGATTTTAAATGATGGTATTCTGCAACAAGAAAATTTATGGAAAAATAAAAAAACTAAAGTTTCCCCTTATATAGCCAGTGATCAAAAAAATATTTCAAAATGGATAATAGGAACTTACTCAAAAGATCAATTGCTAAGAAGACTTCAGGATACATATTCTAAGGCACTATGCACATATAAAGATTTTGTAGAAACTTTTTTAAATCCTTTAAAAAGTCAACTTTCCACATATTTAATATTGCCTTGTGAATTTGTCGGGATTCTCCAATATACTTGTGATGAAAATGAAAAATTAATATCTTATCCCAGATTTTCTTGGTACATGAAACCTTTGCCCATATCAGAGCCGAACCAAATAAATATTTGCTGTAAAGATGACGATGAGATTTGGAATAATACGGCTATCTGTGATGATTTAATTATGGCGCAAAAAACACTTCGCAAAGATGGTAATATATTTATCAACAATAAAATACATAATAGTGATGTTAAGCTATCCGACACTCCTGTTACGGATATAATATATGAGTGGTTGGAAGACGATCTCAAAGCGATTGGTTGGTTATAATCATTACAAAAGTGAACAAAAACAGACAAACAGCCCTTTAATCTTTAGATTAGAGGGCGTGTTTAGTATTCCCTGCACTTCTTTTCCAATAACACAAAATCATTTGTTCTTTTTGCCAATGGTGTGGAATCCTTATTCCGCTTTTTATGATTATAGACAATCTCCGCATTTTTCCTTATCCGATTTTTTTGCCTGTTTATTTCGCGGCTTTCAGCCTGCAAAAGAAATTTATAGTGTGAATCTTTTTCAGCATTGATATCTAATTCAATCAATTGTTCTTTCGGAACCGGAATCATATTGTTTATGTTGATAACCGCATAGTCTTTTATTTTGATAAAATCTACACTTTCTTTCATTTTCTTGTGTTTGGACTTAAACGAAGACAATGGTGCAAAATAAAAAAATCCATTAATCTCTAAAACAGTGCCTATGTATTTTCGCCCGAACGATCCGCCTTCATGCAAAAATAAATGTTCCTGATATTGGCTCAAGTATTTTATATAGGCATCTTTCACACCATATATTTTAATATTGTTTTTCATAAAACTCCTTCGTCTGTTTACAGAAAAGGCAGAGACTTAAGTAGTCCCTGCCATCTGTTAACTCGCTCACTTAAGGGCTGTGCATCACCCACTCATAACTTGCTCATTTATAAGGCTGTGCATCACCTACTATATTTAGTATACACTATTTCTTACTAAATACAACTTATTTCATGAAATTTTCACTTTTTCTTGTGTAATATCCAAGTTCTATTATCAATTTTCAAAATTTTGATGTGGACATTTTTTTAATAGCATAAATATCGGATTTCTAATCATTTTTAGGTGTATCAAATATAAAAATTATAATGAAATTTCTTTATTGTTACGTGAAATAGATAATTTAGGCTTTTTTTGAGACTGACTCTTTGCTTGCTCCAATCGTTGTCGAATAGAATACTGTCGTTCTGTCTCATTAAGTATATCAGAAACATAAGACTTGGCATTGGCAAATTGGTTGTAATCAAATTTATCTTTATATGCAGATTGAAGATGTTTCGTTGCCTGTGTAACTGTGTCAGGACGCAGCATTTCACGTTCTTTTTTGAGAGCGGCTTCTTCATCTTGTGCAAATCTTTTGTATACTCAGAAATCCTTGCTTCAAAGACGCAAGTTCCACTATAAAATTTAGATTGACAATCTCTTTTGGGCAAGGTATAATTTAGTTTTTCCAGAGGTACCTTTTACAAATTATTTGTCAGCAAAGAAGATTTGGTGGTTTCACATATGGTTCGGTGGAATACGCTTTACAAAGAATATTATTACAGGAAGCTCGAGCATTCCAAGTATAATGCTTTAGAGAAAATACGTCTGCTGGCAGAGAAAATTTCAAAAGCCAATGCAACTATTACAAAGATATTGCAGGATATTCTTACAGACGGACAGGAGCAAGGAAGCATCACAACAAACTACGCGGTTTCAGAGCTTGTCAGAATGATTTATGTTGTGCTTGAGGGAATATCACTTCGTTGGGCGGGAAGCTACGACAACCAGACTTTAGAGGAAACGGCAGGAAACGTAATAGATTTGCTAATCGACCTGTTAAAGTTTTAACATTTTAAAGCGAATGTAACATTTTTACGCTTCTGCCTGCGCTATTGGGCATCAATGGAATTTGGCTTGCGGTTGTCGCTGCCGATTTATTGGCAACAACCGTAGCCGTAACATTTCTAATTACAAAAAGGAAAACATATCACTATTTTTAGGAACAGGAAAGGGGCATGGTAATAAGAATGAGAAACATTTTAGTAATAACAGGCGGCGGACGGCGCAACGGCAATACGGCACAACTGGTAGACGCATTTGTTCATGGCGCGGAAGATGCGGGTCATCATGTCGAAAGAATCTCTCTGATGGAAACGGAAATAAAGGGCTGTATTGGCTGTAATGCCTGTCGTCATGGAAGTTCCTGTGTACAGAAAGACGGCTTTACAGAACTGATTCCCCAAATTGAAAAGGCTGACTTGCTTGTGTTTGCTTCACCGCTTTATTACTGGACGATTTCGGCAAGATTAAAAGCTTTTATTGAACGCTTTTACTGTATTGCAGAGGAAGATCCCGCTCCGCCATTTGGACGTTATGAAAAATACCCCGAAAAGGACTGTGTGCTGCTTATGACTTCCGCAGATGATTTATTTTGGACGTTTGAGCAGGCGGTCTCTTATTATAGGTTTACATTGGTCAACTATATCGGCTTTCACGACAAAGGTATGCTGCTAGCAGGCGGCTGCGGAAGCACAAATGGTAAGCCTCAAATAGAAAAAACAGCGCATTTGCAAAGAGCATATGCGTTTGGCAAAAACATTTATCAGGAACAGGAGGAAGCGTGATGAAACACAAATGCAAAATTACGGTATTGCGAAAGGAATGTTATAAAGATTTGCAAGAAGAATATCTTACAGATCCCCAATCGGGGGTATGCCCATTTTTTGAAGTGGGGTAGGAATTTACTGTTGACAGAGACGATTTTCCTACATGTTACATGGAAAGTTTTGTGCGGAAGCGTGGGACGCAGTCAGCCGTTACATTTATACGGCATTACAGGACGGCTCTATCATGGAAGGGTGGACAAAGGACGAAAAAGTAATGATTGCCTACTGCAACGACGGTACACGACCGGTTGTCTTAAAAATTGAACACACAGATGAAGAATGAACCTATGCAAATCGCGCCTGTTTCGGTACCTCCATTTTGGGAATTGGAAATAGGGCAGAACGAACGGTGGGAATTTTATGGCTTCACTTCTCCTGAAACGCCAGTGTACTGACCTGCTGACCAGTACACTAATCCGCAAGCCGCTCCACATCAGCAATCGAAAGCCCTAAGTATTCTGCAATCTCTTCGATTGTCAGTTTTCCTGTTTTCAGCATTCTGCGCGCTGTTTCTTCTTGTATTTCTTTTCTTCCTTCCTGTCTTCCTTCTAGTCTTCCCTCTTTGCGTCCCCTGTTCAAAATGACTCTTGCCTCTGTTTCAATAAGCGCTCCGCCCATTATATCACCTACGCCTTTCTGCACATTTTCATATTTCTGTGCGATTTCTCTAATCACATCGCCCGATAACTCTATAATTGTCCGTTTTTCAAATGCGCCAATTATGCCCTGTTGCTCCAGTTTGTCAAGCCTTATTAAAATGTCCTGATACTCTGCCTTTAACTCCGCCAGTTTTTCTTCATTATTATTATACTCCGGAAAGCGTTTCTCATGTGAAAAAATATAAAATGGGATAAGCAGCAATAGCCGCTTTTCAAAAATGTCATCTAATGAATAAGCCTGCACTTTCATAATCGGCACATCATACTGCACAGTTCCGCCCGGAGTGATTATGACATACCTCATTTTATCAGGTGTCTTTTTATAAGCTCTAAGATACAAAACCGCGGTATTCGGAAACGTCACTGTCAGGGTTTCTTTTGTCACCTCACCCTCGTCCAGCGCTATTTGAGCGTCGTATTCGAACAACCGGATTGTCATTCGCCCGTCCGGCGGGCTGCTTTCACACTCAAGATGATATTTCTTTTTTGTCCTGCCAATAATTGCAAAATTGGTGTCCGTTATTCTCTCCTGATCTGCCGCGTCCTGTTGGTCGATAAAATGCTCATTCGGATAGAACTCTATTTTCTCGTCCCCTGTATACTGTTCGCCAAAAATCTCATTGATAACCGGAATAATCAACTGCCGGCAGTCATTTAAGATTGTGCGGAACGCTCCGTCGTATATATTTCCCATATGTTGCCCCTTATTTGTTTTCTGATTTTATCATATCATTTTTTGCTATCTGGGGCAAGTACGTCAAGCTTTAAAATCTTTTGCTGCGCAAAGACCTTTTTGGCAGTAAATATTGCATTCAGCACGCGCGGAAAGCCGACATACGGAATGCACTGCGTAAATGTTTCTATGATTTTCTCCGCTGATACGCCAACATTCAGCGCACCGTTGATATGCACCTCCAACTGCGGCTCACAGCCGCCCGCAGTCAACAGGCTTGTAATTGTGATAAGCTCCCGTTCCTGTAAGGACAAGCCTGCGCGGGGATAGATTTCTCCGAACGCAAACTCGACAATGTATCTGCCGACGTCAGGAGCGATGTCCTCGAGCGACCTGATGACAGCTTCACCGCCTACCCCGTCAATTTTTCCAAGCTGTTCCATTCCTTGTTCAAAACGTGTCTGTTTCATTTAATTCTCCCTCCTGCTTTCGTTTATACTATAATTGCTGACGCAATTACGGCGTTGTTTATGCCCTTTCGGACAGTATATGTGTGTCTCATGATATTACAATTTCTCATGCCCTTTTGAGCAGTATCATGTCTGCCAACGTGGTGCTATAAGCGTAATACTTAAACCATAGTTTAAGTCAAGCGTTTTTTGCGTAAAAACTTCAAGCTTGGTTTTGGCAATTTTGAAAACACATTTATTTTATAAAAAAATTTGTCCCTTTTACCTTTCATGTTGATGCGTCTAAGCACCAGCGATTTCACCAATCACAGCTTGAAACTAGAAGTTGGACATGATATACTCATCTCAACAAATCGACGTTTGAAAGGAGATGGACAATGAAAAAGATTATTGCAGCGGCACTTTGCTTCGCACTTTCAATACCGTTGACAAGTTGTGGGAAAGCACCTGCAGCTGAGAGTAGTGAACCCTCAAACGCGAACAGTGTAATCAAATGGTTTGATTGCCTTAACGGAGATGAAATGGTTTGGGATGGCGTTAAAGAGTATAATTTGGACGAATTTACAGGAGTTACTTTTCGTTGTTATTCAGAACACTTAGAGGCTGCAACAGATAATGGTGCAGTTCAGCTCTATACCGGAATGCCAATTTGGAGCGTTTATTTCTATGATTTGACTGGTGACGGCAATCCGGAAATTTGTTCAACCTTAAGTATTGGCTCAGGAATAATAGATAATCGAATCCTGATTTACGACTATGCCGGCGGCGCAAGTTATGAACTTTCGGATCGGGGTAATTTTGACTATGTTCTCAATATGCAAGAAGATTCTCTTGTTGTTGAAAAGCGTGCATATATGCAAGATGAAATCATTGAATCAGGAGAACTGGTTTTTCTGAATGATACAATTCAGGTTAAAACGGAAAAATAACTTCTCATTCAGCCATTTTACAAAAGGGGCATTTATCAACACGAAAGGTAAAATGGATAAAAATTTTGAAAAGGAAATGATGTACCATATGACAATTGGTGAAATCGCAAAACAGACAAACTTACCGGAAAGTACGCTGCGGTATTATGAGAAAAAAGGATTGCTGAAAGTGGAGCGCGACGAGAACCTCCGACGTGTATATCGCGAGGGCGACGTAGAATGGATTCAATTTATCCGCCGCCTGAAAGAAACGGGAATGCCGCTGAAAACGATACGGCATTATTCCGAGCTGCGTTACCTGGGTTCCGAAACAATACCCGAGCGCCTTGCGATGCTACAGGCGCACAGGGAATATGTTTGGGAACAGCAGCAAAAATGGGCGCAATATTTACGAAATTTGGAAGATAAAATTGACTACTATCAAAACGCTATAGACAATGACAAGCATCGGATTTAGTATTTATTGCTCCGGTTCACAGTCTTTTAGGAAAAAGCGCAACGCCATAACCGTAACGGCAACCTTAAATTTTATTTCCTCCGGCACCTTTTTCGGAGGATTTGATAAAATTTTATCAATATCCTGTTTATCCACGCCTGCCATTTTCGCAATTGTCTTTTTCGACAGACCATGATAAGAAATAAGCACCTGCAAAAACGCACATAATTTTGAATGTTTATCCTCAACAGCGCTCAAATATAAAAAAGAAATTTTGTTAAAAAGCCGAAAACGGTACGTTGCATCGTCCGGTAAAAAGTCAACATTTCCCTCAGCCAAAGTAATCACCTGCTCTACAGGTAACTGCAGCACTTTAGAAAGTGTTTCTATATGAAAGTCATATTCTTCAAGAAGCACTTTTAACTGTTCTGTTACATTGTCTTTTTTGTCCATACGAATCTCCTGATTTGCAGATTTTCATTCCGCTCACGATTTTCAATAACAACCATAAACGTCCAAAAAATCCTGTTAAATTACACGGTTTCCTGAAAACGAAATTCACTTCCGTCATAAACAAGCTTTAAAACAGCCGTATTTTTTACTTTGTCCATCGCACACAACTGCTCTGGTGCAAACAGATACAATAGCGTTTTTATAACAAACGCATGTGTTACTACTAATATATTGCACTCTCCATTTCCCGATTCCGTTTGGGCAATTTCCTCCAAAACATCTTTCAGGCGGTATGAAATATCCTCAAAGGATTCTGCCATACCTGTTGTATCATGTTCAAAAATCGCTGCCGCAACATCGGAAAGGCGTCTGTTTAATTCCATGAATGAAGAAGCACCCAGCCAGTCTGATACCGTTTGAATAAACACTGTATTATTTTCCGCATCCATAGAGCCCAGACACCATTCCCGCAGTCTTTTGTCTTTATGAACCTGCACGCCGTCATTGTCACAAGCCGATAAAATCAGCTTTGCAGTTTCTTCCGCCCTCAAGGTATCGCTTGTGTATGCCGCGTTCAGTCCTATATCCCGAAATGTATCGCCTAATTCTACCGCCGCCTTTTTTCCGTTCTCCGTAAGCGGTGAATCACTCCACCCCTGCGCTCTGTTTATCCGGTTCAACAATGTTTCTCCATGTCGGACAATATAAAAAGAAATCATAATACTCCTATCCCTGATAGTCAAAAGCTTACTGATGCTTCTGCCGATACTCCGCTTTTACTTTATCAATCGTTTTCCCGCCAATACCGAAATTTTTATCCGGCAGTTCCTTAATCGTCATGGTAAAAAATTCCTGCGGGACATTCATAATCTCAGAAGATACTTCTGTCAATCGCTTAATTAACAGCTCCTTCTGTTCATCGGATAAAGCCCCGCTCTCTACTGTAATATAAGGCATTTTTAATCTCCTTTTGTCTTGTTTATTGTTATCTGTTTCGATAACTATAATCTTACCATAATAGAATATGGATTGCCAATATAAGATTGTTACTTTTCCAAGAGCAGACTGAAAAATATGTTGAAAGAACATTTTAAATGCACTCGATAAAATATCAGATGCTTTTGATGTTTAAGTATGGTACAATGTCGGCAGACATTATACGCGCCCGAATGGGCATGATCTTACCGTAATTGCGGCAGCAATTATGGTATACTGTTAACAGAATCCCTTGGGGTGAAATACAACACATGGCAAAAAAATCATTCAGGAGCGGAACAAACATGGAAATCAACAGAGAAGATATGCTTGAGCTTACAAGGCGCATGACTCCTAAAAGAAACTGTTTTTCAAGGATCGCAGGTGCATATTTTGACGAAGACGGATTTATTGACGGTACTTTTAACAGGCATTTCCTAAAGCTGTCACAAAAAGATATTGAAACCAATCTTTATCTTGCAAAGACGGTACCATTTTCAGAAACAAATAAAAACTTAATATACCATCCCTATTCCACAGAAGATAAGAAAACCGGACATATCTGGCAGATGCTCATGGGGCTAAAGGACTGCGGATTAAAAAACGATGCATTGCTGGAGCTTTTTTATGAATACATCGGGGAAAAATACATATCCGCAAAGCCGTATGCTGTCAGAATACTATTTGGAAGTTATGACATTCCTATAAAAGCGAAAGACAAAGAAAATTTGTGGGAATCGGAAGAAGTATATGAATTCATTATATGTACTTTCTGTCCTCTGCTTGATGATTATGAAGCAGGGCCTCCTGAATGCGGTTTCCTGTTTCCGGCGTTCATTAACAGAGGTGCTGATATAAATGGGATTATGGTTTATCAGGCAGATGAAAAATGTCCCCATGAAGAACTGGTTCAGAAAATATTATTCCGTTAAATATTCCTCTCCGCGAGCCTTAATGCTGAAGCAATTGGCATAATCAATATTCCGCACAGGAAATTACTGGCACCATGAATACAGTCCCACGGCAGCCCCGCAATAATCCATGCCATCATTGCCTTAAAACTGAATCCATAGATGATTGCCTGTGCCGGAGCATACAATGTCCCAAACAAAATCCCATGCGCTGCGCATACTGCCATATACACGACAGGCTGCATTTTTTTCGGCATCCTCTTGGGAAGCAGCATAACAGCCCCCCAAAGGATAGTCCATAAATATAAATAAGGAATCCACCATGCGGCAAAACCACAAAAAACTCCATTCAAAATTACATAAGTATAAATTGGATATAATGCTTTTTTTCTATATACAACCGTAAATGCGACTGTAAATACGCCAATCAGATGCACATTGGGTATGAACTCCATAATAATCTTTGAAGCATACATAACAGCTCCAAGCATTCCAAAAACGGCAATTTCCCTGATTGTAAGCTTCATGCTTATTCAACCTGAAAGGAATAATTATCCCCTTCTGTGATCATGGTAGAATCGACGCCTGTCTGTGCATATTCGCCATTGACATAAAATGCCCAATATGCACCATCTTTATCATAATCAGCAGTTATGCCGTTGACTGTTTTTACATAAAGACCATAGCTGCTTTCCTCGCCGGCAATTAATCCAAGCTCCGTCAATGCCTCCCCTACCGTTTCTTTGTCAGTATGGATTTCAAACTGTGTTTCATTGCCTTCTTTATCCACTACGGTAAAGGTAAATTTTGTGCTGCCCTCTCCAAGCTGATTGGAATCAGCCTGTACATTCGTCTGAGCATTCACTTCTGTTCCTTCGCCGGAAGGCGTACGATTGCCTGCGCTGCCATTACAACCGGTTGTAAACAACGCCATAGCCACAATAAGCGCCATACAAAGGATAAATGACGATAATTTTTTACTACGTTTCATTTGCATATCCTTAATCTCCTTCGATTTTTTATTTCCTCTAAAAACCGGCGCTCGCAGTTATAAAAAAGAGGATTTATATTGTCCGGATATTCCGACTTGGCACTCTATTAACCGGCCTTCTCAGATATACTCCAATGGATTTTCCCTAAATTGTGGCTTTCGGTTAGGCTAATAGCATTTCACATATGCCTTACGGCGACGGGCTCGTACAGTATTTGCATCTGTTTCCCCAAACAATACAGCTTTTATCATAATATATTGCAGTCAATGAGTCAACAGCATTATCAACAGAGATATTATCCTGCAAGCCGCATAAGTAATCTCATTTTAATTGTCTGACAGAGGTGCTTCCTGTTTTTGGCGCAAATAAGAGCGCCTGCATCACTGATACAAGCGCCATTTGTTTCCTTTATTCGGATTCACCAAACAATATCCTCATGTAATCCATTTTTTCCATAATGATTCTGACAACTTCTATATAGTTGTCCTGATAACTATCATACACACGATAGAATGCCTTATACTTTTTAAAATTGACTATATAAAAACTGGTAAAAAGCCCTCTGTATACAAGCGGTATTCCAGAAAGAGGAAATTGCTTTTTCTTCTCTATCTCGTCTATAAAATCACATACCTGTCAGCAACATCAGATTCTTTTGAGGCATCATACACTCCATCCCGCCTCCATATCGCGCAGTGCCCCCGGTGTATAACGGATTTTATATTCTATCACCTGTCATTCCTTCTATTATTAAAATGGCTGCGGAAATCATCCTCTGAAATCCACCCCTCCTCTTCTACTGAGCGGATACCGGCATTAAGTTCACATAGCAGCTGAATCATAGCCTCTGCTTTCTGGAAGTTTTCCTCATCCTTCATATCACGAATGCTGTAGGCTCCATGCCCATTTCGTGTTAAATACACAGGCGAACCGGCAGATACTTTTTCTAAAACACTGCCATAATTTCTTAAATCTGAAACAGGTGCAATCGTCGCCATATACCCACATCCTTTCTATGAATTTATAGAAATATGATAACATAGTCTATCCATTCCTTCAAAATATTATTTGATGAATTTATCGTAACCGTCATTCCAAATTGACCGGATAACGTTAACAGCTCCTTTTGTTCATCAGATAAAGCTCTACTCTCAACTGTAATATAAGGCATTCTTAATCTACTTTCGCATATTTGGGATAGCAAAAAGGTGTAAAGCCTTATTTCTATCCACAATCCTCTGCCAGTTCCAATATTGTGGTCAGGCTTTTTTCTTCTACAGGAGTAACGACTAATACGTCAATTCCCATGTCGAGCATTTCCGTAATCTGCTGCGCCTGTCTGTCTGCATTCAGCGCCGGATCACGCAAGACCATTTTGTCGCCTTCCGCCTCGATTCTTGCGCTGATTTCTTCGCTCATGATTTTGTAGAACTCGTTATTCATTGTCATGTAGCTGGCACCAATCAGGTGGGAATTTTCTTTTTGGTTGACGGAGTAGTCCTTTTTGGAATATCCTGCTAAGATGCCTGCTGTGATAAGGGCGATGTTGAGCATTATGAGAATGCTCCAAAATTTTTTCCTGAATTGATTTTCTTCTGTGTTGTTTTGTTCGTTCAATGGCGGCGCCTCCTGAATTAATTGCATAGACTTCAATAAATAAGGTTATTATATCATTTTTTGCAGTTCTTTACAAATGACAAACCGGTGAGTGCATTATCTGCAAAATGCATGTACTATATATTTTAAAATACAAGGACAAGGAGATTTATGATGAACAATTTACAAACGCACATGAAAAAATATTTGGAATACTGTACTGCGCAGAAATGTCTGGACGAAAAGACCTTGAAGGCTTATCAGATTGATTTAAGGCAATTCTCGGAACAGATTTCTGCTACGGAGATTGCACTTGTTACGGCAGATATTATTGAAGATTATATTGCCCGTTTACATAGTCTGTATAAGCCCAGGACTGCAAAACGCAAGATTGCCTCTTTAAAGGCATTCTTTCATTATTTGGAATATAAGGATTTGATTGAGCGGAATCCGTTTTATAAAATACAAGTGCGTTTTCGGGAGCCGGTTATTCTTCCGAAAACGATACCACTGCGTACGGTTGAAGTATTTCTTGCTACGATTTATATGCAGCGTCAGAATGCGAAGACAACCTATCAGCGAAGGAATGCCTTGCGGGATGCGGCCGTTGCGGAGCTTTTATTTGCAACGGGAATGCGGATATCAGAGCTTTGCGCTTTGCAAAGCAGTAATGTGAATTTATATGATGGGACGATTTTGATTTACGGGAAAGGGGATAAAGAGCGGCGGATTCAGATTTGTAACAGGGAGGTTATTCAGGTTTTGGAAGCGTATCGGGAAGAATTTTCCGTTGCGGTCAGGAATTGTAAGCATTTTTTTGCGAATCAGGACGGGAGCGCGATGTCGGATCAGGCGGTTCGCAGAATGATTAATAAGTATACCGCGCTTGCTGCGATTGATTTGCATATTACGCCGCATATGTTCCGGCATACGTTTGCGACTTGTCTTCTTGAGGCGGATGTGGATATTCGGTATATTCAGGAGATGCTTGGGCATAGTTCAATTAATATTACGGAGATTTATACGCATGTGACGGTGGCGAAGCAGAGGGATATTTTGGCTAATAAGCATCCTCGGAATGGGTTTCAGATTTGATTTTAGGAGCAGCGCTTTCGGTTTTGCAGAATAGTGCTGCTCTTTTATACTTATTCTCAGATTGGGGATATATTGTGTATCTTGTATTAAAATGACTGAGAGAATACCGAATGGTTACAACAATAACCTGTTTGCTTTTTTTATCAATACGATACATAAAAGTGTAGTTACCCACGAAAAGCTGCTGGTAGCCACAGATACCAGTAAAGTTTGGGCAATATAAATGTTATCCAAATCCTACAAGACTCGACTTGAAAGGGAGAGATTGGATTTTTTCAAAATGTTGTCTCTTTAAAAGAAGCAAATGCGTTTTTGGCATCATACATCGCCTGTTCTGAGTATATTCGGTTTCTGCTTCTAAGAAGTTTTACTCTAGGGATTTGTAAATAGAGTAATTGAGTGTTAGTGATAGATAATCCCGAATTATCTTTTAAACACTATAGAAATCTCAGTATTTAATCAGTGGCAACAAACTATTAATTATTAGGACAGGATATTATGGAGTATGAAGAATTAAGAAAAAAA